>QHSU01000157.1 GCA_003220535.1 Candidatus Rokuibacteriota bacterium
GATTAGCTCAGTTGGCAGAGCGCTGGCCTCACATGCCAGAGGTCACTGGTTCGAGTCCAGTATCGTCCACCATTAACGTCGCAACGCATTACGAACTGTGATTGGCCGGGGGCCGCCCATGAAGGTCAGTGTCTTCTTTGACGGACAGAACTTCTACCGGTCTCTTCAACGCTACGACGAGTCGCTCCGCGTCGACTACGACCGGCTCGCCACCTGGATCACGCAGGCCGTCGGCGGCTCCAGCGCGATCTTTGCGGGCGCCCACTACTACGTCGGAGTGTCGGCGGACGCGCCGCCCTTGGTCGAGGGCTTCCTCAAAGGACTCGAGCTCCGTCCCGGCTACTTCGTCAAACGCGAGCTACGCGTGCGCCGCTCCGGGCGTTGCCCGGCGTGCGGCGCCGAGTACGAGTACACGACCGAGAAGCGCGTGGACACGCGGCTCGTAGCCGACCTGATCCACTACGCGGCGATCAGCGCCTTCGACGCGGCCGTGCTCATCTCGGGCGACGACGATTTCGTCCCGGCCGTGGAGGCGGTGAACGCTCTGGGCAAGCAGGTGTGGGTGGCGACCTGGTCGGCCGACGACCTGTCGAAGGACCTGCGCGTGCGCTGCTTCGGGCAGATCCATCTGAGCGAGGGCATCGCAACGTTCCGCGTCGAGCGTCCCCGGCCCTTCGAGCGCGTTCCGCCTCGCATGGCGCCATCGCGGCTGGCGCGCCCGCCGTTTCAGCCGGCCTCGGGCCCGGCACTCGAGCGCGCGCTTCAGGAGCTCCAGCGCGCCGAGGCGCGCCTGCCCCACGTGAGCCGTGGGTACTTCGTCATGCGCTGGAAGTCCCACCAGCTTCCCCCGGTCGGCGTCGAGCGAGAAGCGCTCGTGCAGCAGCTGATCGGCGCCGGGCTCGCCGAGGAGTTCGAGGTCAAGGACGCCGAGGGCCGAAACGTCACGGCGATCCGCAGCCGGGAGCCCGACGGGAACGTCCGAGAGCCCGACGGCAACATCGCCCTGCCCGGCTAACATGGGCCAGTCCGGCTCGGAGTCGAGGGACCGCGAGACTAGGACGCCAGCAGCCGGGTCATGAGCTGCTTGACCGATTCGGCGAACGCCTCGGTCGTCGTCAGACGGCGCGAGTCTCGCGGGTTGTCGCAGTCAGGATCGAGGTCGGCGACTGGCGGCAGCGATCCGGGCACGATCCGCAGCCGCACGAGGCCGTCGCTCGCGCGCAGGACCTCGGCGGCCTGTCCCCACTGGGTGGCGGTCGCCTGGAACCGTCGGCGGGTGCCCTGACAGAACAGCAGCAGGCCGCGGGCTACGCGAACGTCGACGAAGATCACGTGATCGGCGCCGAGCCCGCGGGCGCGCGCGATGGCCGGTCCCGGATCGCGCGTGGCGTCCCCGACGGAGACGCGGACTTCCTTCGCGAGCACCGCATGGGCGTTCAGCTCGTCGAGCAGCACGCCTTCGAGCTTCTGCGGCATCGTCTTCCGCTCTTCGTCACTGTACCGGCCGTCGAGTTGGAGCCGGGCGAACACGACCGGCTGGCGGATCTGGCTCGGCCGGAAGTCGGAGGCGCGGGTCGGAATGTCCTCTCGCCGCGGAGTGGGCGCCGCGCACGCGGCGAGGATCGCGGCGAGCGCCGCGATCGGCGGAACCCTCCACATGCGGCGAGCGTATCATTGGCGGCATGACGCTGGCGGAGCGGCTGGCCGAGTTCGCCGTCGGTCTCGAGTTCGAGGATCTCCCGCCCGACGTGGTCGCCAGCGTCCGACTGCGCGCGCTCGACATCCTCGGCATCGCGCTCGCGGCCTCGACCTCGGAGCTGGCGCCCTCCGTCCTGGGCGCGCTGGAAGGCTGGGGTCGGGGCGGCCCGTGCAGCGTGGCCGGCTCGAATCTGACGGCGCCACCTCCGCTCGCCGCGCTCGCCAACGGTGCGCTGGCGCACGGACTCGACTTCGACGACACCCACGCCGTCTCGATCACCCATGCCTCAGCGGTGGTCCTGCCCACCGTGCTGGCGCTCGGCGAAGCCGGTGGATACAACGGCCGTGCGCTCGTGACGGCGGCCGTCGCGGGATACGAAGCGATCACCCGGCTCGGTATGGCGGCGCCGGGGGCGTTCCACGCGCGCGGCTGGCATGCGACCGCGGTCTGCGGCACGTTCGCCGCGGCGCTGGCGGCCGGTCGACTCGAGAGGCTCGACGCGGGCCGACTTACGGCGGCGCTCGGCATCGCGGGCAGCTTCGCGTCGGGCGTGATCGAGCACCTGGAGGACGGCTCGTGGGTGAAGCGGGTGCACCCGGGATGGGCCGCCCACTCCGGCATCGTCGCCGCGGGGCTCGCCCGCGGCGGGTTCACCGGGCCGGCGACGATCCTCGAGGGCCGCTTCGGCTTCTACCGGACGTTCCTCGGATCGGAGCCCGCGCGCGCGCCCTTCGACACTCTCGGCAAGGAGTGGGAAACGCTCCGCGTCGGCTTCAAGCCCTATCCCTGCTGCCACTACAACTGGACTTGCCCCGATTTCGTAGACACCTGGATTAAGCTGCCGATGCTTCGTGATCCAACCGTCGCTCGAAGGCCCGGGGGCTGAGATACCCGAGCGCCGAAT
>QHSU01000106.1 GCA_003220535.1 Candidatus Rokuibacteriota bacterium
GGTTCGGCACCGACGAGTTCGGCCGGGACGTGTTCACCCGCATCGTCTACGGCGCGCGCGTCGCGCTGTTCATCGGTCTGCTCGCCGCCTTCGTCGGCGCGACCGCCGGGGCCCTCCTGGGCGTGATCAGCGCCTATCTCGGTGGCCGGGTGGACCTCTACCTGCAGCGCCTCATCGATGTGATGCTGGCCTTCCCGTTGCTGATCCTCGCGCTGGCGATCGTCACCGTCCTGGGGCGTTCGGTTCCCAACGTGATCCTGGCCATCGCCATTCCCATCATTCCCCGCACGGCCCGCATCGTCCGCTCCAACGCCATGAGCATCAAAGAAAATATGTACGTCGAAGCGGCCCGCGCCGTGGGTGGCTCGCATGCGTGGGTGATCCTGCGCCATATCATCCCCAACGTCATGGCGCCGTACTTGATCATGCTGACGGCCCAGTTCGGGAACGCCATCCTCGTGGAAGCCTCGTTGAGCTTCCTGGGGCTGGGTACCGCCGAGCCCACGCCGTCGTGGGGGTTGATGCTCTCCGGGAGCGCGCTCTCGTATGCCGAGAAGGCGGCGTGGCTAGCCGTCTTCCCCGGTCTCGCGATCAGCCTGGCGGTGTTCGGGTTCAACCTCTTCGGCGATTCGATTCGGGATGCCCTGGACCCCAAGCTGCGCCACCGCAGTTGAGCGCATGCACGACCCGCGGACGCTGAGACAGGCGGATCCCTGCCCAAGGGGACTCGCTCGCCGCCCCGGGAGAGTGAGGTCGACAGACATGGCGACGATGACCTACCGCGAGGCGCGAACCTCGCCCTGAGCGAGGAGATGCGTCGCGACGAGCGCGTCTTCGTGATCGGCGACGGGGTTGGCGTCAACAACGGCGCCGACGAGATGACACAGCGGCACCTCAACGAATTCGACCCGCGCCGGGTCGTCCAGACGCACATCGCGGAGTCCGGATTCACCGGCGTCGGCATCGGCGCGGCGATGGTCGGCCTGCGCCCCGTCGTCGAGATGATGACGTTCAACCTCGTGATGCTGGCGCTCGATCAGATCGTGCGCACGGCCGCGACGCTCTACTACGTGTCGGGCGGGCAATACAACGTCCCGATCGTGATCCGCGGCCGAGGCGATCCCGTGCACCAGTTCGCTGTACAGCACTCGCAGTCGATGGAGAGGTACTTCTTCAACGTGCCCGGGCTCAAGGTTGTCTGCCCGTCGACGCCGGCAGATGCCAAGGGGCTCTTGAAGTCGGCGATCCGCGACGACAACCCGGTCATCTTCATCGAGTCCGAGACGCTCTACAGCGTCAAAGGCGAGGTGCCCGAAGATCCCGACTTCACGAACCCACTCGGTGAGGCCGTCGTGCGCCGCCAGGGGCGCGACGTCACCGTCGTCGCCTACGTCGGAATGGTCCATTGCGCTATGGAGGCGGCCAAGGAGCTCGAGAAGGACTCGATCTCTGTGGAGATCGTGGACCCACGGACGCTCCGCCCCATGGACGAGCAGACGATCCTCGGCTCCGTCAGAAACTCACCGGGCGGTCGTGGTCGAGTCGGGCGCCGGTTTCGCCGGCTTGGACTCCGAGATCGCCTCATCCATCGCTGAGCAGGCCTTCGACGACCTCGACGCACCGGTGGTGCGCGTCACGGGCGTGGACGCACCGATGCTCTACGCGAAGAACCTCGAGCGCCTGAAGACGCCGACGCGAGAGCAGATCGTGGCCGCGGTGCGTCGCGTCTGCTACGCGAACGGAAGCTGAGCGACAGCCGTCACGCGGGACGTCGGGGCGACCGCGCCGCTACATCAATTCCTTGATGAGAGCTTGCGCGACGTCGGAGGCGACGCCCAGCGGACGGTGCGCCAGTGGACCGCCTTCACCGAGAACCGGTTCTAGCTGATCGAGCGCCGGCAGATCCTGGCGCCTCCAGAAGAGGCCAATCGGGATGACGTCGCCCCACATCCAGCCCTTCTCCAGGGCGCCATGCAGGTCGGTCGGGTCATGACCCATTTCTTCCAGTTTGCGGGTCCTCTGCTTGAAAAATTCGTGGGTGTTGTCGTGGTTGTACGTCACGCACGGGCTGAAGGTGTCGATCAGGGCGAAACCTCTGTGCTGCAAGCCCTCCTTGATCAGCTCGACCAACTGCCTCTGCTGACCAGTAAATCCCCGGGCGACGTACGACGCCCCGGCCGCGATGGCCAGCGGGATCGGGTTGATGGGGTTTTCGACGCTGCCGAAGGGCGTGCTCTTCGTGTTCATCCCCTTGATGCTGGTGGGTGAGAGCTGGCCGGTCGTCAGCCCGTAGATCTGGTTGTTCATCACGATATAGGTCAGATCGACGTTGCGGCGCATGGCGTGGACAAAGTGATTGCCGCCGATGCCGTACCCGTCGCCGTCTCCGCCCGTCACGACGATCTTTAAGTCATGATTGGCGAGCTGGGCACCGGTGGCCACCGCCAGGGCGCGGCCATGCAAGGTGTGCATGCCATACGTGTTGAGATAGCCGGGTAAATTCGACGAGCAGCCGATGCCGCTGATGGTCAGGACTTTGTGGGGCTCGAGCCCCGCCTCGACGATCGCCTGCTTCAGGGCCGCGAGCACGCCGAAGTCGCCACATCCCGGACACCAGTCGGGATCGACCTTGCCTTTGAGATCTTTGACCGTCGCCTTGACGCGTTCGGGCTGAACCATGGTGGCCATCGCCGTCTCCCTCAAACCTGGATCTCGTGCACGGGCACGTAGAGTTTCGTCGAGCCTGCCAGAATCGCGTCGATACCGTTCACGATGTGGTGCGGCATGAACGGCTCCCCGTCGTATTTTCGGATGTGACCGTCGGCGTCGAACCCGGTCTCCGATCTCAAGTAGCGCGCGAACTGCCCGCTGTAGTTGTTCTCGACGACGACGACCTTCCGGCACTTGGACAGGATCGAGAGGATCGCGTCGGCATGCAGCGGGACCAGCCATCGAATCTGGAGATTGTCGGCCACGACGCCGGCTTCTGCCAGCTGTTCCATAGCCTCGCGAATCACGCCTTCGGTCGAGCCCCAGCCCACCAGCGTGACCTGCGCGTCCGCAGCACCATGAAGTTCCGGCGGCGGCAGGAGCGGAAGAACCCCGTCCATCTTGCGCATCCGCTTCTCGTGGATGGCCTGACGCTTGTGCGGATCGGTGAATTCGTCGCTGATCAACACGCCGTCCTCGTCGTGTTCGTCGGTCGCCACCACATGGACGTATCCGGGCGTTCCCGGTAGTGCCCGCGGCGAGATGCCACTGTCGGTGACAAGGTAGCGCTTGAAGCCACCGCTGACGGGCCCGCCGTTACCGTTGAGACCGACGAGCTCGCCGCGGTCGATGGGCACGTTGAAATCCAGTTCCGCGGGGTCGATGCTGGAACGGCCTTCGGAAAGCAGCAGGTCGGAGAGAATGATACCCGGGCACTGGAATTTGTCGACCAGATTGAAGACCTTCGGGACGAGCTTGAAGCAATCGACGATGTTCGTCGGCGCGACGATGATCCTGGGATAGTCTCCCTGGCCGGCACCGAGCACCTGCCAGAGGTCGCCCTGCTCGGTCTTGGTGGGCACCCCGGTGGCCGGTCCCGCCCGCTGGACGTTGATGCAGACAACCGGGATTTCCATCATGGCCGCCGCGCCCAGGGCTTCGGTCATGAGGGCAAAGCCGCCGCCGGAGGTCGCACACATGGCGCGGCAGCCCGTGTGCGCCGCCCCGATCGCCATGTTGATCACGCCGATTTCGTCCTCGACCTGCCGAACCATGATGCCGAGCTGGCGCGCGTGCCGCGACATCCAGTGAAGCACTCCCGAGGCCGGGCTCATGGGATAGGCGCAGTAAAAGCGAACTCCGGCGGCGGCGCCACCCATCGCGAGGGCCTGGTTGCCCTCGAAGAACGCCAGTCGTTTGCTCATGTCTGGCAGCGAGAACGGGAAGGCGGTGAAATGAGTCGCGGCGTAGTCGTAGCCCGCTCGCGCGACGCCCACGTTTTCGGCCACGGCGGCGGCGCCCCGCCGCCTGAACTGGATCGCCAGGATCTCCTCGAGAGTCTTGAACTCGACCCCAACCAACTTCAAGATAGCCGCCAGCGCGATGGTGTTCTGGACGAGATCGCCCCGGACCGTGGGCGCCAGAGCTTTGACGGAAAACGGGCAGAGCTGCACGCCATTGGGAACGACACCAGGCTTGATCGTGTCGCTGTTGAACAGCACCGCCGAGCCCGCTCGCATCAGCCTCAGGTGTCGATTCATCGTGTCTTGATTCAACGGCATCAGCACGTCGATCTTGTCGCCCTGACTCAGAACGGGCAGGTCACTCGTGCGGAGGGTCAGGAAAATGTGCCCGCCGCGAATGATCGATTGGTACGCATTGTAGGCGTTCACGTGGAGCCCACGTCGGACGAAGATCCTCGCCAGAATGTCGCCGGGTGTGGCAATCCCCTGGCCTGCCGCGCCGCCAATACCGATCGCAAGGTCGATTCTGCGCACAACTGATCTCCTGTCGGAGCGCATAGGTAACGCTGGCGGCGGTCCTCGCCGAGCACCCCGTGCGGCGGGACCGGGCTCCCCGGGCAACTCCGCCGGCACCGCAACGCCACCACGCAGAAAGAAGGCGAGCGCCGGTCGTAGTTATCCCACGACAGCCCCGCTAATCCTGCGCCGAACACGGGGCCGGGTCAAGGAGCGGCGCCTTCTACCGCTTTCTCGATCCTCGAGAGCCTAGACGGGAGTCGCGAGTACGCGCTCGCAGATCTTCCGACACCCGGGGGACATGTCGAGCAGTTCGCAACCCCATATGTTCAAGGCCTTCGCCACGCGCTCGCGCGCGGCGGAGGGGTGCGCGCTATGCCCACTGTCGGCGGTGCGGCCTTCGTCGCGCACGCCGCGCGCCACGCAAACGATGACGAGATTGGTGCGCCTGGCAGGAGTCGAACCTGCGACCCTCGGATTAGAAGACGAGGGCCGGCGCTGAGCCGGCTCTCAGTCTTTCTGCGCAGTTCCGCGCAACCGCGCGTCGCCGCTCAAATTCTTGTCCCTCGCCCCGGGGACTGAGCAGGACTCTCGGCGCGCTCGAGGACTGAAATCGGCCTGCCTGGCGGGTGCTTTCAGCGCAAATCAGCGCAAGCCGGGAAACCCCGAGCGCTCCCACCCCGTGCCCGTCGCGCTCGTTGGCGAATGCTCCACCCCGGTCGTGTAGAAGGTCGCCCGCCAGCCGCGCTCGTCGTAGCGGGTGAGCTGGAGATCATAGCCCTGGCGGCCATACCGACTGCTACGTGGCCGATGCCTGACCAGGAGTCCAGCCAGGTGCGGAGCGCCCAGAGGGAACGGTCGTAGGACGGGCGAAGGAGCCCGGCGAAGCCGAGCGCTGCTCGTAAGAGCTGACCGCGTTGGTTGCGCACGCCTACTGGATCACCTGGTCCGTCCGCAGCAGCAGCGCCTGCCTGACGACTTCTGACACCGTATCTATGGTGACTCCGCGCGTCTTGCAGTAGGCCGATTGAATCCAGTCAGAGAGCTTCTTTTGCCCTTTGCTTGAATTGCATGCGGCACAACACCGAGCAATATTCTCGCGAGTGACGATACGTGCGTCGTTGATGATGTGCTCCCACGTTGCCGCGGCTTTCCGCGAGCCGCCCGCTGGCACCTTCTCTATCATTTGCACGCCGCAATAGACACACGCTTTGTCTCGTGCCCGCACTTCACTCTCGAGCCATTCGGGAATGCCCCAAATGTTCATGACTTGACCGCGAGCCCGATCACTCGCATGCTGCCGGGAGTCTAGCCGAACGCCACGACGCGCACCAGCGCAGCGCCGCACGCGGAGGTCGCGGTCACGAGCCTAGTTGAACCAGCCTGCACGCCGGATCTCGCTGCGGAGCGCAAACGCCCTCCTGAACTCGAGCCGGACCTGCGCCCACGCCTCCGTACTCCAGCGCGTCTGAAGCATCACGCGCAGGGCGCGGTTGATGCGGAGCCACGGGTGCCAGAGGCGCGCGTCGGTGTCGGTCACTTCTTCGGCCCGCGCGAGAGCGCCGCGCTGATCGTCCGCCGCCAGCCATCCTCCTCGACCGTCCAACCCTTTTGCTTCACCGTCAACCACCGCATCGTGCGGCCACCCTGGTACGTGCTGGCCTCGTCCTTGGCGACCAGGCCCTCGTAGCCGCGCTCTAGCACCTGCTGCCACGCCGCCAGCCTATCAGGTGCGAGCCGGCGCGCCGGGTACACGACGTTGGCGCCGTCGAGCAGGTCTTCGAGTCGCGCCCGGCGCTCACACAGTGGCCGCTGGCTGACATCGCGCCCCCTTCACGTACAGCACGTCGAAGGCGATGAGCACCGGCGGTGTGGCGACTGCAACAGGGTCTGGATCGCGCAACCACTCGAAGCGCGAGCGTAGCTGCTCGTCGAACATCGCAGCTCGCCGTCGAGCACGAGCGTGGAGGGCCGGAGCCGCGCGACCGCGGCCGCGACGTCCGGGTAGCGGCGGGTGTGGTCGACGCCGTTCCGGCTCACCAGTCGGACGCGGGCGCCGTCTTTGTAGTTCCGTAGACGTCTTCTTCGACTGTGTCATGTCTTCCCACATCACCCCACGCGCACTCGGCGTAGTGACCTGCCGGCTTTCTTCGGACCATTCCATGATGGAGAATGGCGCCGATAGGGTGATTAAGTAACCGAACTCGGTTCCCGTCGTTGTTCTTCTTGCTCAGCGCGAGCCGGCACCGCCGGCGAGCGCCCTCCGTCAGGATCGCGCAACCCAGCCGCTTTGAATTCCAAGGCCTCAAGTGCCAGAGAGTCGAGTGCTGGCGCACCCCGTTTGTGGTGCCGGCGCTCAGCTGAGCTCCTGGGCGAGTCCGATGAGAAGCCCTTCAGGCCCGCGAATGTAGCAGAGCCGATACGCATCTTTATAACGCACTACTTCGCCTACGAGCTGCGCGCCGCGCTTGCGGAGCTTCTCGAGCGTCTCGTCGATGTCGTCCACGGCGAACATGACGCGTAGATAGCCCAGAGCATTCACCGGGGCGTTCCGGTGATCCGCGACGGTGGGCGGCGTGAGAAAGCGGGAGAGCTCGAGCCGGCCGTGACCGTCGGGAGTGCGCATCATGGCAATCTCGACGCGTTGATCGCCCAATCCGGTGACACGTCCGGCCCATTCTCCTTCGATCGTGGCCCGCCCTTCGAGCTCGAGGCCGACCTCGCGAAAGAAATCAATCGTCGCTGCGAGGTCATCGACGACGATTCCTACGTTGTCCATCCGTTTAAGCCCCATGTTTCGAATCTACAAGATGTCGTCTGTTCTGACAACGGAGCGCGGGGCATTGTTTAGAAGATGTTTCGCTTTGAACGCGGCGGGCGTCAAATAGCCGAGACTCGAATGCGGCCGGACGTCGTTGTAGTGGCGACGCCACGCTTCGATGCTGACCTTGGCTTCGACGCGATTCCGAAACCACTGCAACGACAAGTGCTGATCGCGGAACTTCCCGTTGAAGGATTCGTCTGCTCCGTTCTGCCACGGCTTGCCGGGATCGATGAACGCCGTTTCGATCGCCGCGGTCTGCAGCCACCGCAGGATAGCCCGCGCCACGAACTCGGGGCCGTTGTCCGAGCGCAGATAGCGCGGCGCGCCGTGGACGCTCACGAGCTGCGTGAGCACCTCGATGACGCGCGCGGACCGAATCCCACCTGCGACATCGATCGCGAGGCACTCGCGGGTGAATTCGTCGATGATCGTGAGGCACTTCAGCGTCTGGCCATTCGCGCACGTGTCGAACACGAAGTCGTACGCCCAGACGTGATTGATCGCCGTCGGCGGAAGCGGCCGCGGTCGACTGGTAGCCACGCGTCGGCGCGGCCGCTTCTTCGGCACCTGGAGCCCTTCCTGTCGCCACAGGCGGTACATCCGGTCGGTGCCGAGCACATGGCCCTGGCGCTCGAGGAAGATGCGAATCGTGCGGTAGCCGTACCGTGGATACTGCGCCGCCAAAGTCCGCATCGGCGGCACCACGTCGGCATCCGGGCCGATCAGCCGTGACACGTAGCCGATCGTCGACCGCGCGACCGACAGCAAGGCGCACGCGCGGCGGCGCGACAGGCCGCGCCCTTCGGCGTAGGCGACCTGCTGCCGGCGCACGCGTGCGCCTACCATTTTTTTCGCGTGATCTCCTTGAGGACGTCGATCTCGAGATCGCGGTCAGCGACCATCTTCTTCAGCCGGCCGTTCTCCTGCTCCAATTGGCGCAGGCGCTTCACATCGGCGGCTTCGAGGGTCCCGTACCGCTGCCGCCTCGCGTAGATCGTTTGATCGCTGATGCCGTGCCTCTTGGCGACCTCCGCGACCGGCTTCTGGTCGGCTTCGCGGAGGATCGTCACCATCTGCTCTTCGGTAAATCGCGTCTTCTTCATGGCTCCCTCTGTCGTCCGAGGGCGCCACTCTCTCAGGCTTCAGCTGGTCCGAAAATCGCCAGGCAGGTCAGTAGGCTGTCGCGACCGAGGTGAGCAGGTAGAACGCGACGAGCAGCGAGGCCCTTCGTGCGGTTCGCATCATGAGCTGAACCTCCGCGCAGCTTTCCGTGTGCCGTGAAAGCCCAGGGCGTTTGAAGGCAATGACCTGATAGACAAGCCGACGTTTTTCCGACTAAAGATGCGTAGCCATCGCCAAACTCCTCATACGTTTGGGTGGTGGTTAGGGCCGGCGTCCTGCTCACAACGGGCGCCGGCCCGCCTTGGTCTTCCCAGGCGTCGAGAGCCCGGTGAGGTTGGCGTGTGTGCGCAGCCCCGTTGCTACCTGCGAGGCCACTATGAACCAGGAATCTCTCCGTCTTCTCATCCGGCACAAGATCCAAGACGGTCGCCTGCCTCACGACAGCCTCACACGGGTCTGGAGTACGGCAAGCGACGGGGAAACGTGCGACGCCTGCGACACGATCCTCGCGAAGGATCAGATGCTCATGGAAGGGATGACCCTGGCGCCTGGGAGGAAACCCCTTCAGTTGCACGTCCGATGTTTCCAGGTCTGGGATCATGAACGGCGCACCGCCTAGCCATCGCGGTTGGCCTGTCTCAACGCCTCCCACGCCGCGCGCTGCGTCGCGTGCCACGGCGTGCGCTCCCATCCGGTGCCGGTCGCGCTCGTCGGCGAGTGCTCCATCCGGGTCGTGTAGAAGGTCGCGCGCCAGCCGCGCTCGTCGTAGCGGGTCAGTTGGAGATCGTAGTCCAGCCGCGCCATGCCGACGACGACGTGTCCGATACCGGACCAGGAGTCGAGCCAGGTGCGGAGCGCGTGGAGCGCGCGATCGTACGAGGGCATCGAGCACCCGGCGCAGCCGAGAGCGCCGCTCGGAGGAGTTGGCCGCGTTGGTCGAGCATGCGCTACTCGATGATCTGGTCTGCTCGTCCCAGCACTGATGGCGGGATCGTAAGGCCGAGTGCTCTGGCGGTCTTCAGGTTGATCACCAGCTCGAACTTGGTCGGTTGCTCGACTGGGAGGTTGCCGGGCTTGGCCCCTTTGAGGATCTTGTCAAGTCTTGCGTTCCCCAACCTATCGCGCCTCAACTCGTCTTGACAAGGGCGCTGCCCACCCCTAGTATCCGAGAACCAAAGTTCCTATATCTGGAAAGGTTCCGGAAATGGGACGCGCTGAGTTCTGATCAAGGGTTTTCCCGGAGCCCTATTAGGCATGCACTCGATTGTCTCGCCCGACTCGACGGCCTAGCGTTGGTCTCCTGGAGGACGATGATGACGACGACATGGATCGGAACCGCGATCTCGGTGGCGTGGCTGCCGGTGGTCGAGTCCGCGGTGGCCTCGCCGGCCGTGGGACCGCGTGAGGCCGTCGAAGCGGCGGTCGTCCGCGTCCTGAGCATCGTCCAGGACGGCCAGGCCGCCGGCGCTCCCGTGGCCGACCGGTCGGGGGAGATCCGGCGGATCGCCGGTG
>QHSU01000158.1 GCA_003220535.1 Candidatus Rokuibacteriota bacterium
AAGTGCCCGAGAGCTGAAGTCCTCCTCCTCATTCCCGTGCTCCTCGCCTTCGCCGGCTGCACGGTCGGGCCGAACTTCCAGCGGCCGAAGACCGCGGTGTCGGCGAACTGGCAGGAGATCGCGGATCCGCGGGTGAGCACGGCGTCGGCCACCTATCGCGCCTGGTGGAAGGCGTTCAACGATCCGGTCCTGGACCGGCTCATCGAGCGCGCCTACCGGGAGAACCTGTCACTGCAACAGGCCGGTGTGCGGGTCCTGCAGGCCCGCGCGCAGCTCGGAGTCGCCGTCGGCGAGATCTTCCCGCAGACGCAGCAGGCCATCGGCTCCGTCCAGTACAACCGCACGAGCGATCGAGCGGTGACGACCCCCGCGGCGAAGGGCAGCGTCGAGTACTGGCAATCCCAGATCGGGGCCCAGGCCAGCTGGGAGCTCGACTTCTGGGGAAAGATCCGACGCAACATCGAGTCGGCTGACGCCAGTCTGCTCTCGTCGCTCACGGACTACGACAACACCCTGGTGACGCTGACGGCGGATGTGGCGAGCTCGTATATCACCATCCGCACCGCCGAGGAGCGTATCCGCATCGCCCGCGAGAACGTCGCGACCCAGGAGGAAAGCCTGAAGATCGCCGAGGCCAAGTTCTCGTGGGGGACGGCGACGCAACTGGACGTCGAGCAGGCCCGGACGGCGCTCCTGAATACCCTCGCGACCATCCCGAACCTCGAGACGCAGCTACGCCAGGCGCGGGACGCGCTCAGTGTTCTGCTGGGTATGCCGCCGAGCGATCTGAGCGACCTGCTGGAGGGCCCTTCCGGCATTCCCGCCTCGCCCCGCCAGGTCATCGTGGGCATCCCGGCCGATCTGCTGCGCCGCCGACCGGATGTCCGGAGAGCTGAGCTGCAGGCCGCCGCGCAGTCGGCTCAGATCGGAGTGGCCAAGGCCGACCTCTTCCCGGCCTTCTCGCTGGTCGGCAACCTGGTGTTCGTCTCGACGGATCTGGGGAAGTTCAAGCTCAGCGACATGTTCAGGTGGGGAAGCCGTCAGGTCCAGATCGGCCCCTCCGTGCAATGGAACATCCTCAACTACGGCCAGATCACGAACGATGTCCGCGTGCAGGATGCGTCTTTCCAGCAGTTGCTGTTCGCCTACCAGAATGCGGTGCTCTCGGCCCAGCAGGATGTCGAGGACAACCTGGTTGCCTTCCTCCGCGCGCAGGACCGGGCGAATCTCCTGGGGCAGAGCGTCGTGTCCGCCAAGAACGCGGTCGCTCTGGCCGTTCTCCAGTACCGGGAGGGCGTGACGGACTTCACCACGGTCCTGACCGCCCAGCAGGCTCTCCTGAGTCAACAGGACAGCTTGGCCAGCACGCTCGGCAGCATTTCCACGAGCCTCGTCGGGACGTACCGCGCGCTGGGAGGCGGCTGGGAGATCCGCGAAGGCCAGGATCTGGTGCCACCCGAGATCAGGGCGGAGATGCAGCGGCGCACGAACTGGGGGGACTTGCTGAGGCCGTCCACCTACAATCTGCCCGCATCGCGTGAACCAAGGTCCACCCCCCGGCCTCCGGATTGGTAACGGAATGAAACCAGAAAGCTCGAGGACCAGGAGGCATCGCCGGGTCGGAGCCACGTCGGTTTGGATCGTCGTGTCCTCGCTCCTGGTGATCCTGCCGGGCTGTAGCGAAAGGCCGAAGCCACAACCGCCGCCTCCCCCGAAGGTGACGATCGCGCAGCCCGTGCATCGGATGGTGACCGACTATCTGGATCTCACCGGGAACACGCAGGCCATCTACACGGTGCAGCTGGTCGCTCGGGTCGCCGGATATCTCGAACAGGTGTTGTTCCAGGATGGGCAGCTCGTCAAGAAGGGCCAGCCGCTCTTCCTCATCCAGCGCAACACGTATCAGAACAATTTGCAGCAAGCCGAAGCGGCCATCCAGCAGTTCAAGGCGCAGTTCGAGTATGCCGAGGCCCAGTTCACCCGTTACTCCAATCTGGTGCAGAACAAGGCGGCCTCTCAGTCCGACGTCGACAACTGGCGCTACCAGAGGGACTTGGCTCAGGCCAATCTCCGCTCGGCGGAGGCTCAGCGCGATCTGGCCTTGCTCAATCTGAGCTACACGGATGTGCGCGCGCCGTTCGATGGAAGGATCGACCGCAGGCTGAAAGATCCCGGCAACCTCGTCGGCTCCGATGGGAACACCGTGCTGGCCCAGATCAACCAAGTCGACCCGATCTACGTCTATTTCAACATCAGCGATCTCGATCTGGCCCGCCTGCTGAAGCGCACGGGCGGGATCCCCGGGCCCTCGGATGCCCGGAAATGGTCGGTGCTGGCGGGGCTGCCAGGTGAAGACGGGTATCCCCACAAGGGTCGCCTCGACTTTGCCGCCATCAATCTGACGACGAGCACCGGCACCCTGCTGATGCGCGGCGCCCTGTCCAACCCGGACGGACGGATCCTTCCAGGCCTGTACGCGCGGGTGCGCGTGCCGGTCGAGGAGCGGGCCGCCTTCCTGGTCCCCGAGGCCGCGATCGGTCACGACCAGCAGGGCTCCTATGTGCTGGTGGTGAACGACAAGAACGTCGTGGAGCGCCGCAGCGTCAAGACCGGCCCCGCAGTGGACGCCCTACGGGCGATCGATGACGGCC
>QHSU01000037.1 GCA_003220535.1 Candidatus Rokuibacteriota bacterium
CAGGCGGACCTCTTGCGTCGACGCGCTCGCCGTCGGAGACACCACGTTCACGAACAGGACGGCCGCGTCCGCGGTGGTCGACGCGAGCGTGGCGTCGGCCGCGCTCCGCGCCCGGACGCCCGAGTAGATGCCGAAACCGAGGATGGCCGCCACCACCGCGAGCCCGACCAGGAGCGCGGGGCCGACGCGCCCCGAGCGCTGGCGCTCGCCGGGGACGGTCGGCTCGGGCCGCCTCACGACCTCGCCCGCGGGATCGGTTGTCATCGCGAGGCCACGGGGGAGCGTCGCCCGTGCAGCATGGCGAACACCGACGGCACGAAGACGAGGGTGGCGACGGTAGCGCACAGCAGGCCACCGATCACGGCTCGTCCCAGCGGAGCGTTCTGCTCGCCGCCTTCACCGAGCCCGAGCGCCATGGGCACCATGCCGATGATCATGGCGAGGGCGGTCATCAGGACGGGGCGGAACCGGGTGAAGCCGGCCTCGATGGCGGCCCTCGCCGCGTCCCCATGCTCGCCGAGGCGCTCCTTCGCGAAGGCCACGACCAGGATGCTGTTGGCGGTGGCGACGCCGATGGACATGATGGCGCCCATCAGCGCAGGCACGCTGAGCGTGGTCCCGGTCAGGAACAGGAAGACGACGATGCCGGCCAGCGCCGCCGGCAGCGCCGTGATGATGATGAAGGGATCGAGCCAGGACTGGAAGTTCACGACGATCAGCAGGTAGACGAGGACGATGGAGAACCCGAGTCCCGCGAGCAGCCCGATGTACGCCGTCCGCATGGTCTGGAGCTGCCCGCGCACGGTGAGGAAGCTGCCCCGAGGCAGGAGTGGCCGGTTCGCGTCGACGATCCGTGCGATGTCGCGGCCCACCGCGCCGAGGTCGCGATCCTGGAGGGCGCCATAGAGGTCCACCACCCGGCGAATGTTGTAGTGCGACAGGACCGCCATCTCCCTCGAGCGCGTGATCGACGCGACGTTGGCCAGGATGCCGGGCCGCGTCACGGTCGGCGCGCTGATTGGAATGTTCTCGATGTCGTACAACGACTGAATGCGGTATTGCGGTGTCTGAGTTGCCACGTTGTAGGTCACCCCGTTCTGCCAGTTCAGGAAGAAGGTCGGGGTCGTCTGGAAGCTGCCGCTGAGCGATACCAGGAGGCTGCTGGCCAGGTCCCGCTCGGTGAACCCGCCCTGTGCCGCCTTCGTCCGGTCGACGGCGACGTCGAACCTTGGGTAATCGAATCGCTGCTGGACTCTGAGATCTGCAAGGCCCGGCACCTGACGGAGCTCGTTCAGCATCTTGTCGGCGACCCGGCGATTGCCCTGGATGTCCGCCCCTTCGATCTGGATGTCGATCGGCGCCGGCAGACCGAAGTTGATGATCTGCGTCACGATGTCCGCGGGGAGGAAGTAAAACGTCACGCCGGGAAACTCCTGCGGCAGCTTCTGCCGGAGGGCTCGGACGTAGTTGGCGGTGGGTCGATGGTCGGTTCTCAGGGAGACGAGGACGTCCGCGTCGGCGGCGCCGATGACGCCCGACGCGCTGTGCATCCAATTGATGGCGCTGTAGGGCAGTCCGATGTTGTCGAGGATGACGTCGAGCTCCGCGGTGGGGATCTCGCGCCGGATCGCCGCTTCCACCAGGTCGGTCAGCCGGGCGGTTTCCTCGATGCGGGTGCCGGTCTGGGTCCGCAGGTGGAGGGTGAACTGCCCACTGTCGGTGTCCGGAAAGAAGTTCTCGCCGAGTCCGGGAGCGAGCAGGAAGGCGGAAGCACACACCGCCAGGAACACCGGGATGAAGACGACGCGCCGACCGACCAGCAGCGTGAGCATCCGCCGGTAGGCGAGGCGGACTCGCTCGAACCCCCGCTCGAACGCCTGCTGCCCGCGGGCGAGTGGGTTTCGCGACGGCGCCGCACCCTCGACGGGCGCCGAGAGCAGGTAGCGCGCGATGGTGGGCACCAGCGTCCGCGATAGGAGGTACGACGCCAGCATCGCGAAGATCACCGCTTCGGCCAGCGGGACGAAAAGGTAGCGGGCGACCCCGCCCAGCAGGAACATCGGCAGGAACACGATGCAAATGCACAGCGTGGAGACGAGCGCCGGCACTGCGATCTGCTGGGCGCCGTCCAGGATGGCCTGGATGATCGGCTTCCCCATGTCGAGGTTACGGTTGATGTTCTCGACCTCCACGGTGGCGTCGTCCACGAGGATGCCGACAGCGAGCGCGAGCCCACCGAGCGTCATGATGTTGATGGTCTCCCCGAGCAGGCTGAGGGCGATCACCGACGTCAGGACCGAGAGCGGGATGGACACCGCGATGATGAGCGTGCTCCGCCAGCTCCCCAGGAAGAGCAGGATCATTGCCGCCGTGAGACAGGCAGCGATCACCGCCTCGCGAATCACGCCGCTGACCGCGGCCCGCACGAAGATGGATTGGTCGGCCAGCGGCTGGACGGTGAGCTGCGGTGGGAGGGTCGGCATCACGCGGGGCAGCACCGCGCGGATGCCGGCCACCACGTCGAGGGTGGACGCGGTGCCGGTCTTCAGAATGGTGACGAGCGTGCCCCGGTTGCCATCTCGGCGTACGACGTTCGTCTGGGGCGCGAAGCCGTCGCGCACGTGGGCGACGTCCCGGAGGTAGATCGTCGAATTGCCGACCACCTTGACCGGCAGGTCATTCAGCTCGGCCACGGTCCGGGGGCTGGCGTTCATGGCGACGTCGTATTCGAACTCGCCGATCTTCGCGGTGCCGGATGGCAGCACGATGTTCTGCTGGCCGAGCGCGGTCACGACGTCGGCGGGGGAGAGCCCCTTCGACTGGAGCAGGCGCGGATCCAGGTCGACCATGACCTGGCGCTGCTTGCCGCCGTACGGAAACGGGATGGAGGCGCCGGGGACGGTCACCAGCTGGGTGCGCAAGAAGTTGAGGCCGACGTCGTTGAGCTCCGACTCGGAGAGTCCCGACAGGGCGAGCTGGAGAATGGGCACCGTCGACGCGCTGTAGTTGATGATCAGGGGCGGCTGAATGCCGGGCGGGAGCAGGCGCAGGATGGTCTGCGATACCGCCGTCACCTGCGCGTTGGCGGTGTCGAGGCGCGCATTCGGCTGCAGGAAGATCTTGACCATCGCCTGGCCGTTCACCGTCGTCGACTCGATGTGCTCGATGTTGTCGACAGTCGTCGTCAGGACTCGCTCGTACTGGGTCGTGATCCGCCCTTCCATCTCTTCCGGGTTGAGACCGGTGAATTGCCAGGCCACCGCGATGACCGGGATGTCGATGTTCGGAAAGATGTCGGTGGGTGTGCGGAGGACGGCCACCGGGCTCGCGATGAGGATCAGCAGGGCGAGCACGACGAAGGTGTAGGGGCGGGCGAGAGCGACTCTGACGATCCACATATCTCAGCGATGCGACCCGTCCTGCTTCATAGTCTTCAGAGGCGAGAGAGAGGCTGGACGGTTGAAGCAGGGCGCGCTGGCGTCATGAAGCCGGTACCGTCTCCCACGCCTCCGGGCAGCTTGCCACGTTCGGGTAATATGCCCCGTAGCTCGGGCAGTAGTACCAGTAGGCCGGAGCCCTGTAGCAGCCGTAACCGTGACCGCCAATTCCTCGCGCCTGGCTGGACGCGTTGACCGCAAGCACCATCCAGCACCGCGACCGCCACGAAGGCGAGCCTCTTCGGACGTGTCGGCTTGTCCACGCTGATACCTCGCTTTCTCGTTCCACAGAGTTGGACGGCTACCGCGTCACGCCAGATTCACCCCACCGTGCGCCAGGCCGGTCGGGAGTTATGCGCGCGATGGCGCTGGTTGGATGAACTCCGAGCCGGTCTATCGGAGCACGGCGTGCAGGCGCAACCTGGGACTAGGCTGCCGCCAAGGCGGCGAGACCGAGCTTGGAGCGCAGCCACCCGCCTATCTCCTCGATCGCCTGGTTCACTTCGGGCACGCGGCGGGCACCGAGGATGAAGTTGTGCTGGCCTTCAGGTAGGGAATGCAGGCTGACATCGACGCCAGCGTCTTTCGCTCGCTTCGCGAACTCGATGGCTTCGCCGACCAGCATCTCGTAGGCTGTGCCACCAGAGTGGCTGTGCAACAGGACGCGGTCCGCGTCGCAGCCTTCCGGGATACACTACAGTGCCGGCACGCCGTGCAGGTTCTCCACGACGTCGCGAATCGTCGTCAAATCCATGTCCGGCTTCGACAGCCGTTCTTTGATGGACGCGTCGCTATAACTCCTCCATCCCCTACTTCGTGGGACAACGAGCGTCTGCCCTCTGAAGCGCGCCGATCTTCTGATCATCGAACGGGATAGGGGCACAACCGTGCCCCTTTTCACACACGAAGTCGAACCTGGCCGCAGGCTGATGACAGCTCAGGCACGTCACCCCTTGCGAGAGATTGACGACGTTGTCTCCCCGATCTCTGATCTTGGTGCCTGCACCGGAGACATCCAGCGCGAAAAACTCCCAGCCGTTCGTTTTGGGGAACTTCTCACGCGGATGCTTCACCATCGCTTCGAACGGAACGAGCTGCAGGATGGTGCCAACGGGATACTCCCTGTCCGGTAGGCTGTCTCGGAAGATACGCATAGCCTCCTGCAACTTCTCCGGGTCAGAGTGCTTGATGCGCGTATTTCTGACTTGTGGCCAGTCGAGGATGCAACCAAAGGTCTGCTCAGAAACGGCAATGTCGTCAGCCGACGCGCTGGACACGATACAGAAGCCAAGCCCAGCCACAAGGACGCTCCGCTTCAACACACAAACGGAGAGTCGGCACACGAGCGCGATGAAATGACGCATGCGGTTTACTCCCTTTCTTCGTTTGTGGCGTTTGCGAGCGCGACAGTGATGGGTCGCTTGCTCATGGCGGAGTCTCCCAGTCGCGCCAGAAGTTCAGACTTTGGATAGGGCGGCGACCAACTCGCTCGTCGTCAGAATCGCATGAGCGAAGGTCGGCCCATTGATCTGGTGCGCCGCATGCATCGCCTCTCGGCTGAAGGCCGCCGTCGCGTCCTCACGAGAGTGACAGGGGCCGACGAGAAGAAGGCCAGTCCTCGCGCGATCGTATCGAGTGTCTGCCATGCGGCATCTGCTATCCTGCCCGTTGAGACGCTAGGCGGAGCCCAAGAGTTTCAATGCGTGCACATATATTGTGTACATAGATAAGGGAGCGACGATGAACGCGGATGCCGGGGCACGACGTTCTGGCAAGAATCCGCAAGCTTCGAAGGCGGGAGGGCCGAGGGCCCCGCTGAGGATCGGCTTGGGATGTCTCCGAAGCGTCGAATTCGATTCGCTTGTGCGGCGTTCCGGGCCGAAGGGCTCCGAACTTCTGTCGCGGTCGGCCGAACCCTACCAAGGTAGGTGTAGACACCTCCGGGCCGGCGAGCTAGCATAGCGCCGGTCCGGGCGAGGAACGGGGCTCCTATAAGCGGAGGCGCAGATGACTCAGTTGGAGAGCGAGCGGCCGATCACCTTCGCCGGAGTTCGGCTCGGGCGTTATCGTCACGTCTGCGCGTTCTTCAACACCCGGGACGAGGAGTATCGTGTCATCCTGCCCTTCATCAAGGACGGTCTCTCGCATGATGAGAAGGCGTTCCATATCGTGGATCCCAAATTACGCAACGATCACGTCGACCGGTTGGCGGCTGCGGGTGTCGATGTCGCCGCCATCGAGAAGACCGGTCAGTTGGAGTTGCGCACCTGGGAGGACGCCTATCTTCGCGGCGGGCACTTCGACCAGGCCGCCATGCTGGCCTTGATCGAGGCGGTGCTGACGGGCGGCAAGCGGCAGGGCTTTCCATTGACCCGGTTGGTGGCGCACATGGAATGGGCGCTGGAGGATCGGCCTGGCGTCGACGACCTGCTGGAGTACGAGACGCGCCTCAACTATATACTCCCGAAGTATCCGGATCCTGTCTTCTGAATATACGATCTCGCCAAGTTTGGCGCAGGGGTCGTCATGGATGTCCTCCGCACTCACCCTGTGGTCATGATCGCGGGGGTTCTGCAGGAGAACCCGTTTTTCGTTCCGCCCGATGAGTTCTTGCGCGAACTGCGCGCCCGAGCCGGCAATGGAAATCGCTCCTGAGCGGAGCAACGCTTCGGCCGCGCCACCGGATCCTGGGTGGCACCCCGTTGCGGACACCGCGACGCTCCGAAGCCAGCTCGGCGACCTTGTCGCGATTCTCGCGTTGCCCGCCGTGTGGAGCGGGCGGGACGCGGCTGGCATTTCGGAGGCGTTGCTCGAGGTGTTGTCGAGCATGTTGCGGCTCGATCTGGCCTACGTTCGGGTGGGGAATCCAGCCGGGAGCCGCCCGTTGGAGGTGGCCCGCGTGGAAGGAAGGTCCGACTTCGGCAACGGCGCTCGCGAGATCGCGGGTCTCCTGTCCGAGAGACCGACCAACAACGACGCGAGCCCTGCACTCGTTCTCCTGCACCCTGTGACGGGCCAACCCTTGCGCGCGGCCCGAATCGTGCTCGGGCCAGACGGGCCCACCGACGTGATCATCGCGGCCTCTCGGCGCTCGAGTTTCCCGACGCCGCATGAGCGATTCATGCTGCAGAGCATCGCCACGCAAGCCGAGATCGCCTTTCGCAATGCGGACCTCATGACCGCCGTCCGCCACACACTCCACGGCGAACGGGTCGCGCGGGAGGAGGCGGAAGCGGCGACCCGAGCGAAAGACAAGCTCAACGAGGAGCTCGAGAGCCGTGTCGTCGAGCGAACTGGACGACTCACCCTGATCAACGAAGAACTGAAAAGAGAAATTGCCGACCGCAAGCGGGCCGAACGCCGCCTGGCTGCGCAGTACACCATCGCGCGCGTTCTGGCCGAAGCGGACGGCCTCACCTCCGCTATGCCTTCCGTTCTGCAGGCCATTGGCCAAAGCATGGAATGGGAGTGGGGGGCGCTCTGGAAGGTCGATCCTGAGGCCGGCGTGTTGCGTTGTCAGAGCATCTACCACGCCCCGGATATCGAGGCTGCCGAGTTCGACACCGTCAGCCGGGGCATGACCTTCACTCCCGGCCACGGCTTGCCGGGGCGCGTCTGGCAGACGGGCACGGCCCTGTGGATCACTGATGTCACGACGGACGCCAGGTTTTGGCGAGCGCAGATCGCGACAAGGGTGGGACTGCGTGGAGCCATCGCCTTCTCGATTGGGCTCAGCGGCGAGACGCTCGGTGTCATCGAGTTCTTCAGCCGTACGATGCGACAGCCCGACCAGGAGCAACTCGAGACGTTCGGTGCCATCGGCAGCTTGATCGGGCAGTTCATCGAACGTCGGCGTGCTGAGGAAGCGCTGCGCCAGGCGGAGGCGGAACTCGCTCACGTGTCGCGGGTCACCACACTGGGCGAGTTGACCGCCTCCATCGCCCACGAGATCAACCAGCCGCTGGCGGCCATCGTGGCCGACGCCAACGCCTGCCTCCACTGGCTGGCCGTGGACCGCCCCGACCTCGATAGCGTCCGGGAGGCGCTCATGGCCGTGGTGACAGACGGCAACCGGGCGGCGGAAGTGATCTCCAGAATTCGCGCCCTACTGTCGCGATCGACGGTCGCCCACCATCCCTGCGACCTCGCCGGTGTCATCCGCGACGTGCTCCCGCTCGTTCGTCCCGAAATGGAGCAACACGGAATCGTCCTCGAGACGTCCCCGGCGCCGGACCTGCCGCGGGTCAAGGGTGATCGGATCCAGCTCCAGCAGGTTCTCCTGAACTTGCTGGTGAATGCGGTCGAAGCCTCCAGAGAGGTTCCGCGGGAGCGGCGTCGGGTCGTCGTCCGCTCGACCGTCGAGTACCGTAACGATGGCCCTTGGGCGGTCGTCGCGGTCCAGGACGCCGGGGTCGGGTTCCGTGAGCCCGAAGTGGCCCGCCTCTTCGAGGCCTTCTATACGACGAAGCCGGGCGGGCTCGGCATGGGGCTGTCGATCAGCCGCTCGATCGTGGACGGGCACGGAGGACAGCTCTGGGCGACAGCGAACTCCGACCATGGCGTCGTCTTCTGCTTCGCCCTTCCGGGGATGCGATGAGCTCGGAGGGACCCGTCGTTTTCGTCATCGACGACGACCGTTCTGTCCGGGAGGCTCTCCGGAGACTCATCTCGTCCGTGGGGCTGACGGTCGAGGTCTTCTCCTCCGCTCAGGCATTCGTGAGCGCCCGCCGTCTCGATGCTCCGGCATGTCTCGTGCTCGACGTTCGTCTGCCAGGGCAAAGCGGTCTCGACCTTCAGCAGGAACTGGCCGGAACGGACGCGACGCTGCCGATCATATTCCTCACCGGTCACGGCGACATCCCCATGTCGGTCCGCGCGATGAAGGCGGGCGCGGTCGAGTTTCTCACGAAGCCGTTCCGTGAGCAGGACCTGCTCGATGCGATACGACGGGCGATCGACGATGATCGCGCAGCGCGCGCCGAGCGGCTGGCGCTGTTCGAGCTTCGTCGCCGGTACGAATCCTTGACCCGGCGCGAGCGGGACGTGATGGCGGGAATCGTCTCCGGCCTGCTCAATAAGCAGATCGGCGCCGAGTTGGGGACCAGCGAGGCTACCGTCAAGGAGCAGCGTGGGCACGTGATGCAGAAGATGCAGGCCGGGTCTTTGGCCGATCTGGTCCGGACCGCTACGCGCCTCGGAATTACCGACCCAGTCGGGGCCCGAACCCCACCAAAGTAGGCTAGAGGCCCTCCTCGGACTTACCCCGGCCGGGGGGTGGCCCGAACCGACCAAGGTAGGGTAGACGCTTCCCGCCCAAGCCGACTAGCCTGACCTCGTAGTCGATCGGCTCTTTGCCGATGGGCTAACGAGGACACATGAGCGAGCGCAACGGGCGGGTCGTCTCCATCGTCGATGACGACGCATCACTGCGTCGGTCTCTCAGGAATCTCCTGCTGTCGGTCGGGTTCCGGGTCGAGACGTTCGCATCTGCGGAAGAGTTCTTGGCATCCTTCCATCGCCAGAACACTGGCTGTCTGGTGCTCGATCTGCGAATGCCCGGGACCGGCGGCCTGGAGCTTCTTCGGCACCTGACGGCCACGAGCCCCGACATTCCTGTGGTCATTCTCACCGCCCACGGTGACGCCGAAGCGCGCGGGCAGTCCCTCGGGGCCGGCGCGGTCGCGTTCCTCCAGAAGCCCTTCCACTGTGACGGACTGCTCGACGCCGTACGGGCGGCCTACAGGGCTTGAGTGCGAGATTGCGAGGCAGGGAGCATAGACATGAGCCGGCAAACGACGCTGGATCCAAAACCGAGCACCGGAGGTGAAGGCCGGCGCGCAGATCGGGATCGCCGGCTCGTGGAGGCCCTGCAGCAGCAAGAGCCGACCGCGGCGGAGCAGCTCATCGCTACGTACGGCGATCGAGCGTATCGCCTGGCCAGCAGCATCACGGGAAACGGGCAGGACGCGGAGGAAGTCGTGCAGGACGCGTTCCTGACCGTGGTGCGAAAGATTGACACCTTCCGCGGCGAGTCGGCGTTCGGGTCATGGTTTTACCGCATCGTCGCGAACGCGGCCTATCAGAAGCTCCGTGGCAGGCAGGGCCGGCGTCGCGAGCTCTCCCTGGACGAGGTGCTGCCGGTCTTCGATGAGGCGAGCCGCCACGTCGCGCCCATGATCGATTGGTCGCCGCGCGTGGACGATCCGTCGGTCCAGACCGAGTTGCGGGCGGCGCTGACGTCGGCGATCAACGAGCTGCCCGCTGTCTACCGCACCGTGCTGGTGCTGCGCGACGTCGAGGGGCGGTCGACTCTCGAGATCGCCGATGCCCTCCGGCTCAGCGTCCCCAACGTGAAGTCTCGCGTGCACCGGGCCCGCTTGTTCGTGCGGAAGCGCCTGGGAGGCTCCATGACGACGATGGACACCGCGACCACTACCGCATACGCTTCATGACGACGGCCGTTGGTAGGGAGCGGGTGGCAGCCGAAGCTTCGCCTCGCGGAGCTCAGTGCCCTCGGGCACATGAGCCCGTGCCATTTCGCGCACCTCTTCAAGCGCAGCACCTGGTGCACCCGCCGACTGCCCGGTCGAAACGTCGGCCGGGCGCGCCCCCTCATAACAGGCAGGAGGGCAGTCATGAGTGAGCCGAGCATGGGTCACCTCCTGCTGTTCGTCGTGGTCATCGTCGTCGGGATGGGCGTTCTCGACCGCTTCGAGGCGAGGCGCGTTCGGGTCGCCCACGCACGTTGGGCGCGTCGCGAGCCGCCGGCGAGGAGCTCAGAGAGGAAGGCCGCATGAACGGTCTGGCGCTCGTGACGACCGGTCTCTCACAGACGGTCCGGATGGGCGACCGGTCCTGTTGGCGGGCGGGAGCGCCCCTGCGGCATGGGCTGCCGCCAGCCGGACGGCAGCTCGCAGATCGTCAGCTGATGGGGAGCGCGGTAGCGAACGTTCCGGTCGTCTGAAACCGGGGGGAGGTGTCGACATGGAGACCGACGCGCTCGCAAGGAACTGGTGGGCTATCGCTCTGCGCGGAGTCGCCGCGATCATATTCGGGGCCCTGACGTTGGTCGTGCCAGGCGTCACGCTCGCCGTCCTGATCCTGCTCTTCGGTGCCTACGCCCTCATTGAGGGCGTGCTCAATGTCATCGCGGCCGTCCGGGGTCGCGGCGAGCGCCAATCGTGGTGGCCGCTCCTCCTGAGGGGACTCGTCAGCATCGCGGCGGGTGTCGTCACGTTCGTGCTCCCCGGACTGACGGAGCTCGCGCTGCTCTACGTGATCGCCGTCTGGGCCGTGGTGGCGGGGATCTTCGAGATGGTCGCCGCTATCCGACTCCGCCGCCGGATCGCGGGCGAAGCCTGGCTGGTGCTGAACGGCGTGCTGTCGGTCGGCTTCGGCGTGCTCACGATGCTGATGCCAGGTGCGGGCGCACTGTCGCTCGCATGGTTGATCGGAGCGTACGCGATCGCCTTCGGCGCGCTGCTGTTCGGTGCGGCGCTCCGGCTGCGGCACTGGCGCACGGCGTAGGCGAGACCGGTGGTCATGACCCCGGGCGGTGCTTGGGCTCCCGATACCAGGCGATCGCCACGTTGACGACACGCCCGCACCCGTGGTGAGTGAGCCATGAGTACCTTGCCGCCGACCCTCGTGCGCGCTCGCTGGGCGATCGTCGTGACGCTCGCCATCACGTCGTTCGGCCTGGGAGGATCGGTCGCTCCTCCGGCGTCCGCTCAACCGGCGGCTCAACAGGCCCAGCCGAAGGAGCCTGTCCAGCCCACGGTCACGTCGATCCCGGTCTCGGAGATTGCGCAGCACGCCGAGCAACTGGCCCCGCTACTGCGAAGCGCCGAGCAGATGGCGGAGGGCTCGGACGTCCAGGACATCGAGGCCCAGCTGCCCGCGGCCGGCGAGTGGATCCGCGGGCGCCTTGTAGGGACGACCCAAGCGCTGGCTTCGTCGCCGTCCGCGAACGCCCTGGCCACCATGACCGAGTCCTGGCGGGTCACGCGTTCCAAGCTGGCCGCATGGAACGACACGCTCACCAAGCGCGCGACGCAGCTCGACCAAGGATTGGCGCAGCTCGAGGCGATGCGGGCGACGTGGTCGGCCTCACGTGAGAAGGCATTGGAGTCCCGGGCTCCGGCGCCGGTGGTCGAGCGAATCGACGGGACGATGGCCGCCATCGCGACGGCTCGAGGGAGCGTCGGCGAACGGCTCACGCACGTCCTCCGAGTTCAAGACCGGGTGGTCAGGGAGATCGCCCGCTGCGATGACGTCCTCTCCAGGATTGCCCAGGCCGACACCGCGCTGCGCGGTCCGCTCTTCGCTCGGGACAGTCTTCCGATCTGGAGCCCCGAGGCGCGCACGTTGATCTCGACCGACCTGGGCCAGCGATTGCGCGACTCTGTCCGTGACAGCGTCGAGCTGACGAGAGAGTTTCTTGCCAGTCAGCTCGCGCGGGTGCCGCTCCAGATCGCGCTCTTCGTGGTCGTCTTCGTGCTCGCGCGCCTGGCGCGCGCCGGCGCGCGGCGCCGGGCCGAGAAGGAGCCGAGCGAGCAGGCTGCCCCTCAGGTCTTCGAGCTCCCCATTTCGTCCGCGCTCGTCCTCGCTCTCCTGGCCACAGCGTGGATCTACCCGCAGGCTCCTCGCGTCCTGATGGACGTCGTGGGGCTCCTCGTCCTGCTTCCCGCCGTGCTGATCGTGCGCCGGCTGGCCTCGCCCGCGGTCGTCCCCGCGGTCTATGCGCTTGCGGCGTTCTTTCTGGTCGACCGCGTCCGCGACGTCTGCTCGGTCGTCCCGGTGCTGGAGCAATGGGTGTTCCTGCTGGAGATAGTATCCGGGATCGTTTTCCTGACGCTCGCGGTCCGCTCGGAACAGCTCTTGACGGACGGCGGGGACCAGGCAGCGCTCGGATGGCGTCGCGTGGTCGCGTGGATCCTGTGGGGGCAGCTCTCGATCCTCGTCGGCGCGGTGTTCACGGGCGCGCTTGGCTACATGCGTCTGGCGCGGCTCCTGGGAGGCGAGGTGCTCGCCAGTAGTTATGTCGCGTTGGTGCTGTACGCGGGCGTGCGCGTCGGCGAGGGGCTGGTGGCCTACGTGCTTCGCGCGCGTCCCCTGCGGCAGCTGTTCATGGTGCAGCGGCATCGCGCACTCCTGCAGCGCCGCATCACCCTGGTGCTCCGCTGCCTTTCCGTCGGGACCTGGGCATACTTCACCCTGGACTCGCTCGGCGTGATAGGTCCGATGTGGACGGCGGCCGAGATCTCCCTAGACGCGCGGTATGCCCGGGGAGCGATCAACCTGTCGCTGGGCGACATGGCGGCGTTCGGGCTGACGATCTGGGCGGCGTTTGTCCTGTCGTCCCTCGTTCGCTTCGTTCTCCAGGAGGACGTGTACCCGCGAGTCTGGCTCCCGCGCGGGGTGCCGTACACTGTCTCGACGCTCGTTGGCTACGCCATCATCCTCGCAGGGTTCGTCTTCGCGGTCGCGGCCCTGGGCGTCGACCTCAACCGCATCACCATCCTGGCAGGCGCGTTCGGCGTGGGTATCGGGATCGGCCTGCAGAACGTGGTGGCGAACTTCGTCTCCGGGCTGATTCTCCTGCTGGAGCGTCGCATCCACGTCGGAGACTCGATTCAAATCGGCGACCTGCAGGGACAGGTCCGCGAGATCGGAAGCCGCGCCAGCACGATCCGGACGTGGGATGGCGCCGAGGTGATCGTCCCGAACGCCAGCTTGACCTCCGAGCGCGTCACGAACTGGACCCTGTCGGACCGATTGCGCCGCGTCGATCTGGACGTGGGGGTCGCCTACGCCGCCGATCCGGAACGGGTGCTGGAAATTCTCCGCAATGTCGCCAAGGCGCACCCCAAGGCGCTGGCGGAGCCGCCGCCCGTCGCGCTGTGCACCGGATTCGGCGACAGTGCGTTGAACTTCGAGCTGCGCGTCTGGACGGCTCGCTTCGAAGAGGCGGATTCGGTCTTGAGCCAGCTCGCGGTGGGCGTGCATGCCGCCCTCACCGCGGCGCAGATCGAGATCCCGTGTCCGCAGCGCGACATCCGCATCCGGAATGGGGCGAGTGAGCAACCGTCTCTTCTTCGACGGCAGTTGTCCGGTGACGACAGATCATGACTCCACGCGACCTGGAGCCCTTGCTTGTTCTTGCCAAAATTTCAAGTGAGCCTTACCGGCGCCCGGCGGATTCGTCTCGAAAGGGCATACGCGGACGACGAGGTCGACCGGCGTCGCCGGGAACCCGTTCAATGCTTCGACCGGGCGGAGATGCGTCCATACCACAAATCCCGGGTGAGGAGACTCGTGATGCGTCGTTTGGTGATCGGAGTGCTGGCAGTGGGAGGTCTTGTCGCAGCGCTCGCCGGGCTGGCCGTGGCCCAGGGCAAGGAGGCTGACGCGACCCTGACGTTGTCGGACGGGTCGGTGGCAGTTGGGATCGGCTTCAGCTGGGGCAAGGGAACGCTGAGCTACCAGGGCAAGATGTACCCCGTCAAGGTCGAAGGGCTTTCCGTGGGAGAGGTCGGGGTGACCCGCGCCACGGTGAAGGGGGATGTGTCGAACCTGGCGAAGCTCGAGGACTTTTGGGGGAACTACGTGGCAGTCAGCGCAGGGGCTACGGCCGCCGGCGGCGCTGGCGTGACCGTGATGATGAATCAGAACGGGGTAGTCATCGAGATGACGAGCACGACCCAGGGGGCGAGTCTCAAGCTCGGCGCCGAGGGTATTCGCCTGACGCGCGCGAATTAGGGCCGGGGGGCGGGGCGCTTCGACTGCGATCGTCGGAGCCTTGCGAGTCGCTGTGGAAGCGTCCCGTCCATTCTCCTACGAAGAGTCAACAATCCATGATCGACGGTGAGCCCGGACTACGCGACGCTCGTTGCCACGCAGCGCCGCCTGCTCGGCGCGCTGAGCGCTGAGATCGCGACTGCGATCCGGAACGGCCGTGCTGACGCGGCCCGAGACCGGCGTTCGGCACCCTCGCCTCCGGTCTGTCGCCGCGCACGATGTTGTTGTCGGGCGGGACGCGACCACGCGGATCCGCCCGACCGTGGTCGAGAGGCAGCACCAGACTATTCGCTCGTGACCGTGGAGCAGCGACTCGGCCGGTCATGCGCGTGATTACCGCATGGTCAGGGACGAACACCACCGGGGCCCTCGGCTGCTTGGCGTATCAGCTCCACGGGGCCCTGTGGCTCCCAGCTCAAGCGCGATGTTCCACCCCCGGCCATTCGGTGCTCGTCCACGTGCGTCAGCGTGATCTGCTCGCCGTTCACCGTTTGGAGATCGAGGACGAGCGTGAGCCTCCCGTTCGAGTCGCCGAGCCACCCCCGGACATTGACTGAGATGGCCTCATTCCGGACCGCGAACGTCAGGACGCCCGCCACGCCCGGCAACTGTCGTCCGAGGAGCAACCAGGGCCCGACGTAGACGCCGGAGGTCGGAGTGTCCTCTTGCCTGAGGATGAAAAGAGTCAGGGGCGTACCGCCCCAGCTCCCGGTCCAGGTTCCCCTGAGATCTGGGACCGGTCTCGTCGGCGTCGCCAGCGAAGGCGTGGAAGCACACCCACCCAACAGCGAGGTGAGGCCGACCAAGGCAAAGCCGACTGCGAGAAGGCAATACAGTCTCGGGCGTGAGCCGCTGGTCACGGCGCGCTGCGCTTTCTCGTTCCTGCGGAAACGATACACGCGCGCATCCCGCACGCCGCGTGGGCCCTCCCAAGGGTGTGTCAAGGAATGCGGCGCCCAGTCCAGCCCTCGCTGGAGAGACGGTAGCGCGGGCGTCATGAGCGACCTCGCGGCAATCCTCCGACTCCTCTCGTATGCCGCTCTCATCGTCGGCTCGATGGTCATTCTCGACTGGTTTGACTCGAAGCGATCGCGAGGCGCCCCCGTGGCAGCATCGTGACCTCGACTATGACGGCGTTCCCTCCGCGGCGGGGAAAGGTCCCCTCGCGTGGGAGAGGAGGACCCCGATGAAGACGCTAGTGGTGGCGGGCATCGGCCTTGCGGTCATGGCGCTCGCAAACCCGGCGGCAGGGCACGTCGTCGAGGCCGCGACGTCGATCCCGTTGGCGACGATCCATGACCATTCGCGGTTTAAGGCCGCGCTCGAGTCGGCGATCGACGACGTGCTGACGCATGCGATCGCATTCGCTCCGACCGTGGTGACGTTGCAGGATGTGAAAGTGGCGGGCGACAGGATCTACATCTTGCTCCTGATTGCGGACGGGGAGGGCGAGGAGACGATGAAAACGCTGTCTGCTGAAAAACGAGGGCCGGCTCCTGGCGGCGCCGAAGACCCGGAGTCTCCCGGCGTCGAGGACCAGTAACGTCTCCACCCGGCGTTCTCCCTTCGCCGGCCCCTTCGAGGGTTTCCGCGCCACAGTGGGCACAGCGACTCATGGCAAGCAACCATTCCGACTGATCGACTCGTCCCTCTCATCGAATCCTGTTGTCGGCTTGGCGGAAGGAATAATCCCACACGGAGACTTGGTAGCGGTTCGCGACCGGCAGGCGGGGGACCTCGAAATAGCGGTGTGAAAATCCGCTGACGCCCCCCGGAACCCACGCGATCTGTTGACCGACGACAGCTCCAGATGCGTCGAGCGCCTGCGCAAGGACGCGGACGGAGTCCGCGCCCTCCCCATACTGGCTGGTGATGTAGCCCGTGATGCGGTTGGTACCGCTCCCGTCGCGCTCGACCGACCATTCGAGTTTGAACCAGCGGTCCCAGCCGGCCATCAAGGTGGTTGTCGATGTGGAGGGGGTCAGATAACTGCTGGCGGTCCCACACGCGGTCATGGCGACCGTAATCACCGCGAGTCGCGCAACCGCCAGGATCGCCCTCGGCGTCGGTGTCATGGCGTGCCTACGGTCCCTGTCGCTCGTCGACTGGCGGGCGCGGGCCGGCGGGGAAGTCGAGCGTGCGGCCATCCGGGGTTCGACCAACCAGCGGTGGCGTATAGACCTCGTGGTCGGAGAGCCTACGCTCCCAGTGGCCGGGCACGAGGACGGGACCGTCGACCCCGGGAACCAGGACGTAGCGATCTGGCACCCAAGTGTCGGGCGCCGCGGGGGCTGGTGCGGGCGATACCCGGGGCACAGGGCGCGTCGTCGCGCCACGAAGACCGTCGAAGATCGCGCCCCCCGGCGTGGTACCTCCAGGCGATGTCATCAGTCCGCCCGCGGCGGCCGGACGCGCCGTGACGGCAAGCATGACTACCGCGGCCAGCAACACCCTTCTCAACCGCATGACCGTGTCCCCCCTGGTTCGCCTCAGCCCGAGACCCTCGCGCTATTGGCGATCAACGCGCAGCGCGTAGCCGCGAGCTTCCATGCACGCGGTGTACGCCGTGCGGTCTACCCGTACGAAGCCAAGGCTGGGTACGGCTACGTCAGGCTCTGCCGCGTTGATGGAACGAGAGAAGCACTCGCGGCGATCCCGGTCCAGCTCGGCTGCGCTCACACCAGGCTTCTCGAATATCCAACGCTCGCCCCCGACCGACGCGCTGCATCCGGCGAGAACTAGCGCTCCCACAACGAGCCAGGACACCTGATGCTGTCCCACCGACCCCTCTCGGTTCTCACTCACACCGTTTGGATGGCTCGAGACATCTAAACGATGGAGGAAAAAATTATGACGAATCGACACACAGGCCCAACGGTGGTCGAGCGCTCCCGCCCGCTGACGATCCAGCACGCCAAAGAGCTCCAGCACTATGGGACCGTGTCTCGATTGCCAATCGCGCTCGACGCGTCAGTCTGTCACGCCAGCGTCGACAATCTCAACCAGCTCCTCGCCGACACCATCACCCTCCGCGACATGTACAAGAAGCACCACTGGCAAGTGAGCGGGCCGACCTTCTATCAGCTCCACCTGCTCTTCGACAAGCACTTCAACGAGCAGGGCCAGCTGGTGGACGCCATCGCCGAGCGCATCCAATTGCTGGGTGGCGTGAGCATCGCCATGGCCCACGACGTGGCCGAGATGACGCTGATCCCGCGCCCGCCACGCGGACGCGAGGAAGTCCCAGTGCAGCTCTCGAGGCTGCTTCACGCGCACGAGATCGTCCTGAAGGAAGCCCGTGCGATGGCGCGGCAGGCGGCAGAGGCGGGCGATGACGGCACCAACGACCTGCTTGTCAGCGACGTGATACGTACAAACGAGCTGCAGGTGTGGTTCATCGGCGAGCACCTCGTCGACACGCCGCTGGTAGGGCACGAGTGACCAGGGGGACGAGGGCTTCGAGTCTCACCTCCTCGTCGGGGCAGTAGCGTGAAGCAGCTTGCGTGGATCCTGGCGGCTCTCGCTGTCTTAGGCGTCTTGCTCGCGATCCCTGTCCTCGTCCGGCGGCCAGGGCCCGACTGCACCAGTAACGTCGTCATTGTGAGAGGCCCTGATGGTGGTCCGGTCGAATGCGTCTGCTTCGGGGGAACGCTCTCCACGTGCTTCACTCCTGGGCCCTAACGTTGTGGGTAGCTCGCGCGCGGACTCGCCGAGACGACGACGTGAACTGGCGTGACGGTGAGCTCGGTGCTGGTGGGGCCGACGGCTTCGGAGGGCGTGGAGGCTCACGGGGAGTGGCAGCACTGATAGCGCTCGCGCTCTTGAGCGTGCTGTCCGTCACTCCCAGCGTCGCCGACGATGCCGACGATGCGCCTGTCCACTTCCGAGCGCGCGTGCTGTGGATTGCGGGAGACACGCTGATGGTCGCCACCGACGACGGCCAGAGCGTCAACGTCAATCTCACGCGCGTCCCGCAGGATCAGTATCAGCGTCTGGGGATCAACGATCGTGTCGTCGTAACCGGAACCATTCCCATCGAGCAGGACCGCGTGGAGGCGGCATCGATCGAGCGGCTCGAACCGTAGGGCTCGCGTGCCACCGACCCCTGCCGGCCACGACGGCCGAGGCGCCATCGGGCGAACAGCGCGCGGGCCTCACAGTGCTACGCTGGCCCGCGATCCTCGGACGGGGCACCCGCAGCCAGCCATTCGTGAAAGTCGGCGCTGACTGCCGCAAGGCGCCACTCCGCAAGCACCTCCCGCGCCATGGCGCGCAAAGCGCCGATCGACGCATCCGCGGGCCCCGTGAGGCAATGCTCGAGAAGCGACGCCTCGAACGCTTCGGGATCGGGATCGGCGTCGATCGACTGGACGAGCAGCCGGCGCTTAAGCGACATCCCGATCGCATCGGGCGTGGTGTCGCGCTTGCGCCGCCGGCGCCGTCCGTCCGAGGCATCGAGCGCCTCGAGCAGGGCGGCACAGACAACCGCCGGTCGCAGCTGTGTCACGGTCATAGACCGAGCAGATCGTGCAGCCGTGAGGACTCCGCGACCACGCTCACCGCTGCCTCGTGTCCTTTCGCCGCCGGGCGCCGGTAGCCGCGTTCGAGTGCCGCGATATCCAGCACCAGCGTGGCGAGGTCCTCCAGCACCACGTGCTCGGGCCGAATCGCACTGAGAGTCGTCATGGTCTTGACGTATCCACTGCAGCGGTTACACACCTCGATCGTCTGCCGCGCCAGGCTGTCCGGCGACACCAGGGAGCCGAGCTTTTCATGCTCGCCTTCGCTACAGAAAGGACAGCGCAGCCATTCGGTTCGCCAGTCGCTGCCGCAGCATCCGCATCGAAGATGCCGGGTGCCGTCGAGCCCGCGCATCTCCGCCAGCGCCGGCCAGCCACCACAAATTGGGCAGTAGCCGTACGCCCAGCCTGTCGGCACCCGCTCGGCCCAGGCCCGCCGGCAGTTCTGGAGCATCGGCATGGCGATCAACGACGCCAGTCCCCGCAGAGGGCCGCGATAGTCCGTATCGGCGTGCGACAGCTCGTGGAAGCGATCGACGTTCTGGGACACCGCGCTCTCGAAGAGCGCCAATGGGTCGAGCCATCCCGCCGCAACCGCTCTGGCGAGCGGCTTCACTTCGGTCCCGGCGGCGGCCGCGATTCCCAGGATGCGGCGAACCCAGCGTCCGACCAGCCTGGGTCCGACGGTGATGACGGCGCCATCCAGGAGCGGCCGGCCACCACGTCCGGGGTGCTCGAGGGCGGGCACGAGTCGCGCCCACTGCGGGCGTTCCGCCTCGCGCAGCGCCTCCTTGATGACCACGAGCAGCGGTCGCCACTCTGGATGTTCCGCGTCCAGGACGGTCAGCAGAGATCGGCTGGTGGCCTCCGGGGCCATCGGCCTACCGCCGCGCGGCTTCCGCAGCGCCGCCGATGAAGGCGCGCTGCCCGATGCCGGCGCCATGCGTTCGCGTCCCGTAATACATCTCGGCGCCCGCGTGGATCTGGACTGCCGCGCGCGGATGGTTGCCGACATCGGCCCCAGCCCCGCCGCCACGTGCCCGGGTGGACTCGGGGCTCGTGCAGCCGAGAGTGACTCCGGCCATGAGCAGCAGAACGATCGAACGCCAGCGGCGCCTCATGTGAGCTGGTCCGAAGAAAAGATGATGACGGCGCGGAAGATCAACCCTCCGAGCAGAACCAGCACCGGACCGATCGCCCGCCGCGGGACCCGGCGCCGTAACCGCACATAGAGAGGAAGCGCGATTCCGCCTAGCATCATCACGGCGAGGAGAAGACCCCAGCCACTCAGCCAGACCGTCGCGACCCGGCCGAGGGAGGCGATCAGCGCGGCGATCGCGACCGCCTCGAGGGCGAGGACAGACGCATCGAAACGCTCGAGCGCGTCAATGCTGTCGTCCGATGCGCCGCCCCAAGGGGCGAGCAGGATCAAGAGCGCCGCCGACGTCGACGCCGCCGAGATCAAGAAGGTGAGTCCGAGCAGGGTCGTGTCCGCCCAGATCGGCCGATTCGTGACCGCAAGGAGGACCCCGGTGTAGCCCGCCACATAGAAACCGAGAAGCGCGCCGATCACCGCCACGAGCCGGCCCATGAACGCCGGTGGGCTGAGCTGGCGAAGCAGCGGCCAGCCGAGCCAGCCGCGTTCGGCGAGCACCGCGACGAAAGACAGAAAGGCGCACCCTCCGAAGAGAAGCAGCGCCCATGCACCTGTCGACATCGGGGAGTACATCTTGAGTATTGGGCGCAACGTCTCTGATTGGACCAGCATGTGCCAGAAACGCTCCGGCCGCCCGAGATCGACCGTCAGCACCAATCCACAAACACAGACGAGGGGGAACGCGATGAGATAGCCGAGGTGGACCAGGCGTCGATCCCGGCCTTTGCCGAAGAGATCCAGCAGCGTGGCGAGGAAGTAGCTGCCTCCGGCGAGGCCGCCCAGGAAAAAGTAAGCGACGATCAGCCAGCGCCAGTGCGGTGAAGCGGTGAAGAAGGTGCTAGACATCGCCCCTCCCCCGGTTCCGGAAGCTGATCAGGCTGGTGAGAGCGACGACGGCGGCCCCGAGCACCGACCAGAGTGCGGATGACTTGAGGTTTCGCGACGGCAGCTGCGGGTCCGGCGGCAGCCCGTAGACCTCCGGCTTGTCCACGAGCAGGTAGAACGAGTTGAGCCCGCCGAGCATGCCTTCGTCGGCGCCGTACAAATAGGCGCGGCCCTCGCCGGCGTGCTGCAGCTCGCCCAATCGCGCCTTGGCCATCTTCCTCAGATCGGCGATCGTGCCGAAGTTGATGGACTCTGTCGGGCACGCCTTGGCGCACGCGGGCTCGAGGCCCCCCTTCATCCGGTCGTAGCAGAGCGTGCATTTCTGCGCCGTGCCCGATACCGGATTGATATCGATGACCCCGAAGGGGCACGCGCCGATGCAGTCACGGCAGCCGTTGCAGGCATCCGACTGGATGACGACGGTGTCGAACTCCGTCCGGATGATGGCGCCCGTCGGGCACACCTCGAGGCAGCCGGCCCGGACGCAGTGCTTGCAGACGTCGCTCATCATCAGCCAGCGCCCCTGGCGCCGGTCCGCGCTGAACTGCTCGATGAACTTCACGTGCCGCCAATGGATGCCGTCGAGCCGGCGGGTGTTGTCGTAGCTGTCGCCGCTCAGCGGCCGAACGCCCCCGTTCGCTGCCGGTAGCTGATTCCACTCCTTGCAGGCGACCTCGCACGCCTTGCAGCCGATGCAGACCGTTGTATCCGTGAAGAACCCCATCGGCTCAGCCATCACGCCTTCTCCACGTTGCAGACGAATGCCTTGCCCTCGTGGATCGAGACGTTGGGATCGGCGACGAGGGCCGTGAGCTCGTTGGCGGCGTCACCGGTGACCAGCCCCTGGTAACCCCAGTGGAACGGCATGCCGACGTGGTGGACCGTGCGGCCGTCGATCGTGAAGGGGCGCATCCGCCGCGTCACGAGCGCCTTGCCGCGGATGCGGCCACGCGGCGTCGAGACGGTGATCCAGTCGGTGTTGCCGATGCCCTTCTCGGCGGCCAGCTCCGGGCTGATCTCGACGAAAAACTCTGGCTGCAGCTCCGTGAGCCACGGGTTCCAGCGGCTCATGGCGCCGGAGAGGTAGTGCTCCGTCAGCCGGTAGGTCGTCGCGACGTACGGAAACCGCGGGTCACCCGTGGACGCGAGCGCGTTACCGTCGAGCTTCCAATACTTCAGAACGGGGCTCGACTGCTGGCGATAGAGCGGATTCGGTACCGGCGATTCCGCCGGCTCGTAGTGCGCGGGCAGCGGGCCGTCCACGAGCCCGGTCGGCACGTAGAGCCAGCCGACGCCGTCCGGCTTCATGATGAAGGGCTCGCTGCCGGACAGCGCATCGAGCCCGATAGCGTCCGGTGCGGCCTTCGACAGCGGCGCCTTGTTGGGCGCGAAGTCGGGGACGTCGTACCCCGTCCACTTCGTGCCGTCCCACCACACCCATTTCTTCCGCTCGCTCCACGGCCGCCCCTGGACGTCAGCGGAGGCGCGGTTGTAGAGGATGCGGCGGTTGGCCGGCCAGGCCCAGCCCCACTGAAGCTGCGCTCCCGGCGTGTTCGGGGCGTCCGGCTGTTTCCGGGCAGCGAGGTTCCTGTCCGGGGCGGGGAACACGCCGCAGTAGATCCACGACGCGCACGTCGTGGACCCGTCATCCTTGAGATCGCCGAAACCGGCCAGATGCCTGCCGGGTTCGTCCGTGTAGTAGCCGTTGATGTCCTTCAGGATCTTGAGGGCGTCGGGCTCACCGCGCTCCCGTTCGTGCGGATCGTCGGAGTCGTAGTCCCAGACCAGGTTCTTGAATCCCTGGTCCCGCGGCAGTGTCGAATTCGCATACATCGTCTTGAGGCGCTTGGCGAGCTGATGGGTCAACCAGAGATCGGTGCGGCAGTCGCCGGGCGGTTCGGCCGCCTTGAAGTGCCACTGGAGCATGCGCTGCGTGTTCGTGAAGCTTCCCTCGTACTCGGCGACCTGGGCCGACGGGAAGAAGAAGACTTCCGTCTCGATGTCGTGACTGCGGAGCCGGCCGCTCGTGATCTCCGGGCTGTTCTGCCAGAACGTCGCCGTCTCGGTCAGCCAGTTGTCCTTGACCACGAGCCACTCGAGCCGCGCGAGCCCCTTGCGCTCCACGCTCGCGTTGAGCGAGGTCGCCGGGTTCTGGCCGATGCACAGCATTCCCTTCACGCGTCCTTCGTTCATCGCCACGAACATCGGCAGGTGAGAGTGATCGCCGATGATCTTGGGGTGCCAGTCGTAGCCGAAGTCGTTTTCCTTCGTCGCGGCCGCCCCGTACATCGATTTCAGATACGAGACCATGAACTTGGGGATGTTGGCCAAGTAGCCCCGCGGCGTTGTCTCGGTCAGGAGCCAGTCGCGGAGCAAATCGTGGCGCTTCAGCGCCGACGGGTGATTCATGTACCCGTGGATCGAGTGGTAGAGCGTCGGGATGTCGGTCGAGCCCTGGATCGAAGCATGCCCCCGAAGCGCCATCACGCCGGCGCCAGGCCGGCCGATGTTTCCCAGCAGCAGTTGGAGCAACGCGCAGCAGCCAATGGTCTGCGGGCCGTTGGTGTGCTGCGTCCAGGCCACGGCATACGCGAAGGAGGTGGTGCGGTCGCGGCCGGAGTTGGCGAGGATCGTCTCCGCCACCTGGACGAACGTCTCCTGCGAGCAACCGGTGACCCGTTCGACCATCTCGGGCGTGTAACGGCTGAAATGCCGCTTCACGATCTGAAACACGGTGCGCGGATCTCGAAGTGTCTCGTCGCGGCGCGGCAGAGGCGTGAGCAGCGAGCGCACGAGCGGGTCGAACGGTGGGCCGGCTGGCGGCGTCGCGCCTGGGCTGGCCGGCGCCGCGGCGTACTGCCACGTCCGCGTGTCGTACTGAGCGACGAACCCGTCGAGCGGCCACTCCTTGATGCCCGGCGCATACTGCATGAGGCCGGAGAAGACCCCCTCGACGTCTTCCGTGTCCTTGAAGTCGTCGCCGATGATCGTCGGCGCGTTGGTGTAGTTGACGACGAACTCCTTGAAGAACGGGTCCGAGTTCCAGCGCTTGGACTGGAGCACGTAGTGGATCAGTCCGCCCAGGAACGCCACATCAGAGCCGGCCCGGATCGGCGCGTGGATATCGGCCACGGCACTGGTGCGGGTGAAGCGCGGATCGACGTGGATGAGCTTCGCGCCTTTGAGCTTGGCCTGCATCGGCCATCGGAAGGCCACGGGATGGCACTCGGCCATGTTCGATCCCTGGATGACGATGCAGTCCGAATCGGCCATGCTGCGGGGGTACATCGTGGCCGCCCCTCGCCCCAGCCGTGTCCCCAAACCGGGGACGCTGGAGCTGTGTCAGATCCGGGCCTGGTTCTCGATCGCGACGACCCCCAGGCCTCGCATGAGCTTCTGCTGGACGTGGTTCCATTCGCCGTCCAGCGTGGCGCCGCCCAGCGAGAAGATGGCCGTGGTGACGTTGACCAGCGTGCCGTTCTCGAGCCGCTCGACGAACGTCTCATCCCGCACTTTCTTGACCAGCTCGGCCACGCGGTTCACGGCGCGCTCGAGGTCCCACACCTCCCACTCGGTGGCACCCGACGCGCGGTGAAGCACCTTGGTCGGGCGGTTCGGGTTCACGTGGAGCTGATAGATCGCCGCGCCCTTGGGGCAGAGCGTGCCCTCGTTGTGGGGACTTCGTGGATCGCCCTCGATGTTGACGATCTTCCCCTCGACCGTGTGAACCAGCGTGGCACACCCGACCGAACAGTAGGGACAGACGCTCGGGACCGCCTTCGCGTGCTTGATCCGCAGTTCCTGAGCCTGAGCCAGGGTCGGCGCCAGGCTCGCGCCGACGCTCGCAAGGCCGCCCAACGCGGTCCCGGTGAATGCGCTGCCGGATGCTTTGAGGAAATCCCGTCGCGATAGGTCCATCGCTACCCGACTTGTAAGACGTCCCCTTCGAGCCGCCGGTTACGCCGCCAGAACTTTCGCGCAAGAATGCGCAAGTCAGGTCTTCACTCGACCCGAGGCAGCAGCGCCTCGACGATCGACGCCGGTAGGCGAAGCTCGAGCGGGTGGTCAGCAACCCAACCGCCACCCAACAGCATGACGATCATCGCGGCCGTGAGGAGCCGCAGCCGCCGGGGGCGTGGCGCACCGTGTTCAGCCGTGATGGGGGCGGCGCGAAGTCGCGCCATCATCTCGCCAGCGGTCTGCCGCTGTGCCACGAAGATGCGATGACGCTCTTCGGAGGTCAGTCGGCCCATACGCTCGTTTGGATGGTCTGCGACCTCGAGGCGTTACAGGGGCACGCGAAGGCGCCATGCATCGAAGAAGGGGCCGCTCGCATCCAAAACACGGATGAAGAGGTGAAGACCATGAACGCTAGACATTTGCTGGAGACATACCGTGATGTCGTCGCACGACTGCAGAACGAGGCCGCGGTGCCGACGACCGATGCCGCGGGCAGCGACTTCCTCGATATCGCGCAGGCTGTCGAGCATCAAGAGCTGGTGCGCCTCAGCGCGACGCGGCTGGCCGAGCGGGCCAGGCGTCTCCAGATCGCGCTGACGCGGGTGGCGGACGGCGAGTATGGAGTCTGCGCCGAGTGTGGGACCCCCATTCCGCCGAAACGCCTTCTGGCGATTCCCGATGCCACCACGTGCGTGGCGTGTCAGGAGCAGCTCGAAGGGGCCCGATCCTGATCGCCGCGGCGTGACGCGTGAGTGTTGCGCTCCTGAGTTCGTTCCTGGTGGTCGCGCTGGCGGAGATGGGTGACAAGACCCAGCTGGTGGCGCTGTCGATGGCCTCCCGATATCGCCGCCCCTGGGTCGTCCTGCTCGGCATTCTCATTGCCACCACCGTCAACCACGCTCTGGCTTCATCGGTCGGGGTGTGGGTGGTGACCCGTATTCCCGCGGCCGTGGTTCAATGGATTCTCGCTCTCAGCTTCATTGGATTCGGGGTCTGGACGCTGGTGCCGGACAGTCCTATCGAGCTCTCGAGGCTGCCCGCCTGGGGTCCGCTCGTGACCACGGCGGTGGTGTTCTTCCTCGCGGAGATGGGCGACAAGACTCAACTTGCGACGGTGGCGCTCGCCGCGCGGTTCGGCTCTCCCGTGGCGGTGACGGCAGGGACGACGCTAGGGATGCTCGCGGCCGACGCGCTCGCCGTATTCGCCGGGAACTACCTCGCGACGAGACTGCCGATGGTCTGGATACGCCGTGCCGCCGCCGTGCTGTTCTTCGTGTTCGGTCTCACGATCATCGTCACGTTCGTGGGCTGATGATCGTGGCTCTCGTCGTCTCGCTCGTCATTCTGAGAAAGCGCCCTCCTCCCGTTGTCGTCAGCCGCGCGTGAGCGGTTCCACTCGCGCTCCTCGCCGAGGCAGTTATCTGGCGTCGGTCGCCGAAGTGGCCGAGGATGGCGAGGTGCGGGTCCAGCGCCGCTCAGCCTTTCCACCGCTGCGATACACGCTCGGCGTAATGCCGGTCACACGCCGAAATGTCGTCGTAAAGTGACTCGGCGTGCGAAATCCTACTGAGCGTGCGATCTCGGCGACCGACAGCGTCTGAGCCGTCAGCAACGCACTCGCCTGCTCGATCCGCCGCCGAACCAGGAAGCGGTGCGGGGACACCCCGGTGCTCCGCTTGAAGAGCCGCGCGAAATGGTAGGGGCTCATGTGCACCAGGCCACTGAGCTCCGCGAGGCGGAGCTCTCGGTGCAGATTGTCCTGGACGTACTGCCTCACACGTCGGAGCCTGAACTCGGGCAGGCCTCCGGCGGGCTGATCAGCAACGACCGTCATCGCACGATGCCCCACGCTCGCCTCGCCATTACGCTGCGTCGCCTCGCGCGTCGCCGTGGACCTCCGCCAGTCGCTTCCGGAGAAACAACCGGGCGCGGTGCACGCGAGACTTCACGTTGGGGACGCTGAGGCCCAAGGTCTCCGCTGCTTCGATATTCGATAGACCTTCGACATCGTGCAAGATGAGGACGCTGCGGTAGCTCGGCGGCAACTCCTCGATCGCCGCGGTCAGCGCCAGACGCAGTTCGGTCTGCCGGGATGCGTCATCCAGGCTCGGCGACCAGTCGGCGATCGGCGTGGCGTGCTCGCCGTTCTCGTGGAACAACGGTAGCACCTCGTCGAGCGAGATTTGGCTGCGTCGGCCACGCCCGCCGTGGAGCTTCTGGTAGGCGGCGTTGGCGACGATCCGGTAGAACCAGGAGCCAAAGGCCGACTCACCCCTGAACGTGTCGATCTTTCGGATCACGGTCCATTCAGCTTCGACGCGCCTCGGGGCCGAATCGTGACGATCCCGTTACGAGCTGCACGTCGCTACGCGAGCGAGCAGCGGGAACAGGCACGCGATGACATGCTGGACGCGCTCGTCGCCTTTCTCGCGACGCTGCGCCGCGCGCACCTGGTCATCAAGCCGCGCGGCGCAGCGTGTTGCCATCGTCTGGTACGTCGCGTAGGGCCGTTCGTCACGGAGCCTCCTGCCTGCTGTCACGCTCGATCTTCAGCATGACGTTCGCTTCCGTCGCCGGGTCGCTCGCCACCCCGTACAGGACGTTGCCGTTGCGGGAACGGACGAGGGTCACCCACCCCCACGGCCCCTTCGTGTTTCGCAGCGTGACGCGCTTGCCACGGGTCACCGCTGTCCCCGCCCAGGTGGTCGCCTTCGCGAGGTTGTTCGCCCCCCCGTTGCGGGTCACAGTGGCGGTGAACGTTCCGTCCTCCTCGATCCGAAGGGTGATCCGGGCCTCGTCCTCGTAGAAATGCGCGCCGACCCATCCGAAGGTGCCGTGCCAGGATCCGCTAAGCTCGCTGGCCGGAGCGGGACCAGCGGCGCCCGTGTCTGACTCGAAAAGGCCGGCATTGGGCCCGGCACAGCCGGCGACGAGCACGAGCAGTGCGACGGCGGAGAGCCCAGTTGCGAACCTGTGATGTCTCATTGAATGTCCCTCCTGGTCTTTTCGATGTCGCACGCCTCGCGGGCGTTGCGGGCGCGCGGGCAGCGCGAGCCAGGACGGATGCCGCGGAGGAGGAAGTGGGCCATGCTGCGGCGAACGTGTCCTGTGCGGTCGAGACCGAGAAGTCGCCTCGCCCTCGTCTTCGTACCCTTCACCTCTTCAGATGAGTGCGACGTGCCCGAGGTTTCCGGCCCGGTGGCTCTTGATCTACGGGCTTTGGGGATTCTCGCGTGACACCTTGTCGAAGGAGTCAACGGTGGCTTGATACATTGCGCCGTGCACCGATATCGGCACGACGAAGTACGTCCGACCGCCGGATCGAACATTGCCCAGCGCCCACCCGTAGGCCTCGCCGCTCACCTGACCGGTCGGGTCCAGACTCTGGATTCGCACGCGAACGTTGCCGATGCGCCAGGGAAGGCCATTGTAGAGATACCCCTCCACCGCCGGGCCTCGAGCAGATGTGACCTCCCGCAGTTCGAAGCGAAACGGGATCTCGACCGACGTCTCGAGATTCTGAGCGCGGGCGACGTCCGCGGCAGCCGGGGTCGAACGCATCACGAGTCCGGGACCGAGGGCCGCGATCAGTACGATCCCAAGCTGGACCACGACCGATCGGCCCAGGGTTCTTCGCATCAATCGTCTGCGCGAGACTTTCATCAGCTCTTGTGACGCGGATCGACGGCCGCGAGGGCAACGTGATGTCGGATTCCAGCAAGAACACGCAAGATTGCTCAATCAGTCCGTTATCGAAACACGAGGATGAGAGTCCGCTTATCTGAGCGTCGTTGAATCGCCCCGGGCGTGTTCGCCGTCGAAACGGGTGAGCGAGGAGGGAGGGAGATCAGGATGAAGCGAGCGATGATCTTCGCGCTTGTGCTCCTCGCCGGCATCGCGGCGCCGCTTTCCGGCGTCGCCTACGCCGACTACACCTCGCCCCAGGGCGAAGTCCAGGCCCCGTAAGGGGCGGCCGACGCGCGCGGCAGACCTCCAAGGTCTCCGCGCGCGCGGGGTGTCGGTTGGTGGCCGCAGGCCGCTCTACAGTTGCCTGAATTCGTTTGCCGCCTTAGGCGTTCTTCAGTCCTTCAATGCTGATTTTCTTCATCCTCAGCAGCGCCGCCATGACGCGTTTCGATTTTTCTGGGTCTTTGTCCTGCAGCATCTCGCTCAAGACGGTCGGAACGACTTGCCACGACACGCCGAACCGGTCCTTGAGCCAGCCGCACTCTACTTCCTGGCCGCCTGCGGAGAGCTTCTCCCAGAAGTGATCTACTTCTTCCTGCGTCTCGCAGTTCACGACGAGCGATATCGCCTCGGTGAATTTGAAGAGCGGCCCGCCGTTCAACGCCGTGAGCTCCTGCCCATCGAGCTCGAATGCCACCGTCATCACCGACCCCTTGGGTCCTCCGGAGGCCTTTGCCGCCGCGTCGTCATAGCGGGCGACGCTCGTGATCCTGGAGTTCTTGAAGATCGCGACGTAGAACGTCGCGGCCTCTTCGGCTTGATGATCGAACCACAGAAACGGGGTGATTCTCTGCATCGGCTTTCGCATTGATCCTCCCATGCACCGCATTTTCGTCTCCGAGAGTAGGTCGAACCGCGGGTCGCCAAATCGACAGCCCCAACCGTTCGACAGATCTGAAGGTCAGCCGGTCAGGGCCAGTCCCCCAGCCTGGCGTTCCGACCGCCGGGCCGGCCGCTTGACGCTCCCAACAAGCGACCGAGCGCCGCATCATCGACGTCCGAAGAGGCTCACTGCTCGCCTTCATCAAGTCGTGATCACATACCGGTGGTGGGTTTGCCGAGCGGCAGACCCACCCTGCGGCTCGTTCGGTGTCTAAGGTCGAGGCCCGATCGCGG
>QHSU01000159.1 GCA_003220535.1 Candidatus Rokuibacteriota bacterium
GCGCGTCAGCGTCGTCTGGTCGATGGCGAGCTCGTCCTCCAGCTGCTTCAAACTCGCCTCACCTAGGCGGGCGATCGCCGCAAGAATACTGAACTGCGTCACCCGGAGACCGCTCGGTCGCAGGCAATCGTCGTAGACCTGCGTCACCACGCGGGTGACCATGCGGAGCGTGTTGCACACGCACGGCGACAGCCGTCCACGCTCCTGTCCGGTCGTCAGCTTGGTGCCTCCTCGAGTCACGGACGACATGAGAACATTATACATGCATCTACATCCGACTCGCGAATCCTGCCGGCTCGGACTGACGTCTTAGGAGAGAGGAGGAATCAAGATGAGTCAGAGCCCGAATCGCGAGGTGGCCGAGACGATCCACCTGACCGATTCGAACTTCGACGAGGTGCTGGTCGCGACCGAGGGTCTCGTGATGGTCGACTTCTGGGCCGAATGGTGCGGACCATGCCGGGGGATCGCGCCGGTCCTCGAGGAGCTGGCCGCGGCCTCGGAAGGCCGGGTGACCCTGATGAAGGTCAACGTCGACGAGAATCACGGGTTGGCGGCTCGCTACGGCATCCAGTCGATCCCGACGGTCCTGTTCTTCAAGGAGGGGGCGGTCGTCGACCGGGTCCTCGGTGCGGCGTCCAGGGCCGTGCTGCAGAGCGTCGTGAACGCGCGAGCTGCAACAGCATCGACATGGAACAGAGCGTGACACTGCGCAACGGCGCCTCCGTGCGCGTTCGCGCGATCCGTCCCGACGACGCGCCTCGTCTGATGGCGCTGTGCCGCGGGTTGAGCCCACGCACGCTGTATCAGCGATTCTTCTCTTTCCGTCGGCTCCTTCCCGAGGAAGCGCACGCCTTCGCCAACGTCGACTATGGCCAGCGGATGGCGGTCGTCGCCGAAGTCGACGACGGACATGAGCCCGAGCTGGTCGGAGTGGCGCGGTACGGCCCTTCCGAAGAAGGGACAGCCGACATCGGGCTCGTCGTGGCGGACGCCTGGCAGGGACTCGGCCTCGGCACGCTCCTCCTGGAAGAGATCCTTCATGCGGGAGAGCAGCGCGGCAACCATCAGTTCAGCGCCGACGTGCTGACGGACAATCGCCGCGCGCTCCGCTTGCTCGCCCGGCACACGGCCATCACGCGACGGACGGTGGCCGGCGGCGTCACCAGCCTTGTGTTCAGTCGCCGTGCGGACGCCGTCCTCGAGGCTACAAAACACGGAGGCTCCTAGCATGCGACTCGCAGTGGTCGGATCGGGTGGGATCGGCGGATATTACGGGGCGCTCCTCGCAAACGGCGGCCACGACGTCGCGTTCATTGCACGCGGGGCTCATCTGGAGGCGCTGCAACAACGCGGCCTGACGGTGCGCACCCCGGAAGGAGAGTCCACGATTCCCGTCAACGCGGTCGCCGACACCGAGCGCCTCGCTCCCGTGGATCTCGTCCTCTTCTGCGTGAAGTCGTACGACACGGAGCTTGCGGCTCAGGCGCTGGCGCCGCTGATGGCTCGGGACACGGCCGTGGTCACCCTTCAGAATGGTATCGACAACGTCGAAGCGATCGCCTCCGTCGTGGGCTCCGGCGCGGTGCTCGCCGGCGCGGTCTACATCGCGCTCCAGCTCGCCAGTCCCGGTGTCGTCCTGCGCACCGGCGGCCCAGGCAGGATCGTCTTCGGCGAGCTCAGCGGGGCCATGACCGAACGCGTTCAGCGAATCGCCAGCGCATTCGAGCAGAGCCGCATTCCTCACGAGGTCTCGACCGATATCACTCGCGTGCTGTGGGAGAAGTTCCTGTTCATCACCGGCGTCGGTGGCGTGACGGCGCTCGCGCGCTCGGGCATTGGTCCGCTCCTCGCGAGCCTCGAGAGCCGCCGGCTCCTCACCACCGCCTGCGAGGAGATCGCGGCAATCGCGCTGGCGGAAGGGGTTCCGTTTTCGGCGGACGCCGTGGATCGCGTCATCAAGCAGGCCGCGGCGTTGCCCCCGCAATGGCGATCGTCGATGGCCCGAGACCTCGAAGACGGCCGTCGGCTCGAGGTCGAGGCGCTGAGCGGAGCGGTCGTTCGGCGAGGCTTGAAGCTCGGCGTCCCGACACCGGTCCATCGGGCGATCGCCGCATGCTTGTCGGTTCATCAGCCGTCCGCATCGGGGAAGCCGCACATTGCGCACTCGGCAATGCAGGTACCGACGCCGTGACGTCCGCGAACGGCATCGGCGTCCGTGCCGCCCCGGGATCTCGACACGAAGACGCCGCCACGACGGCGACGACGCCGCGGTACGACCCGCGAACCCGCGCCCTGCTCGAGGGGCCGATCGTGAGCACGCTCCTGCGGCTCGCGACGCCAAACGTGCTGGTCATGTTCGTGCAGGCCTCGGTGGGCCTCATCGAGACGTATTTCGTCG
>QHSU01000038.1 GCA_003220535.1 Candidatus Rokuibacteriota bacterium
GAGGAGCCGCGCGAGAGCCTCATGCACTTCTTCGGTCGCCAGGCCGAGCTCGCCCGCGCGGTGATCGGTCGCGCCGGCGCCGGACCGGCCGACCGCCGTCAGGCGCTAGCCGAGCGCATGGCGAACCTCTCGTACGACGACGTCCTCGAGAAGAAAGTCGCGTTCGGCACCGCGGCCGGCGTGATCGATCGCCTGACCCGGCTCCGCGAAGAGCTGGGCCTGGACGGGATCGTCGCCGAGCTGAATCCGGGCGGGCGCATCCCCAAGGAGCTCGAGACGCGGAGCCTGAAGCTCCTCACGCACGAGGTGATGCCCGCCTTCAAGTGACGCGCCGGCTTCAGCGACTGCGGCTCTCCGTCGCGGAGGTCGCGCCGTCGGTGGGCTGAAACCACTTTTCGAGAGTCACCACGAGCTCTCTGGGCTGGACGGGCTTCGACACGTAGTCGTCCATCCCAGCGGCGAGGCACCGCTCGCGATCACTCTCCATGGCGTTGGCCGTCATGGCGATGATCGGGATGTGGGCACTCGTTCCCGCTTCGCGCTGGCGAATCGCGGCCGTCGCTTCGTAGCCGTCCATCTCCGGCATCTGGCAGTCCATGAAGAGGCAATGGTAGGTGATGCGGGCCGACGCCTCGACGGCCTCGAGCCCATTCGTCACCACGTCGACGCGACACCCGAGCTTCTCGAGCATCCGCACCGCGACTCGTTGATTCACCACGTTGTCCTCGGCGACGAGGACTCGCGCGCGCAGCTGGCCCTGCGCTTCCCGCAGCGTCTGGAGCGTGATCAGCCGCGACGGCGACGGCTCGGTCGCCATGCCCACCACGGTTGCGATGCAATCGTACAGCTGGGACTGGCGGATCGGTTTGATGAGGAACGCGCTGAAGCCGGCCTGCTCGGCTTCGCCGGTGCACCCTCGGAAGCTGACCGACGTGAGCAACACGAGAGGGACCGACGCGAGAGCCGGGTCCGACTTGATGGTGCGCGCCAGCGTCATGCCGTCCATGTCCGGCATCTGGTGATCGAGGATCGCCATGTCGTAGGGCCGTGCCTCCCCCTGGGCCATCCGCAAGCTCTCGATGGCCCGGGAGGCGTTGGCGACACAGTCCACGTGCATTCCCCAGGCGCCGAGCTGGGCCGCCAGCAGGGTTCGGTTCGTGGCGTTGTCGTCGACGCCCAGGACGCGCAGGCGCCGCAGCGCCGCCAGGTCCGCGCGCATGGCCGTGGGCGGCACCGGCCGCTTGGCCAGTCGCACGGTGAACCAGAACGTGCTGCCCCTTCCGATCGTGCTTTCGACGCCGATCGAGCCCCCCATCATCTCCACGAGCCGCCGGGAGATCGCGAGCCCCAGACCGGTCCCCCCATATCGACGCGTGGTCGAGGTGTCGGCTTGGGAAAAGGATTGGAACAGCCGCTCGCGGGTCTCGGGCGCGATGCCGATGCCGGTGTCGGTGACGGCAAAGCGAATCAAGGCGTCACGATCAGTTTCCTCGACCATGGAGCCGTGCACCACGACTTCGCCGGTTTCGGTGAACTTCACCGCGTTGCCGACGAGATTCGTGAGGACTTGCCGGAGACGTCCAGGGTCGCCTTCCACCCACCTCGGCAGGTTCGCGTGCGGCAGGTAGGCCAGCTCCAGGCCCTTTCCGTAGGCGCGTTCGGCGAGCAGCTCGAGCACGTCCTCCACGGTCACGCGGAGCTCGAAATCGGTCTGCTCGAAGTCGAGCTTGCCGGCCTCGATCTTGGAGAAGTCCAGAATGTCGTTGATGATCGCCAGGAGCACTTCGCCCGAGCGACGCACGGTCTCGGCGTACTCTCGCTGCTCGGCGGTCAGCTCGGTGTCCATCAGCAGCCCGGTCATGCCGATGACGCCGTTCATGGGAGTGCGGATCTCGTGGCTCATCGTGGCCAGAAATGCGCTCTTGGCGTGACTCGCCTCCTCGGCGGCGGTGCGCGCTTCCCTCGCGGCGTGCATGGCCTGCGCCATTTCGGCTTCGGCCTGTTTGAGCTCGGTGATGTCGGTGTACACCGCCACGGTGCCGATCTGCTTGATCTGCCGCTCGCTGATCTGGAGCCAGCGGCCGTCGCTGAGCTGCTGCACGAAGGGCCCGCTCGGGTTCCGATATCGGGCCAGCCGCTCCGCGACCCACGCGTCGACCCGGTCCGTGGCCTCAGCCACCCGACCCCGTTCGGCGGCCCTACGGATGATCTGCTCGAACGACATCCCCACCGGGTCATCCGTTGCGTCACGGTAGGCGAGCTCACGATAGCGCCGGTTGCACAGGACGAGCCGCTCGTCGGTGTCGTACAGCGAGAGGGCCTCCGAGATGCTCTCGACGGCTTCGAGCAGGCGAGACCGGCTCAGGCGCTCCGAGTGCGCGGCGGCTTCCAGGCGGCTATCGACGACGGTGACGAAGATCGCGAGCCCTGTGATGAGCACCGTCGCCACGCTGACCCAGGCTCCCAGGAATGTCGGATCCAATCCGGCGACGAGGGGATGGGAGCCGCTTCCCGGGAACACATACGACGCCGCCATGCCGGTGTAGTGCATGCCGGCCACGGCCGAGCCCATGACCAGCGCGGCGCCCAGCTTGATCCACCAGCGACGGTCGACACCGTCGTTCCGGCTGGCCAGGAACTTCGTGCTGGCCAGGAACTTCGTGTAGAGCGCCGTGATCGCAAGCACGACGGCGACGATGACGGATACGACGAACAGCACGGGGTCATAGCGCATCACCGCGTCCATCCGCATCGCCGCCATGCCGGTGTAGTGCATGACGCCGATGCCGGCGCCCATGAGCGTGCCGCCGAGGATCAATTTCCCGGCGGAAATCCTCGCCTGGCTGATGACGTGAAGCATGATCGCGCTGGCGAGCACGGCCGGGGCGACCGACACCAGGGTGATCGCGACGTCGTAGTGGACGCGGACCGGCAAGCGAAGCGCCAGCATGCCGATGAAATGCATCGCCCAGACCCCGATGCCCATCGTCACCGCCCCGGCCGCGAGCCACGATCGCTTGGCGAGCGGCTTGTCCGCAGCGCTTATCCGCTCGGCGAGACCGAGAACGGCATAGGACGCCAGGGACGCGATGACGACCGACAGCACGACCAGCATCGAGTCGTACGTCCCGGCCAGCGCGAGCCGCGGGTCGAGACTGTCGTCGAGGAATCCCCAGTGGTGTCCGAGCGACTCCATATATTGATGCTCCCGAGGTCAGCGTCAGTGCAAGGCGCGTGCCACAGGTGCGCAGCGGCCAATGGCCATATAAGCCGATAAATTGCAGCGCTCGAGCTCGGGACTTTCGCTTGCGGCCCCGGAGACATTGTCAGGAGTGGTGACACGAGTTCTTCCTATGTGACAAGACAGCGAGTCAAGCGGGCCGGATCGAGTTGCGCCGGCTCGTCGCCTGACGGAAGATCGCCGCGGTGCCACGCGGCGGCTGATACGCGCGAGCCCCCGATGAGGACGCCTTGAGTAATCGGGATCGCCCAACCGTTCTGATCCGCCCAGAATCGACCGCCGATCACGACGCCATCGGTCTCTCACCGCACGCGCGTTCGCTGGCCTCTCGTTCAGCGACGGAACCGAACCGCGCGTCATCGACGCCTTGCGCCAGGCCAAGGCGCTGTTCTCGTCACTCGTCGCTGTAATCGGCGAACGGGTGGTTGGCCACGTCGCATTCTCCGAGGTGGGACCTCTTGCGCTGCAGGGCTGGTTTGCCCTCGGCCCTGTCTCGGTCGATCCCTCGCTTCAACGGCGCAGCGTGGGTACGCAACTCATCGAGGCCGGGCTGCACGACTTGCGCGCGCGAGGGGCGAAGGGCTGCGTCCTCGTCGGCGATCATCGCTACTATCGGCGCTTCGGATTCTCGGTCGCACCGGCCTTCGCCCCGCCGGACTGTCCAGCGGAGCATTTTCAAATCCTCGCGTTCGGCGCATCGCTGCCGCATCGGCGTGTCGCCTTCCATGCGGCGTTCTCGGCCGGGGATTCCGGGGCAACGCGTCCTTGATGCGGTACTGGGACGGTGACTCGGCCTCCGACCGACGCGGCGTGACGCACGAGCGCCTGCCGCGCTGGGCGTGACGCCCCGGCTCAGGCCGCGGCGTTCCGAATCGCCGCGCGCGCCTTCTTCTCGACCTCCATGGAAATCGCCAACATCTTGTGAGCGCCCTTGGCGTGCTCGGCAGCCTTCTTCATCACCTCGCTGTCATCGTTGCCGTGAGCCACGAAGTCGCAGCCGGGCATCAGATCGGCGCACCTGAGTTCTCTCGCCATGAAAAGACCCTCCCACGTCACTTCACATGTTAGCGTCCGCGCCGGCGTCGCCTTCGCGCGGCCGTTCTTCCCGGTGATGCCGGCGTGCCCTGCCCCGGCTTCTTGCCGAAGCCGCGGTTGCACTCGTTGCAGAATTTCTGCGCTTCATCCTTAAGCTCACGCTTGCAGGTTGCGCACCTGACCATCGCCGTCCTCCATCATGCGAACCGACACGACCTCGTCCGCGAGCAGAGTGCGCGCCGGCGCCGCGGTCTCGTTGGATAATTTACACTTGTTGTATAAGTTATATTATACTACGTGTCCAGCGAGATGGCGCGGGTCGAATCGGAGTATCGACGACAGGCGGCAGAGGGATGTCACTCAGCCGAGGACGATTCGGACCCGATGTGTCGCGCGGTCATCGGCGAGCCCGATGGTGAGATCGCCGTCGATGGAGACGCCATCGACCTCCACTGACGACACTCCCCGCGACACACCCCGTGGGTTCTCGACGACGAGGTCGTAACGCGCGGAGCGATAGCGGAACACCATTTCGAAGCCGTGCCACGCGCGCGGGATACACGGGTCGATCACGAGCCGGGCGCCGCGTAGCCGGAACCCGAGAATCGATTCCAGGCCGGCCCGGTACATCCACCCCGCTGATCCCGTGTACCACGTCCAGCCCCCGCGCCCGACGTGCGGCGGCTCGGCGTAGACGTCCGCTGCGACGACGTACGGCTCGACCTTGTAGCGTTGGACGCCCGCTTCGGTCCGGGCGTGGTTGATCGGATTCAACATCGCGAAGAGCTCGGCGGCCCGGTCCCCGTCGCCGAGCGCCGCGAAGGCGATCGCCGACCAGATGGCCGCATGCGTGTATTGCCCGCCGTTCTCTCGGACGCCCGGCACATACCCCTTGACGTAGCCGGGCTCCAGGGACGTGACGTCGAAGGGCGGCGTGAAGAGCAGCACGATGCCGTCGGCGCGACGCACGAGGTGTTCGTCGACGGCCGCCATGGCGCGCGCTCGGCGCGCCGGGTCGCCGGCCGCCGAGATGACGCTCCAGGACTGCGCGATCGAGTCGATGCGGCACGCGTCGTTCACGGCGGCGCCGAGCGGCGTCCCATCGTCGAAGTACGCGCGCCGATACCACCCGCCGTCCCAGGCCTCGCGTTCGAGCGACTCCTTCAGCGCACCCACGTACCCACGCCAGTGCTCGGCGCGCTTGCCCTCGCCACGCGCGTCGGCCAGGTCAGCCCATCCGGACAGAACGGCGTGTAGGAACCACCCGAGCCAGACGCTCTCCCCCTTCCCTTCGGCGCCCACCTCGTTCATCCCGTCGTTCCAATCCCCCGTCCCGATCAGCGGCAGGCCGTGAGTCCCCACCGTGAGGCTCTGATCGAGCGCGCGCGCACAGTGCTCGAAGAGCGTGCCCCGCTCGTCGGAGGCGCGAGGCTCGAAGTACGACTCGCCCTGTCCGACTGCGAGCTTGGGTCCTTCCAGGAAGGGGACGACCTCGTCGAGGACGGCACCGTCGCCGGTGACCTCGACATACTGGGCGACGACGTACGGGAGCCACAGCCGGTCATCGGAGATCCGGGTTCGGACGCCGCGGCCGCTGGGCGGGTGCCACCAGTGCTGGACGTCGCCCTCGCCGAATTGCCGCGCCGCCGCGCGCAGCACGTGCTGCCGCGCGACCTCGGGCTCGGCCACCGCGAGCGCCATCACGTCTTGCAGCTGATCGCGAAACCCGTACGCGCCGCCGGCCTGATAGAACGCCGACCGCGCCCACACGCGACACGCCAGCGTCTGGTACAGCAGCCAGCGATTGAGCAGGATGTCCATGGAGCGATCCGGCGTCCGGACCTGCACCGCGCCGAGCAGCTCGTCCCAGCGCTCGCCGACAGCCCGCAGGACCTCCGCCACGTCACGAGTCCGGTAGCGAAGGATCAGCTCCCTCGCCTGCTCCGGGCTCGCCGCCTCTCCCAGGAAGAACACGACCTCGGCTCGGCCTCTCGCGGGCAGCTCGATCATCGTCTGAAGCGCGCCGCACGGATCGAGGCCGGCACCGACCCGTCCCGAGAGACGGTGTTTCGGCGCGAGCGCCACTGGATGATCCGGCGAGCCGTTGCGCCCGAGAAATTCCGTCCGGTCAGCGGTCCACGCCGTTTGGGTCCCGCCCAGGTCGGCAAACGCGACGCGAGCGCCGAACTCGCGCCTCCACGCGTTGCGCGCGAACATCGCGCCCGTCTTCCCGTCGATCTCGGTGACGACGAATGGCGCGGCGGCGGGCCGCGACACGCCAAGGACCCACTCGACGTACGCGGTCACGGACAACCGTCGCGGTCGTCCGGACTCGTTCGTCAGGGTGAGACGCGAGAGCTTGATGGAGTCGTCGAGCGGCACCAGCTGCAGCAGCTCGAGCGCGACGCCGTGCGAGACGTGCTCGAAGCGCGTGTAGCCCTGTCCATGCCGGATGACGTAGGGCGAGGCGCCCTCGTGGATCGGGAGCGCCGTCGGCCCCCACAGGTCCCCAGTCTCTTCGTCCCGGACGTAGATGATCTCGCCCGGCGGATCGCTGACCGGATCGTTCGACCAGGGCGTCAGCTGGTTCTCGCGGCTATTGACCGACCACGTGTACCCCGAGCCCGACTCCGAGACCTGGAAGCCGAAGCTCGGATTCGCGATCACGTTGATCCACGGCGCCGGCGTCCACCGCCACTCATCGAGGACCGTCACGTACTCGCGTCCATCCCCCTCGAAGCCGCCCAGCCCGTTGTAGAACTCGAGATCCAGGCGCCGGGACGCCACCTCCGCGGGTGCCGGCGGCCGCGCCGTCGCCCGCCGTGGCAGGGCGAGCGGAGCAGCGTCGGGTCGCTGCGCCCGTGCCACCTGCTCGGCCAGCGTCCCGCGCCGGCTCGACAGCACGGCGCGCGCGACGGCCTGGAGCACGTCACGTTGCGCCGCCGTGAGGCGGTCCGCCCGCACGATGTACACGTTCCCGTGTGGCTCATGTCCATCGTGAGGCGTCGCCGACTGGCTCGTGCGGACGAGCGTCTCCAGCAGCGCCTGCAGATCCTGGACATAGGACGGCGCCCGCTCGTTCAGGATGACCAGATCGACCGCGAGCCGCTTCATCCGCCAGTACTCGTGCGCGCGGAGCAGCTGCCGCACGATGCCCACGTCCTCGGGCTCGTCGACCTGAACGAGCACGATCGGGAGGTCGCCTGATATCCCGTGCACCCACAACGCATCGGGGCCCTCCGTTTGACGTGCGAGGACCTCCGCGGAGGACCGGAGGGTCCGATCCGAATAGAGAACGCGGCTGGCGAGGCTCTGGAAGAGGTGTGCCTCGTCGGGGCCGATGCCGAGGTGGTGTTGCTGAACCTGCGCCTGCGTCCACGCCAGCGTCGCGGCGCGGTCGAACGTCGCCGGATCGCGATACTTCTCGGCGAGGTCGAGAGCCTCCTCGCGCGACGGCGCGACGAGCGTCGAGAAGGTGGCGCGCACGGTGTCGCCCGGCGGGAGTCGCACGCGGCGTCGCAGGCTCACGATCGGATCGAGCACCGCGCCGGTCGTGTTGGAGAGGGGGTAGCCGTCGATCACCGCTGCGGGCGTCCGGATCCTGCGCCCGCGGCCGAGGAAGCGGGCACGGTCAGTCTCCCATTGCAGCGCCCCGACTGGATCTACTTCGACGACCGCCACGTGGGCCAGCCAGACCTGAGTCTCGGAGCGTGACCGCGGCCGGCGTGTCGCCAGCAGGGTGTCGAGCTCGGGGACGCACTCCGTCTCCACACTCAGGTTGGAAAACGTCGGGTGGGCCGCGTCCGCCGCCGGCGGCGCCAGGACGACCTCGGCGTACGATGTCAGCTCGATCGCCCGGCTCTTCGTCCCGAAATTCGTCAGCGAGACACGACGCACCTCGGCATCGTCCTCGGGCGACACGATCACCTGGAGCGTGGTCCCGATGGCGCCGTCGCGCCGGACGATCTCCGCCCGGTCCTCGGAGAACGTGACCTCGTAACTGTCCGGCGCGCCGCCGCGAGGCTGGTAGCCGGCCGACCAGGTCTCTCCGCTGTCGACATCGCGAAGGAACACGTACGTGCCCCACGCGTCGCGCGTGACGTCTTCGCGCCACCGCGTGACCGCGAGATCACGCCAGCGGCTGTATCCCGAGCCCGCCGCCGTCAGCATCACGGCATATCGTCCATTCGAGAGCAGGTGTGTGCGTGGCGGCGACCCGTGCGGCGAGGTGAAGTGCCTCACGACCGGCGGGACGAATTCGCGCACGTCGCCGACGGCCTGCACCTCGTCCGCGCGTGGCCGCGCGACCGCCACGTCTCGGGGCGTTCTTTCTTGGAGAAGCAGCTCGGTGGCCTGGACGATGGGCTCGGCATGGAAACGCGCACGCATCGCGCCGTCGTGGACGACGTTCGCGATCGCGACGACCACCATGCCCTGGTGGTGCGCCATATAGGCGCGAACCACCGCGACCTGGGCGCCCTCGGGAAGCCGGGGCGCGGTGTAGTCGAGCGCCTCGTAGAAGCCGTAGGCGCCGCTGGCCCCGGCGGCGGCCAGGCGCCGGAAGTTTTGAACCGCCGCGGTCGGATCGATCATCGCCGCCAGGCCCGTCGCATAGGGCGCGATGACGACGTCCTCGCTGAGCCCGCGTCGCAGTCCGAGCCCCGGCACGCCGAAGCTCGAATACTGGTAGGTCATTTCCAGATCGCGCGCGTTGTAAGCCGACTCCGACACACCCCACGGCACGCCGCGCTCGGCGCCATAGCTGATCTGCCGCCCCACCACGAGCCGGGATGTCTGCTCGAGCAGGCTCCCCGCCGGCGCGGGCATGACGAGCGGTGGCATCAGGTATTCGAACATCGATCCCGACCAGGACACGAGCACCGAGTCCAGCTCCACCGGTGTCAGGGCCCGGCCCAGCCGGAACCAGTGCGAGACGGGGACGTCGCCCTTGGCGATCGCGACGAAGCTCGCGAGCCGGGCTTCCGATGCGAGGAGGTCGTACCGACCGGGGTCAAGACTGCCGTCCGAGACGCGGCACCCGATCGCAAACAGCTTCCGCATCGGATCGAAGAGAAAGCCGAAGTCCATGGCGCCGACCATCGCCCGCGCGTTCCGAGCGAGGATCGTGAGGCGACGAACCAGCGTCTCGGACACGTCGAGGTCGCGCGTGTGGCTGTCGACCGTGGCGCAAAGCGCCTCCGCCCAGACGAGGGCATCCGTTCGCGCGCTCTCGGGATCCTCGTCGACCAGCGTTCGCGCGGTGTCCAGCACCGCGTCAGCGCGGGCCTTCAGCGCCGCGAGCCGTGCGACCCACTCGGGCGAATCGCGCGGGAGCTCCCGGATTGCGGCCGTGACGGCGTCGAGAGCCTCCGCCAAGCGCTCGTGGCTGGCCGGGCGCGGGCGCGCATCGCCGGCCGCCACGACGGTCGACTGGCGGACGAGCAGGGCGGTGTCTTCGATCCCGGCGAGCGCCGAACGGTCGAGGCGCGGGCGGTCGATCATCTCCTCGCAGGCGTGCGCGAGCACGATGAGATGGCCGGCGAGATTTCCGCTGTCGACCGACGAGACGTACTTCGGCTCGAGCGGATAGCAGTGCTTCGTGTCGTACCAGTTGTAGAAGTGGCCGCGAAAGCGCTCGAGGGCGTTCATCGTCTCGAGCGTGGCCTCGAGACGCTCGACGACGTCGAGCGTGCCGAGCCACCCGAAGTCGCGCGCAGCCACCGTGGACAGCAGATACAGTCCGATGTTCGTGGGCGACGTGCGATGCGCAACGACCGGGCTCGGTGTCTCCTGGAAGTTGTCCGGCGGCAACGCGTGGTCTTCGGGGCCGACGAACGTCTCGAAGAACCGCCATGTGCGCCGCGCGACCAAACGGAGGGCGCACGCATCCGCCGCCGAGAGCGGCTGGGTGGGCGCCGTGCTCCGTGGCACGCTGATCCATCGCGCCACCGCGGGCGACACCGCCCACAGCATCAGAAAGGGCAGCGCGGCGGGCCAGGCCTCGGGTCGCCCCCACGCGACCGCACCCGCCGCGGCGGCGGCGAGCGCGACCCCGCCGCCCATTCGACGGCAGAAGCCCCGGAGATCGTGACGCAGGCCGGCCTTCGCCTGCGCCGCGGTCACCCATTCCAGCAGCCTGCGATGCGTGACGTACACGCGGACGAGCGTCCGCACGATCGCATCACTCATCAGCCATGCCTGGTCCGTCAGCATCGTGATCGTGAGCCCTATCTGCGAGCCGGCCAGGAAGAGGTCTCGGCCGACCGCGCGGGCATGGCTGCGCTTCGAGATGCCGCGCCCGTGGGGGATCAATCCACCCAGCACCGGTAAGAGCGGAGGCACGGCGACGGTCGCCAGGATGAAGACGCTCCACATCGCGGGCGACGTGCCGGGCAGCATCCACGCGACGACGAGCGTCAGAAAAGCGGCCGGCGCCGACACCGTGCGACGTAGGTTGTCCAGCATCTTCCAGCGCCCCATCACCGCGAGTCGGCGGCGGAGAATCCACGGAAGGAGCTGCCAGTCGCCGCGGGCCCACCGGTGCTGGCGCGCCGCCGCGACCCCGTAGTGCGATGGAGCGCTCTCGAACAGCTCGACGTCGGTCACGAGGCCGGCACGCGCGAACACACCCTCGAAGAGATCGTGGCTCAGCAGCGCGTTCTCCGGCACCCGTCCCGCCAGCGACGCCTCGAACGCGTCCACGTCGTAGATGCCTTTGCCGGTGTACGACCCTTCCCCCCAGAGGTCCTGGTAGACGTCGGACACCGCCGCCGCGTACGGGTCGATGCCGGCCGGACCGGACGAGAGGCGCTGGAAGAACGAGCCCTCGTGTCCGGGCAGCGGCGGCGTCACTCGCGGTTGGAGCACCGCGTAGCCTTCGACGACGCGCCGCCTCTCGGGGTCGAACCGCGGCCGATTGAGGGGATGCGCCATCGTACCGACCAGCCGATCGACCGCACCTCTGGGCAGCCGGGTGTCGGCGTCGAGGGTGATGACGTAGCGGACGCCGGACGGCGCGACGGCGCCCGCGGGCACGAAGCTGGTGTCCGTCGCCCCGCGCAGGAGGCGATTGAGCTCGTGCAGCTTGCCCCGCTTGCGCTCCCACCCCATCCACGCCCGCTCGCTCTCGTTCCAGAGTCGCCGGCGGTGGAAGAGGAGGAATCGCTCGCCTCCATCCGGCGCGGTCCCGTGACGCCGGTTCAGACGGGCGATCCCCTCGCGCGCGGCTCCCAGCGTTTCGTCATCACCCGGCATGCTTTCCGTGGGCGCATCCAACCAGTCGGAGAGGATGGCAAAGCGAAGATCGCCGTTCGGGTTCGCCAGGTAATGCACTTCGAGCCGCTCGATCTGCACCTCGACTTCGGCGCCGTCCGTCAACAGCATCGGCACGACGACCATCGTTCGCAGGTGTGGCGGCACGCCGTCGCGCAACTCGAGCCGAGGCAGCACGGCCGGCGTGACGAGGGCGCTGACGCTTCGATTCAACAGGGCGATCGCCAGGTCCGAGGCCGGGACGACGGCCAGCAATGCCAGCACGAGCAGGCCCACCGGTTCGACGCCGGATGCGCCTGCTGCGAGAAGGGGCAGCGTGAAGATGAAGCCACTGAGGACGGCAATCGTTCCCAGATATCCAGGCGTCGCCGCCGCGACGTAGGTGCGAAGCAACCGGCGGATTCGCGGCGCTCGGTAGCCAAGCGTCGACTCGAAGGACAGTCGCCCGTTGCCGATGAGGTAGAAGCCAGCATCGGCTCGCCGGTCGTCGTCTGCCCCGTCCGCGCGGTGCGTGTGCGCCATGGTCTCGCGCGCGACTTCCAGCTCGGGCCGGCCCGAGCCCCGCGCGAGCTCTTCGACGGCGTGCCGGTAGGCGTCGCGGGTCGCGAAGTCCATCGCGCCGTAGTTCGCGCCCGCTTGCAGCACCCCGTCGACCAGGCTGACGGTCTCGAAGAACTGGGCCCAGTCCAGCGCAGACATCAGGCTCATGCTCATGATCACGTTACGGACGGTCACGTTCATCGCGGCCTGCCGCTGATGCTCGACGCGGACGATGTCCTCCGACGTCGTCCCCTGCGCCTCCAGCCGTTCATCGAGCCAGCGAAGGGCCGGAGTCACGGCACGATCCTGCTCCCGTAGCCGCTGGACGAGCTGGACCGCGAAGGCGGTCACCAGCGGGCCGCCCTCGAATCGCGCGAGGCCCTTCGCCGTCGGCGCGACGGGACCGTCGCCAATGCCGAGCAGCTCGTCCGCCAGGGCGTCGGCCTCCTGGCGCGCCGCGCGGCCGCGAACGATGCTCTCCGCCAGGCGCCGAAGGTTCTCGACGAGCACGATGCGCAGCGTGATCGCCACGGCCCATAGCTCGCCCATGGTCAGTGGCTGCACGCGCTGGTAGGCGTGCACGAACCGCCGGAGCGATTCGGGATCGAACCGGCTGTCGGTATGCGCAACGAACGCCCAGGCGATTCCGTAGACGCGTGGATAGCCGGCGAGCGGTCCCTCGACCAGCTTGGGCAGCTCCCGATAAAACCCGGGCGGCAGGTCGTCCCGGATCTCGCGCAGCTGCTCGTCCACGACGTGAAAGTTGTCGACGAGCCATTCCGCCGCCGGGGTGATCGCGCGCTCCTCACGGATGGCGTTGGCGATCACGCGATACGACTCGCGGAGCACGCGCCCGTTGTGTTCGACGCGCGGCAACAATCGCCGGCCCCGACCCGACTGCCCCATGACGCGCTGGGCGGCCGCCAGGCTCTCGGCGTGCTGCTCGAGGCGCTCGATGCCGAAGAGCTCGGCACGGATCGGGTCTTCGGGAGACTGCCGGGCGATGCGCATACGGCCTTTCTGCAGGGGTTAGACGGAGGGCGCGGGGGCGCCAGCCCGCCGCCTCATCGGGACGGCTCCCCCGTGGGGCGGCTGGGCGGCGAGGCTCGGGTTGAGACCCTGGAGCTGCGGGCTGTCGAGGTCCGGGGGGTGCCGCACCAGGTACTGGTCGATCCCATCCTCGATTTCGCGAAGGAAGGACGGCACAGCTCCCACGAGGTCCTGCTGGTAGGTGCCGAGCATGATCTCGCGGAAAATCGGCAGCGCTGCACGGCCCCCGGTCTCCTTGTCGCCCAGCGTACGGTTGTCGTCGAAGCCGATCCGGACCGCCACCGTGACGCCCTGCGGTCCGTACGTGGACCCCACGAAAAGCGCATCACGAAAGTCACTCGTCGTTCCGGTCTTCCCCATCACCGGGATCGGGAAGTCGCGGCCGTGGAGGGAATGGGCGGTGCCCCTCGGAATGCGGACCACGCCCCGCAATCCCTCCTGGATCAGGTTCAGGTGGCTGGAGCTGAACTCGACAGCGGTTCGGGCGGCCTTGTAGAGCACGTCGCCGGAGGCGCCGGTCACGCGATCGACGATGTACGGCTCCGCCAGGATCCCCGAGGCCATCGCGCGATAGGCGCCTGCCAGCTCGAGCAGCCGCACCTCTGACGCTCCGAGCGCCGTGGTGATGTATGGCTGCAGCGGGGTGCGGATCCCCAGCTCTCGGGAGGTCCCGATCACTCTGTCCAGGCCGATCACTCGGGTGATCCACACCGCCACGGCGTTGCGGGACTCGGCCAGCGCCTGACGCATGGGGATCCACCCCTTGAACTCTTTGTCGTAGTTGGCGACCCACTTCAGGGGACGGTCAGCCCCCATGGGCACCGCGATGGGTTCGTCGGGCACCGTGGTGTCGAGCATAAGCCCCTGGCGGAACGCGGCCAGGTACACCAGCGGCTTCCACGCCGAGCCCGCCTGGCGCAGAGAGCCCGTCGCGCGGTCGAAGTCGGAGTATCGCGCATAGCGATTCTTGTAAAAGTACCGCCCGCCCGCCTCGGCCAGGATCGCCGCGTCCGCGTTGCGTAGCACGACGACCGAACCCTGGATCAGGCCCTTCGCCTCAGGGTGCCGCTTCTCGTAGAAGGCCAGGCCGGTCTCCAGCGCTTCGTTCACGATGGTCTGCATCCGCTGGTCCACCGTGGCGTAAACCGAGATCCGCCCCTGGAAGAGATCCTCGACGCCGAAGCGACCCGCACCGTGCTGCCTCAGCTCGTCGAAGACGGTGTCGATCGCCGCGGGGGCCTGGGTCTTGACCGGGCTGTTCGGCGCCTCTACCACGAGGACTGGCTCGGCCTGGGAGCGCTTCGCGAGGTCTTCGGTGATGTAACCGTTACGCGCCATCAGGGCCAGGATCTCGTTGCGGCGGCGCAGGGGCCGCGGGTCGCCGTGCACCGGGAGATAGTCCCGCGGCGCCTTGGTGATCCCCGCCAGCAACGCTGCCTTCCCGGCGTCCTCCGTCGTCGTGTAACTCGACAAAGGCTTGCCGAAGTAGTATTCAGAGCCGGCGGCGAAGCCGTAGCGGCCGTTGCCCAGATAGTTGAAGCTGGCGGAGCGAGCGAAGATCTCGCGTTTCGCCCGCTCTCGCGATCCGAACCGCCGGCTCATCGCCTCCTCGAGCCAGAGCGCCAGCCGCACCTCCTCCAGCTTCCAGAAGAGCTTGTTCGTGGTCGGGACCCCCACGACCACGGAGAGGAGCCGCGACGTCAGATTGTCGCGTAGGAGAATCGCGTCGTGCTCACGGCTCCACCGGTCCCGCAGGAAGTACCCGCGTACGAGCTGCTGGGTGAGCGTCGAGCCCCCCTGGGGGAGATGCAGCCGGAATCCGTCGCCGTTCCACCACGCCCCCACGGAGCTCGTCACCGTCTTGTAGAGAACCCGCGGCAGCGCCCGGTATTCCACGCCGGAGTGGGCGAAGAAGGTCTTGTCCTCGGCCGCCAGGATCGCGTGGCGGAGAACAGGCGGCACCTCCTCGTAGGAGACGACCTGACGGTACTCCCGTGCGAGCTCGACCAGCACCACGCCCCGTGCATCGTAGACCTTGCCGATCGTCGAGAGCTCGAAGCGGATGAAGGGCTCGAGGTCAGGCACGCCACTGCGGTCGAAGTAGATATGATGGGCGAGCCCCCACGTCGCGAGCACCAGCAGGAGCAGCACCGTGAGCGGCACCGCGAGACACACGGCACGAAGCGAGCGTGCGGACCGCAAGCGACGGGCAACAAGGGCGATGGCAGCAGCACGAGGGCTCATCGGGCGAGACGGCGGCGCATCCGATCGAGCTGGCCCCCGAGGCTCCCTAGCGCCTTGCCGAGCTTCGCCGACAGCATCTCTCGCTCCCCGTCCGTGAGCGGCACGGTCGTGCGAACGTGTGCACGCACGCGCCCGAGATCCTCGTCCAGACGCTTCTGGTACTTTCCGGCGATCACCGTCAGGTGGTCGGTTCGACCACGCCCGGCCGCGGGGGCGAGAGAGTCGGTCGTGAGCTTCGAGTGGTCCGACCGCTGCGCGACCTCCGTCGCCACCGACCGCTTCGCCGTCGCCGGAATCCACGGCCGGGCGAAGAAGTCGCGCAGGTCGGCGACGCTCTCGAACGTCACCGCGGCATCGCCGAGCTCGCGGCCGATGAGCTCGGTCTTGTCGCGTTCCTTCGCGAGCGCAAAGAACGCCTTCGCGTACGGCGCGGCCGCTCGCCGTCGCTTCACCGGCTAGGCCCGCCGGCCCGCCGTTGCCCGGTCGCCGCGGCGAGGCCTAAAACTCCCCACCGTGCGCCATGGACGGGTCGGCTTTCCCGGGTTCGGGGCCGTCCGTGATGATCACTTCGGTCGTGAGCAGCAACGACGCGATCGACGCCGCGTGCTGCAGCGCGACCCGCTCGACCTTGGTGGGGTCGATGATTCCCGCCAGCATCATGTCGACATACTCGTTGGTCTCGGCGTCGAAGCCGCGTGTGAGCGGAACCATGGCCTTGACCTTCTCGACGACCACGGAGCCCTCGAGCCCGGCGTTCTCGACGATCATCCGGATCGGCTCCTCGAGCGCGCGCCGCACGATGCTGACACCGGTGCCCTCGTCGCCCGAGAGCTTGAGGCTGTCGAGCGCGTCCGACGCCCGGAGCAGCGCGACGCCGCCCCCCGGTACGATCCCCTCCTCGACGGCCGCCCGCGTGGCGTTGAGGGCGTCCTCGACCCGCGCCTTCTTTTCCTTCATCTCGGTCTCGGTGGCCGCCCCCACCTTGATGACCGCGACGCCGCCCGCGAGCTTCGCGAGCCGCTCCTGGAGCTTCTCCCGGTCGTAGTCCGAAGTCGTTTCCTCGATCTGCGCCCGGATCTGCTTGATGCGGCCCTGGATCTCCTTGGTGTTGCCGGCGCCCTCGACGATCGTGGTGTTGTCCTTGTCGACGACCACCTTCTTGGCGCGGCCGAGATCGTCGAGCTTGAGGTTCTCGAGCTTGATGCCGAGGTCTTCCGTGATCGCCTTACCGCCGGTCAGGGTCGCGACGTCCTCGAGCATGGCCTTGCGGCGATCGCCGAAGCCCGGCGCCTTGACGGCGCAGCAGGCGAGCGTCCCGCGTAGCTTGTTCACCACCAGGGTCGCCAGGGCCTCGCCCTCCAGGTCCTCGGCGATGATGAGCAACGGCTTGCCCGCCCGCGCGACCTGCTCGAGCAGCGGCAGCATGTCCTTCATCACGCTGAGCTTCTTCTCGTAGATGAGGACGACGGCGTCCTCCAGCACCACTTCCATCCGCTCCGGATTCGTCACGAAGTAGGGCGAGAGATACCCGCGGTCGAACTGCATCCCTTCAACCACGTCGAGGGTGGTCTCCATCGCCTTGGCCTCTTCGACGGTGATGACGCCGTCCTTGCCGACCTTCTCCATGGCCTCGGCGATCAAGTTGCCGATCGTCTTGTCGTTGTTCGACGCGATCGTGGCGACCTGGGCGATCTCCTTCTTGTCCTTGGTGGACTTGGACATGTGCTTCAGCTCCTCGACCACCGCGTCGACCGCCTGCTCGATCCCCCGCTTCAGGCCCATCGGGTTCGCGCCGGCGGTCACGTTCTTGAGCCCCGCACGGAAGATCGCCTGGGCAAGGACCGTCGCGGTCGTCGTGCCGTCACCCGCGATGTCGGAGGTCTTGGAGGCGACTTCCTTCAGCATCTGCGCCCCCATGTTCTCGTAGGGGTCCTTGAGCTCGATCTCTTTGGCGACGGTGACGCCGTCCTTGGTCAGGGTCGGGCTGCCGAACTTCTTGGCGATGACGACGTTCCGCCCCTTCGGTCCGAGCGTCACCTTGACAGCGTGCGACATGATATTGACTCCGCGCATGAGCGCGGCGCGGCCTTCCTCGTTGAACAGAAGTTGCTTAGGCATGGATACGTTCCTCCCGAGTGTGCGCGATTGGTTGAGGGCGGCCGGGCCGCTCGTTCACGAGCCGAGGATGCCGAGGACGTCTTCCTCCTTCATGATGAGGTACTCCTGGCCATCGAGCTTGACCTCGCTGCCGGAGTACTTGCCGAAGAGGATCCGATCGCCCTCCTTCAGCGCGAGCGGGAGCTTCTTGCCGTCCTCGGTCACCCTGCCGGTCCCGACCGCGATCACTTTGCCCTCCTGCGGCTTCTCCTTGGCGGTGTCGGGAATGATGATGCTGCCGTGCTTGTCGTCCAGCTCCTCGAGACGCCTGACGAGCACGCGGTCGTGGAGAGGACGTAGTTTCGTCGTCGGGGCTTGAGCCATCGGGCGGGCGAGAACGCGGTCAGGGACCGGCCGCAGCTTCGTCGTGGTTGCCTGAGCCATGGTGCGGGTGCCTCCCTCGTCTTGCAGGTGTGAGTGCGGCTGGTGGAATTGTCCAGCGCGGCTACTGTACCACTGAAATAGTACACAATGAGGAAATTGATCTAGTGTACTATTTTAGTGATACAGCAGCAGGAGGAGGATCGCCAATGCCTGTGAAGCCGACCGAGCAGGAAGACGAGTACTTCGCCCGACTCGAGTTCGAGCGGCAGCGGAAGGCTCTCGACGAACGGGAGGCCCGGGCGGCCGACGACGAACGACGGCGCGCTCTTGCCGTGGTGCTAGGACGATGCCCGAAATGCGGCGCGGAGCTGATCCCTGTCCCGTATCGGGGCATCGAGCTGGACAAGTGCTCACGCTGCCAGGGGGTGTGGCTGGACTTCGGTGAGCTTGATCAGGTCGTGACCGAGGACACCGGCCTGTTCGGCAGCGTCCGGCGGATCTTCAGTTGACCGGGGTTGGCCGAAGCGCAACGCAATGACGAGAAGCAAGAAGGCATCAGAGCGACAGACCTCGCCGGAGCAAGCAGCCGCCGGTCAGCAGGCCGAGGCTCGCAAGAGCCAAAGTCAGAAAGCCACGAGCGCGGCGGCGAGCGAGACGCGGAACGCTCGGCAATTCGCCAAGACTCGCGCGAGCGCCATCCAGGCGCACAGCCGCGCCCGCGGGCAACGGCGGCAGGCGAAACGCGATTCCCGCTGACAACGGGTGGCGACAGCGTGAGGAGGAGGTGGGGGATGAGGTGGCTCATGGAGTTCTACAACGAGCGCCGGGGGATCTTGGCGCGTTACGGCATTGAGGCACCGCTGCCAGCGGCGGCGGTCCTGTCGGGCCGGAATGCGGTTCTCGCGGAATACCCATCACCTCCGAGAAAAGGCCGGCCGAGCTTGTTCGAGCGGGCCGAGCGCGTCGGGGGGCAGGATGCAACCGGGTGGGTCCTCTACCGGATCGTGAGGGAGAACATGTACGGATCACCCGGCGCCGCGCCAGCGCAGGCGACATAGATGCTCGCGAGCATGAAGCCCAAACAGCGGAAGTTCTCGATCGGCTATCTCGCGCTCGCCCTCATCGCCGTGCTCGCATTTCAGATCCCGCTCTTTGGGTCTCGCGCCGCGAACGTGTCGTACAGCGAGTTCAAGGCGCTTGCGAAGAAGGGCAAGGTCAGCAATCTCACCCTCGACAAAGAAACCATCAGCGGCACGCTCTCGACCGACGGGCTCGAGACCCTGCTCTCGAAGGAGAAGCTCGAGGAGCTGAAGCGGTTGGGAGATGGACCGCACCGCTTCGTCGCGGCGCGGGTCGAGGATCCGGGGCTGGTGGCCGAGCTCGAGCAGGCGAACGTCAAGTTCGCGGGGCACGTGGAGAATACCTGGCTCGCGACCCTTCTCTCCTGGGTTCTTCCTGCCGTGGTGTTCGCCGGCGTATGGGTCCTCCTCATGCGCCGCTTCGGCCCGCAGCAAGGGCTCATGGCCATCGGCAAGAGCAAGGCCCGGGTGTATGTCGAGCACAAGACCGGCGTCACGTTCGACGACGTCGCGGGCATCGACGAGGCGCGGGGAGAGTTGATGGAGGTCGTGGACTTCCTCAAGAACCCCGATCGCTACCGGCGCCTCGGCGGGAAGATCCCCAAAGGGGTGCTCATCGTCGGCGCACCCGGCACCGGGAAGACGCTGCTGGCCAAGGCCGTCGCGGGAGAGGCCGGCGTGCCGTTCTTCAGCTTGAGCGGCTCGGACTTCGTCGAGATGTTCGTCGGCGTGGGGGCCGCGCGCGTCCGCGACCTCTTCGCCCAGGCCCAGGAGAAGGCCCCGAGCATCATCTTCATCGACGAGCTGGATGCGCTGGGGAAGGCGCGCGGTGTCAGCCCGATCATGGGCGGCCACGACGAGCGAGAGCAAACCCTGAATCAACTCCTCGCGGAGCTCGACGGCTTCGACACCCAGAAGGGCGTCATGATCCTGGCGGCCACGAACCGGCCGGAAATCCTGGACCCCGCGTTGCTCCGGCCCGGCCGCTTCGATCGGCAGGTGGTCCTCGACCGTCCCGACCTCAGAGGGCGGGAGAAAATTCTGAGGGTGCACGTCCGCGACGTCAAGCTGGCTCCCGACCTCGATCTCTCTCTGGTGGCGGCGCGGACGCCCGGCTTCGTCGGCGCTGATCTCGCCAATCTCGTCAACGAGGCCGCGCTCCACGCCGCCCGCGAGGGCAAGGAGGTCGTGGATGGGGTGGACTTCGACGAGGCCATCGACCGCGTGGTCGGTGGTCTCGAGCGCAGATCGCGCGTGATCAACCCGAAGGAGAAGGAGATCGTCGCCTACCACGAAGCTGGCCATGCGTTGGTCGCCGAGTCGCGCGAGCACGCGGACCGCGTCGCGAAGATCTCCGTGATCCCTCGCGGTGTGGCCGCGCTCGGGTACACGCAGCAGCAACCGACCGAGGACCGGTACCTCATGACGCGCGCCGAGCTCCTCGATCGCCTCGACGTGTTGCTCGGCGGTCGCGTGGCTGAGGAGCTCGTCTTCGGCGACATCTCGACCGGCGCGCAGGACGATCTCCAGCGAGCCACCGACATGGCGCGCCACATGGTCGCCCGCTACGGGATGACCGAAGCGCTGGGGCTGGCAACGTTCGAGCCGCCCCGCCAGGCGCTCTTCCTCAACGTTCCGTCGATGGCTCAGCGAGAGTACAGCGAAGAGACCGCCCGTCGCATCGACGACGAGATCCGGAAGCTTTTCGAGGCGGCCCACGAGCGAGTCCGCAAGACCCTGACGGCGAAGCGCGAGGTCCTCACGTCGCTGGCCAAGCTGCTGATCGAGAAGGAGGTCGTGAGCCGGGATGATCTCATGGCTCTCCTGGCGTCCGCGGAGGTGTAGCGGATGCTCAGCGACTGCTTCGGCGCGAGGTAGTCCGCCTGGGCGCGCTCGAGCTCGGCGACGATCGCCTCGCGCTCGGCCACGAGGCATCGAGCCGCCTGCTTGCGGGTGAAGGCAAGGACGCCGAAGCGGAGCCGGCTGCGCAGGCGGCCGGCGCCTACCAGGTAGCGATACGCGACCAGACCGGTCAGCGGCAGCGACAGCGCGAAGACCGCGGTCCCAGCCACCCCGGTCAGCCGTCCGACCACCCACGTCTCGAGCGTCCAGAACAGCGGAAACGCGACGACGCTCGCCAGGAAGCGTACGGTCGCGTAATCGGTTTCCTTCCTGGCCAGCCGGCGGGCCAGCCAGCGGGGGATCAGGTACGGGAGGCCGTTGACGACGGCGCCGTACACGAAGAAGGGGAAGCCCACGATCGCCTCCCACGCGCGGCGACCGCGCTCGCGGCGCCGCGGCAGTCGCAGCCGCGCCTGCACCGCCTCGTCCTTCACGCGGTACTCCGCCAGGAGGGCGCGGTAGCCCCGGATCCGTTGCCAGAGCCGCTCGATCCGCTCAGGGTCGCGCGCCTTGAAGTAGGTCACGGCATCGACGATGAGGCGGGACAGCCGGATGGGATCGATCTGCCACGCATCGAGACCTCGCGTGACCGAGAGCTCACTGATCAGTGCACCCCGGTGGAGCTCCTCGACCGCGCCGACCAGCTCGGTCGCCTCGATGCGCTCGACGTGGACGATCTCGGCTTCCATCGCCCGCTGGATCGCTCGCGTCAGGGCATCGATCGCCTTGCTCGGATTCTGCCGATGGGCCTCGAGGTACGGCGCCACCGGGATCGGCTCTCCGAAGGAGACGAGCACCCGCCCCAGGAAAGACTTGCGCGCCTCGAACGTCAGCCCCACGGGGACGAGCGACAGCTCGTCCGGTCGGGCCGCCTCGTGGCCCAGCGCGATGCGGGCCGCGCCGCTCTTGATGCGCTGGACGCGCGCCTCGGCATGCGTCGTGCCTTCGGGGTAGATCGCAATGAGGCGGCCGCGCCCGAGCGCCTGGAAGCAGGCGGCAAATGCTTTCGCATTCGGGTCCATCTTGTCCGGGTCGTCCTCCTTCCGGCAAACGGGGATCGCCCCGCACGCACGCAGGAAGCGGGCGACCAGTGGGTTACGGAACATCGCCGACGCGGCGAGGAAGTGGACCTTTCTCCGGAGCGCTGTCGCGACGACCAGGGAATCGATCAGGTTGTTCGGGTGGTTGATACAGAGGAGCACCGGGCCGTCGGCCGGGACGCGCTCGGGGTGCCGGACGTCGACGGGCTTGAAGCAGAACCAGAGCCAGAACCGAACGACCAACCGCACGGCGGTATAGAAGCGGTCCGTGGGATCGGGTGAAGCGGGTGCAGGTCGCGGAGCGGTGCGATCTTGCCGACCTGGCCGAGCCGGTGAAGGCCGCCGCGTCGCCGGTCCGCCGCGCGCCAGGACCGCTCCGATTTCGTTCAAGATCGCCTCTCCAAGTCCTTGGACGACCATCGCCAGGAAGCTGGGTAGCAGGTACAGTGTACCACTAAAATAGTACACCTTGACTCTATTGCTCTAGTGTACTAATATAGCCATACAGTATGAGGATGGCGATGAATCTCAGGATAGACGGGCACAGTCCGATCCCGATCCGACGTCAACTGACGGAGCAGCTCCGCCACGTCATCGAGGGCGGCGGCGTCCCGCGGGACCAGGCGCTGCCCAGCATCCGGGAGCTGGCCGGCTTCCTCGGCGTCAATCCGAATACCATCGCGCGCGTCATCGACGATCTGAAACGGAGTGGATACGTGGAGGCTCGGCGGGGAAAGGGTGTGTTCGTGGCCCCGGCGCCGCCCGCCCGCCCGTCCCCTCACCTCCGCGAGGGCTTCTTGCAAGATACGGTGATCCGGGCCGCGGCCCTCGGGATGACCGCGGACGACGTGTCGGTGGGCGTTCTGAGCTTGGCCGGGATCCGGCCCACCGCCGTCCGCGGGGCCGTCGAGGTCCTCCTGGTGGAGTGCAGCCCGCCGGAGCTCGACTTCTTTGCCCGGCAACTCGAGGCCCATCTCCCGGTCCGCGTCGACAAGGTGCTCCTCGCCGAGCTGCCGGCGATCACGCGGCGCCCGAAGCAAGCCGGTCGCTGGCGGGCGGCGGTCACGAGCTTCTGTCATCTCCCGCAGGTGGAGCAGCTTCTGAAGGGCAAGGGGGTTCCGGTGATCGCGCTGCTCGCCGAGGCGCATCTCGAGACCCTCCATCGCCTGGCCCAGTTCCCGTCGGGGACGCGCGTGGGCGTGGCTTCAACCACGGTCGAAACGGCCCACAACCTGGAGCACTCGATCGCGAACGCCGGCCTGCCGAACATCGCGCTCGTCGGGGTTTGCCCCGCCGAGGGGGCCGCACTGGGTCGCCTGGTGCGGCGAGTGGACGTCATCGTCTGCTCCACCGCGGCGGCTGAGCGGGTCCGGGCGCTCGCGGGTTCCACCGTGCAGGTGATGATCGACGACCGGGCCCTCGACCAGCGGGCGATCGAAATGCTCGCGGCCCTCCTGGTGCAACAAAACGGCGACGGGACGACGGCCGCGCCGCCCCTCGTCCAGAGGCGGCTGAGACCTCGTCCATCCATGGGACTTAAATCGCGAGGGGGTGCGACGCGTGCAACGGTGCCGGGGACGTGATTCGAGTGAGCTGTAACCAGATGAAGGAGGAAGAGCCATGACGTTCTTGACGTGGATTCTCGCAGGAGTACTGGCGGGCCTGATGGCCGGATGGGTCGTGAAGCGCGGAGGCTACGGGCTCCGGTGGGACATCACCCTCGGTCTCGTCGGGAGCATCGGAGGGAGCTGGATCCTTCGGTCCCTGGGGTTCTACCCGGGAGCGGGGGTCGTCGCGACGGCTGTCGTCGCGTTCATCGTGGCGGCCATCCCGCTCGCCGCTCAGCGCAAGTTTTGGGCCACCGAGCGTCCTCCCGAGAAGAAGGATGCGTTCTGGCGGTATGGGCTGGGCGCCGGCCTCGTGGTGCTCGTGGCCTGGATGACCCTCGGCCCCGTGCAGCAGCCGGCGGCGGTGGCTGCCCCGATCGAGGAAAAGACGTACGCGGTGACGCCGGCTTCGGTGAAGGTGAAGGCCGGGATCGTCACGGGCGAAGTCACCGAGATGAAGGTCGCGGAGCGGGTCGAGAAAGGATCCGACCGGATCGTCACCGCGGCGAAGCTCACCGGGACGCTCAAGCTGAAGAACACGTCGGCCAATCAGACGGTACGGCTGCTCGAAGGCAAGCTTCGCTACATCGACGCGAAGGGACAGCCCATCAAGCTCGAGGACGCGCGGACCGAACCGACCTTCAAGTTCGCCACGTACGGCAGCGAGCGACTCGATCCCGGGCAGGAGGCCATCCAATCCCTGGACGTGGAGTTCCCCGCTGGAGCGCTCAAGGCGAACGCGCTGAAGGAGATCCGCCTCGAGTTCGCGTATATCCCGTCATCGTACCGGGAGGAGACGGTCAACTTCGCCGTCTCGATCGGCGCGGGCAAGTGAGCCCCGGGAGGCGGCTCCACCCCGGAGCCGCCTCCGCTTCAGCGTTCGGCGCCCCGATTGAGGGGAGAAGAACGATGCAACCCATGCACGGCCTCAATGAGCTTCGCGCGCAGAACCGGATGACCTGGATCGAAGCGGAGCACGGGTGGGGCGCCGCTCCCGAGGACGTCGAGGACATCGTGGGCGCGCTCTCGAAGGATGGCTTCGACGAATGCAAGCGTGAGACGACGACGAGCCGGCGGGATCTGTCTCCGGCCGGCGGCGTGTGGCAGGGCGTCAACCTCGGCACGGGGTCCGTGGCGTCCGCCATCTGGGTGAACCAGCCGCGGCAGGCGCGAGTGATCGTGCTCATCGAGATCGACGGAGAGTCGCTCCGGGATCACGCGTTCAGCAGCTTCGAGCGTGATCTCTACAGGGACGACGGCGGAGAGAGCTGATCGCAGGCGTATGCGGCGGGAACCCAACGAGACGCCCCCACGGAGAGGCATTGATGAACATCAGTGAATACCATGCCGACGATGCTCAGCGGCTCGCGACCGTCAGCCAGGCGCCGGTGAAGTTCATCCAGATCTGTGCATCGCAAGACGACCTCTTCGCACTCGACGAGGGCGGGAAGATCTACCAATACAACTTCAATGAGAAGACGTGGGTCCAGCTCGTCGCGAGCCGCTGATACGACGAACGCACCTGCGCCATCAGCCGCAACCATTCTGATTACCCTCGAGTAGATCTATCCCGCGAAGCCCGGCCACGGCTGGTCCGCCGCGTAGCCCCCAAACACGTATCGGCGGAACGCCTCTAACCGCTGCCAGCGGATCTCGCTCAGCGGCGCCTGCCAGCGCTTGGTGGTCGGCTGAGGCTTCAGGTCGTAGTGAAAGAGCTGGAGCTGCCGGTTCCGGAAGTAGTCGAGGTCGGGTGTTGATGCGACGGGTGGGCGCGTCTTCGCCGCGCCCAGCATGTCATACATAGTGAGGAACGTCGTCGTACGGCCGTCGCCGCCGTGGCAGTGGAAGTGCACCCACGTCGGCGCGTCGACGTTTCCGAGCGTCTGCAGGAAGGTGCGCACGGCGTCGTCCTCGGGCGCACAGTGATCCGTGACGGGAAGGCGGAGATAAGAGATGCCGAGCCGGCTCTGGAGCCGTCCAACCACCATCTCCTCGGTCTCGGCGCGCGTGACGTGCAGCGAGCTGGTACCGAGGACCTGGATGTCGCCGTCGGCGTCTTTGTGGACCCGGTACACGAGCGTGTCGGGCGCGGCGGCGAGCTTCTCGAGCTGGCACTGCTCATCGCGGGCGATCCACGCCGGCGGCTGGCCGACGTTCGACCAGTCCTTGTCGGCACACCAGGAGACCGCGCGACCATCGAGACACGCGTGCGATTCCTCGCGCAGGTCGACGATCAGCAGGCGGCGCAGCTCGGGGCCATCGTCCGCGATCCGGTTGACGACGGCGGCGAGCGGCGCCGCGTCGAGCTGGTGACTCCCGGACGCGCGGAGCGGAGGGTCGAGAGCGCGCCCCGAACGGAAGTTGCCGTCCTTGGCGGGACGGTCGGGATCGTTGTCGAGAATCAGGTAGGTGCCCGTGCGGTACGGCGTTGTCGAGTTGCTCATGCGTTGCTCCTTGCGTCAGGTTCTTTGGCGCAGGTCTCCACGGAGTAGGATGCGATGAACGGCGTGGCGATCAAAGCGATCGTCTTCGATACGTTCGGCACGGTGATGGACTGGCGCAAGAGCATCGTCGCCGACTTCCGGTCCTTCGGCGAGCGGAGTGGACTCGACGTCGACTGGGAAGCGTTCGTCGACGAGTGGAAGACCGCGTATCGGCCAGGAATGGATGCGGTCCGCATGGGGAAATGGCCCTGGACCCGGGTCGACCGGATCTATCGGGTGAAACTCGACGAGATGCTCCCCAAGTACGGTCTCGGGGGACTCAGCGAAGAGCAGAAGGTCTATCTGAACCGCGTTTGGCACCGGCTCAGGCCGTGGCCCGACTCGGTCGCCGGCCTTGGCCGCCTCAAGCAGCGGTATGTCATTGCGCCGCTCTCCAACAGTGATCTCGACTGCCTGGTCAACATGACCAAGCATGCTCTGTTACCGTGGGATGTCATCTTGTGCGCTGAGCTCTTCCGCCATTACAAACCCGATCCTGAGATCTGCCTCGGAGCGATCGCGTTGCTCAATGTCCACCCGTCCGCGCTGATGTTGGTCGCCGCCCACAACTACGATCTCCGCGCGGCTCGCACGCACGGCATGCGGACGGCGTTCGTCCGGCGCCCCACCGAGTACGGTCCCTCCCAGAAGACCGATCTCGAGCCGGAGGAAGACTGGGACATTGTCGCGGACGACTTCGCAGTCCTCGCCTCGGCACTCGGCTGCTGAACGCGGCAGATCTCGTGGATCGCCCGCCGATTTTGCAGAAGGGTAAACAGTGCAGCTAGCCGATTTGCCCCGCACGGGTGACGTCGAGAGGGTGGTCGATCAGCGGCTCCACGCGTTCGAGGAATCGAACCGTATGCGGCAAGCTGGCGTGATACTCGAACGCCGCTTCATCTTTCCACCGCGAATGAATGTAGAAGAGTTGCGGATCGCGAATCGACCGAAAAGCGTGAATGCTCAGGCAGCCCGGCTCCTCGCGCGAAGGAACGAGGATGTCACGCAACACTTCTGCCACGGCGCCCTCGGTACGGGGACGCGCGTGAAATCGCGCAAAGATGAACAACTCCATTTCATTTCTCCTCTGTTCTCCTCAAGGCTGATCCGCTCCGAGGCGGGGCGTCACTGGAGTCGCTCGGGCTTACGCGACGATGCACGGGGCGATACGGGCGACGAGATAGCCACCCACCGCTCCGGCCCCGAAGCCGGGGGCAAAGACTCGAGTCGGACGAGTGATGACGCCGTCACGGACGGCGTCCTGCAGGGCGATTGGGATGCTGGCGGAGGACGTGTTCCCGACCCGTTCGATGTCGAAGTAGAGGCGATCGGGGGCGAGACCCGCGGCCTCTGCGATGGACCTGACCATCGCCTTGTTGGCCTGGTGCGGAACGACCAGCTCGATAGCGTCCAGCAGTGAGCCACGCCCTTCGGGATGAGGTAGAGCCATCAGCTCCGCGAGCATCTGGTCCATGTAGCGCCTCACCAGGGAGCGGACATCGGGGCCGTAGACCGTCACGTCGTTGTCGAAGCCGGGATTTGGCCAGATGATCGACTCGACCTCTCGCATCGGACCGCTGGCGTAGGTCTGGAACACCTCGATGTCAGGAGGCGCTCCGGATGGCGCCGGTCCGATCACGAGCGCGGCGGAAGCGTCGCCGAACAGCATGCGAGAGGTTCGGACCGTCCCGATCTTATCCGAGAACTTCTCGCCGGCAACGACGAGCACCGGCCGCCCTGTTTCATCGAGCAGGCGGACCGCCTCGGCGACTGCGTAGGCGAAACCTGCGCAGGCGGCGACGAGGTCGCAGGACGCGTGCGTCTGGAACATGCCGAGTTGGCCGGAGAGCCAGGTCGCAACCGACGGCATCAGTTGCGTGCTCGTGCACGAGCAGAAGAGCACCGCGCCGAACTCCTCAGGACGGCGGCCGCACTTCGCGAGAGCCTGCAGGGCCGCCTGCAGGGACAGCTCCTCCAGATCCGCGTCCGTGTAGGTCCGCTGGTCGATGCCGGTCTTCGTCTTGATGTGCTGGACGGTCATCGGCGACCAGCAGTAGGCGGCGTTGCGGATGAGGTCCTCGTTCGTACAGACGTGCTCCCCTCGGCAGGTGGCGAGTGCCTCCAGACGCGGCATCACGGTGAAGCGCCGGCGGACGTCGATGGGGGGAACAGGTGTCACGGGGTGGTGCGCGGCGGCCGGCGCTGGACGCGATCGAGCGCGGGCGGGCGCCGCTTTCGCCCGGTGGACGAACCGGCTCACCTCGGCGGTCCGTGGGTGAAGCAGCAGCACGACTTCGTCGCCGCGGAGGGCGCTGACGGCCGTGAGTCGTGTGTCCTCGCGGCTCCACGGGAACTCGTTGTGGAGCACCATCGCGTGCCGCATCAACGCCTCCAGCTCGGGCACGTGATGGCTGTATCCCACGACGTCGTCGAAGCGGTAGACGGGATAATCCGGATCGTAGTCGAGGATTTCGTAGACGAGGGCGTCCGGATCGGCGATCGCCTCGGCCACGGTTGGCACGATCGCCCGGGCGCCGAGCTCGGCGCCCTTCTGGTTCCGGAAGACGTCGAGCAGCAGCCCGAAGATCGTCTGCTCCGTGTCCGCATCCCAGGTGGGTCGCAGCGCCCGATAGCCGGCCTCGATGACGGCCGTCGCGGGGCCGGGGTCGACCGGCTTGACCACCGGGATGAAAACGTCCCCGCGATGGCGCGGCACATCACGCCAGCGCGTCGGCCGCTTGTCGTACATCGTCATCGCATAGCGATGCGCCCAGAACAGATTCGTCGCGACGTCCCGCAGAAGCTCGTAGCTGCTCCGATAGGAGCCCGTGTCGACGCGGGCGACGATGTCGACTTCCGTGCGCGCCTTCTCCTCGAAGTCGCGTTTGATGACCGCCTCGAACTGATCCAGCGTCTCGAACACGGAGACATCGAGCGCGGGGAAGAAGTTGAACGGAAACACGATGCGACCGTGCCGGTTGACGACGAAGCGTTTCATGGGATTCTCACCCCCGTTGTGGCGTTGACTGAGTTCGGTCCAAGGCCGCAGATCGTACCGGCCCGGCGGACACATCGCAACCCGCGAAAGGGGGTTTCGTCGCGGTGTGGAAATATTACCTACGACCCGTTCGAGCAGCGCAGCCTTGACTCGCTCGCTTTCGGCTTGATCTCCGATCGGGCGACGAGCCGTCGCGCCAGCGGTGTGAGCAGGTGCGGCGACAGATAGATCGGGAACTGGCAGAGCGCGAAATAGAGCCAGGCCAGGTCGGGCAAGGCGCCGCCGGTCGCCGCCAGCATCAACCCCATGTTGCGTTGCGAGGCCATGAGCCCGAGCACAAACGCGCGTTCCCGGCCGGCCCAGGCGAAGATCAGGGTGGTGAGGCCCAGCACGACGAAGGACACCACGAAGGCCAGCGCGGCGAGTTCGAGCATGACCGCAGGTGCAGCCAAGAAGCGCGCTGCGAGATGTTCCATGAGCGACGCGTGATGACACGGAGTGAACCTCCAGAAATCCAAGAGATGGTCACTCGGCGGATGTCGCGGTCCGCAATCCGAGCGAATTGATCCCGGGCCGTTGGCGCGCTCGCTCTGAAGATCGGCGCTACCGATGCGTGCGGTCAACGGCTGGTGGCGCCGTCTTGAGGAAGGCGGCGTTTGAAGGCCCGATCGATATCGCGTCGATCGGCGACGTACCCGAGCACGATCACCGCGGCGACGACGAGGACCGCAATGATCAGCGCACCCCGCGGTAGCGATTTCATTTTCTTGGCCGGTCAGCCGAGCAGCCGAAGTGTGTGGCGAGCGATCACCGCCTCTTCGTCGGTGGCGATGACGTAGACGCCAACCCGGCTATCGGGCACGGAGATGCGCTGCGCGTGGGCCCGGTTCGCGGCCTCGTCGAGACTGACACCGACCCAGACGAGCCGCGCGCATACACCCGCGCGCACGGGCGCCGCGTGCTGGCCAATGCCGGCCGTGAACACGAGGCCATCGAGACCGCCAAGGATGCCGGCCAGCGCGCCGATCTCCCGCGCGATGCGGTACGTGAAATACTCGAGCGCGAAGCGGGCCCGCGGCTCCGGGCTCGCGAGTAGATCGCGTACGTCGCTACTGACGCCGGACAACCCCAGCAGGCCAGAGCGCGTGTAGAGAAGGGTGGAGACGTCCCTGGCACTCATGCCGCGCTCGGCGATGAGATACAGCACGACGGCCGGGTCCAGGTCGCCCACCCGTGTACCCATTGGCAGCCCGTCGAGGGCGCTGAACGACATGGTCGTCTCGACGCTCCGCCGCGCTTGCATTGCGCAGAGACTAGCCCCGTTGCCGAGATGCGCGAGAACCACCCGCCCATCTGCGATGTTGGGCGCGACCGCCGGCAATACCCCCGCGATGTACTCGTACGACAGTCCGTGAAAGCCGTAGCGACGCACACCGCTCTCGAAGAGATCCCGGGGCAGCGCGAACGCTTCAACGAGCTCCCCGCGCCCGTGGTGGAACGCCGTGTCGAAGCACGCCACCTGGACGAGCCCCGGCCAGTGATCGCGCACACCGCGGATCGCCGCTAGCGCCTGTGGCTGGTGCAGCGGTGCCAGCGGCGTGAGCGCGTCGAGCGCCGCGACGACGTCGCCGTCCACGATCACCGGACGGGCATAGCGTGTACCGCCGTGCACCACGCGGTGGCCGACGGCGATCGGCCGCGCGCCGTCCAGCGATTCATCCAGCCAGCGGGCCACCACGGCGAAGGCGCCGGCATGGTCGGCGGCGTCAGCCTCGCGTGGCGCGCCGTCATCGACCACGAAGCGCGGATGGACGCCGATGCCTTCGACGACGCCGTGGACATGAAGGCGGGGTGTGGCCGCGTTCGATCCGTCGAAGAGCGAGAACTTCAGCGTGGAGGACCCAGCGTTGAGCACGAGGAGTGGACGGTCGGACGCGCGTAGGGCCATCAAGAGCAGAATAGTGCACCACAAGGCAGAATGGAGAAGAGCCATGGCGACCCGCGGACCGCTCTCGACCGAGCAGATCGCCGACATTGACGCCTACTGGCGCGCGGGCAACTACCTTTCAGTGGGCCAGATCTACCTCTACGACAATCCGCTGCTCAAAGAGCCGCTAAGCACGCGGCACATAAAGCCCCGGTTGCTCGGCCACTTCGGGACGACGCCCGGACTCAACCTCATCTACGCACACCTCAACCGCGTGATCAGGGCGCGCGACCTCAGTGTCATCTATATCGCCGGGCCCGGCCACGGAGGCCCCGGACTCGTTGCCAACGCCTATCTCGAGGGCACGTATAGCGAGTTCTACCCCGACGTCTCCCAGGACGAGGCGGGTTTGAAGCGGTTATTCACGCAGTTCTCTTTCCCGGGCGGGATTCCAAGCCATCATGCGCCCGAGACGCCGGGATCCATGCACGAGGGGGGTGAGCTCGGCTACGCCTTGTCGCACGCCTATGGTGCCGCCTTCGACAACCCCGATCTGCTCGTCGCGTGCGTTATCGGGGACGGCGAAGCGGAGACCGGTCCGCTGGCAACTTCGTGGCACTCGAACAAGTTCCTCAACCCCGCGCGCGACGGCGCGGTGCTGCCGATCCTGCACCTCAACGGTTATAAGATAGCCGGCCCCACCGTCCTCGCGCGCATCACGCGCGAGGAGCTCGACGCGCTCCTTCGTGGCTACGGCCACACGGCGCACTTCGTTGAGGGCGACGAGCCGGCCGCCGTCCACCAGGCGCTCGCTGCCGCGCTCGACACTTGCTGCGACGAGATCGCGCGCGTCCAGACGCGTGCGCGAGCGCGTGGCTTCGACTGGCGGGAGCGTCCACGCTGGCCGATGATCGTGCTCTGTACACCGAAAGGCTGGACAGGCCCGCGAGACGTGGACGGCAAGCTCGTGGAGGGCACGTGGCGGTCGCACCAGGTGCCGCTGGCGGGCCTGTTCGACAACCCTGCGCACGTGACGCTCCTCGAGCGATGGATGAAGAGCTATCGCCCGGAGGAGCTGTTCGACGAGCGCGGTCGGCTTCGGGCTGCGTTGGCCGCACTGGCGCCGGTAGGCGAACGGCGCATGAGCGCCAACCCGCACACGAACGGCGGGTTGCTCCTCAAGGACCTTCGACTGCCCGACTTCCGCGAGTACGCAATCGACGTAACCCGTCGCGGCGTGCTCCCGGCGTCCGCCACTCAGGTGCAGGGCGCGTTCATCCGCGACGTGATGAAGGCCAATCTCGAGAGTCGGAACTTCCGCGTCTTCGGGCCCGACGAGACGAGCTCGAACCGGTGGGGCGCGGTCTTCGAGGTCACCGACCGGATGTCCGCCGCCGAGATCGCGAAAACCGACGAGAGCCTCTCCGTCGACGGTCGAGTGATGGAGATGCTGAGCGAGCACCAGATGCAGGGCTGGCTCGAGGGCTACGTGCTCACCGGTCGCCACGGTTTTTTCAACTGCTATGAGGCATTCATCCACATCGTCGATTCGATGTTCAATCAGCATGCGAAGTGGCTGAAGACCACGCGGGAGATCCCGTGGCGCCGCCCGTTGGCGTCGCTCAACTATCTCCTGTCGTCGCACGTCTGGCGCCAGGACCACAACGGGTTCAGCCATCAGGACCCCGGTTTCATCGATCACGTCGCCAACAAGAAGGCCGAGGTCATCCGCGTCTATCTGCCGCCCGATGCCAACACCCTGCTTTCCGTCACCGACCACTGCCTCCGCAGCCGTCATTACGTCAACGTGGTCGTCGCCGGCAAGCAGACGGCGCTGCAGTACCTGACAGTGGACGAGGCGGTAAAGCACTGCACCGTGGGCCTCGGTATCTGGGACTGGGCCAGCAACGATCAGGGCCACGAGCCCGACGTCGTCATGGCTTGCTGCGGAGACGTCCCTACGCTGGAAACACTGGCCGCAGTGAAGCTTCTGCGGCAGCACGTGCCGGGACTGAAAGTCCGTGTCGTGAACGTGGTGGATCTCATGTCACTGCAGCCGCAGACGGTGCACCCGCATGGGCTGCCCGACAAGGACTTCGACGATCTATTTACGCGGGACAAACCGGTTATCTTCGCGTTTCACGGCTATCCCGTTCTGATCCACCGCCTGACGTATCGGCGGACCAATCACACCAACTTCCACGTCCATGGCTACAAGGAGGAAGGCACAACGACGACGCCATTCGACATGGTGGTGCTGAACGACCTCGACCGGTTTCACCTGCTCGGCAATGTGATCGATCGAGTGCCCGGCCTGGCCGCGAGCATTCCGCATGTCAAGCAGAGACTGCAGGACATGTTGATCGAGCACAAGGAATACATCTCGAAGCACGGCGACGACATGCCAGAGATTCGTGACTGGACCTGGGAGTGAAGCGGCCGAAGATCCGCAGCTAGGTCGCGAGGTCGCGCTTTCGCGAGTCAAAACTCCTGCTCGTCGATTTCGCCACGGGCATATAGCGACAGCCCACGGCGCAAGGTTGCGGGACGTTTTTTCTAGGCGCTTCACAACCACTCGGTTCGTGCCCCAGCTCACCGCGATGATCGGGATCGTCTGGTCGTGCCGACGGAGCTTGGCCACGATCTTCGCTCTTAGGTATTCGCGACCGGACGGGCTGACGGGCGGCTTCCTCTTGCCGGATGCTCGAGATCGCGGACTGACAAGGGCGGTCACCTGCGCGCCAGAAGGACACCCGGCGAACCCTTCGGTGGTGCGACCACGCGTCTAAGGCCCTGTTGTTTTGTGCCCTCTCGCTGGCACTGCTCCTGCACGTTCGGAATATCGTTCGATAGGATTTCCGGAGGGTGAGACATGACGGAGACAACGCTGGTAGCGCTTCTGCTTGCCGGTGGCCTGCTCGCTCCGGCGCCCGCGTACGCCGACGTGAGCATCGGCATCAACGTCGCGCCGCCGCCGGCGCTCGTCGTCGCGTCACCGCCACGTCTGGTGGCCGTGCCCGGCAGCCCCGTCTTCTACGGGCCCAGCGCGAACTACAACCTGTTCATCTACGGCGGCCGCTACTACAGCTTCCACGGCGGCACCTGGTTCGTCGCGGCGAGCCCCGGAAGTTCATGGAGCACGATCGCGATCAACCGTGTGCCCCAGCCCGTGCTGGCCGTGCCGGCGACGTACTACAAGATCCCGCCCGGCCAGGCCAAGAAGATGGGCGCGCCGCCATTCGTGCCGCCCGGTGAGGCTAAGGGCCCGAGGGGTAAGAAGAACTGGAACTGAGACGGCGCGCAACCCTTGCAATGGGAGGACCATTCATGTACCCGCACCTGAAGTCGACGACGCTCGTACTCGCGCTGATCGCTTCACTCGTCGCCCTGGCGGCGTGCGCGAAATACCCCGTGGTCGTCACGTCCACTGCGCCGGCGCCCACCGGAGCGACGCCAGCTCCGGCTCCCGCTCGATAAAGCTTTCGCGTCCTGACGAGGGCCGCCCAGGGAAACCAGAATCGTCGACTCGGCTTGAAGAGCTGATGAAGAAGCCCAGGTCTTCGAGGGTGTACCGCGGGCGCCAAAGGCAACGCAGCGCTGTGATCGTGGTCGCCGAGCGCTCCGCGCAAGAGGAGATCCCCAATGACCGCCCGGCTCTACTGCCTATGGGTCCTGAGCGTGATCTTGGCGTTCATGCTTGAGTTTCTTACGCCGCGGGTGCTTACACTACTCCTGCCGGATTGAACGCTAAGGGATGTCGGCTCGGTAACGCTGCCGTCCCTCGCTCGCTCCGACGGGCATCTGTTTAGCTCGGAGTGACCTCTGTAAGCCGGCTCATCAAGGCGCTGAAGCTGACGGGGTCAGTGACCAGAGGGCTGACCGACGGCGCTGCCGACTGGGGCGTCTCCATGGGACTCGCGCTTAGCTTCTGATCGGGGCCCCATCGCCGCGCTTCAAGTGCTTCACCGAGGCCTTCGAGGCCTGCATTGCCAATCGCGCTTTCCGTTCCGGGGCGTTGCAGCGTAATTCGGGTAGAACGCGACGGCGCAGGCGCAGCCGAGCATCCTCCCTTCACGGCTACGCTACACCGTCACCGTCCTGTGCTATCCTCCGCGTGCCGGCGCTTTCCGCTGGTCCCACCCGAGAGGCCATGCATGGACCCACAAGCCCTCCTGCTCTTTATCCGGGGCAAGCTCCAGGACGGTCGCCTGCCGCATAGCAGCATCACAAGGGTTTGGAGTAACCCAAGCGGCGGGGAAATGTGCACCGCATGCGAGACGCGCATCACGACGGATCAGTTGGTGACGGTAGTTACTGTGGTGGGTGGCAGGGCAGCCATTCCGTTTCACGTCGCATGTTTCCGCCTCTGGGATGCTGCGAGGCGCGCGGCTCAGGGGCGCACGGGATAACTCACGAGCCGGGGCCGGCGTGTCGGGAACGATCGCGCGCCGCTTCCAGCGTCGTCTCCAGGGCTCCCTCCCCACCGAGAACGCAGCAGCTTCATGCGACTCTTCCTGAACGAGATCGGAGACCTGCCGCTCGAGCTTCAGCCAGAGCTCCTCCGGGTTCTCCAGGAGGCGAGTTCGAGCGGATCGGAGCGTCCCACACGACCACTGTCGTGTGGGCGCAGCGACAAACCGAGATCTCGAGACAGCCGTCCGGGAGAACCGATTTCGGTCCGACCTCTACTATCGCCTCAAGTCTTTCCGATTCGCCTACCCCCGCTCCGCGAAAGGACGTCAAACGGCCTTTGGGTCTTGAGGTTGATCAAAGACGCACCCTGGCGGAGCCAAACGCCTTGATTTCAAAGTCTACGTCCGCCCGTTGGCGGCGTTCTTTCTGCCGTTGTTCAATCGGCGGGGCCGATCTTCCTTTTCGCCGCTCACCCAGACGACGGTCATAGAGTACCTGCGCCGAGCCGAATGCCCGGACGGCGCGCTCGTACAGCGCGGGCTGATCTTGCCTGACGATGACAACGACCGAATCGGCGCGTCTGCCGGGACGCCACAGCAACCCGCGCACAATGGCAATCACGCCAGCCGCTCCGAGGACCAGGGCTCCTGCCGCGCGGACTGGGTGGTTCCCGGTCAGATCGCCGCCGACGAACGTGATGAAGCCGATCAGCACCATCGCGGCGAGTAAGAATCTGCGCGTCCCGTGATCAACATTTCGCTTCGCGGCCTTAGCCGGGGCCAGCCCCATAACTTCACCCCGCTTCCGATGACTCAGTCTGACCGCCGCCACACATTGCTGATGATCTTGTCGTCCAAGGTGGTCCTCTCGGGCTGAGGGCTTGATGCTGTCGATCAGCTCCTCAACCGCCGCTCGAGGCCGGGACCACCTTGATGATCATGACCTCATGACAACCCTGTACGGTTGGGACAATCCACATGCCTTCGGCCCTGCTGAGGAGGCTGTAGCCGTGCAACGCGAGAGCAGATTTCAGGAGCTCAAGCGCCTCCGCCGGAAGAACGCTCTTCGGAGAGAGCAGCGTCATCTTGCCCTTTACTTGCTCGGGGTCAAAGAGAAACGCAATCCCGGAGAGTCTGCCGACGTACTTGATGACTGTTTGGATGTCCGCGTTCTCGAAACTCAAAGGCCCCAACGGGGTGGCTGGCTGCGCCTCGGCGGCGAGCGGAGGAAGAACGAGACTGACGACGAGAATGATCGCGAGCCCGACTAAGCGCATGCGCATGGGCACCTCGGGTTGGGGACGGTGCCTGGCAGGCTCGCCGAACGCGACGACGCGCAACCGCACAGTTACGACGAGCATGTCGTCCGGCCGCAGACACCCTCGACAAATTCGGTGGCACCGCCCGGCCGAAGAGCCGCGACGTGCCGGGGAAGGCCGACTCGCCGGCAAAACCCGGCGCGCCGGCCTCCGTCGGCCGTGACCCCGCGTTTCACCCGGTCTGGTTGTGCCGCGTCACCGCCCGGTCGCTGCGCGCGCCGAGCCAGGGCACCGAGACGACCGGCCGGCAGTGCTGCCCCTCGACACCGTGCTCGTGGTTCTCGGTGCTGGGGAGCAAGCGGTTGGCCAGACCGAGCGCGTCTGAGGTCAATCCCGGGAACAGCCCGTGGACCTTGTCGGCGACCTTCGCCGGAAGCGACAGGACGACGTGCGAGTTCCCGTACCGCACGGCGCTCAAGATCCGCCGCGCCGCGCGCTCCACGTCCATCGACAGGAGAGGGAAATTATCGGCCAGATTGAACCAGGTGTACTCGGCGTCGTGCCGCCCCTTGAACGTCGCGTGCCGCGCGCTTCCCGTGCGCATCAATCCCGGGCAGACCGTGGTCACGAGGATGCCGGACGCCCGGAGTTCCGCGCGGAGTCCCTCGGAAAGCCCGACGAGGGCGAACTTGCTCGAGCTATACGGCAAGAGATGCGGGACACTCAGCTTGCCGCCGATGGACGCGATGTTGACGATGCGACCCTCACCCCTGGCCCGCATGTGAGGTAGCACCGCGAGAATGGCGTTGAGCGGACCCCAGAAGTTCGTGGCCATATCGCGCTCGAAGTCGGCGGCCGTCATGGCTCCGACCGGTCCGACCTCGACCATGCCGGCGTTGTTGATCAGTACGTCGATGTGACCGAACCCGGCTTGTACGGAGCGAATCAGCTCCGCCACTTGGTTGCGATCGGTCACGTCGCAGGTCGTCGCGAGGACGGACGCGTCCGTCTGCGAAAGGCTTTCGCGCGCGCGGGCGAGCGTGTCCGCGTCGCGGCCGCAGATCGCGACCCGCGCCCCTGCGCGCCCGGCTTGTCGCGCAAGCTCCAGCCCGAGGCCGCGCGTGCCGCCGGTGATCAGGACCGTGCGGCCTCGGAGGTCGAAGCGGGTGAGCCACCGGCTGAGCGCGCGACCGCCTGCGGCGGCGGCGGCACCGGCGAGCACCCATGCCCTCGGGTCGCTCGCGATCCGCAGCAGCGGAATCGCGCTGCCGCGGCCACCCCACTTCGACGGCATGATCATGCGATTCATGGTCGCTATGGTCTTGCTCTTCATGCTGCTCCTCCTTTCGGGGTGTCGGCGCCGGTGGAATCGGGGGCCGACGCACAAGCGCCTGCATCGGGAGCGAGTCGTCGCGTCCTTCCGCAAGCGGTGTGAAACCTTTTGCTGCATGCGGTGTGCCACCCCGCGAGTAGTGGGCGGCGCCGCCGCGAGGTCCGTCGTCCCGAAGGGCGGTCGAGCGGCGACGGATTGTCATCTGGCATCACGTCGGGAATGTCGGAGTCTCGGTTCCCCTGGCGCCACGTTCTATAGCGAGGCCGAACCCGCAAGCGCGAAGCGTGATTGCATCACGCGCTGGCGCGACGCCGATCGAGCTCACGTCAGGCGGAGGGAGGTCACGACAGGATGCCCAAGAGGCTGATGGCCAGCCCGCACGTGCTCATCATTGGAATGCCGTACGCGAATCGCGTGGTGCAACGAGCCTGACTCGGCCCGCCGGCGACGAAACTTCCCCGATAGTTTTTACATACCGAGCAAATTGCACAGCAGGGGCGACGACCGGCAAACGACGCCGGAGACGGTTCAGCGCGGGGAGCGGTCAGCGGCGGGGCAGCGATCTACGTTTCGCCACGGCGCCGAGACTTCGGGCCCGACCTGGACCCACCGAGCACCGTGACGCACTCGCTCGGCCCACTGGAGTTCCGCATCGTTTACGCTCAGACAAACCTCCCCGCCTCCTCCGCCTCCTCCCACGTCGCGAACCCCCTTTGGCCTGTCATTCGCCAAAACATCGGTCGGCGGCTGGTGGGTCTGGATGGGCACCAAACGGCCGGCTGCCTCGCCTCCGACGCGCTGTCTACCGTCCCCCGCGTTCTTGGCGCGTCGCGGCAGCATCGGCCGTTCCTCAACCAAGTCGGATGAGGTTTTGGCGAAGGACACCACCTCTTTCCATGGCAACTCCGACGGCCCTCAGGCATTCGCCAGCCGGGGACCTCTGCAAAGCCAAGCGCCTGACGACCTATCGACCCCCCGGAGGCCTGGCTGGCCGGAGTAACTGCCGATCGCCACGCCTCCGACCCCCCGTCTAGGGTCTCCTGGCGTCCTGGCATGTCGTGAAAGCATGGGGTCGCCGTCAACCGAGTCGGACGGGGCTTTGGCGAAGGACGGGTAAGATCGGCCGATGACGGACCACCTCACGCCCTTGCGGCTACTGCTCGTGACTCGCTGGATGAGTGAACCGCCACCAATAACTAGTTCTCGAGTACTTGGCGGAGAGAACCGTATCCTCAAAGAGCAGATGGAAGGCCGACGCATCCGGTTGACCGACGACCATCGCCGACGCCTCGCGGCGAAGGGCCAGCGACTCGGTCGCCGGGTCCTGAGGCGAGTGGCGACCATCGTGACGCCCGACACGATCCTGCGGTGGCACCCCGGGAGTGGACGTTCGAGCGGAGAGGCCGGGCCGTCCGGGGATCATGAAGGAGATCTCGTCGCTCATTCTGCGGATGGCCACGGAGAATCCAGCGTGGGGCTACAGTCGCATCCAGGGCGCGTTGAGGGACCTCGATCACCGCGTCGCGAGAAGCACGGTCGCCAAGGTACTGAAAGACAACGGGCTGACGCCTGCGCCGGGCCGGCCGTCGTCGTGGCGCGCATTTCTGCGGGCGCACTGGGCGAGTTTGCCGGGTGGTGACACCGCGGCAAGTACTAGCCTCACAACCCAAAGGGCGTCGGTTCAAATCCGACCACCTCAACCACACCACAGACACGAGACCACCGACCGAGTGGGTCATCAGAGCGCTATGAAATCGCTCACTTGAACTCTGTAGGTTCGATCACGTCCCATTGGGGCGTCCAAATTGCTTTTGTAGGCACCATCGACCTGATGCTCGGCGTCGCTGATTTTCCTACCACTCGCATGGTCGGGTCGAGATCTTCGCTGAGCGCGTGTTGGTGCAGGGTAAGCGCAACTCACCGTGCTCGAGCGTCCCATTCATGGAGGATCCGAATGACAAGACTACGACCGATCGTTCTCGCCCTGTTCCTCGCCCTGAGCCTGCCTGCCGCCGCGCTCGCTCAGGCGGCACCGCCGATCGTCGTCGGTCGAGTCCTCACCATCGACGAGTGCATCGCGATCGCGCTCGAGGCCCAGCCGTTGATCCAGGCCACGCTCTACGACTACGCGGCCGCGCGCGCGCGGGTGCGTGAAGCGCTCGCGCCGCTCCTGCCGCAGCTCTCGGGAACGGCGTCGGCGACGCGGAGCAGCAGCACCGTGCTGTCGACCTCGACGACGACGCGCCGCACCGTGGCCGTGTCGATCAGCCGCCAGCCCGCCGACAC
>QHSU01000160.1 GCA_003220535.1 Candidatus Rokuibacteriota bacterium
CAACGCCGACAATCCGATGAACTACGGTATCGTCGACGCTGGCGAGACCGGCGGCGGCATCGGCGGGGGAATCTCAGCGGGAGATGGCGGTACCCGGCAGGTCACGTTCTACATCGCGGTCGATAATCCGCAGGCCTACCTCGACAAGGTCGAGAGCAAGGGCGGCAAGACCGTCATGCCGGTGACTGAAATCCCGGGCATGGTGATCCTCGCGCAGTTCGCCGACCCGGAGGGCAACGTCGTCGGCCTGGTGGACGCCAACTACCAGTCGCAACAGTCCTGATTCGGCGGCCTCAGCGCCTGAAATTTGATCCTAGAGCAGCCCGAGGTCGGGACCGGCGAGTGCCACCAGGAGCACAGCGTGATAAAGGGCTTTCAGGGCATCATCATCTCCACGGATGACCTTACCCAGTTGCTCCCGTTCTACAGGGACATACTCGGGCTCGGGACTCAAATGGAGTCAAATGGCTTCGTGGTGCTCGGCGGCGGGCAGATCGCTGTAGGCCTGCACAGCGAGGTGAAGGGAAAGTCGCGTGATCCCAACCGTGTGATAGTGAACCTGAGCGTGGACAATTGCCAAGTGGAGTACGAGCGGCTCAAGGGGCTGGGCGTTAAGTTCATCCGCGAGCCGAGTAGAGAGGCTCAGGATCTGAAAATCGCCACGTTCCTCGACCCGGACGGAAACACCCTTCAGTTATTCGAGTGGGTGTAGGTCAGGCCGACAGCGCCTCCTTCACCGCAGCGATCAGCGCCCGGTCCTCATCAGGTCGCACAGTCCGCGGGTCAAGGAGCAGCACGTCGCGCTCGATACGCGCGACGACCGGCGGATCGCCGGTCCGCAGCCGGCGCGCGATCTCGGCGACATAACCGCCCTCGCCGTCCAGCGCGAGCAGTTTCGTCGGCAGGCTCTCCTCCGGCAGGCTGCCGCCGCCGATCATTGAGCGGCCATCGACAATCCTTGCGCCCTGGCCAATCGCCCGCGCCCAGCGACGCGCGCGCTTTTCGATCTCCGCGAAAGGCTTCGCGATCATGCGCCAGACCGGCACCTTCGAGAGAGCCTCGCCGCGCAGGTAGTGGTGTAGCGTCGCCGTCAGCCCGGCAATGCTCGCCTTGTCCATGCGCACCGCCCGCGCGAGCGCGTGGCGACGCAGTTGGGCGATGAGTTCTGCTTTGCCTACGATAACGCCTGCCTGCGGCCCGCCCAGCAGCTTGTCGCCCGAGAAGAGCACGAGGTCGGCGCCGGCAGCGAGACTCTCGCCCACCGTCGGCTCAGGCGCAAGGCCGAACTGCCTTGTGTCTACAAGGCATCCCGAGCCGATATCGTCGATCAGCAGCACTCCGCGCATCTTCGCGAGGCTGCCCAATTCGTGAATCGAAGGCGAAACCGTGAAGCCGACAATCCGGAAATTGCTCGCGTGGACGCGTATGATGGCCGCCGTTTGCTCCGTGATTGCCGACTCGTAGTCGCGTAGGTAAGTACGGTTCGTCGTGCCCACCTCGACGAGCCTCGCCCCCGACTGCGCCATTACATCTGGGATGCGAAAGCCGCCACCGATCTCGACCGCCTGACCCCGCGAGATGATCACTTCCTGGTCGAGCGCCAGCGCCGACAGCACTAGTAGTAGCGCGGACGCGTTGTTGTTGACCGCGATTGCTGCCTCCGCGCCGGTGAGGCGTGTGAGTGCCGACTCGAGGTGCGTGTAGCGGGAGCCGCGCTCTCCGGCCTCGAGGTCGAACTCGAGGTTCGAGTAGCCCCGCGAGACCGCGGCCATCGCCTCGATCGCCTCGTCGGACGACGGCGCGCGGCCGAGGTTCGTATGGATGATGACGCCCGTCGCATTGATTACGGGCCGCAACGACGGCTCGAAGGCAGCTGCCGCGAGACCCAGCACGCTCTCGACGAGCTGGTCCTCCGTCGGCGCCTCACTCCCGCCGGCGATCGCTTGTCGGGCGCTCTCGATCGCCTGGCGCGCAATGATTGTCGCGATGCCGGACTCGCCGCCGTTCGCGAGTGCCCGCACCCGTTGGTCAGAGAGAATGCGGTCGACCGAAGGAAGCTGCCGGAACGGGTTCGTCGTGGCCATCGCGAGCGCCTGTGATTGGATTCTAGCACTGAGCCATCGCCTGTCACGTATCAACTGACACCCTGTAGAATCGGGTGGCAGGAGGTGCTGATGCCCGAGAACCGCCACGACAAGGCCCGTGAAGGCAAGGGCCGTCCCCCGAGCGTATTCGACCAGACGTTCCTCACCGGCGTCTCAGGCGTAACGGAGGTGCTACTCCTTCGCCACGGCCAGCAGAAGATCGACGTCGACGCCGCCACCATCGGCGACTGGATCGACCCGCCGCTAAGCGAACAGGGCCGCCTGCAAGCGCGGCTGCTTGGCGAGGCGCTCTCGCTGAA
>QHSU01000161.1 GCA_003220535.1 Candidatus Rokuibacteriota bacterium
CGACGATCCTGTCCGTCACCCTGGTGCCCGTCCTGTGTAGCCTGCTCATCGGCGGCAAGATCCGCGGTGAGGAGAGCAATCCGATCATGCGCCCCCTCGTGTGGATCTATCGGCCCGTGCTGGACTTTGCCCTCCGGCACCGCGTAATCACGCTCGGCATCGCCGTGGTTATCGTGGCGGGCGCGCTCGCGCTGGTCCCGCGGATCGGGAAGGAATTCATGCCACCGCTGAACGAGGGCGACTTGATGTTCATGCCAGTGACTGACCCGGCGATCTCGCTTCCCCAGGCGATCGACGTCGTCAAGAAGCAGAACGCGGCGATCCAGAAGTTCCCGGAAGTCGCCTCGGTGGTCGCCAAGATCGCCCGAGCCGACACGTCAACCGACCCAGCGCCCGTGAACATGACCGAGACGATCGTGAGCCTCAAGCCGGAGTCGGCATGGCGGCCGGGCATGACGCGCGAGAAGCTGATTGGCGAGATGGACGCGGCCACGACGCTGCCGGGCGTGTCGAACATCTGGACTCAACCGATCATCAACCGCATCAACATGCTGACGACGGGGATCCGCTCGGAGGTCGGTGTGAAGGTCTTCGGCAGCGACCTGAATGTCCTCCAGGAGCGAGCCCGCGCCGTCGCCGACGCGCTTCGCCAGATCCCCGGCGCCGCCGACGTCTATCCGGAGCAGGTCACGGGAGCGCCATATCTCGACATCCGCGTCAACCGGCAGGCGGCCGCGCGTTACGGAATCACGGTGGGGGCGATCCAGGACGTGATCGAGACTGCCGTCGGCGAATCCAATCTGATGTTGACCATCGAAGGGCGCCAGCGCTTTCCGGTGCGCGTCCGCTATGCGCCAGAATATCGGGCAAGCGCGCAGGCGCTGGGGAGCGTGTTGGTCACGGCGCCGAATGGCACCCAGGTTCCGCTCGGCCAGCTCGCGGACATCCGGCAAGTATCCGGGCCCGCGATGGTGTCGAGCGAGAACGGGCTGCTGGTCGTCTCCGTGCTCCTCAACGTGCGTGGCCGAGACGTCGGCAGCTTCGTCGACGAAGCCCGCGACGTGATCGCGCGGACCGTGCAGCTCCCGCCAGGTTCGTATGTCGAATGGAGCGGCCAGTACGAGAACGAAGTCCGGGCGCGCCAGCGGTTGCAGCTCGTCATCCCAATCGTACTGCTGGTCATCTACATCCTGCTCTATGTCACGTATCGGTCCTTCCTCGACGCGGCTCAGGTCCTCCTGGCTGTCCCCTTCGCGCTGGCCGGAGGCATCTACCTGCTCTACGCGCTCGGTTACAACATGTCCGTCGCCGTCTGGATCGGCTTTATCGCGCTGTTCGGGACCGCTGTGCAGACGGCCGTCGTCATGGTGATTTACCTCGAAGAGGCCGTCGCCCAAAAGCGCGAGGAGCTCGGCGGTCAACTCACGCGCGAGGCGCTCCTGGAGGCCGTGAAGGAAGGCGCGCTCTTGCGGTTGCGGCCGAAGGTCATGACAGTCTCGACGATCGTCGCGAGCCTGTTGCCCATCATGTGGAGCCAGTCCACCGGCGCGGAGGTCATGAAGCCGCTGGCGACACCGGTCCTCGGCGGCATGGTGAGCTCGCTCGGTCTTGTCCTCATCGTGACACCAGTCATCTTCTACTGGCTCAGGGAGCGGGAGCTGCGGCGAGCGGAGGCCGAGCAGCGGAGCGACGAACGGACGATGCGAGAGCGGCCGGTTCTTGGACCGACCGAGTAACAACAATCAATGGAGAGGAGACACGAACGATGATCCGACTGATGGCGATCCTCCTGGTCACGGGTGTGCTCGCGATGGGCGCTGGGGTGGCGCTCGCTGCCGACATGAAGCCCATCCATACGCAGAAAACCAAGGATATTGTCGTGACGCTGATGAGCGAGTCGGGACAGTGGAAGAAGGGCAAGAACGAGTTCGTTCTGGAGTTCACGTCGGCCAACGAGAAGAAACCTGTCG
>QHSU01000039.1 GCA_003220535.1 Candidatus Rokuibacteriota bacterium
CATCCGATCGCCCCGCCGGGGGCGTTTGATGCCTTGCGGCTCTCAACTGCGTGCCTTTCACCTGCTTTTTCCGTAGCCTGCTAGACGACGAAGATTTACTCAGCCGAGCCGTTGGGGACTCTCGGCTCATTTCGGTCGGTCTCCTTCACAGTTGTTTCATAGGATTCGACCGCCGGCTCGCTGATGAGGACTCACTTGCGTCCGACAGTATCGGGCGCAACGGCTCGCCGTTCCCGCCCCTGCCGTCGCTTCGTGACGGCGACGCGAAGCAAGTGGGTCAGCCGCCGTTGCGCGTCAGCCCAGGCCTTCGTCCCCAGTTCGCGGAGGACCTTGTCTTGCGCCTTGGTCCAGAGCGGCCTCGCGACCGCCAGGGCTCGTCTCCCCTTCGATGTGAGCCGCATCGCCTTGATTCGCCCGTCGGGGTGCGACGCACGCTCGATCACACCATCGCGTTCCAGGAGGTTGAGGCTGCGCGTGAGCGTCGTCTGGTCGATGGCCAGCGCGTTCTCCAGTTGCTTCAGGTTCGCCTCGCCCATGCGGCCGATGGTCGCGAGAATGCTGAACTGAGTCACCCGGAGACCGCTCGGCCGCAGGACATCGTCGTAGAGCTGCGTCACCACCCGACTGACCATCCGGAGCGTGTTGCAGACACAGGGCGAAAGCCGTCCGCGGTCCTGTCCAGCAGCCACCGTGGAGACTCTCCGAGTCATGGACGTCATGCTATCGGCCATCGTCGTGCCACCTCAAACGAGTTACATGTAGACACATCATAGCTCAGCCCTGCGCGTCAGGGCTGCGAATCTCGACGGCCCGGCCGAACATCGTAGTGTCAGGAGGACACGCACGGTGTCCGAGCGATTCTTCTCCTTCCGGCGGCTCCTTCCCGACGAGGCGCACGCCTTGGCCTACGTGGACTATCACCAGCGGATGGCGAGACCGGGGGACTCCTAGCATGCGAATCGCCGTGCTCGGATCTCGACTCCTCCTTAATTCCGTCCAAAACACGGTCCGATCAGCAACGCTCTCCGCAGCCAAAAGCAGAGCGTTCAGATTCTCATGCCGAGCAGTCGAGAACGGAGAGCAACGGGTGTAGTACGCCTGCGAGTTACAAGTGGGGGGAAGAGCGGTGTCGGGACTCCATCACCTCGTCGGATCTGGACCAACCCTCACGCATCTTGCCGAGGTTCTCGCCGCGCAGCCGGCCGATGAAGGCGCGCGGCGCCTGATCCAGCCCTTCGGTGCCTTGCACCCGCGCGGACGGCGGCGATTGCGATCGGCGCGTCTTTACCGTGAGGGTGCGAACACCAGATCGTGCGCCTCTCGTTCAACCTTGCGATTGATCTGGGTAGTGACGTCGAACGTCCCGTGGATCAGACCCCAGCTCGCCATCCACTCCCAGGCCCAACGCGCCTCGTCCTCCGGAATCGGAGTCGGCTCCCTGAGCTGGATGCGACCGAGGTTGAAGTCCTCCGGAGTCAGCGCCTGGACCTCGGAATAGCCGGCGGACCAGCCTTCCTTGAAATACGAGACGTACCGTCGCTTGTCAGCCCTGATGCGACGGACCGCCTGGGTGACGCCCCGGAGGAATGCGGCATAGAGCTCGGGATCGAGGTCCGGGCCGGCAACCCACGTCCCGTGAAAGAACGTCGTCGACACCAGGCGGCATCCGGCCTTCTCCGCCACGGTGATCCAGGGCTCCTGCAGCACAGTCGCGTCGAACTCGCCGCGCATCATCGCCGCGTATCGCTCGCCGGGATGGGTGACGGCAGCGCACGTCGTCACCGCGTCCCGAGGCACTGCGCCTTCGAGCATCTGCAGTCCGGCGTAGGCGGTGCCGTTGCCGTAATCCAGTCCCACCATCCTGTTAGCCAGCTCTTGCGGAACGAAGACACCCGAATCGGGAGGTACGATGAGAGCAGCACAGACGATCATCGACCGGCGTCCGATCTGGAGCGCCCCCACCCGGCTTTCCGCCACCCGGCGGTTATTGCCGCACTCTCACCCCTGGAACATCGTGGCTTCTCCACGTTCCTGAAGCCGTCCCTGATTCGTCACCGGACTCGACAAGGTCCCTTCCGTGGTGGAGCGGATGTCGCGAGACTCCCGCGACGCCATCCGGAGATCGAGTCCCTCCGCCCTGAACAGCCCTTCGTCCATGGCGACCAATACGTCGAGACTGCTGAACGCCGACACCGGCTCGATCGTCATCGTCATCGCGGTCATCGCGGTTCCCTCCACTCATGAGTTCCAGCATTCCTGGTTCGGGCGTGACCCCGCTTCATCCTACTCCTCGCCAGCCCCTTCTGGGGAGGCGCGCTCATGAACGGAGGACGGCCCGAGGCTCGTTCGTGGCCTCAGGAGGCCTGGCTGAGCGCAGCGTGATCGCCACGGCCGCCGGCAAGGCACGCGGCGAGCCAGGCCGGATGCGCAGCCGGCGATGTCCACACCTCGAAGTGCAGGAGAGAGAGCGCGAGGGCGTCTGTCAGGAAGAACAGCTTATGCCGGTCGGTGAGCGCCCGCGGGCCTTCCTTCAGCGCGAGCGCCACGGCGTTTTGCCGGCGCAACTGCGCGAGTGGGGATACCCTCGCGTGGGTACACGACACGGCGCAGGCGATTGCGTTCACCCGCGGATTCACCACGGCATCGACGAATCCGGACGCGGCACCGACCCCGCCCGCGTATGCGCGTATAGCTCGCAGTTCGTTCGGTGGATCCGTTTCCGCAGGAATCAGCAGCAGCCTGGCGCGTCGCATCGCGCGGCCGAGCGACACCTTGCTTGAATAGACGGAGATCGGGATCGAAAGCGTGAGCGCGCCGACCACCGGCAGCATGAGCCACCAGGTATACGAGGAGTCCAGCCAGTAGACCGTGGCGGCCCAGACTCCGCCGAGGAGCGTATGTGCCCCGTGGCGACGCACGGCCTCGCCCCACGTGGTTTCGGCGTCCTCGCGCGGGGGGCTCTTCCAGGGCACGCCCAGGCCCGTGAGCGCCATCAGGACGAACTGCGTGTGGAACAGCATGCGGATCGGCGCGAGTAGGGCGGAGAACAGCACCTCCAGCAGCAAACTCAGCGTGACGCCAAGGACGCCGCCGAATCGATCGGCGCCTTGCGCGACCACCAGGATTCCGCTGAGGATCTTGGGCGCGAACAGCACAACTCCTGTCGCGATGACGAAGCCGATCGTGGCATTGATATCCCATTCGGGCCACACCGGGAACAGCTGGCGCGGCTGGACGAAGTACTGGGGGCCAATCACGGTCTGCAACACGATGAACGCGGTCGACAGCGCCAGGGAGAGGAACCACAGCGGCGAGGCCACGTAGGACATGATCCCGGTCATGAACACGGCGCGATGCGCCGGGTGCAGGCCCTGCCACAGGAACAGGCGGGCGTTGATGAGGTTCCCCTGACACCAGCGCCGGTCGCGCTTCAGCTCGTCGATGATGTTTGGCGGTATCTCCTCGTAGCTGCCGGGCAGATCGTACGCCATCCACACTTTCCAACCCGCCCGACGCATCAGCGCGGCCTCCACGAAGTCGTGGGAGAGGATCTCACCCGAGAGGGGGCCCCGCCCGGGCAGGCGCCCGAGGGCACAGTGACGGATGAATGGCGCGATCCTGATGATCGCGTTGTGGCCCCAGTAATACGACTCGCCCAGCTGCCAGAAGTGCAGGCCCGCGGTGAACAGCGGCCCGTAGACGCGGGTGGCGAACTGCTGCATGCGCGCGTACAGCGTCTCCCGCCCGGCGGCCTGTGGCGCCGTCTGGATGATGCCGGTGGTCGGGTTCGCCTCCATCAGGCGCACCAGCGTCGTGACGCAGTCGCCGCTCATGACACTGTCCGCATCCAGGACGACCATGTATCGGTACTGGCTGCCCCAGCGCCGGCAGAAGTCGGCGATGTTCCCGCTCTTGCGCTTGATGCGGTGGCGGCGCCAGCGATAGAAGATCCGCCCGAAGCCCTCGACGGCCGCGCAGAGATCCAGCCAGGCCTGCCGTTCCGCCGTCAGCGTGTCCGGCTCGCTGCTGTCGCTGAGAATGAAGAAGTCGAACTGCGGCAAGGCGCCGGTGCGGGCGATCGACTCGTAGGTCGCCCGAACCCCCGCGAACACGCGCGCCACGTGCTCGTTGCGAATGGGCATGACGACCGCCGTGCGGGCCTCCGGCGGAATCGCGGTCCCGGGCGCCACGGATCGACTGATGGCGTAACGATCGCGGGCCAGGCACAGGAGCACGAACCCACTCAGCGCTGTCCAGAATCCGAGTGAGACCCACGCGAACAGGATTGTGAACAGGGTCAGGATCGCGAGCTCCAGAGGCTGTTGCCCGTGGTACGGCAAGACCCGCGTGGTCATGTAGTACGCGAACGCCGCCGTCTGGGTCAGCGCCAGAACGGCGAAAACCGTCCGGCGTATCGCGGCCGTCCGCGTCACCTTGCGGCTATCCGACGACTCCGGCACGTCCGTGGCCGCATCCGCCGGCGAAGCGTGGCGGCGCAACTGTGCTCGGACTCCGCGGAAGATCCGCGTCAAGAGCGTGGCCGGCCACCCGAGCGGTGCCATGGGCGTCCGCCGAATCGGCGGAGCGGTCGGCAACGCCCAGGCGCCGTCGTGGGCGTCAGCGCAACCGTCGCGCGTCGCGAGCTCTGGGACGGCGAGCTCGAGCCGGCGACGAATCGAGGCGAAGGCGGCATGATGGCCGGCGCGCGGCGCGCCGGTCAGGGCATCGTGGAGCGTGGCCATGGCTGGGCTCGCCTCAGTCTCCCGCTGCGTCAGCTCCAGCAGCGCCCCCTTCCGCTCCCGCGGGAGGCGGAGCTGGTCCAGGTAACGCCGGCATATGCGGGCGGCGTCCGAACCTATTCGGGCGGCAGGATATAGCTCCACGTCTCCGTCAGGACTTCTTTCCCGTTGTTCAGGTGCGCCCGGAGCTCCACCGGTTTGCCGCCGTCGATCCGCCGGAACCGCACGGCGAGGCGCCAGCCTCCCGTGATCTCGTTGCGCATTGTGCGTCGCTCCAAAACTTCGCCGTTGGGGTCGATCCACAGCGCGACGTCCGCGGTAGCAGCGGCCGGCATCCGGCTGAGCGTGGGGCCCTCGAAATCGACGTGGAGCTCGATGCTCCCATCCGCGGCCTTCACATAGCCGCGGCCGCGCCGCGTCTCGCGCACCCACCCGATCGGGGGCCGGATCTCCCGGTCCTTCTGCCACAGCACACGATACGCGTACGGCAAGACCTCCTTCGGTCTCGGCTGCCAATCGGGGACCCAGTATGCCACGATGTTGTCGTTGGTCTCGTCGGGAACCGGAATCTGCACCAGTTCCACCCGGCCGGGGCCCCACGGTCCCTTCAGCTCGACCCATGCAGAGGGTCGCAGGTCGTAGCGCGCCTCCAGGTCCTCGTAGTCGCCGAACGAACGCTTCCGCTGCATCAGGCCGAAGCCCCGCGGGTTCGTGAGCGCGAAGGAGGTCACCAGCAGGCGTTTCGGATTGACGAGCGGGCGCCAGATCCAATCCTTCGCCGTGGCCTGGATCAACAGGCCTTCGGAATCGTGGACTTGCGGACGATAGTCCTCCCGCGCAGACCGCTGGTTCGCGCCGAAAAAGAACATGCTCGTCAACGGAGCAAGCCCCAGCTTGGCGACGTTTTTCCGGAGAAACAGCCTGGCGTCCACGTCGAGCACCGTCGTGACACCGGGTCTGAGGACGAACCGGTACGCGCCCGCCGCGCGCGGCGAATCGAGCAGCGCGTAGATGGTGAGCTCCTTCGCGGTCGTCTGCGGGCGTTCGATCCAGAACTCTACGAACCGTGGAAACTCCTCGCCGGTGTTTTCCGCGGTGTCGACGGCGAGCGCGCGCGCCGAGAGCCCGAAGCGCTGCCCCCGCCCGAGCCCCCGGAAGTAGCTGGCGCCGAGGAACACGAGCACTTCGTCCTTATATGTCGATGAGTTGACCGGGAAGTGGACGCGAAAGCCGGCGAAGCCCAGCCCCTGAAGCTCCTCACGGTCGATCTTGTTCTTCCCGTAGTCGAACGCGTCCGAATCGAACTGGATGTCCCGCACGCCCTCGGCCCAGACCTCGTGGATCGCGACGGGATCCTCGTAGAACCAGCCGGGATGGAAGAACATGATCTCGAAGGGCAGCTTCGCGTTCCGCCAGAGCGCTCGATCGGGTCGGAACCGAATATCGCGAAACTGATCGTAGTTCAGCGCCTTGATGCCCTTGGGAAGGGCGCCGCTCGACTTCTGATAACCCGCGGACGCGAGCTTCGCCGCCCGGGCGGTGACGTCGTCGAGGCTGAAGGCATACGCATCCGGGTTGATCGGCACGAGCGCCGCCAGCACGGCGAGCGCGCCGTACACGACCAGCCGCGCGGCGCGAGGCATGGCCGTTGCTGCGCCGGGCCCACGACGGACTCGCGCGTCTATCCGCTTCAGCACCAGCCGACCGCGTGTCGCTGATACGCTGGAACACAAGGCGAATAGCTCTGCTTCATCTCACCAGGACGCTCCGCTTGGGACTCGTACCGTCGACCAACGCAAACGCCCCAGCGCTAACTGCGCCGTCGCGCCGCCACGACCCACAACGAGGGGAGGACGACTTCAAAAATACCCACGCCGATCGAGGACGTCAAGCAGTGGCGGCCGCCTTGCCATCGCGGCCCGTCACGGCCGCGATGGTGGGTCGTCGGCCGCCTGTCCCTTCGAGGCGATGACCTTCGCGTAGAACAGGGCGCTGTCCTTGGGCGTGCGCTTCTGGGTGTCGAAGTCGACGTGCACGATGCCGAAGCGCTTGGAATAGCCGTGAGACCACTCGAAGTTGTCGAGCAGCGACCACACGAAATATCCGCGCACATCGACACCGTGTTCGATCGCGGCGTGGACGGCCTTGATGTGCTGGCGCAGATAGTCGACCCGGAGGGGGTCGGCGAGACGGTCGCCCTCGACCGCTGGCGGGTCGAAGAACGCCGCGCCGTTCTCGGTGACGTAGGTTGGCGGATTGCCGTAACGCTCCTTGACCCAGACGAGGACGTCGCTCAACGCCGGCGCGAACACCTCCCAGCCAGTCTCGGTATAGGTCGCGCGCTTCTGCGACACCGGCGCCGCCTGCAAGAGCCCGTCGTGGGGATCGAAGCGCGTGACGTTGCGCGTGTAGTAGTTGACGCCGAGGAAGTCGATCGGCTGCCGGATCAGCGCGAAGTCATCGGCCGGCCATCGCGGCCACGCCTCGCCGAAGATCTGGGCCAGCTCCTCAGGGTAGCCGCCGCGGAATATGGGATCGAGGTACTGGCGATTCATGTAGGCGTCGGCCCGCGCCGTCGCGGCTCGGTCTACCGGGTCGTGCGACGCGGGGTACTTGGGCTCGAGGTTCACGACGATGCCGATGCGGTGACGCCCCTCCGCGCGATACACCCTCACCGCCTCCGCGTGCGCGCGCAGCAAGTGGTGGGAAGCGATCGGCGCCTCGAAGCGGTTCCGGTGGCCGGGGGCGAGCGCCCCGTACAGGTAGCCGCCGTTGGTGACGACCCATGGCTCGTTCAGCGTCGCCCATAGCTTCACGCGGCCGTCCAGCCGCCTGAAGACGACGGCCGCGTACTCGGCGAACCACCTGGCGATCTCCGGATTCAGCCAGCCGCCCAGGTCGTCCAGCGCGGCCGGAAGATCCCAGTGATACAGCGTCACCATGGGCTCGATGCCGTGGGCGAGGAGCGCGTCGACGAGCCGGTCGTAGAAGTCGAGGCCCGCCGGATTCACCGCGTTTCGGCCCTGCGGCATGACCCGGCTCCACGAGATGCTGAAACGATAGGCGTTCGTCCCGAGGTCTCGCATCAATCCGACGTCGTCGAGAAACCGCCGGTAGTGATCGCAGGCGACGTCACCGGTGGCTCCATCCCGAACCAGGTTCGGCGTGTGGGTGAAGCGGTGCCAGATGCTGGGCCCGGCGCCGTCCGCCAGAGGCGAGCCTTCGATCTGATAGGCCGAGGTCGCGGTGCCCCAGAGGAAGTGCTGGGGAAACTCGATCATTTGACGACCACCTTCGCCGGTAGCTCGTGAAATCGCAGTTCCAAGCCACGCCATTGCGCCGGCTTGCCATTGACGCGGGTGTCGGGCGACGGCGGCTGCTTGCCTGGCCAGACGAAAACCAAACCGCCGGGCGGCACACGCGATCCGCCGGCGACCTGGAGTATGATTCGCCCGCCCTCCTTCTTGAGCGAATACCTCAAGAGCCCATACGGCGTGCGCAAGTCCTTCACCGTGACCCCGGACCCCTCGAGCCACTCGGCTGGAACGCCACCGGCCAGCACGAGGGCCTGGTCGCCCTCGCGTTCGTAGGCGAAGAGATCCAGCACCGCGCGGATGAAATCCGAGGCGACCCAGCCGTGCGGCAGGTCGCCCACGAAGCGCGGCTGCCTTGGATCGCGGCCGACCACCTCGGGCCACTGGTTCCACGACGCCGGCCGACGGCCGGCCAGGAAGAATTCGAGAAGCTCGTGCGCCCGTTCGCGCCAACCCAGGCGGACGAACGTGCCCACCGTCCGGATCTCGTATGGCGTGTAGTCCTCCCACACGGCGCGGCCATCCCGCCGCTCGACGAATTCGCGCCAGTAGCGTTCATACGTCGCCAGGACCAGGTCGCGAGGGAGACGGTGCAGCTCGCCGGCCGGCGCGATGGCGATGGTCGACGACGTGGGATCGAAATCGCCGAGCTCCGCCGAGCCAGGAAGATACGCGATCCCGTGGGTGGCCGTGGCATGACGGAGCGACGCGGCGAGATCGATGCGAAATTCCTCGCGCTGCGCCTCGAGCCGACTCGCGGCGTCGCGGCGGCGCAGGGCGGTCGCGATCGCGATGGCGCCGTTGTATCCCTTCAGCGCCCAGAAGTCGTCCCAGTACGAGTGCATCGGCTTCGCCGAGTAGCCTTCGTGACTGATCGACGCCGGAAGCAGCCCGTAGAATGCGCGGGTCGCGCCGCTCAGATTGGCCTCGGTGCGCTCGGATTGCCGCAGCGACTCGAGATACCGCGCGGCGGCCTCGACGTGCGGCCACATGTCCTCGAGCAGCCGACGATCGTTCGTGTAGCGGTACACCTCTGCGGCGAGGAAGATCAGCTCGCCCGCGCTGTCGTGTTCCGGTACGGGATCGGCCCCGCGCTCGTCGACGCAGCAGGGCACCTTGCCGTTGGCGAACTGGTGCGGCGCGTACCAGCGCAGGTAGTCGGCTGCGACGCCGGCGTGGCCGACGCGGAGCAGCGATTCCGCGATCATCGCACCGTCACGAATCCACGAGCGGGCATACGATCGCGTCCCCGGCCGCAGCACCGGCCCGTCGCGCGTGATGAGCACGTGCGCCAGCGCGGTGCGGAGCGCGGCGATCAGCGGCCGGCCCGGCGCAGGAACATCGAGGGAGACGCGGTTCAGTCGCTCGCGCCACGCCGCGGCGACGGCGGCTTGCTCGCGGTTCATCCATGTCGCCGGCGCCTTTCCCTTGAGATCCGGACGGGCCGGCAGCCCCGACAGCGGCACGACGACGCCCACGGTCGTGCTGGCGTGCGGCGCCAGGTTCAGCCGGTAGCCAAGCGCCGCCGAGGCGTAACCGAACTCGTCATGAACCTCGGCCGGGCCAGGCCAGTCCGGGGCGGTGAGCAGGCGCGGAATCGGACCCGCATCGAACGGGAAGGTCGCGACGCGGTCCGGCACGCGCAGCGGGAAAACCTTGCGGTCGGTGTTGACCTCGAGCGTCGCGCCATCCCATTTGATGTGACGGATGGCGCTGGCGCCGCCGGTCATGTTGAGGAACTGGGATGGCGGGTTGACCTGGAACGGACGCACCGCCAGGACGAGGTGGAGTGCCAAGGGCTGGCCGGTCAGATTCCGGACCTCGTAGCGCGCGACCAGCCGGGAGTCACCGCGTGAGCCCGACGCGAAGGCCGACACGCGCAACTCCCACCGGCCCTGGCCCCACGTCACCCCGGGGATCGGCAGGTATCGATCGCCCAGGATTTGGCGTGGCGTGACGTCGGCCCAGCTGACGACGCGTGAATCGGCCACGACGAACGGCTCGATCGAGAACCCGCCCTTCGAGACTTCCAACGCGCCGTCCTCCGACAAGAGACCGCTCTCGTCGCCGCCGTCGATGCCGACGAGGGTCCAGGCCGTCTGCTCACCGGACACTCCGCGCGGGTACGTGCCGCGCGGGGAGTCGCGGGCCACGGCTTGGAAGAAGGCGTTCGGTGAGGCGCCGAATGCGAGGTCCTTGATCTCGAGCTCGGCGAGGCCATACGCACGCGCAGGGCCATCCAGGAGGGCCAGGCGCAGGAACCGCGTCTCGGCCTCGGGCAGGAGCAGCGCGTCGGGGCCGCCGCGGCCGTCGACCACTCTGCGCACGGTTCGCCAGTGCACGCCCTCGTCGGAGAACTGAACCTCGTAACGGGAGGCATACGCTTGCGTGAGCCAGCGCACGGCCAGGCCACCGAATTCGCGTGGCCGCTGGAAGTCGATGGTGAGCGCCTGGGTGGGGCCCGCGGCGGGGTCGCTCTTCCAGGCGGTCGCGACGGAGCCGTCGAATGCCAGTGACGCGTCGGCGCCGCGCAACCAGGACGAAGCCCGCACGACGGGCGGCAAAGCGACCGCGGGTTCGTCGGGCAGCTCGCGCAGAGCGAGTTGGCTCACGTACAGCGAGCCGCGGCCGCCACCGCGACCGGCCGCCACCCCGAACTCGATGGTGGCGGCATGGCGCAACGTGCGTTCCGTGCTGGGTCCCCACGCGAATTCGATGTGGCGTTTTTTGATCCTGACGAGCTGCCACTCGCGTGGAAACTGGAAATCGGGCCGGTGGAACCACCAGACGTTCTCGCCGCTCGCGTCCAGCAGCTTCACCTGGAAATTGTTGGCCGGCGTATCGGCGCGCAGGTAGAACGTGATCTCGTAGCGGGGCGGCAAGTCGAGCGGCAGCGCGCGCCGCGCCAGCGCGTACCCGGCGGTCCCGGCCAGGTCGAAGTCGAGGCGTAGTCCAGGGCCCTGCACGCCTTCCGTCGGATGTACCGAGGCCTGCACGCCGTCGGACGCCACCGCCGTCCACGGCGCAATGTCCTCGAACGTATCGAGAACGCGGACGGAGGACGACTCGGCCGGGTGCGCCGGGCGTGGCGTGCCCCACGCCGCGAGCGCGAGGCCGAGCGCCGCCAGCGCGTGACGCGTGGCCCGGCGCGGTCGGCGGTCGGCCGCGGCGTCGCGCGTCACCCCTTCACGCTCCCGAGCATGAGGCCCTGGATGTAATACCGCTGGAGCACCAGGAACACGACCAGCACGGGAAGCGTCGTGAGGACGGAGGCCGCCATCATCAACTCGTTGTCCTGAACGTGCTCGCGCGACAGGCTGGCGAGCGCGACCGGTAACGTGTAGAGCTCGCTGTCGTTCAGCACGATGAGCGGCCACATGAAGTCGTTCCAGGTGCCGAGCGACGTGAACACGGCGAGCGTCACGACGATGGGTCGCAGCACCGGCACGATCACAGAGCGGAAGATACGAAACTCGTTCGCGCCATCGATGCGCGCCGCCTCGAGGAGCTCGTCGGGAACGGACAGCGCGTACTGGCGCACCACGAAGATGCCGAAGACGCTGGCCATGGCCGGCACGAGCACGCCGCCATACGTGTTCACGAGTCCGAGATGCTTGAGGAGCAGGAAGAGCGGCACCATGGCGACTTGCGCGGGGATCACGAGCGCGCCGAGGAGGATCTTGAAGATCCGGTCCCGACCGGCGAAGCGGAGCTTGGCGAAGGCGTAGCCGGCCGCGACGTTGAACAGCAACGACACGAGCGTCACCGCGATCGTGAGCACGACGCTGTTGACCAGGTTGCGCCCCATCCCCGCGTGCGCGAAGAGCTCCCGATAGTTCGCGAACGTCACGTGGCCTGGCAGCAGCGGAGGCGGAAACGTGCTGGCCTCACCGGGCGACATCAACGATACCGAGACCATCCACACGAGCGGCAAGACGGTGATCGTCGCGCCACCGATCAAGAGCCCATTCACGAGCAGTCCCGCGAGACCGCGCATCACGCGGCCGACTGCCAACGCGCGAGCCGCAGTTGCAGGGCCGTCAACCCGAAGATGAACAGGAACAGCACGAAGGCGACGGCGGAGGCCGAGCCCAGGTTCCACCACTTGAAGCCTTCCTCGTACATGAAGTACAGCACGCTCACCGTGCTCTGCAGCGGGCCCCCCTGCGTCATCACGTAGGGCTCGGCGAAGAGCTGGAAATAGCCCGCGATGGTGAGGATGTTCACCATCGTGACGATGGGGGCGAGCATCGGCAGCGTGACGTGACGGAACTGCCGCCACATCGACGCGCCATCGATGCGCGCCGCCTCGTAGAGCTGCTCCGGGATGCTTTGCAACCCGGCCAGGAGGATGATCATGTTATAGCCGAAATTCTTCCAGACGGCGAAGACGATGATCGCGGGCATGGCCCAGTGCGGATCACCGAGCCAGTCGATCGGGGCAATGCCAATGCGACTCAGCGTGTAGTTGAGCCATCCGTAGTGCGGGTGGAAGAGGTACCGCCAGATGACGGCGACCGCCACCAGCGTCGTGACGACCGGCGCGAAGAGCGCCGTGCGGAAGAAGGCCGGGAATTTGACCAGCTTGGAGTGCAGCAGCAGGGCGGTCCCGAACGAGATGGTGATGGACAGGGGCACGCCGACCACCACGAAGTAGAGCGTGTTCCCGAAGGCCTGCCAGAAGAGCGGAGTCTGGAGCAGCTGCGCGTAGTTGTGAAGGCCGACCAGGCGCAGATTTCGGCCGTCCGCGAGCGCGTAGATGTCGAAGTCGGTGAGACTCATCGCCAGCGCAGCGAAAACAGGTAAGAAGAAGAACACGGCGATGACCAGGAGGGCGGGTGCGACGAAGCACCACGCCGCACCGACGGCTCTCAACGGGCGCCTCTCCGCGCGAGGAGCCAGCGACGCTTTTCGAGGATCCGATCCGCGCGCGCATCGAGCTCTCGGGCCGCCTCCTCCACCGACAGCTGGCCGTGCACGGCGCGCTCGGCCACCAGGCGCATTTCGGTGGCGATCCGCTCCCACTCCGGCACCTTGGGCGCCGGCCTGACTCGCTCGAGCTGCTCACGGAAGGCGCGGGCGTAGACGTCGGCGGCGAGCTCCGGATCCGTCCACGTGGCGCGTCGGGGCGGCAGGTCGCCGGTCAGCGCGTGGAACCGGCGCTGCACCGTCGGCTGCGAGAGGAACTCGATGAGGCGCCACGCCGCGGCCTGGTGGCGAGACGCACGGAACACCACGAGGCTCGAGCCGCCGGCGATCGAGGCGCCAGGACCGTTCGGCCCGGGCAAGGGGGCCGTCATCCAGCTATCCTGCTGTTCGGCCGGCAGCCGGCGTCGCAATTCGCCGATGTTCCAGGGGCCCGACACGTAGAAGGCGAATCGACCACGACCGAACTCGTACCACACGTTGGCGATGGCCGCACTGCCCAGCGCCGGCGCCCAGCCGCGCTGGAACATCTCGAGGTAGAACCCCAACGCGCGGCGAAAGCCAGCCCCACCGAAGTTGCCCCAGCGCCCGTCCTCACGCAGGAGTGGTTCATCCTGCTGCAAGGCGAGAGCGAGAAGCGGCTCGAACTCGTTGAGCGGCAGAAGAATCGCGAAGCGATCAGGGCGCGCGTGATTGTCGACCGCGGCCAGCATCCTCTTCCACTCGGGCCAGGACGTGGGCGGTGCGGAGAACCCGGCGTGCCTCAGCAGATCCCGACGGTAAAACACCAGGCGCGTGTCCACGTACCACGGCACCCCATAGAGCTGGCCGTCGACCTGGTTCGTGTCCCAGATCCCGGCGAAGTAGTCAGCGGCGTCGACGATCGGCGAGGCGGCCGCGTACCGGTCGAGCGGTTCGAGCGCGTTCAGCGCGACGAGCTCAGGGATCCAGGTATTTCCGAGCTGGCAGAGATCGGGGGTGGCGTCTCCGGCGAAGGCGGTGAGCAACTTCTCGTGGGCCGCGGTCCACGGCAGCTGCTGGATCTTGACGCGGATGCCGGGGTGGCTACGCTCGAACTCGGATAGCAGTTCAGCCACCACCTCGCCCTCGCGACCCATGGCCCAGAAGCGGAGAACGGTTTCGCGCGAGGAAGAGGAACCGCAGCCCGCGGCGAGCGACAGCGCCGCAATGAGACCGAGGAGAGCGGCCCGGGGCAGACCCGTCCGAGAGCTATTGGCCGCCGAGCCAACCACCCGAGAAGCCGGCCTGCTCGAGGCCCCGACGCAGGTACGGGTTCTTGCGCATCACGCGCCAGACCAGCGCGCTACGGTAGTTCTCGATCATGGCGAGCATGGCCCCCTGGTCGATGCCGAGGTAGTCACCAGCGACCCAACCGAAATCGGGGATGCGACGGCCGTGCCGGAGGGGGACGTCAAAGATGAAGGTTCGGTTGAACGCGTCGAGAAAGCCATACTTCGAGTAAATATGCTGGCCGAAGCGGCGATGCATCTCGAGAGTGGTCGGGATGACCAGCTCCGGCGCGAACGGCATGGAGGCGACCACCGCCGTCGGGGCCAGCGTGCAGTCGTCGTGCTTGCCGGTAGGGTCGATGCCGCGCGCGGTGTAGGTGCGAAACCGTCGGGGCCCGCTGGCGTCCTCGATCTCGACGTCAGCCGGCCCATCGCTGGCGGTGATCCCCCAGACGGTTGCACCATAGTCCCGGCACCGACGCGGGTTGGCGACGGCATACGCTTGCTGAGCGTAAACCGCGCGCCGGCTGTTCTCGAAGTAGTCGAGGCCGCGCCGCTTCATGTACGGATCGCGGATGTCGCGGAGATCGGTCCATACGTGCGTGTATTGGTGACCGAACAGCGGCGGAAAGCTCAAGAATTCCTGACCGAAGACCGTGCCCCATTGCTTGTCGTACGTGCTCGTCCATTCCGACCAGGCGTCCAGCCCCACCGGAAAGCTGGGCGAGCCGAGCGCCAAGAGGTACACGAGCATGGCCTCGTTGTAACCTCGCCAATCGTACCTCAGGAAACCTTCTTCGGGTGACCAGCCGAGACTGATGGCGGGCGCCTTGGGCTGGGCCCACCGCCAGTCTACACGCCGGTAGATCTCGTCCACGAGAGCGCGAATCTCCACTTCCTCCGGGTCCGAGCCGGTGAAGTAGGACTGACAGAACAGCGCCCCGGCGAGCAGGATGGCGGTATCGACCGTCGAGAGCTCACTGTCCTCGAAGCGCTCGCCCGTCTTCATGTCCAGGAAGTGATAGAAGAACCCTCGGTGACCGGCCGCACCCCGAGCGTCGGCACCCTGCGGAGCCTTGGAAAGGAACCGGAGGGTCGTGAGCACGCGTTGCTGAGCCTGCTGGCGTGTGATGTAGCCACGCTCGACGCCGATCGGATACGTAGTGAGGCCAAAGCCCACCGCAGCGATGCTGGAGTACGAGGGCGTCGGATACCGGTCCGGGACCAGCCCGTTCTCGGAATTGGCGGTGTCCCAGAAGAAGCGGAAGGTACGCTCCTGGAGCTCCAGAACAAACGGGTCGATGACGGGGCCCGGCGTACGTTCCACCGGATTTTGGAGCTTCACCTCCCGCGCTTCCCCGGCCGGCGCTTCCCCAGTCGGAACGATCATCTGGAGGTTTACTTCCTGCGCCTCCGCGGTCATGAGGATCATGACCACAAACGCCGTGGCCACGGCCAATGGGACGCCGACACTCGAGTACTGTCTGGACATCGTCACCTTTCAATCAACCGTGGCCGCGCCATTGCGGAGAAGCGTCGTCGGGGTGGCCGCACCTGGTCGAATCTCACAATGTCCAAACGCTGCGCAATAGCCGTGCCATGCGGACTGACCAGTAACCATATAAGTATCGCACGACTTGAACTGGATATTTTCCGAAACGTCGGGGAGAATCTCCCGAGTGCAGGGCGTTCTGTCCTGACCCGGACGAATTGACCCGGACGAATTCCGGAAACCGGCCCCGGCGAGTTCGCGTGAATTCAGTCGCCGTTCAGCATCCGGCGGATCTCGACGAGCTTGCCGTTGTCGAATGACAGCACGGTCGCACCGTACCGCCACTGCTGCCGCAATCCGGCGGCCGTCGTCATCTCCGAAATGCTCGACGGCTCGCCCCGGATTTGGCGTACCTGTTCGGAGCTCATGCCGATCTTCAATCTTCCGTTTGCGATCCGTTCAAGGCCTCCGATCGCCTTGGTCAAGGTCTCACTCACTCGGGCCTCGAGCCTCGGGAATCTACCCGCAATCGTATTGATGAGCCGATTGAGATCCGCCCCGCGCGCAAGCGTGGCGCGGTAGACTGCTTCACGCTGCTGCGGTAGCGGCTTTTCGGCCTCCGCATCAACGGCCTGTGCCGCCAAGTCGGCCTCGGCGGTGAGCCAATCGATCTTGTCCTGAGTCGTGACAGCCGACGGCGGGAACACCGGTGTCTCCCCCGCACCTTCGGCGAACGCGGGTTGATAGTGTCGGGTCGGACGCGCTGCCACGACGGGATGCCCGGTATCGAAGCGCGAGCCGTTCACGGATGCCTGCTTCCACAACACCCACGCGCGATCGCCGTCCGCCGAGCGAGCCGGCGCGACGAGAAGCAGCGCAACAACCAGCAGAGCTCTCCGGGTGAGCGCCATCACTGCCTCTTCTCCCTGGTCAGCGCCCACTCCGAAGAATGCCGTCCCCCAACCACCTCGTTGCCCAAGTCTTCTCACGCGGCACACCGTGCAGGCGCGGCGCATGCTCAGTAAGCTCCTCGAGTATGAGCGTCACGATCCGGCCGCGCCGAGCTCGAGACGGGTCGGCACGGCGTTCCGTTCGGCGCCGGCGGCAGCCTCCACGTCACCAACCTCCACGCGCGCCGCGGCCGTCCCGGCACGCTCCTTCAACGCGCGCGCTGTCGCCTCGGCCCTGCGCTGGCCGAGGGACGTCACCTCGGCATCGGTCAGCGGGGCTGTCTCCACCAGCCGCTGGAACAGAGCCTCATAGAGGCCGCGGTCAGCGCTGCCACGGCCCACGAGCGCCAGCACGGGGTTCGCGCGCTCGGCCTTCCTCCCCGTGCTCTTCTCGAAGCCCGTTTGGAACTCCTCGATGGCCTTAGCGCCTCCGCGCTCGGTCAGCAACGTCTCCAGCGTGCGCTGGGTCTTCGCCTGGTCGAAGGCAACGGGGCCGGGGTCCTCACCAGGCTTCGCCGTCACCCCCATACGTTGCGCCAGCTCTTGGCGCACGCGGAGGGAGCGCAGCGCCTCGCCATCCACCTTCGTCTCGTAACCGCCGTGCACGGTGAGCTTGAGGCGTTCGCGCTTTCCCAGCACCTCGGCCACCCGTTGCAGCTTCTGCCGTTCGGGTGGCTGCACGGTATCGCTGCCCGGCTCGAAGACGATGGTCTGCAGTTTCTCGGCGTCGGCGTCGCTGCCGAAGAGGCCGGCCAGTGCCCGGAACGGCGACGTCGCGATCTTGGTGATCACCGTGACCAGCGCCTGCCAGATGAGGTGGCCGTAGCTGAACTCAGGGCTATCGACATTACCCCGCACCGGCAGCGCGATGTCGATCCGTCCCTCCGAATCACTCAGGATGGCGATGGCGAGGTCCAGCGGCAGGCGCATCGCGCCGACGCTTTCCACGCGTTCGCCGAGCTGGAGCTTCGTCAGGACGACCTTGTTTTCGCCTACCAGCGCGCTCCGCTCGATCTTGTACTGAAGGTCCAGGTTCATGGTGCCCGCGACGATCCGCCGCCCCGCAAACGTGGCGCTGTAGGGCGTCAGCGTGGACATGGGCAAGTTGTGGAAGATCACCGTGATGTCGGTGAAGACCTTGGGCCGGAACGCGTTGAGCGCGCCATCGACTTTGACCAGCCCGAACTCGTCCACCCGGCCGTCGAGCTTCAGCGACGCGCGGGCCCCTGGGTCCGACCCGAGGCCGACCACCACGCCGTTCAACCCATGCACGCGAGTCGCGAACGGCAGGACCAGGCTGAGATCGGCGAAACTCATCGAGCTCTCGTCGAGACGCACGCGCTCGACGACCACCGGGAAGCTGGCGTCAGCGCCGCTGTCCGCGGCGGCGGGAGGGGCGGACGCCGCCGGCGGCCCGGTCGCGGCCGGCGGGCCGCTCGTCACCGGGGTGCCAGCGGGCGAGCTAGCCGGCTTGATCAGCTTGGCCACGCTGAGGCTCTTGTCCTGGAAGATCACCAGCTTTCCGTCCAGCTCGGTCAGCCGCACCTCGGCGATCTGCAGCCGATCGGGAGCAAGCCCGAACCGGACGTTGTCGGCGTGCAGCGCCTTCCAGGACACAACGGGATCACCGCTCGTCGACTCGACCACACTCACGCCATCGACGTCGACCGACCCGGTGTACGTGACCGTGGCGCGATCGCGACCGCCGCGGTAGGTCAGCCTCCCGGTGGTGGACACCTCGCCAGAGCGGAGCTGGACGTCGGCGTTTCTGGCGATGTATGGCTGGGTCGGGGTGAGGGCGAGCCGGGCGAGGGTCAGCGTGGCGTCCACCGCGGTTCCGTCCGGTGCCAGCCGCCCCTTCGCCGTGAAACGGCCGCCCTGGGTGACGCTGAAGCCCGCGTCGAACGGGACGGGCTTCGTGCCGTTGCTGCGCAACTCGCGGGCACTCACCTTGATCCCGCTCATGTCGAGCTGGACCGCAGGGGTGACGCTCTGGTCGGCGATGGCCAGGCGGTGATCGGCGAGATCGAACTTGTCCAGTGCGACCGTCCAGGGCTTGGAGGCCGGCGCCGGCGCGACGGCGACGCGAGCGGGGCCAGCGGCCGGCGGGCGCGCGGGCTTGCCGTGATCCGCGGAGCCCAGCATCGTCATGAGCGGAATGGAGCCGTCCGCGGCACGGACGACCGTCGTCGCCCCGCCCGTCACCGCGAGCCGGGAGAGCGCGACTTGCCGTGCTCGCAGATCGACGCGACCGCCGTCCACCGAGATCTGATCCAGCGAGATCAGGCGCGCCTTTGTGGCGCTCGCCTCGCCCACCGTCACCCGCGCGAGCTTTACGCCCAGGTTCTCCGCCGTGCCGACCACCTCCGCGGGACCACTCTCGAGCTTCGCGGAAAGATCGACGGTGAGATCGCCGACGTCGACCTCGAGCGGAGCCGCGCGACTCTGGTCGACGAAGGCCAGCGCGACCCCCTCGACCCGCACCTTGTCCATCGCCAGGCGCCAGGGGCGCGCCGCCGCGGTGGCTGCCGGCTGCGCGACGGGCGGCGCCGGCGTGACGCCCGCCGTGGGACCGGCGGCCGGTACGGCCATCAGCTTCTGCCAGTTCACGGTGCCGTCCCGGGCCATGGTCGCGGCAAGCCGGCCGCGGCTCACGGAGATCTCGGGCACCGTCACCTCGCGCGAGATGAGGTCACCATGCCCGCCGGCCACGCGAATCCTCTCCAGCGCGAGCAGCGGCGCCTTCTCCCCGCGCTCGGCGAGGGCGAGGCCCGCCACCGTGACGTCGATGCCGTCCACCGTGAGCGAGGTCGTCCCGTCCCGGTAGGCGAACCGGTAGCGCGCTTCAGCGTCGAGGCGGCCGGCCGGCTCGGCCAGGGTGACGTCCTCCTGGACGAAGCGCCACGCGGTGGCCAGCGGGAAGCCGCGCAGGCCGAGGTGGCCGGTGGACCCGAGCGGGACGAGGGAGACCTCGCCTTCCCAGTCCACGACGCCGCCACCGATCAACGCCGCGGAGATGGCGTAGGGACCGTGGCGCCCGGGTAAGGTCGCGATGTCACGGAGCTCGACGTTGATCGGCTCCATAGTCGCCTTCTGCGGCGCTCGGCCCGAAAGGTCCGTGAAAGACAGCACGCCCCCGCGTACCAGCGCATGCTGCAGCAGCATCCGCCGCGGGGTCGTCGGCGCCGGCTGCGAGGCTGGCTCGCCCTGCGGGAAGGCGTCGAGCAGGTCCGCCACGTTCAGCCGGCCATCCGGGGCCAGCACGACGTCGAGGCGAGGCGCCTCGAGCTGGATCTCGGCGAAGGTCCACGCCCTCCGGAACAGGCTCGAGAGCTCGAAATCGACGAAGAGCCGGTCGAAGCCGAGAAGGGGCCGTCCGTCGGCCTCCTGGAGGCGGAAGTGCTTGATCTCCAGCTTGAACAGGAGCGGGTTCAGCCGGACGTCGCCGATCTCCGCCCGCCGCTTGAGCTCCGTCTGTACGTACCGGGGCACGTATGTCGTGATCAGCCGGGGGACGAGGAAGAAGCCGACAAGCGTGTACGCCAGAACCAGGGCCCCCACCACGGCGAGGGTGATGAGGAACGCACGGCCCGTGACGAGCCGCCGGAGCCGTTCGGGTCCGCGAGTGGGCTTAGCCGTCATGCGCCCGATTCTCGGCGCACCCGGGCAATGGGTCAACACATGCCGAACGCGCAACTTCGAATGACCCTTGAACAGCGACGCGCCATTTCAGCCGCAGCCAACGCGACTCTTGCCCGGTAGCGATGTGAGACCGATCCTCCTAGACTGCCCTGGAATCGTGGTCCCTCAGGTCCAAACCGGTTCCGGCGCCGGTCGGTCTCCGGGGACGCGCAAGGAGGCCTCGCATGAACGTACGCGGAATCGTGTTGACGATGCTGGGCGTGGCCGCGCTGGCGGTCGGATGTCGCTCCAGCCAGGCGGCGGCGACCGCCCCGTCGCTGATCGGAACGTCGTGGCGCGCCGAGGAGATCGACGGCCGCGGCGTCCCCGAGCGGCCGGAGTCCACGCTCGCGTTCGAGGACGCCCGGCGCATCACCGGCCACACCGCCTGCGACCGCTACTTCGGCGGGCTCGAGCTGGGCGAAGGCACGATCCGGCTGAAGCCGGCGGGGACGACCCGCATCGCCTGCCCGCCTGCCGTCATGGACCAGGAGAGCCGGCTCCTCGCCGCCTGGGCGCCGCCACCGCCTTCCGCGTCGAGGGAGGCAAGCTTCTGCTGCTCGACGAGGGCGGACGCGTGCGCGTGCCCGTGAGGAGCGCGACCTTGTCACGGAGTCTCACCTCGCACACCCTCGCAGCGACCATCGCGTGGGTCTAGGCCGCTTCATACGGCACCAACGCCCCGGGCGCCGGGCAGTAGTCGAGGCACTCCGCACAGCCCGAGCACTTCGCGGCCTGCACCTCGTAGAGGTGTCGAGGCTCGCAGAGCTTCGGCCTGATCGCCGACTCCGGACACACTTCGCGGCACAGGCCGCAGGCGTTGCAGATACCGTAGTCGATGCGAACCTTCATCGGATGCCGCCGACCTGGTGCATCAGGTAGTCCAGCGCCTCTTCCACCGGCTTCTGCGTCTCCGGCGTCACGCAGTACATGTCGATCTGGAACTTCCCTTCCATGAAATGCATGAGCTCTTCGTCCCGTTGACTCAGGTGCTCGTGGCGGACGAGTGGATCGTCCGCGAGACTCAGGTGGGCCATGATCCCGAGACAGGCGATCGCTTCCTGATAGTAGTTCTGGGCCGCGCGGGCCAGCGGGTGGATGTGCGGAAACATCATCGAGAGCCCGAAGTAGGCCGGCAGGGGTTGCGTGTTCGCCTGGACCTGGTCCATGAGCTCGCGCTCGTGCTTCACCCATCCCTTGCCGATCAGCACGTCGGCGTGCAGCTTGCTGTGCTTGCATTCGTCCCAGATCTGTCGGGCGCGCATCCGTTGCAGGTCGATGTAGCGCGCTTGATCGGGGAGATCGACCGACAGGAGCTGGGCCGACATCTGCTTGATCGACATGTGCACGCCCTCGGCCGCGTACCCGCGCAACGCGCGGACCTTCTTCGAAGCCTCGTCACCCCGCGCGAGCTCGGTCTCGATCTCGCCGACCGTGCGCCGGAGTGAGATCTCCCAGCCCTTGAGGCATCGCTCCTTGGTGAGTCGCCACCGGAATTCCGCTCCAGGCGCGCCGGGCGCCGTCGGCCACACCCACTTGTCGAGGAACTCTTCCAGCAGCGCATGCATGGTGGCTCCTCCTCAGACCGGAACGTGCGCGCCCCGCCGTCGCCACGTCTCGAGCGGCGGCGGCACCATGGAACGTCCACTCTCGGCTTCGATGATCGAGCCCTCGGCGGGACAGTACATGAGGCACGCGGTGCATCCGGGATACGTGCAGGCCGTCGCGTCGATCTCGATGCGGTGCAACGGCTCCAGCGCCACGTACACCGCGTTGATGTCGAGCTCGCGGCAGACGATGTAGCACATCCGGCACTCGGTACAGCGCTCGTGGTTGACCTTCAAGGTCGGCATCGCGCGCTCCTCAATCCGTCACCGGCGTCGTCGTAGCGGGCGCCAGGGAAGTCGTCCGACCCAGGACGAGATCGCTCACCTCTTGCAGATACCGTCCGTAGTCCTGCTTGACGACCGTGCAGGCCCACCGGCACAGCTCGGCGTCGACCGGCCGGCCGACGTGCTCCTCGACGATCCGCCGGCCCATATTGACGTGGCTCCGGTTCTCGACGCGCTGGCTCGTGAACACCCCGCGGAGCTCCTTGTCGGGCAGCGCCTCGCCGAGCGCCTCCATCCAGTGGAGCTCGAGGATCTTTGGCCCGAGGTTCAGCGCGGCGATCCGGATCGTGTGGGGATAGGTGGCGAAATTGCGTAGGGAGAACGCGTAGAACGCGAGCGCCGAATCCATCTCGAACCTGCCGTACGGGTGCTGGAACACGTCGCGCTGGGTCGCCGCCCATCCCTTCTTTAGGATGGCGTCGAGGTAGAGCATCTCGTGCGTCGAGTCGTCGTAGATCTGCCTGGCGAAGAGATACTTGACGCTCGGCGGGAAGTCATTCAGCTCGAGCCCCTGTCCCCAGCCGCCGTAGACGTAATAGAACATCCGCTCGAGCGCCCACAATCGGCCGATCAGCCGGAAGAGCTGTTCGTCAGAAAGAGATCCCTCGTCAGCCGCCCGAATGACTCCTTCCATCGGCGTCCGGCGGCTTTCCTCGCGACTCTGGGCGATGAGCTCCTGGGCGAGCGCTTTTCCGGGTAGCTCGGCCATCGTTGCGCCTCCCGTTCCTGGGATCCGTGCGCGCTCCATCCATGTACGCGGCCCAGCGCTCGTAGAAGCCGCGCTGGTTCTGCTCGGCAATTCGATCGGTGAGCACCCCCGGGCTGTCGTAGGTTCCATAGTCCTGCCCGAGGCCCATCTGGTAGTTGTAGGAGTAGCGCCGCGCGATGACCCCCTTGCTGGCGAGCGTGGCGTAGTTCCAGTTCTCCATGTCGTCCTGCTCGGTCATCCCGGCCGGCCCCGAATAGCGCAGGTAATAGTGCCGGAGCACGTCCTTCACTTCCGACGGCGCGTCGGCATCCACCAGGAACCAGCGCCAGGCTTCGGTCCTGAGGGCCCCGCGCGGGTGCCAGACGGCGATGGAGCGCGGCTGGCGGGCCAGGTACGCCGTGTTGGGGAACACGTTGCCGACGAGGCCGAGGAGGCGCGCGTCCTTTCCGAGGCGCCGCTTGCGCTCCTCGTAACAATGCCGGAAGTACTCCTCGACGATCGGCGTGTTCTGGTAGCTCGGCGTGTACGGGATATCGTCCAGCTGGAGAAACGACACCGCGCCATGGCCCAGGTCGGGGAACGACGCGCCCAATCGCTGGGCGGTGGAGCGCTCGGCGGTATCGCGCCGTCCAGCGCCACTCGGTCCGATGCCCGCGAGGTCGACGGAACGGTGGCTGATGTTGTGGTACGCATCCCCGGCGAAATTCTCGGCGGCGAACTTCCAGTTGGAGGGCATCACCCACTTCTGCACTCCGCCCAGGACTTCCGAGCCGCCTTCACGCCCGTCGCGACAGTCGAGGAGCGTGTCCAGATAAACTTTCATGCCTCCCAGGTACTCCGCGAACGGCGGCGCCGCCTCGTCCCATGTCGCCCAGATCGTGCCTTTGTAGTTCATCAGCTGCGGGACTTCCACCAACCCCCATTCGCCCTTGTCCAGCTGCTCCCCGTAGCATTCTCTGAAGTAGGGAACTCCCACGAGCCGGCCGTCGGTGGCGTAGCTCCAGCCATGGTAGGGACAGGTGAAGACCGGCGTGTTGCCCTCGTCGTAGCGACACACCTTCATGCCGCGATGCCGGCAGGTGTTCAAGAAGACGTGAATCTTCTGCTCCTGGTCTCGGGTGAGGATGACCGATTCTTCGCCCATGCCGGAGACGAAGTAGTCGCCGGGTTTGGGAATCTGGCTCTCGTGTCCGACGAAGAGCCAGCAGTGGGCGAAGAGCTGCTCCTGTTCCTGCTGGTAGAGATCCTCGTTGACGAAGAGCTCGCGGCTGACGAGCCCTTGCTTCACGTCGACGAGCGCGTGAATCGCGTCGTGCTTTGCGGTCCTGGCCATGGCCGTGTCCCTCATGCTTTCATCCACCGACATTCGGGCAGGTGACCGTGTGCGCCTTCGTCCCGGCACGTGCAAGAGGCCTCGTCGCGCTTTCGGTAACCGATCGACGTGAGGAACGTGTAGAAGCCCGAATCGAACGTGTCGCCCGCGTCGATCGACTGAAAGCCAGCCTGAAAGGCCCGTCGCAGCTCTTCACGACTGGGTAGCACGGTGCTCCTCGATCACGGTATTCACCGGATCTCCACGATGTCTTGCGCGAAGATCATCTCTTCGGTCCCGACCAGTGAGGCGTCGCGCGGCGAGGATAGGTATCGGGCGAACACCCAGATGCCATCCAGCGGGTTCGACACCACCTCCGCCGTCGACCCGTCTGACAGGCCGATTTTCGTGCCGGGCCGAAGGTGCCTCAGGTTGATGACACTCATGGCGCGGGAGTCCGCCACGTCGACAGCTCGTCCCAGCTCTCGGCCTCCATAAATTCCGCCCAGCGGCGGTAGAGATTTCGGAGGTTGTGCTCGCTCGACTTCGCCTCGGTGATGTCCAGCACCGACCCGGGCAACCGCAGACCGTCCCATTCGTAGTTCTCGACTTCGAACCCCATCCCCTGCTCGTACGTGTACGGATAGCGCCGCGCGATCGTCCCCCGACTCGCGGCATGGGCGTAGTTCCAGTTCTCCATATCGTCCTGTTCGGTCAGTCCCGCCGGCCCTGAATACCGGATGTAGTACTGGCGCAGGAAGTCCTTCACTTCCGGCGGCGAGTCGCTATCGACGAGATACCATCGCCAGACTTCGGTCTGGTGCGGGCCCCGCGGATGCCAGACGGCGAAGGTGCGCGGCTGTCGCGGATGGAGCGCCGTGTTCGGGAAGACTTCCCCGGGGCTTCCGGTCACGCGCCCCCATTCACCCCGGCGGCGCCGCCGCTCCGCCTCGCAACGCTTGAAGTACTCGGACACGACGGGCGACTGCTGATAGGCCGGAGGCGTCGGCTGGTCTTTCGGTAACACGTAGACGCCCGTCTGATGCCCTCGGTCCGGGAAGCAGATTTGCAACCGGCGGGCGACGAGCCGCTCGCGCGTGTCCCGGCGTCCGCTGCCGCTGGGCCCGATGCCCACCATGTCGACCGATCGGTGACTGATGTTGTGATAGCTGTCGCCGCTGAAGTTCTCGGCGGGGAACTTCCAGTTACACGGGATGAGCCACTTCTGGACGCCCCCCAGAACTTCGGTGCCTCCGTCGCGGCCATCCCAGCCATCGAGCGTCAGGTCGAGATAGCGTCTGAACTCCCCGAGGTACTCGAGGAATCCAGGGGCGTTCGGATCCCAGGTGGCCCACACGCTTCCTTTGTAGATAGCCAGTTGAGCGACCTCCACCAGGCCGAATTGCGACCGGTCCAGCTTCCCGTGGTAGGCCTCTCTGAAAAACGGCACGCCGACAAGCTTTCCGTCGGTGGCATAGCTCCAGCCGTGGTAGGGACACGTGAAGACCGGGGTGTTTCCCTCGTCGTAACGGCACACTTTCATCCCGCGATGCCGGCAGGAGTTCAGGAACACGTGCACGCGCTCTTCGCGGTCGCGGCACAGGATCACCGATTCCTCTCCCATGCACGACACGAAGTAGTCACCTGGCTTCGAGATCTGACTTTCGTGACCGACGAACAGCCAGGCGCGAGTGAACACGCGTTCCAGCTCTTCGGCGTAGATCTCCTCGTTGACGAAGATCTCGCGGCTGATCAGTCCCGTCCCCAGATCCACGAGACCGCCCCGGTAACGACGCCCCGTCGCCATGGCCGCCTTCTCCTAGAAGAAAAACGTCAGATTCTTGACCTGGAGCACGTTCTGGTCCAGGACGATCTTTCGCCGCCTGATCTTCCATTGCCCATCGACGCGGTGCAGGACATCCTCTCGCTTCCCGACGAGAATGTCCGTTTCCGTTTCGACCCGGTTTCGGTAGATCAGGAAGCGCGACTTGGTGGTCACCTCCGAAGGCGCTGAGGCCGATGGCTTCACGTCGAGGATTTGGACGTTGGACACCATGTGGCAGATCCGCGAGAGAGGCTCCTCGGCCCAGTGGACGCCGGTCAGGATCTGCTGCACCCGCCGGGTCAGCGTCTCTTTTCCCTCGTCGAACCAGTTGACGTCCTGGCCCTCGCGCGTGAACTCTCGTTCGAGCTCGCCGAACTTGACGTTCCGTCGCATCGGCATCCAGTAACGCACGTCTTCGGCCAGGAGTCCCAGCCACTCCTCGTATCGCCGCTCGTCGAGAAGCTCGGCCTCCCGGTAAAGGAAGCTCTCGATCTTCTGCTGGAGGAGAAAGTGCGCGACGTCGTCGTTGTGATCGGTCATGGCGATCCCCGCCGGGGGTCCTTGTCCTGGTAGCCGCCTTCGTATTTGAACCCGGCCGCCCGCAGCTCCACGCCCGCCATGGCTTCCAGAACTCGGGCCGCGATGGGAAATCCGCGCTGGCCCCATCCCCGGGCCTGGGCGCGCTTCATCACGTCGTCGGCGATCGATCCCAGGTGCGCGGGCGCGCCCACCTCGCGCGCCAGCTCGCAGGCCAGATGCAGGTCCTTGGCGACGATGTCCAGCGTCCCGCCGGCGGTGAACTCGCCGCTCAGGACCGACCGGGGAATGTTGTCGAAGGTTCGACTCGCCCCGGCGCTGACCGGGACGATCTGCGCCAGGATGCCGAGGTCGATACCCGCTTTGGCGCCGATGAGGAGACCTTCGAGCGAGGTGACGAAGTTCGTATAGCCGAGGTATTGCGTCACGAGCTTCGCGATGCACCCGGCGCCCGTGTCGCCGACGTAGAAGATGTTCCGCCCCATGGCCTCGAGCAACGGGCGGTATCTGGCGAAGGTCGTCGCGTGACCGCCCACCATGATGGTCATGCCCGGCGGGCGACCGCTGACTGGCGAATCCAGGAACTCCACGCCTCGCGTCCGACAGACGTCGGCGACCCGGCGAACGACGCTCGGCGCGTTGGTCGTCATGTCGATGCAGGCGCCGCCCGCTTTGAGCCCCGCAAGGATACCGGTCGATGGGTCGACCATCGCCCTCTCCACCTCAGCCGGGCCAGGAAGCGACGTGAAGACCACCTCGCTGGTCTGCGCCGTCGCGAGCGGGGTGTCCGCCCAGCGTGCCCCCAGATCACACAGGTTGGAGGTGGCCTCACGTCGGAGATCGTGGACGGTCACTCGATGGCCCGCTTCGATGAGGCAGCGAGCCATCGGATTGCCCATCGTGCCGGTGCCGACAAAACCCAGTTGCATCAGAGAGTCTCCGTCGTCACGGCCGGAACGACGCGAAGCACTTGTTCGAGTTGAAGATGTGCGTCTCGATCCACGCCGTCTCGTCGGGCTTGCGCCCGAGCTCGGCCATGGCCCCCGCCAGACACATCCAGTTGAGGAGCTCCTGCTGGCCGCTCTCCTCGATCGCGGACAGCGGCGTCTCGCGCCAGGTCGCCCAGTCGCCTCTCTGGAGCGCCGCGTACAGGACGCGGTCGGCCGCGATATCCGGATAGAGGAAGTAGTGCTTGCCCGTCAGGAACGCGTGGGACCAGCTCGACGAGGCAATGAGCGCGACACGCCAGGGGCTCCGTGCCAGGGCGCGGGCGCACGCGGCGCCGAGGTCGAAGCAGCGCCAGGGCATCGGCGAGGGCGGGTCGAGCTGATCGCCGGTCGGCGCTTCGGTGAGGCTTGCGACGCCGGCTCGCTGCGAGATCACCTTTCGCCCGTAGCAGTTGATCTGGAAGGGCACCACCGGGTGCTCGAAGCCCTTCCGGTCGTAATCGAGGAACATCACCGTGTTCAGAAACGCGTGCCCGAGCTCGTGGTGCAGCGGCCGGTACGCGTACGACACGTCGAACCCTTCAGCCAAGAGGCCCTCCACCAGGGCCTTGGCGCCCGGGCGATGGCCACGCACCTGGAAGGTCGTGTCCTTGGGCTCGTTCCAGACGTTCGCGCGCACGAACGAGGCGTGGGCCCACGGCTGCGGCGCAAACGACTCGCAGGCCAGCACGCAAAATGGCGGGATGATGTCTTCCTTGAAGTTTTCGTACTGGTCGTCGCCCCACAGCACGATGAAGTCCGGCCGAAAGTCGTCGAGGAGTCTCCGCATCTTGCGGAAGTGCGTCACCAGGAACTCTCGATGCTGCACCGCGGCGCTCCGCCCCTCGTCATTCCCGTACTCCCGCCGCATGGCCTCGGGCCATCCGGACGGCTGTCGGTAGCGTTCGGGCAGCGCCGGATCTTCGAGCGCGCGCTTCAGGATGCCGGCCATGCCCTCGTCGCGGCCGCCGAGCGGCGGGAAATGTGTCATGCCGAGCCCGAGGATCTCTCCCATGGTTGCCTCCTTACTGCTCCCTAGAGAAGGATGCTGACCTTGCCGTGCGGGCGCAGCGCTTCGAGATCGAGGATGGCCCGGCGGCGCTGGATCCGCAGTGCGCCATCACGCCATGGGGTTCCCCTTCAGGCGCGATGGCCGAGTTTCGCCGAGATCTCGTCGCTCGCCTTCCGCACATGGCGCTTGAAATCCTCGAGGTCGTCGG
>QHSU01000018.1 GCA_003220535.1 Candidatus Rokuibacteriota bacterium
CGACGATCAGATTGACGAAGACGATGATGAACGCGGTCATCAACACCATCGTCTGCACCACCGGGATGTCCCGACGCAGGATCGCGTCGACGATGAAGCGGCCGAGTCCGTTCAGGGTGAAGACGGTCTCCGTGACCACCAGACCGCCCATCAGGAAAGCCAGCTCTGCTCCGATGATGGTGATCACCGGCAGCATGGCGTTCTTCAGGGTGTGCTTGACCACCACGAGGAACTCGCGCAAGCCCTTTGCCCAGGCGGTGCGAATGTAGTCCTCCCGCATGACCTCCAGCACCGCCGAGCGCGTCAGGCGCGTGCTCACCGCGGCATTGCGGTAGCCCACGGTGACGATGGGCCAGAACAGTTGCTTGATGTTCTCCCACGGGTCCTCCCAGAGCGGGACGAACACCAACGGCGGGCTCCACTGAAAATAGATGACGAGGAAGAGGATGAGCAGGATGCCGGTCCAGAAGTTCGGAATCGCCAGGCCACCGATGCTGATGACGCGAACGATATAGTCCACCCAGGTGTCCTGACGGATGGCCGCCAGCGTGCCCAGCGGGATCGCGATCAGCGTGGAGACCAGCGTCGCGAAGACGGCAACCTCGAGGGTCAGGGGGAAACGAATCCACAGCTCCTCGATCACCGGCGCCCCGGTCCACAGCGAGTTGCCGAAGTCCAAGCGGACGATGCCCCAGACCCAGGAGAAGAACTGCACGTAGAGCGGGCGGTCGAGCCCCAGTTTGTGTCGCACCTTCTCGAGCTCGGACAGGTTGACGTCGCCGCCTTGCTCACCCGCGCCCAGGATCAACAGGGCGATATCTCCGGGGACGACGTGCATGAGCAGGAAAACCACCAGGGCGACGCCGAGCAGGGTGGGGACCATCAGGAGGACCCGTTTGAGGATGTATCGCAACATGACGATCGCCGTTTACTTGGCCGTTAGCCACGCATCCTCGAAGCGTCGATTGTTCCAGTGGCTAGGCATGGGCTCGTAGTTCCGCAAGCGGGCCGTACGCACCTCGAGACGAGTCGTCCACAGCCCCTCGATCCGCCAGGCCTTCGTCAGGATGCGTTTGATCATCTCCTTCACCAGCTGGATGCGCTTCGCTTCGTTCATCTCCTTCGACTGCAGCGAGAAGAGATCATCCACCACGGGATCGCTCATGCGGCCCCAGTTCTCCGGCTGCCCGGTGACGAATTTGTCCAGCATCTCATCGGGGTCTCCCACCGTCGTGGACCCGTAGGGGTCGAGGAGGAGCTCGAAATCCCTGTTCAGCCGACTCTGACTCCAGGTGGCCGTCTCCTCCACCTTGTGCTCGGCCTCCACCCCGATCTTCTTCCACGCCGAGATCAGGTAGACCGCCAGATCGACGTACGGCATCTTGATGTTCCGGTTGGTCAGCGCCGTCCTGAAGCCATTGGGATAGCCGGCCTCCGCCAGCAAGCGCTTGGCCTCACGCAGATTGGCGGCGTGGTCTCGGCCGAAGCCCGGGAGCTTTTCAAGCTCCGCCTGGCTCAACGCCCACTGGCTCTCCGGGTGCATGACGCCCCCGGATCAATTCCAGGTTGGTGATCGAGGAAAGCGTCTTGACCGCATCGTAGCGATCGATGGCCAGGGTCAGGGCCTTGCGCACCCGCTCGTCGTCGAAGGGCTTCTTGCCCGCATTGACCGTGACGCCAAAAGTGCCGATGCTCTGGATCTTGGCCGCTACGATCTTGTCGCCCAGCTGTTGCTTGATGGCGTTGACGTCCACCGGGGGAAGAAAGCGCAATTCCACATCGACGCGACTCGATCGCAAGGCCGTGGTCCGGGCCGAGGTGTCGGTGATGATGAAGTACGTGAGCCCATCCAGGTAGGGCAACCCCTTCTTCCAGTAGTCGGGGTTGCGCTCCAGCTCGACGTAGGAGCCCCGCACGTAGGTCTTCAACTTGAAGGGCCCGCTCCCGACGGCCTTGGTCTTGAAGTAGTTGGGATCCCCGTCCAGATACTTCTTCGGGTAGATGAAGTTGGCCGGGTGGGCCAGACTCGTCATGAACGCCGGCGAGGGGTGGTGCAGGCGGAAGACCACGGTGAAGCGGTCGGGAGCCTCGATGCTCTTGATCATCTGATAGTTCCCGCGCCGCGGGCTGATCACGCCCCCCGAGGGAAAGACCACCTTGTCCCAGCTGGCCTTGACGTCCACCGCGGTCAGCTCGCTGCCATCGTGGAACTTGATCCCCTCGTGCAGGGTGAATCTATAGCTGAGGTTGCCGTCCAGGACCTTCCAGGACTTGGCGACATCCCCGATGACCTTGGGATAGTTGTGCGGGTCCAGGACGAGCAGGTTGTTGTAGACAGCGCTCATCGGCTGGGTCACCGCGAAGGTTTGCTCCTGGTGCGCGTCCAGGCTGGGAGGGTCGGCGGCCAGGGCCACCCGCAAGACCCCTCCGCGGCGAGGCTGTTCCTGGGCGACGGCCGACGGCGCGGCCCAAAGGCCCACGAGCATCACGACGGTCAGGAGAATCACGCCTACCCTCAAACTTCGCATCGGAGGTTCTCCTTTCTCGTGGGGGAAAAGTACAGGGACCACAGAAGCACGAAGGGCCTCGGAGGGACCTTCCCCGCTCAGAGGCAAGGGAAAGCCGTTAGATCTACAAGAGCAAGCACCTGATCGCATCGGACACCTCTAGCGATCAGCCATCGGTACGCGGAGAGATACTCTACTCTGAGTGGGCGCGATAGTTTCGCTTCGCCCATGCCTTGTCAAGCGTTTTTAATTGAGTCTGCTCACCGAAGCCGCGGTCGGTCGCGGATGGAGCCTTGCCGAGCAGCCGAAAGGCCGCTCAGGGGTTGAAGAGGGCGGCCGCCGCCCGCTCGAGCACGACGGGGCGGGGCCGGTCAACTCCTCGCCGTGTCGCCGACAGAACCAGCGCGATACACGTTTCTCGAGCACCGACAAAGACCATGTCACTGAGAGTGTCACCAAGCAGTCGCAGTCGCGCGCAATCCAGCGCACTGTGACGCACCTCTGCCGAGCCCTTGACGCGGACCGAAGTATCTGAAAACACTCGCGTCGATAGTTCACCGCGCGGAGGACTTCTAATCCGAGGGTCGCAGGTTCGACTCCTGCCAGGCGCACTAGCTAACTACGCGGAAACGCTCCCCCCTCGATCTGCTCCGCTGGCCGCCGAGTGTTCTGTGGTGGGCTCTTGCGTTGATCCTTGCGTTGATTCTCGTACGTCCACGAGATGTTGGGATGCGTGAACACCCGCCGGCTGTTGAACACGAACGCGACGCGACGGGCATCGTCGGCGTCGGGAACGCGGACGACCGCCACCGGAAGCCCGGCGCGCCTCAGGGCCGCATGCAGCGGTTCCTGAGCTGAGCGTAGCGGGTCACTGCCGGACTTCAGCTCGACGGCGAAGATCGACTCGTTCGGACCCGGCGGCACGATCAGGAAGTCGGGCCACCACCGGCCGTGGAGACGCTGGTGCTCGAGCAATGGAGTCCTTTCGAGGTCGTGACGACGTCGGTTCACTGATCATGTCTCGAATATCGTCCCGTATTTCATCCGTACCAGCAACGTCCTGTCCGCCGCGGTCGAAATGTCTCCGGCCGTCCGCGCCATCGGGGTTGGGAGGTCCTCGGGGTTGGCGGGCGTGAAGACGCCGCCGCTCGAGGACGTGGAGACACCGCTGCCCGGCGACGGGCACGCGGCAAACAGCGCGATCACCGCGCGGTGTAAACTAGCCTCGGGCTGGACGTCCACGCATCAAGTAGGCCACTGGCCTCTCCTGCCGTGAGGGCGATGCCCGCAGGAGCGTGGCTACCGTCCAGTCCCTCTCGCCCAACTTGTAAGGGTGGGCGCGTCGCATGGCTGAGATTCCTTCCGTGCACTTCCCCCTCCGTGTGATCCTCGCCCTCATCGGCGCATTCGCTGCAGTCGGCGTGTAGGGTCTTGTCGCGGTTCTTCAAGCCAAGAAGCTGACGGAATCACAGCGCATGATCGGGGTCGGCGGGATCGCGGTCGTTATGGCCCTGCTGGCCGCGTGGGTGGTGTTCTTCTGGCCGGCGTATTGGGACTAGTGCTCACTTTCCCTTCGGCCTCGACTTCGCCAGGAGGACGAGGGTTCGCCATGCTGTCAGGATGACGCGCCGCCAGGGGTGCGACGGTTGCGCTGCCGCGTGCGCCTCCCGCCTGAGCCGTCGCCGCTCTTTCTTCTTCATGCCTACGACCTAAAGGCTACTACCACCCGCTGGCCTGCTGAATCGCTCACTTCCCCTTCACCCCGCGGGGGGTCCACGGTGTCGCGGGCAGCCATACCGCATGAAGAGGTTGCCGTCCTTTGTCTTGATAGTGGTGCCTGACGTTCGGTCTCATTGTCGACCAGCCCCCCGGCTCTGCACGCGGTATTCCAACCGGCCCGATTCGGGGATTCCCCTGCTTGTCTGCGATTCGCTCCTCTTGCTACGTGGTGTGCATGGGGTCTGTACGAATGGTTCCATGCGGATTCTTTGAGTGGGTAGGGCATCACGTCCAGCCCACAGATCCCTCACAGGTCGACGTGTCTGCCTTCCGCCTCCCCGGTCGCGGCGTCTTCAGACCACTCAGCTTCCCACGCCAGATGGCGGAGCCCAGGTCATCGTGACGGGTCGCGTCCGGCGTTGTCAGGGGCTTCCATTCTTGAGTGGACCGGGGCGGAATCTAGCGGAGGCGATTATGGCAAACCTGCTCTTCATCGTGTCGCGCACCGAGCCAAAACGCTACCTGTATCTCAAGCATGTATATGCCGACGAGAGTAGGGACGTGACCCTCGACCGTCGAGGGGGCGAACGGCGCCGGAGCCGGAGCTCGAGGCAGCCGCCGGTCGAGAGACGCCACGTGGAGCGGCGCCATCGCGACATCACGCAGGAACTCCAGTCATCAGGCTGGGCCCTGGTGAGGCGCCCGGCGCAGTAACGGGCCAGGATTGTGCTTTCATGCCGACACGCGCACTCAGCGCGGCCGAGGTGAGCACGGAGGACGCGATGAACAGTGAGGCTCTTCGTGCGAGGCGCATCATCAGTTACCTCCCCGCTTCACGCTGATCCGCTCATGCGCGCCCCAGGTCCAGACCTCGGAGACGGTGGGCTTGTCGACCCACCGGACGCGAACGTGCGCGTTCTTGCCGCCGGCTGACATGTACGGCCGGCCGATGACCTCCCACTCGCCGGTCTCGTCTGCGAGTCGGTCGCCGACCTGAAGTTCCATCGGCAGGATGTGGTGCAGACTGGGCTTCTTCTCGGGCCGCGGTTTCACTCCGGCTTTCGGAGACGCCGTAGAAGCCGGAAAATGCCGACAGTGAGAGCTGCGAGGATGGCGCCCGAAAGCACGACGTAAAGGTCAAGCTCCAGGACCAAGTCGATAATGAACGCGCCTAGTATCAGCCCGACCCCGCCCAGCAGGTAAGCCCACCAATCTGTGAGGCGCCGGGCGAGCGACTCGCGATTGCGACTCGCCTCTCGCTTGCCGAGTATCCGCATGCGGCACCTCGTTTCCGGAAGCCCAAAGGATCTAAAGTGCCGTCCTATGTAGCACGCGGCGGCGTGCTGTCAATCCGTGAAAAGATTTACAGTTCCTGGAATTCGACTACCGCCCGCATAGCGACCGGGCGCGCAGCATCACCGGTGCCCACGGTCGAGCCGAGTGGCTACTGCTTCGGTGTCACGGTGAATGTCGCGAGCAGCTCGCGAAACTTATCGACCGCCGCGTGGTAGAAGGCCCGGAGAGGGCCGCTATCGGGGGTCGCGAGGCAGAGACTGCTGCATGGCCTCTCGAAGTGAGGCGAGCGCAGCTTCGGCCTCTCGCATCAGCACATCCGAAGTGTCACGCATGAGGCGGGTTTCCTTTCCTAGAGTTCGAGCCGCCTCGCGCATCGCCTGCGCCCTGCGTCGGACCTCTTCGGGTAGCATCGCGCAGCCGTAGAGATGCGTGCGGACGCTGTCGGTCAGATCCCGACGACACCGAGGGCAGAGGTATCGAAGGAAGCCGAGAACGTCTAAGGCCAATTCGGACAGCTTGAAGTCACCGGCTCATGCCATGCACTTACCCACCGGATGGTCGCGACAGTAGGTGAAGAGGAGAGCGCGTTCCTCGGCGCTCAAGAGCCGGGGCTGTTGACAATCGAGATGGAACAGACGGCCGGGGCCGAACATGACGGTATCTCCCGGCGCGATGGCCCGGGAGCAGCGCGAGCACCTACGCGCTTGCTGTTCCATCGGTGAAGCCCCCGCGAGGCGAGGATAGCACTACCGAATCGCCGTAGGAGCCACGGTTCTTCGAGGGGGGAAATGACCTGAACTGACCGCCTACAATCTCCATCGGTAGGAACAGACTGCGGCAGGCGGCGAGCCATTCCTTAGCCATCCGTGCTATGCTCCCCGTGCCTGCACCCCGGCCTCATAGGTTGACGCTCCCAGGCGTCGAGACTCCGGTGAATTTGGCGTGTTTCCGCTGCCGCGATCCGGAGAAGCCACCATGGACCCCCAAGATATCCGCCTCCTGATCCAGCGCAGACTTCAGAGCGGTCGCCTGCCGCATGGCAGGACGGAGAGAATCTGGGGTGGTGCAGGCGACGGACAAATGTGCGACGGCTGCGGGACGATCATCACGACGGGGAACATGGCGATGCAGGGGAGGGCCTCGAAGGGTGGCGGGCGGCCCATTCAGTTCCATCTCCCCTGTTTCCAGATCTGGGATGACGTGAGGCGCGTTGCCTAGCGATCCATCCTAGCCCTTCGCAGCGCCTCCCACGCCGCCCCTTGCACGGCGTGCCACGGCGTGCGTTCCCACGCGGAGCCCGTCGCACTCGTGGGCGAGTGCTCCATCCCGCTCGTAAAGAACGTGGCCCGCCAGCCGCGCTCGTCGTAGCGGGTGAGCTGGAGATCGTACCCCTGTCTCGCCATGCCGACTGCAACCCGCCCGATGCCGGACCAGGAGTCGAGCCATGAGCGGAGAGCCCAGAGGGCGCGGTCGTAGGAGGGGATGGGCAGCCCGGCGAATCCGAGTGCTGCTCTCAAGAGCTGGCCGCGTTGGTCGAGCTCGCGCTATTGGATCACCTGATCCGCCCGCCCTAGCAGCGATTGTGGAATCGTCAACCCGAGGGCCTTCGCCGTCTTGAGGTTGATGACCAGCTCGAACTTCGTGGGTTGCTCGACGGGCAGGTCAGCGGGCTTGGCGCCCTTGAGGATTTTAGCCACGTAGACGGCAGCGAGCCGCCACATGTCGTCAAAGTTCGGGCCATATGACATGAGCCCGCCAGCGTCGACGTGCTCGCGGTGCGCGAAGCTCGTTGGGAGCCGGTTATTCAAGGCGAGCTGCGCGATTTTCGAGCGCTCGCGGAAGATGACTGGCGTCGTCAACACGAGGAGCGCCTCGGCCTGAGAGCGCACCGCGACGCGGAACGCGCTCTCGAAGTCGTACGACGGATTTCGCAGCTCGATCACCTGGAGCTTGAGACCCATCGACCGGTTGGCCGCTTCCACTGCCCTGAGTTGCTCGGCCGCAAGGGGATCGGAGAGGACGGCTACGCGCTTGACACGGGGCAGCATCTCCTTGAAGAGCTCGAAACGTTTACTCGTCAACTCGCGGTGAAGGAATAATACCCCCCGTGATGTTTGTCCCCGGCCGCGCGAGACTGGCAATGTAACCGAGTTCGGCCGGGTCATAGTTGACTGACACCATGACAATCGGGATTTTGGCACTTGCTTCCTTGACGGCACGAGTCGCCGGATCGCTAGCCACTACAACGACGTCCACGTTCAGGCGGACCAGCTCCGCTGCGAGGCCGGGAAGCCTGTCGGTCCTCCCCTCGGCGTTCCGGAACTCGATGGTGAGGTTCTGGCCGTCGGCGTAGCCGAGGTCGCGCAGTCTTTGCTCAAAAGCCTGGAATATGGGTGCCGAGCGGGGATTGCCGGTCGACAGTATCGCCACCCGAGGTACTTTGGCCGTCTGCGCCTCGACTGCGAGCGGCGCAAGAGTGAGGCTGAGAATGACCGCGAGCCCGATCAGGCGCATGGGGCACCTCGGTGGAGGATGGCTGGCGGGGAGTGTAGCAGGTGCGGCGTCCAACGACCCGCTGGGGGTTTCGCGAGGCTCTGACGTCGCTGTGCGCGTCGCGCACTGATCCGCTATCCTTTTAGCGGGCCGCCTATGCCGGATCTCGACCTTCAGACCCTGTCGGCTATTCTCCGCTCGTCGGACGATGCGATTGTGACGAAGACCACCGCGGGCATCGTCAGCTCCTGGAACCCGGCGGCCGAGCGGATATTCGGCTACACTTCGGCCGAGATCATCGGTCGGCCCATCACCGTGCTGTTTCCGCCGGAGCGCCTCTCAGAGGAAGACGAGTTCCTGCGGCGCGTCGCGGCGGGCCAGCGCGTCGACCACTTCGAGACGGTGCGGATCCGCAAAGACGGCACGCGCATCGACGTCTCGGTCACGCTGTCGCCCATCCTCGCCTCGGCCGGCCGCATCGTTGGTATCTCGAAGATGGCGCGGGACATCACGGAGCGAAAGCGACTGCAAGCCGAGCGGCAGGCCAGTGAGGAGCTGCTCCGCATCACGCTGTCGAGCATCGGAGACGCGGTCATGACCACCGATCGCCAGGGCCGCGTGACCTTCATCAATCCGACCGCCGAGACGCTCACGGGTTGGCCGAACGACGAGGCGGTCGGCCAACTGATCACGCGGGTGTTCAACATCGTCAACGAGGCCAATGGCCGGCCCGCGGAGGACCCAGTCGGCCGCGTCCTGCGCGACGGCACCGTAGTGGGGCTCGCGAACCACACCGCGCTCATCGCGCGGGACGGCACCGTCCGTCCGATCGACGACAGCGCCGCGCCGATCCGCGACAGTCAGGGACGCGTGTACGGCGTCGTCCTTGTCTTCCACGACATCACGAGCGGCGCCAGGCCGAGATCGCGTCGCAACGTCTGGCGGCGATCGTGAGCTCCTCGGACGACGCTATCGTCAGCAAGACGCTGGACGGCATCATTACCTCCTGGAACCCGGCGGCGGTAAGGATGTTCGGATATACGCCGGCCGAAGCGGTGGGGAAGCCGATCGCGCTCATCGTGCCATCGGATCGAATGGCCGAAGAGGAGGAGGTCTTACGCCGTCTCCGCCGAGGCGAGACCGTCGACCACTTCGAGACCATCCGAGTCGCCAGGGATGGCACGCACATAGAGATCTCGCTTACGGTCTCCCCGATCCGCGACTCGGCGGGAACAATCGTCGGCGCCTCGAAAATCGTCCGGACATCACCGGTCGCCGGGCGGCAGACGAGGCGCTCCGGCAGCAGCAGGCCGCGATCCGTGAGCTGTCCACGCCGGTCCTCCGGATCCGCGAGCGCCTGCTCATCCTGCCGATGATCGGCGAGATCGACAGCGCTCGGGCGAGGCAGCTAGCCTCAATCCGAAATAACTGAGGGCGCGACCAAGTGGCCGAAATGCATCAGAGGGGCGAATCCACGGATCAAAAGAGTCGATGTCCCCACATCACTCTCCGATTCGAGGAGGCCCCTCTGATGCGGTTGAGCGTAGGCACGTTGCAACAGGTGGTCAAGCGGGACTTGTCGATCGCGTTCGTTCC
>QHSU01000080.1 GCA_003220535.1 Candidatus Rokuibacteriota bacterium
GATTTCTGCGTGGTCTATCCCACGGCGGGGCTGGGCTACTACCGCCTGCCGCCTGATCGGCTGCGTCGGGCGCTCTGCCGCGCCTACAACGTGTTCACGGCCGAGCAGTTCCGTCCGTTCAACGATCGCATCATTCCGGCCGCGATCATCCCGATGTACACGCCCGAGGAAGCGATCGAGGAGCTGGAGTTCGCCTCGCGGCAGCTGGGCTACAAGGTCGTCATGATGGGGAGCCTCATTCGCCGCCCCATCCCCGTGCTGGTCGAGGAGCACCCCGAGGCCGCGAAGTTCGTCGAGTGGTACGACCCGATCGCCATCGACAGCGAGCACGACTACGATCCGGTGTGGGAAAAGTGCCGCGAGCTCCGCATCGCGCCGAGCTTCCACAATGGTGCGCGCTCGATCCTGCTCCGCAACTCGCCGTCGAACTTCTGCTACAACCACATCGGCCACTTTGCCTCCGCCAGCGAGGCGATGGCCAAGGCCCTCTTCTTCGGTGGCGTCACGCGACGCTTCCCGGAGCTGAACTTCGCTTTCCTGGAAGGCGGCGTGGGCTGGGCGTGCTCGCTCTACGCGGATCTCATCGGGCACTGGGAGAAGCGGAGCCGGCAGGCCCTCGAGAACACGAACCCGGAGCGGCTCGACCGGACGGCCCTGCTCGCGCTGGCGGAGAAGTACGGGTCGGCCACGGTGGTGGACGCGGTGCGCCGCGGCGAGGGGCTGGACGACAACGGCAACGGCACCGGCGGCGTCGAGGACCTCGACGACTATTCCCGTTGCAAGATCGCGCGGAAGCAAGATTTCCACGACCTCTACGTCTCGCGTTTCTACTTCGGCTGCGAGGCCGACGACCCGATCAACGCCTGGGCCTTCAACCGCCGGGCGAACCCGATGAACGCCCGACTCAACGCCTTCTTCAGCTCCGACATCGGCCACTTCGACGTTCCCGATATGACCGACGTCGTCCCCGAGGCCTACGAGCTGGTCGAGCACGGGCTGCTCACCGACGACGATTTCCGCGACTTCATGTTCACCAACGCCGTGCGCTTCTGGGGCGAGGTGAACCCCGACTTCTTCAAGGGCACGGTGATCGAGAAGCAGGCAGCGGAGGTGCTGGCCCAGCCCAGATGAGGACTACGGAAGATACCTTCACGGAGGTCCTCGTGGAGGCCGCGGGCGTCCGCATCCAGCTCCGCCGCGGCGGCGTCGGCGCGCCGTTGCTGGTCCTGCACAGCGAGTTGGGCGTTCCCGGCTGGCTCCGTGCCTACGAGCAGCTTGCCCGTCAATTCACGGTCTACGTGCCGTCGCTGCCGGGCTTTGGCCAGTCAGCGCGGCCCGACTGGATCGCCAGCGTGCGCGACCTGGCCGCCTGGGTGACGTGGTTCGTCCGCGATCTGAAGCTGTCCCAGCCACTGCCGGTCATCGGGTCGTCTCTCGGCGGCTGGGTCGCGGCGGAGATCGCGACCATGAACCCCGAGCTTTTCACGAAGATGGTGCTGGTGGGCGCGGCGGGCCTGCAGCCAGACGAAGGCCACGTCTGGGACTATTTCATTCACTCCAACCAGGAGGCGTTGGCCCAGGCGTTCTATGACCCGGCGAGAGCGCCGGAGTATGCCCAGTACTTCGGCAAGGCGTGGCGGCCAGAGGACGAGAGGCAGGCGGAGCAGAACCGGGAGATGGCGGCCCGTCTTCTCTGGAAGCCGTACATGCGGAGCCACACGCTGCCCGCCTTGTTGCGGGGAATCTCGACGCCCACCCTGGTGATCTGGGGACGTGAGGACGCGATCATTCCCCTCAACGTGTGCCAGCGCTACGTGCGGGCGATCCCGAGGGCGATGGCAACCGTGCTTGACCGCTGTGGTCACCTGCCCGAAATGGAGCAGCCCGAAGCATTCGTGCAGGCGGTGCTAGACTTCCTCGCGACGCGCCCCTGACGCGAGGTCCAGAGCAGGAGGCCTCCTATGGTCAAGGAAGTGTACTTCTTCACCGAGATGGGCTACACGGCGTACCCGCAGGACGAAGCGCGACGCCGGGGCTACAACAACCTGATGTTGCCCAACGAGCATTTCAGCCCCGAACGAGCGCAGCAGCTCTACGGCATGTACTTCGAGGAGCTGCAGTACGCGACGGAATCCGGCTTCGATGGTGTCATGATCAACGAGCACCACAACAACCCGCTCAGCATGATGCCGTCGGTCAACGTGATCGGCGCCGTCCTGGCGCGGACGACCAGGAAGGGCCGGATCGTTTTTCTGGGCAACGTGCTCCCCATCCATGACAACCCGCTGCGGGTGGCCGAAGAAGTCGCCATGATCGACATTCTGTCCGGAGGGCGGGTGATCTGCGGCTTCGTGCGCGGGCTGGGCCAGGAAAGTATCGCCACCAACGCCAATCCGATCTACAACCGGGAGCGGTTCGACGAAGCCCACAACGTGATCGTCAAGGCCTGGACCACGCCTGGACCTTTCCGATGGGAGGGTCGGCACTACGAGTACCGCGTGGTCAATCCGTGGGTCAGACCCCTGCAAAAGCCTCATCCCCCGATCTGGATTCCCGGCGTGGTCAGCCCGGAGTCGGTCAGGTGGGCGGCCGAGCACCGCTACCCGTACGTGGCGCTGGCCCCGCCGCTGCACGTCACCGACGAGATTTACGATCTCTACGACGAGGTCGCGGCCCAAACAGGATTCACCCCGACCTCCGAGCAGCGCGGATACGTCATCCGGGTGAGCGTCGCCGACACCGACGAAGAGGCCTACGAGCTGGGCCGGCACTTCTTCTGGCAGCTGGGGACGTCGTTCGGGGTCGCGCCCCGCCACTGGCTGCAGCCCCCGGGGTACGTGAGCCGGGCGGCCACGCAGAGCCGGCGTGAACAAGCGCGAGTGGGCTCAGCCAACGTCACCCCAGGCGGTCCCAGCCTGAGCTACGAAGAGGCCCATGCCACATACCAGATCGTCTCCGGGAACCCCGACACCGTGATCAAGAAGCTGCAGCGCATCATCGACGTCGTCGATCCGGGGCACATGATCTTCTGGGGCCGCGAGGGTCTCATGTCTCACGAGGTCGCTGTGCGCGGCATTGATCTGATGACCCAGGAGGTCATCCCCGCTATCAAGGCGTATCGAGCCGACCGGGAGACGGGGCGCCGGCGCCTCGCCGACGAGAGGATGGCCGCAACGCGGTGAGCGCGAACTCGAAGCCGCGGGTGGCGCTCATCGGCACCGGCGGGACGATCTCCTCGATCGGGCGGGGGAGCCTCGACCTCTGGGAGTACATGGACACGAGCCGCAAGGCGGAGCCCGACGAGCTCCTCATGCGCTTCCCGGAGGTCACCGAGGCCGCGGAGATCGTCTCCGTCCGCTTCCGCGCGGTGGGGAGCACGGCCATCGGGCCCGCCGACTGGCTGGCACTCGACACGACGGTGCACGACGCCGCGTCTCGTGAAGCGCCGCTCGACGGCATCGTCATCACGCACGGCACGGCGACGCTCGAGGAGACGGCGTACTTCCTCAATCTCACGCTCAAGGTCGATCCCACCGTCGTCCTGGTGGGATCGCAGCGGCCGGCCACCGGCCTCAGCTCGGACGCGGGGCTCAACCTCTTGAACGCCGTGCGCGTCGCGTCAGCACGGGAAGCGCGCGGCCTCGGAGTGCTGGTGCTCCTCAATGACGAGGTCCAGGCCGCGCGCGACGTGACCAAGTCGTCGACGCTGCGGCTCGAGACCTTCCGGAGCCCCGATCTCGGCATGCTCGGGTATGCGGACCCGGACGGGCGCGTCGCCATCTACCGGCGGCCGTCGCGGCGCCACGCGCCGGGGACGGAGTTCGACGTGCGCGGGCGGACCGAACTGCCACGCGTGGACATCGCGGCCTCGTACGCCGGCACGGACGGCGTGGCCATCCGGGCCTTCGTCGCCGCGGGCGCCCGGGCGATCGTCTCGGCGGCGCTCCCGCCCGGGGTGACGACGCCCGCCGAGACGGACGCGCTCCTCGAGGCGCGCCGGCGCGGTGTGCTGATCGTGCTCTCGAGCCGGGCCGGGAGCGGTCGCGTCTTGCCCCGCACGCTCGTGCGCGAGCGGGGCTTCGTCGTCGCCGACAACCTGAATCCTCAGAAGGCCCGCGTCCTCACCATGCTGGCTCTCACTCGCACGGCCGACGTGGCCGAGATCCAGCGCATGTTCGACGAGTACTGAGTGGCAGTGTGCGCCGCGGCTGTCACGGCTCATTCGGCAGCCGCGGGCTCCGTCACGCTGCCATAGCGGTGGAGGACCCGGGAGACTGTCTGCTCCCGGAGGTACCAGCGGAGCTCCAGGCGTCCGTTGGCGACGACGGGCGCGTCGATGAGGGTCACCCCCGCCCCGTTGGCCGCGGCGCGGGCGGCGGTCGAGATCGGCTCCCACACCCTGACGCGCTCCGCGTCCTCCGGATGGGCCAGGCGCGTGATGAACGCCGCCTCCGCTTCCACCACGAGCTCCACCCCGCCGCACTCCAGCCATGCCCAGGGCTGCGAGTCCGGCGATAGGCTCAGCGTCAGGCGAGTTCCCACCACGCCCGCCGCCAGGATGACCTGGCACAGCGCCGTCGCTGCCTCCGGCCGTGCGGTCGTTCCCCGCGCGATCACGCGACGGCAGGGCCGGTAGCGAAACGCGTTCCGCTCACCCCGGATCGCGCTCGGATCGTGCTCGCGGCCGAAGTGCAGGCGCCATGCGCGCGCGTAGCTCGCGGCGCTCGCCTCGACCGATGCGCGCGCGTCGGCGTCGGGCAGCTCGGCCAGGCAGCGCTCGAGCAATGCGGCCATCGATTCTGGCAGCGGCTCGTCGTCGCCGGCGGGCCACGTCACCTGACGCCAGCGCGCGAGCTGCAGCACGTAGTTCGGGCCGCCGGCCTTGGCTCCCGGGCCCACCGAAGAGGCCTTCCAGCCACCGAACGGCTGACGGCCGACGATCGCCCCGGTGATGGGCCGGTTGACGTAGAGGTTGCCGGCCTCGGTGCGCTCGACCCACCGGACGATCTCGCGGTCGTCCAGCGTCTGGATCCCGCTGGTGAGCCCGAACGGTTGCGCGTTCGCGAGCTCGATCGCGTGGTCGAGGTCCTCGGCGCGCATCAGTCCCAGCACGGGGCCGAAGCACTCCGTGAGATGAAAGAAAGAGCCAGGGCGGACACCGAGCTTGATCCCGGGCGACCAGAGGTTCGGATTGTCCTTCGCCGGGCGCGGAGCGAGCAGCCACTCTTCGTCCTCATCGAGGACGGTGAGCGCGCGCCGGAGCGCGGCGCCGGGCGCCTGGGTCAGCGGGGTGATGCGGCTCGTCAGCTCCCACGCGCTGCCCACACCGAGGCTGGCCGCGGCATCACGTAGCTGGCGCCTGAAGTCGGGGTCGTCGTACACCTCGGCCTCGCAGATCGCGAGACTGGCGGCCGAGCACTTCTGGCCGTTGTGGCCGAAGGCCGAGCGAACGAGATCGCGGACGGCCTGATCCCGGTTCGCGAGCGACGTGACGATGATGGCGTTCTTGCCGCTCGTCTCCGCAAAGAGGGTGAGGTCGGGCCGCCACCCGAGGAAGAGGCGCGCCGTCTCCACCGAACCCGTGAGGATGACGCCGCCCACCCGCGCGTCCGTCACCAGCCCTCGGCCGATCTCGTCATCGGGGCACGGCAGGAACTGCAGGACCTCACGCGGGACACCGGCGTCCCACAGACAGCTCGCCAGCCCCCAGCCGACGAGCACTGCCTCGGGGGCCGGTTTGAGGACGACGGCGTTCGACGCCGCCAGCGCCGCGAGCACGCCGCCCGCGGGGATGGAGAGCGGGAAGTTCCAGGGCGGTGTCACGACGACGACGCCGAGCGGCTCCATGCGGCAATCGCCGAGCTCGGGGGAGATCTCGCGGAACGTCCGGGCGTAGTAGCGCGCGAAGTCGACCGCCTCGGAGACTTCGGCGTCCGCCTCGGTCGCCGTCTTGGCGCCGTCGACGACCATCGCCCCGATCAGGTCGCCGCGACGGCGTCCGAGCTCGGCCGCGCACGCCTCGAGCCGCGAGTCGCGCTCGGCGCTCGGAAGCGCGGCCCACGCCGGCTGAGCGGCCCGGGCGACCGTCAGCGCGCGATCGATGTCGGCATGGCCGGCCAGCGCGTACCGGTAGGCGAGACACCCCGGGCGGGAGGGATCGCGCCCTTCCGCTTGGCGCAACCCCTTGCGAAATTCACCGGTGATCGTGAGCGGAATTTCCTCTGGCGGGCGCTCGCGCCAGCGGTCGAAGACGTTCTCGATCCACGCGCGGTTGGCCGCGAGGGTCCAGTCGGTGTCGGGGTCGTTCTCGAACTTTGCGTCGAGGGGCCGCAGGGCTGTTGGGGCGCCCGCCTCCACCGTCCGGTCCTGCGTCCGGCGGGGCGCATCGGACAATCCGGTCTTGATGCCGAACGCGGTCCGGAAGCGATCGCGCTCGGCGGCCCACGCCGACGTGCCCGGCTCGAGGTCGAAGACGTGGCGCAGGAAGTTCTCGGGCGCCGTGTTCTCGTCGAGTCGGCGGACCAGGTAGGCGATGGCGCTGTGGAAATCCTCCGCTCGCACAACGGGCGCGTAGAGCAGCAGACCGCCGGCGCGCGCTTGCACTGCCCGCGCCTGGTGATTGGCCATGCCTTCGAGCATCTCGAACTCGACCCAGGGCTCGACGTGGTGGACTTCGCGCAACAGGAGACCATAGGCAATGTCGAAGAGGTTGTGACTGGCGACCCCCAGGTGGACGGCCTCCGCGTGCTCGGGCCGGCAGCCGTACTCGAGCATGCGCTTGTAGTTCGCGTCGACTTCGCTCTTGGTTTCGTATGGGGCTTGCGGCCAGTTGTGGACGGCGGCCTCGATGCGCTCCATGGCGAGATTCGCGCCTTTGACGATACGGAGCTTGACCGGCGCGCCGCCACGGATCCGGCGCGCGACCGCCCACTCGGTGAGGGCTCGCTGCACGCGATGCGAGTCGGGCAAGTAGGCCTGGAGCACGATCCCGGCGCTCAGGGTCAGGAACTCGGGCTCGTCCAGCACCTCGCGGAACGTCGTCACCGTGAGGTCGAGGTCCCGGTATTCCTCCATGTCGAGGTTGATGAACTTCGGTGTGACCCGTCCGTCCGGGTGGTGGTACTGATGCCGGGCGGCCGCCCGGTAGAGCGCGCGGAGACGCTCGGCCACACGCGCCCCCGTCGCTCGAAAGGCGACGAGGTCGATCTGGCTGAAGACCGAGGAGACCTTCACCGAGATGTACTCGACGTCGTCGCGGGCGATCAGCGCCAGGTACGCCGCCAGGCGGCGCGCGGCCTCTGCTTCTCCGAGGATCGCCTCGCCGAGCTGATTGAGATTGAGCCGCATGCCCGCGCGGCGGCGCTCTTCGAGGTAGCGGCGCAAGTCCTCCTCCTCGCCGGGCAGGATGACGTTCTGCGTCTCGTGGCGGAGTCGGTTCACGATCGGAGGAACGACGAGGCTCGGGAGATAGTGCGCCATGGCCCCGCCCAGCACGAGGGCGACCCGCTCCCACCAGTCCATGTACCGGGGCACGCCGTACCGCTCGAGAAGGTAGGCGAGCTGGTCGGCGATGCGCTCGGGGCGGTGGCTCCGGAAGGCCTGATCGGCCAGCGCGATGGTGAGCTCCTTGCCGTGCGGGTCGGCCATCATACGGGCGAGCTTGCGGGCCTGAGCGCGCTCCTCCAGGGTTTGCTGCGCGCGCGCCTCGCGCAGGAGCGCTTCGGCCAGCTCGACGGCGCGATGGGCGAGGTGCTCTCCGATCGCGATGTCGTCCCTCGCGCGCATCATGTCTCCTCGTGCTCAGTGTACTCGGGCTCCGATTCACCCGGGAGCCTTCGGGAGCCCGCGCGCACTTACCTCGCGCGTCATTGCGGGCCCTCTCGACTTCAGGCATGGTGTCGGTACCGCGGTGCTTCGCGGATCGAACCAAGCGCGAAGGAGAAATCACATGCCGGTCAACACCTCGTCCAGATCCGATCTCGACACGCTGCTCGACCTCAACCGCGACTACATCAGATCGGTTCAGACGTCGGACGTCCGCCGGTTCGATGAGATATTGGCGGAGGACTTCTTCTGCTCCAATCCCGACGGATCGCTCGTCGACCGCGACGGCTTTCTGAGCCAGACGGCACGGCCGGTCAAGATTACGAATCTCGAGGCCCACGACGTCAAGGTTCGAATCATGGGCCCCTTCGCCATCATTCACGCGCGGACCACGTACGCAGGGCCGGACGGACGAGAGGCGTCGGGTCGCTACACGGACGTGTGGGCGCGTCGGGACGGCCGTTGGCTCGCCGTCTCGGCCCACGTCACTCGTTGTTGAGGGCAGCCGAGCGGGTGGGCCACGACTGATTCCGCGGTGGGCTATTCTTTGAGGTATGCGGAGCCCCTTACGTCCTCTGCCCGCGGTGGTCGCGCGCTGGACCGCGGCGGCGCGCGTGCTGCGCTGGCTCGACGCACTCCTCGCCTCGCTCGTCATCTGGGCCGGCGCGGTGCTGGCCTTTCCGAGCGCATCGCCCGGGGCGCTCGCCGTCCCCGCCGTTCTGGTGACCGTGCTCGGGGCGCTCGCGCGTCCGCTCCGCGCGCGTTGGCGGCCGGTGACCGGCGCCATCGGGCTCGTCCTGAGCGCGCGGCTCTCTCCGGGCGATCAGGCGTGGTACGTGCGCCCTGGCGCCGCAGATCGCGTGATCGTGACGGCGCTCGGACGGACGCGCGTGGTGATCGCTCGCCTCGATGGCGCGGGGGCCGAAGGGCTCAGCGTCCGACGCACCCGTGTGCTGCTGGTACCCCTCGACTCCGCTTGATCACGGGGCCTCGGAGCGACCGGGCATAGCGCCATCGATCGGCGCGAAGACGGGCATGGCGCCCGAGCCATTTCGCGAATCTTTCTCCCTCCGCGTCGCCATTTCGCTCACTTAGCACTCGGCACCCGGATTGCCCTCGGCTCGAGCATGTCGAGCTGGAAGTCATCCAAATGCCGGGGCGAGAGGAGAGCGAACATGGTGACCAGAGTGCTGTCCATCACGGCGGTGGTCCTTTCTCTGGCAGCGTCGGCTGCGGTCGCTGGTAACCTCACCGATCACCTGCAGGCGACGCGGATGACGGTGCTCCGCGTCGACCAGGACACGGGCAAATTCATGTGCGCCGAGCATCGACGCTGGACGGCCGTGTTCGCGGCAGACCTGCAAAGCGTCCGACCCGGGGACATCGTCAAGGTGGACCGGAAGGACGGGCAGCTGCCGAGGATCACCGTGGTGCGCAGAGCTTCGGACGAAATCGGCAGCCTCGAGTTGTAGCGCGACGACGGGCGCGAGGCCCCGCAACGGCTGGGCGCCCAGCGCACGGTTCTGGAGGAACCGTGCGCTGGACGGCGCTGTGCGATGGGCGCGTCGGCTGTTCGGGTGATCTCCTCGAGAGTCGTCTCCCTTTTTGAAGTTCCCATGCGCCCTCCGTGATCAATGTGGTAGGGAGATGTCGGGGCATCTGGTCCTACGGGGGGAGACGGACAATGAAGACGAGATTTCTGTACTCAGCCGCCGCGCTCGTCAGCCTCGCCGCGCTGTTGGCCACCTGGCCGACCACTAGTCCCGATGCCCAGCAGGCGCCCTACCTCGCCGTGCGGGTCGACAACGACGACATCGGCGGTGTGGTCACGAGCAAGAACGGACCGGAAGCCGGCGTCTGGGTGATCGCGGAAACGACCGAGCTTGGCACCCGATTCGCCAAGATCGTCGTCACGGACGATCAAGGACGCTACGTGATCCCCGACCTTCCGCAGGCCACGTACAACGTGTGGGTGCGGGGCTACGGACTGGTCGACTCGCCGAAGATCAGGAGCACGCGCGGGCAGATCGTGAACCTCAACGCAGTAGTGGCGCCGACGGCGGCGGCAGCGGCGGAATACTACCCCGCGATCTACTGGTTCGCGATGCTCAAGGTTCCCGACAAAGGCCTGTTCCCCGGCACGGGCCCCGAAGGCAACGGCAAGCCGGTGGCCTTCAAGACCCAGGAGCAGTGGCTCAACGCCGTCCAGTTGAATGGCTGCGGCAACTGTCACCAGCTCGGCGACAAGGCGACGCGTGAGTTTCCCGCGGCGTTGGGCACGTTCACGAGCTCGGTCGAGGTCTGGACGCGACGGCTACAGTCCGGACCCGGCGGCGGCACCATGGTCAGGACGATCGGGACGCTCAACACGTCCGACGGCGGCCACATCCGCCGCCTGGCGGAGTGGACCGATCGCATCCGCGCCGGCGAGCTGCCGGCGTCGGTGCCGCCGCGGCCGAATGGCGTCGAGCGCAATGTCGTCGTGACCGTGTACGACTGGTTGTCCCCCAAGTACTACATCCACGACCTGATCGTCACCGACCGGCGGAAACCCACCGTCAACGCCTTCGGCCTGATATATGGCGCCGCCGAGCTCAGCACCGATCATCTTCCGATCCTGGACCCGATCAAGATCACCAAGACCACCATGAAAGTGCCGATCCGCGATCAGGACGCGCCGAGCTCGGCGCTGGCGAACCCGGTGGTGGCGCCGTCGCCGTACTTCGGCACGGAACAAGTGTGGGACACGCGAGTCAACGCGCACAACCCGATGATGGATCAGGATGGGCGGGTCTATTTCACCGCGCAGAGCCGCTCGCCCAAGAATCCGCCCGCGTACTGCGCGGCAGCGTCGGGACATCCGTCGGCGAAGGTGTACCCGCTCACGGGAACCCCGGACGGGTTCGTCCAGAACTCCAGGCAGGTCACGGTGTACGAGCCGAAGACCAAGCAGTTCACGTTCATCGACACGTGCTTCGGCACGCACCACCTGAACTTCGGCGAAGACCCCAACAACACGCTGTGGCTCAGCAACAACCTCCAGAACGAGCTCGCTCTCGTGGGCTGGGTCAACACGAAGATGTTCTGGGAGACCCGCGACGCGGGGAAGTCGCAGGGCTGGACGCCCCTCGTCGTCGACACCAACGGCAACGGCAAGCGTGACGCCTACGTCGAGCCCAACCAGCCAGAAGATCCCACCAAGGACAAGCGCATCGGGCTCGGCTTCTACGGCATCGCCTACAGTCCGGCCGACGGCTCCATCTGGGGCTCGAACATCGGCCACCCCGGGTATGTGCTCAGGCTCCAGCTCGGACCGAATCCGCCGGAGACGGCGCTGGTGGAGGTCTACAGGGTCCCGCCACCGGGATTCGGAATGCGCGGGTTCGATGTCGACCGTCGGGGCGTGGCGTGGGTGACGCTGGCGAGCGGACACATCGCGAGCTTCGACCGGAGCCGGTGCAAAGGACGACTCAATGGGCCGGGAGCCGCGGAAGGGAACCTGTGCCCCGAAGGCTGGACGTTCTATCCGCTCCCGGGCCCGAGCTTCGCCGGCAGGGACGGCGCCGCCGAAGCGCCCTATTACACCTGGGTCGACCAGCACGACATCCTGGGCCTGGGGCCGGACACCCCGATCGGTACTGGCAATTTCTCGGACGCGCTGCACGCGTTGACGTATGGGAAGGTCGTCGAGCTGCGCGTGCCGTATCCGATGGGCTTTTTCGCCAAGGGCGTGGACGGCCGCGTCGACGATCCGAATGCCGGCTGGAAAGGCAGGGGACTCTGGGTGACTTCTGGCAACAGAACGCCCATGCACATCGAAGGGATCGACGCGCCCAGTCCTGGCGCGCCGGGAAAAACCCTGTCGAGCCCGCTAGTCGTCCGCTTCCAGCTGCGGCCCGATCCCCTCGCCCACTAGGGGGAGCCTGAGCCGGCGTGGGAGGCTGGCTAGAGACTGATCCTTCCGGTCAGAGAACCACCAGGCCCATTTCCGGCCAACGAGCCGGAACCCTTTGATATTTCTGGAAGATCCAGCACGGTATCAGATTTGCCCTGCAAGTGATGCATGGAAGGCTTCGGGCCCCGCGCTCTGGTCCTCCTGGTCGTCACCGCCGCGATGGCGGCGGCCACACCTGCAGCGGGCCAGATGTACCGGCGGACTGCCGCTGACGGGACCAGCTATTTCACCAATATCCCCACGAGCCCTTCCTATCAGCGCACGGCGTTCACTCCGGCGACGGCGCGCGGGTCGCTGCGGCTGCCGTTGGGCGAGGACGGAGCCTACTCTCGCGAGATCGCGGAGGCGGCCGTCCGGTACGCGGTTCCGGAGCGCCTCATCTGGGCGGTCATCCGGGTGGAATCGGGATTCGACCGCCGTGCCGTCTCGCGAAAGGGCGCGCGCGGCCTCATGCAGCTGATGCCGGAGACCGCGGCAATTCTCGGCGTGCGGGATTCGTTCAACCCGCGCGAGAACATCTACGGAGGCACCCGCCATCTGCGTGCTCTCATGGACCGGTTCCGCTACGACCTGCATCTCGCCGTGGCGGCTTACAACGCGGGCGAGAAGGCGGTGGCGGCGTTCGGCGGCGTCCCACCGTATCCCGAGACCCGGGACTACGTTGAGCGGGTCATGCGCTTCTACGGCGTGCCGATCGACTGGGGTCAGCTGCAGGAGACCGGCATTCGCCAAGTCGTCGAGCGCGACGGTACGATCGTCTACACGAACGTCTCGCCCCGGCGGTTCAGCGCAGCCCTCCAGGAGCGCTAGCCCGCCATTCCTCGAATCCCGAGCTTGTAGGTCGTCGCCCGACCGCCTTCCACCGCCAGCTCCTGCATCTCTCGGCCAACGTCCAGCCTATCGAACGCCGGCCGAACTTTTCCCCGGCGAACCGGCGCCGGTCGGTTAGACAATCCCTGTCGTCCGATCTCTTGCCCGAGCCTCGGGCAGCGGGTTCCGCGGGCGTACGGCATACCGCGACGCTCGAGAGGAGGGTTTGGCATGGCAAAGGGACTGGCGCTCACGATCGGGCTCAACGCAGTCGATCCCAAACACTACCAGGGCTGGAGCGGGAAGCTGAACGCCTGCGAGGCCGACGCCCGGGACATGGCGGAGATCGCCCGTTCTCGGAAGTTCAAGGTGCAGACTCTGTTGACCCGGCGGGCCACGCGCAGCGCCGTGCTGAGTGGCATCGACCGAGCCTGTAAGGCGCTCAGGTCGGGGGACATCTTCCTGCTGACGTATTCCGGCCACGGTGGTCAGGTGCCCGACCGCAATTACGACGAGCCGGATGCGCAGGACGAGACGTGGTGCCTCTTCAACGGCGAGCTCATCGACGACGAGATCTACAAGGCGCTCGGCCGGTTCAAGCCGGGTGTGCGCGTCCTCGTGTTCTCCGACAGCTGTCACAGCGGCACCGTCACCAAGGCGATGTTCTACGCCACGCGAGGCGCCGCCCCGGCCGCGGCGGCGGCCGGGACACCGGGCGTCACGCTGCGCTACCGCAACATGCCCAGGGAAATCGCGCTGCGCACGTACCGGGCCCATCGCGCGATGTACGACAAGCTGCAGGATGCGGTCAAGGGCAACCCGGCGGCCGCCGTACGGGCCTCGGTCATCCTCGTTTCCGGCTGTCAGGATAACCAGCTCTCGCAGGACGGCGACTTCAACGGCCTGTTCACCGCCAACCTTCTGCGCGTCTGGAAGGAGGGGCACTTCACGGGGAGCTATCGGAAGTTCTACACAGCCATCGTCGCGGGCATGCCGCCCGACCAGACGCCGAACTTCTTCACCGTCGGCGCGACCAGCCGGGCGTTCCAGGGTCAACGGCCGTTCACGGTGTAGGTCACGGCGCGACCTGATCAGCGCGGGAGAGGAGGGGACCATGCAGATTCTTCGACGCGGGAGCGAAGGCCGGTGGCAGCGGTGCCCATCGCGCAGGAGCACGGGTTCTACTGGGGCGACCACTTCTCGAGATGCGACGGCATGCACTTCGAAGTAGCCCGGGTGCGGTAGGCGATTTCAGGAGGCGTATGGCTCCGACGACGAGGTCACCGCGGCTCCGTAAGTTCGATCCCAAGCGCAACATCGTTCCCGACCCGTTGGACTTGCGCGACCGGCCGTACACGCCGCCGGTCGGCCGGCCCCCATCACCGGCCATGGCGCAGCAGATCACGCTGCCCATCCTCGATCAGGAGCGCACCAACGCGTGCACCGGCTTTGCCCTCGCCAGCGTCGTCACCTTCTTGCTACGCAAGCATCGCGATCCGGATTCGCCGCCGATGTCGCCGTTCATGCTGTACTCGATGGCCCGCCGCTACGACGAGTTCCCGGGCGCGAGCGAGGACTCCGGCTCGAGCCTGCGGGGCGCCATGAAGGGCTGGTACAAGCACGGCGTCTGCCGCGTCGATCTCTGGCGCCGCCCGGAGATGCCGCCTCCGTCGGCGCAGCCGGCCGACGATTGGTGGCTCGACGCCGCCCGGCGCCCCCTCGGCGCCTACTACCGCGTGGACACGCGGTCGGTGACGGACATGCACGTGGCCCTGTCTGACGTCGGCGTGCTCTACGCGAGCGTCGTCTGTCACGGCGGGTGGCTCAAGGGCAGGGGTGTCAGGAAGGGTAAGGCGTACTGGACGATCCCGCGAGCGGAGGTCCTGGCCGACGACGGCGGGCATGCGTTCGTCATCGTCGGCTACACACCCGAGGGGTTCATCATCCAGAACTCGTGGGGCCGAGGCTGGGGCACCGGTGGGCGAGCGATCCTCACGTACCCGGACTGGACGGAAAATGCCATGGACTGCTGGGTGGCGCAGCTCGGCGTCGCCACCGAGCAGCACATCGAGATCGCCCGGTCTCCGTCGCTGCGCGTGGAGAAGGGCAAGGTCGAGATCGCGTCGGACGCGATCCTCCGCGATCGCGAGCTCGCGCCGTTCATCGTCGACATGGAGAATAACGGCCGCCTGTCGGCCAGCGGCGCGTTCCGCACGCAGAAGTCGGACGTCGAGGCGCTGGCGAGCTTCCACATCGGCAAGGCGCGAGACAGGTGGAACCTCAAAGCCGCCGATCCGACCGACGTGGCCATCTACGCTCACGGGGGCCTCACCGGCGAGGAGAGCGCGGCCGACACGGCGGCGCGCTGGATCCCCGCGCTGTACGAGGCGCGGATCTTCCCGATCTTTTTGATGTGGGAGAGCGACCTCTGGTCGACGCTGAAGAATCGACTGGAGGATCTCGTGACCGGCCTGCCCAAACCCACGGGTGGTATGGTCGACCAGCTCAAGCGCTTCTGGAACCAGCGGCTGGAGCGGCTGCTCGCGCCGGCCGGGACGCGGATCTGGGGCGAGATGAAGCAGAACGCCGACGGCATCTCGAAGTTCAGGGAGAGCGGCGGCCTCGTGCTCTACGAGAGCGGGATGAAGTCCGCGTGGTTCACGAAGACACCGGTGCGGCTCCATCTGATCGGGCACTCCGCGGGCGCCATCGTCCACTGCCACGTGGTCGATCGTCTCGCGCGGCTCGGGTGGAAGTTCGAGAGCGTGAACTTCATGGCGGCCGCGGCGACCGTCGACCTCTTCCGGCAGACGGTGCTGCCCCGGTTGGCGGACAAGACCGTGAAGGCGTTCCGCTCCTTCCATCTCACCGCCGCCGCCGAGGAGCAGGATTCGACCTGCCGGCCGCTCCTCGGCTACAGCCGCTCGCTGCTCTACCTCGTGTCGGAGTCGTTCGAGGGCGGCAAGCGCACACCCATCCTCGGAATGGCGAAGTTCTTCACCGACGAGGTTGCGTCGCGGGGGCTGCCGAATGTCAAGGCGTGGACGGCGCCGGGCCCCGCCACCGCCAGCACGACGCACGGCGGCTTCGACGACGATCGCCTGACCATGGCGTCGATCATCAAGCTGATCAAGGGGAGGCAGGCCTGAAGCGAACGCGAGCGGAAGGACGACGCCGAGGAGGAGGAGGTTCGCTCCTCCTCCTCGGGCGAGTGTGGCGTTACTGAGCCTTCACCAGGAAGTGCGCGCGGCGATTCTTGCTCCAGCAATCTTCGCTGGCGTCCTTGCAGACGGGCCGCTCCTTGCCGTAGCTGATGACGTTGACCCGGTTCGCCCGGACGCCCCGCGAGACGAGATAGTTCATCGACGCGCGCGCGCGCCGGTCGCTGAGCGCCAGATTGTAGTCGGTCGTCCCGCGCTGGTCGGCATGCCCTTCGATGAGCACTTGCCAGCTGGGGTTGGCCTTCATCAACTCCGCGTTCGCGTCGAGAACGACGGCATCGTCCGTCCGAATCTCGTACCGGTCGAACTCGAAGTGGATGTCCCGGAGGTCCGACATCACCGAGAATTCCTTCGGGTTGGGTCTGGACCCTTGGCCGTAGGCGCCGGAGCCGGCACGACCGGGGGCGCCAGGGCCGGCGACACGATCTCCGTCCATCGATCCACCTGGCGCAGGCGCCGAGGCGTCCGACCGCGTGCTCGGCATCATGGCGCAGCCGGCCAGGATCGGCGCCGCCGCCAGCAACAGGACCAGAGCGAACAACGAAGAGCGCTTCACCATAGTTCCTCCATTCCGCGAGCCCTGGATGGGGCCGCGATTCGATCGCGGGCCACGAGCGCTCAGGCATAGTGCACATCCGATGCCGCACCGCGCCGCGCCCAGATATGGTGCAATATCCGGCAATTGGGGGCAGGGATGGTGCGTCGGACTCCCGGCGTGACCAGCGGCGGTCGGCCGAGGTTGCCAGAACGTCAGCGACGCAGCCATCTCGACACGGCGACGGCCGCTCTCGCGGCGAGAGGTGGGTCATGAAATTCGGCCTGAGCCCGCTGCAGGCGGGCAGCGACTTCGAGGAGACGATCCGTGAGTGCGAGCGGGCCGAGGCCGACGGGTTCGAGTCGGTGTGGCTCGGGGAGCACCACGACAACCGCACGCTCTATCCGGCACCACTCATCGGGCTGGCCGCCATCGCCGGCCGGACGCGGCGGGTTGGCCTGGGCACCGCCGTCCTCCTGCTCCCGCTGTACCATCCGCTGGTCGTGGCCGAGGAGGCGGCGATGGTGGACATGATCTCCGGAGGCCGCCTGATCCTGGGAGTGGGTGTCGGCTACGCGCCCGAGGAATTTCAAGCCTTTGGCGTGTCCATCAACGAACGGGGAAGCCGGATGGACGAGGCCGTGCCATTGATCCAGCGGCTCTGGTGCGAGGACAAAGTGACCCACGCTGGCCGACACTTTCAGGTGACGAACGCGACGGTGAGCCCGCGCCCGGTGCAGCGCCCCCGGCCGCCCATCTGGTTCGGCGGCTGGGCCGAGCCCGCTCTCCGCCGTGCCGGGCGCCTGGGCGAGGCGTGGCTGGGTGGGCCCTCGGCCAAGCTGGACGAGCTGGCCGCTTGCGCGCGTCTCTATCGGGAAGCGCGGAGCGAAGCCGGGTGCGACCGCGATTCCGGCGAGGTGGCGCTCATACGGTATGTCTTCGTGGCCGAAAGCGCGAAACGCGCTCGCGAGATCGCCGGACGGCCGTTCATCCGCTGCTTCGAGGACACGTACTTCCGGTGGCCGCACCCGGTCGTGCGGCGTCCGACCGGCGACCTGACCATCGAGCGGTTGGCCGAGGATCGCATCATCCTCGGCGATCCCGCGAGCTGCATCGAGCAAATCCGACGCTTCGAGAAGGAGCTGGCGCTGGGGCACCTCGTCTGTCGCGTCTCGGTGCCTGGCATTCCGCGCGACGCGGCCGCGAGCTCGATGGATCTCCTCACGCGCGAAGTCTTGCCGGCCTTCGTCTGAGGGCAGGCGCTTCGTGGCGAAGCGGGAGGCGACGCAATGGCACTGATTCGGTGGCTGACCACGGTCGCTCTTTGCGCTGGGGTGGTCTCGGTCGCGCACGCGACGGAGTCGGTCTGGGATGCTCTGCGCGTCCCCGGGAGCGTCGTGGTGCTACGCCACAGCTACGCGCCCGGCGGCTTCGATCCGCCCGACGCCAGGCTCGACGACTGCTCGACGCAGCGCAACCTGGACGACAACGGTCGGGCGCAGGCCAGACGGATCGGCGAGGCGTTTCGAAAGAACGCCATCGCGGTCGGCCTGGTATTGTCCAGCCCGCGCTGCCGGTGCCTGGACACAGCCCGCCTGGCCTTCGGGCAGGCCCAGTCCTGGGAGCCGTTGCAGGGCGCGCTTCGCGACGCCGAGCGCCGCCAGCAACAGCTTGTCGAGATTCGTAAGGCCATCGCCGCCCACCGCGGCGGGCCGCCGCTGGTGCTGGTCACCCACGGCAGCGTCGTGACCGATCTGACCGGGCTCAGCATCCGAATGGGCGAGCTCGTCGTCCTGCGGCGCGCGGCCGACGGAACCCATGCGGTCGCGGGCCAGTTGTACGTCGAGTGAGGGGCGATCCCCCGAGGGCCCGATCCGAGATCGACAGGAGGGAACCATGAAGCGTGCCGGGATGCTGCTTGCCATAGCGCTCATCGTGGCGTCGTGCGCGACGACGCAGCCGCGGGGCCAGGAGCTCGTGAGCCGGGCCGTCCAGGCGCTGGGAGGCGCCGACACCCTGGCCGGCGTCAAGACGCTCTCGGTGGAGGGGACCGTCCGCCAGTGGGAGCCCGAGCAGTCGATGGTCGCGGGCGGCGAGATGCGCTTCGCCTGTGAATCGACGTTCGCGGCGGTCACCGACGTCGGTGCGCGCGCGACGCGCATCGACTGGGTGCGCAACTTCGCATATCCGGCACCGCGCACGTTCACCTTCAGCGAGATCGTGACCCCCGAGGCGGGGTACATCGCCGGCATCGACAGCAACGGGCGGACCAAGCAGAGCCTGGACTCGAACCCGCCGGCCCATTCGATGTCGGGGCTGCGACTGGCCACTTCGCAGCGCGAGCTCCAGCGCGGCTCGACGCTGCTGCTCCTCGAGATGCTCAGGAACTCCGAGCGCGTCGCCGCCGTCGGTGACGTCACGGTGGGAAGCCTCGTCTATCCCGCCGTCGACTATCGAGCCGGGAATCAGACGTTGACCGTGATGTTCGATCGAGCGACGGGGCTGCCGGCCCGCATTCGCACGCTCGACTACGACAACATCTGGGGCGACGTCTCCTACGACCTCGTGCTCGCCGACTGGCAGACGATGGACGGCGTGCGCGTCGCCTCGAGCCGGAAGTACGAGCTGAACGGGCGCCCGATCATGGAAGTCAAGATCACCGAGGGCAAGGTCAACGCGCCCATCGCCGCCGATCGGCTCGCCATTCCCGACGCGTTCAGGACGGGCGCCCCGAAGCCCGCGACCGGCCCCGTGCCGTATCAGTGGGTGATCCGGCGCCAGTTCATCGGCACCTATCTCGACTCCGACGTGCCGAGCTACGACACGCGGGCGACGTCCGGGCTCAGGCTCGTGGAGCTGGCGCCCGGCGTCCAGCACGTCGTCGGCGGCTCGCACCACAGCCTCATCGTCGAGATGCGCGAATACCTGATCGTCTTCGACGCGCCGGTGGGCGACTGGCACTCGAAGTGGATTCTCGACGCCGCGCGCACGAAATATCCCGGCAAGCCGGTGAAGTATCTCGTCCTCACCCATCACCACATGGACCACGCCGGCGGCCTTCGGGCGTTCGCGGCCCAGGGCGCGACCCTCATCGTGAGCCAGGGCACGGGCGAGCACTTCCGGCGCGTGCTGGCGGCGCCGTTCACGCGCAACCCCGATCTCGCGGCACGCGATCTCACCGCGACGCCGATCGCCGAGGTGGGCGACCGGCGCCTGTTCAGCGACGGCACGCGCGAGGTCGGCGCCTACGTGATCGAGAACCCGCACGCCACCGGCCTGATCATCGGCTACGTGTCCGACGCGCGCCTCGGCTTCGCCACCGACATCTGGAGCCCGGGCGCCGGGCCGCTACCCGAGAAGCTGACGCCGCCGCTGGCCGCGCTCGTCGCCGGCGTGAAGAAGGCCGGCATCTCGCCGCTCCGGTTCGCCGGTGGCCACGGCTCGGTGGCCGACTACGCGCCACTCGCGGCGCTCGAGGGGAAGTAGCCGCCGGCGGACGCGTCTTCCGGCGAAGTGGCTATTCGGGCCCGCTCGCGAACCAGAGCCGCGGATCGGCGGCGCGCACATGCGCCTCCGGCAGCCCCAGCTCGCGACGCACGATGTTGGTGCCCTCGACGAGCGCGACGCACTTGTAGTAGGCGATCCGCCGGCTCAACCCTTCGCGACCGAAGCCACAGTCCGTTGTGATCACCAGCCGCTCGGGCGGGATGTACTCCAGCGCCTTGCGGATCAGCCGGGCCACGTGCTCGGGTGGCTCGACGACCGTGTTGCAGTGATTCACCACACCGATTGCGATCTTCTTGTTGGTTCGGTACTTGGCGAAGAGCGGGAGGTCGCGGCCGTCGGAGCTGGCGCACTCGAAGGTGATCACGTCGCCGTCGAGCTGGAGGAGATACGGGAGCGCGCGCTCGTAGCTGGGTGGCTCCCAGTACACGCGTTGCTGGTTCGGATTCCCCCAGCAGGTGTGCACCCAGATCTCGGCGTCGACGCCGACGAGCTGGCGGTTGAACGCCTCGGTCAAGAACTCGAGGTCGGCGTCGGTGCAGTCGGGCCGCGTGGTGCGTCCGTGGTGCGGCGGCTCCTCGACCTGGATGAGGGGACAGCCGGCCGCGGCCAGCTCGCGGAACTCGGCGTTCATGATGTCGCAGAGCTCGTTGATAAGCGCCTTGTCGTCGCGGTAGTGCTCGTCCCAGAGCATGCTCGCGAGCGCGGGCGCGCAGATCGCGCCGAACTTGAGGGGCTTGTCCGTCAGGCGCTGGGCCACCTTCCAGAGCGCTGTGTATTCGAGCGGGCCGCGGGTCAACGTGTCCCTGACCACGCCGGGCTGATACGCCTCCTGCACCTCCCAGAGGATGCGGCCCGGCCGCAAGCCGTGCCGTTGCATCCAGCCGCGAGAGGTGTCGCGGTGGCCTTCGACGCCCCCGAGCCGTTCGATCGGGTAGAAGAACCACGACTTGCCGCCCACGGCCAGATCGAAGCGGCTGTCACCGTCGGTGACGATATCGAGCCCCGCGGCCTCCTGGGCGTTGATGACGCACGCGACCGCATCCAGGTATTGCTCGCGGAAGATCGAGTCGCCGAGCGCCGATTTGAACGACCGCCCGCGCAGGCTCTCGGTGAACCAGAGCGGTCGGGGATAGGAGCCGGTGATGGCGGTCGGCAGCATCAGGTCGCGCGTGACTCTCAGCATTCACTCCTCCTTTGCGGTGGGACGCCGCTCGAGCGGATGAACGGCGCTCCTCGACGGATCGAGGAGGATCACGACGCTAGCGCGGCTTGAGCCTGAGCTCCTCGTACGGGGCCGTGAAGAGATGACCGGGAATCAGGCTCAGCGCCGGCTCCGCCACGCGCGGCCCGTAGGCGTTCAGGACGGCGATCTCCCAGATGGGCGCGAACATGACGCGCTCGTGCATGAGCTGCTGAATGCGGTGCAGCGTGGTCTCGCGGCGCTTACGGTCGCGTTCGGCGGCCTGTTCCTGGATGAGCCCCTCGATGTCGGCGTCGCTCCCGTACGCGTAGAGGCCACCGGCGGCGACGAACGAATCGAGCCGGGTCGCCGCGTTGCCGTACGCTCCGCTCGCGAGATAGACGAGCGGGCGCAGCTTCTTCTCGCGGACCTGGGTGAAGTACGCAGCCCGCTCGAGGGGACGGACTCGCGTCCGGATGCCGAGGGCCACCAGATAGTTGGCGACGGCCTCGGTGTAGTCGGCGAAGTTGGCGTCGGTCGAGAACTCGCCGGCGTCGAAGCCGTTCGGGTACCCGGCCTCCGTCAGGAGCTGCCTGGCCTTCTTCGGATCGTACGGGTACACCGGCGCCGGCCAGTAGAACTCGAAGTCCATCGGGATGATGCTGCCCGTCATCCGCGAGAAGCCGAGCGTGATCGACTGGTTGATGGCCTGGCGATCGATCGCGTGATTCACCGCCAGACGGACGCGCCGGTCGGCCCACAGTGACTTCGCGTCCCATTGCTCGGTGAAGAGCACCCAGTGGCCCCCGAAGCTGTGGGCGGGTTTGAGGCCGTATCCCGGCGTCCGCCGGACTTCCTCGGCGAGCGGGCCGCGGAAGGCGTAGGCGATGTCGGCTTCCCCGCGCTTGAGCATGGCCAACCGAGTCACCTCGTCGGGCACCGCCTTGAGCACGACCCGCTTGACGCTCGGCGTCTTCCGCCAGTACTGTTCGTGAGCCTCGAGGACCAGCTCGACGCCCGGCGTGAAGGACACGAACCGGTAGGGGCCGGCGCCCACCGGCGCCTTCTTGAAGCCCTCGTCGCCGACTCTCTCGACGTACTTCGACGGGACGATCCACGCCGCACCCGTCGCCGGTGTCGCGTAGAAGACGAGGAAGTCCGGCCACGGCTCCTTGAGCTGGAAGCGCACGCGATGGGGGTCGACGACCTGCACCTGCCGCACCTTCTCCTTCAGGAGCTTGGCCGACACGCCGCGGTAGCGCTCGAACGAGAACTTCACGTCGTCGGCCGTCAGCCGGTCCCCGTTGTGGAAGCGCACGCCCTGGCGCAGCACGAACTCGTACGTCAGCCCATCCGGCGACACGCTCCAGCTCTCGGCCAGGCTCGGCGCCATCGACTTACCGGGCATCGGCTTCACGAGCGCGTCGTGGAGCGCGTAGAGGATCATGAACGGCGTGAGGAGCCCGGTCGCCTCGGCCGGATCGAACCACGCCGGCGCGAGCGCGATGGCGACGGCGAACGTGAGGTGTCCTGCGGGCGCTTCCGAGCGCCCTGCGGGCGCTTCGGGTGCGGCGGCGGGCGCGGGGACACGCGCGACGAGGACCGCGACGAGCAGGAGCGAGACGAGTCCGCGTTTCATGACGACTCGTCCTTCCTATGACGAGACCGGTGGTTTCATCCCGAGGAAGCGGAAGCAGTTGTTCCAGGTGATGTCCTCGTGCACCTCCGGAGGCAGCCCCAGGGTGCGGAGCGTCGTGTCGACGGGCTGCTCGGGCGCCATGTACGGGTAGTCCGTGCCGACGAGGATCTGCCGGGCCCCGATCATATCGATCAGATAGCGAAGCGCCCGCCGGTCGAAGAGCAGCGTGTCGTAGTAGAAGCGGCGCGCGTACTCGGCGGGCGAGCGCCGCAGCGCACCGGGCGCGGCGGCGCCGCGGTCCTGCCCCGGCGCCTCCTCGTTCCACGTCCCGCTCCACTGATGGTTGTAGCGCGGGAGGAGGAAGGGGAAGGTGCCGCCGCCGTGGCTGAAGGCGATCCTCAAGCCCGGGCACTTCTCTGACGTGCCACCGTCGATCATCGACGCGATGGTCAAGCAGGTGTCCGTGGGGTAGCCGATGGGATTGAAGAGTGACTTCGTGGGGAAGCGGTCCATCACCGTCGGCCGGAGCGCGTGAACGAAGATCGCGACGCCCAGCCGCTCCGCTTCCTGGAAGAAGCTCTGGAACTCGGGCATGCCCAGCGATCGGCCGTTCACGTTCGATCCCAGCTCGACGCCGGGGAATCCCATGGTCTTGATCTGCGCGAGCTCCCTGGCCGCCAGATCAGGATCTTGGAGCGGGACGATCCCGAGGCCGACGAAGCGGCCAGGTGCCGTCTCGCACATGCGGAGGACGACCTCGTTGGTGTAGCGGCAAAAGTCGAGAGCATCCGCGGGCGTGAACCAGTAGGCGCACAGCTCCGGCATGGGCGAGATCACCTCGACGTCGACGCCGTGCCCCTTCATGTCTCGCAGCCGGCGCTCGACGTTCCAGTTGCCGTCGTGGACGGTGCGGTAGTTTTCGCCGGCGATCATGACGCGCGCCCGCCCCGGCTCGAAGTGGTCCATGGACGGCCAGGTCCACGCGCTGGCGCGCGCGCCCGCGGGCGGGAAGTTCTCCGGAATGATGTGCGCATGCATGTCGACGATCATGTTCGCCAGCTCCTATCCGCCCGCCAGCTTCAGCGGCGCTCTCAAGACCACTCGACCCGAGGATCCCGGCGGGGTGTCAGGGGCGCGGGCGGAGCCGGCCGGGGGTACGCGACCGGCGGAGTGGGTGACGAAGCCGGTCGCGTACCCCCGGCCGGCTCCGCCTGCTCCCCCTGACACTCAAAACATCAGGACAGTCCGCGCGACCTCGCCCGCCTTCATCGCCCGGAACGCGTCGTTGATGTCGTCGAGCCGCCCCCGGCGGGTGACCATCTCGTCGAGCAGGAGTCGTCCCTGCCGGTAAAACTCGAGATAGCGGGGAATGTCGACGCGAAAGCGATTCGAGCCCATCCGCGAGGTCTGCACCCGACACTCCGGACGGATGGCCATCCACGGGAACTCGATCTTCGCGTCCGGCGGCAGCACGCCGACGATGGTGGCGGTGCCACGGATGGCGAGGCTCTCGATCGCCTGGCGCACCAGGGTCGTGTTGCCGACCGCCTCGAACGCGTGATCCACGCCGGCACCGCCCGTGAGCGCGCGGACGGCCTTGACGGGGTCGTCCTTGCCGCTGTTCACGACGTGCGTCGCGCCCACGCGCCTGGCCATCTCCAGCTTCCCGTCGAAGACGTCGACCCCGATGATCTGACGGGCGCCACCGATGCGCGCGCCCTGAACGATCGACAGCCCCACGCCACCGCAGCCGAACACGGCGACGGTCTGCCCGGCCTCGAGCCCCGAGGACCGCAGCGCGGCCCCGACTCCGGTGAGGACGCCACAGCCGACGAGGGCGGCCCGGTCGAGCGGAAGCTCGGGGTCGATCTTCACGATCGAGTTTTCGTGGAGCAGCATGCGCTCGGCATAGCTCGAGATGCCGATGAACTGGCGGAACGCCTGGCCCTTCTGCGAGAGCCGCGGCGGGGCGGACTCTGCCCGGGTGACGACACCGCCCACGCAGAGATTCGGGTGCCCGCCCAGGCATTGCTCGCAGCTCCCGCAGAAGCCGGAGAGGCAGGCGACCACGTGGTCGCCCGGTCGCACGGTCGTCACGTCGGCACCCACCGCCTCGACGACGCCGGAGCCCTCGTGTCCCAGGACGATCGGGCGGTCGACCGGGAAGCGCCCGATGCCGTCAACGACGTGCAGATCGCTGTGGCAAACGCCGGTCGCCGCGGTGCGAACGAGGACCTCGCGGCCCCACGGCTTGTCGATCTCGACCGACTCGATCGTCAGTGGGTCGTGCGCTTTCCGAAAGACCGCCGCCTTGATCTCCATACGGGCCTCCTCATGACAAGCGAACTCGGCGCAGTATAATCCCGCCAAGCCATGAGGAGGGGGGCGTGAGGGGAGGAGGGGCAGTGACGGGAGGAGGGGCATGAGGGGAGGAGGAGCAATGACGGCAGTCGAGCCGACCGGACAGATCCTGGGGGCGACCGTCGGGGGCATGGATCTCTCCAAGCCCTTGAGCGACGCTGACTTCGCGGCGATCCTCCTGGCTCTCGGGACCCACGGAGTGTTGCGCTTTCCAGGTCAGCGGCTCGAGGCGGTCGAGCTCCGAGACTTCTCGCGGCGCTTCGGGCGGATCCAGGCCACGCTGACCGGCCGGCACCACGAGCCCGGAATGCCGGAGGTCGGGTACCTCTCGAACATCATCGAGAACGGCGAGCCGATCGGCATCACCGACGCGGGGCAGGACTGGCACACGGACATGTCCTACAACGAGACGATCGGCTACCTGAACGTGCTCTATGCCGTCAAGGTGCCGCGTCGCGACGGCCGGGTGCTCGGCGCCACCGCCTTCGTCAACACCCAGGCGGCCTACGAGGATCTTGCACCCGAGGTGAAGGCGCGCCTCGAGCACGCGACGGCGACCCACGACTTCAACAAATTCTGGGAAAACATGCGGCGCCGGCCCGGCAGCTTGCGAGCGCCCCTGTCAGAGGAGCAGCGCCGGAGACGGCCGCCTTCCGTCCACCCGGTCTTCCTCACGCACCCGATCACCGGCCGGAGGGTGCTCTACTGCAACCCGGGCTACGCGATCCGCATCAACGAGCTCGACGCGGCCGAGAGCGATCGCGTGCTGGCCGACCTGTTCGCGCACCAGCTCCAGCCGAGGTACCAGTACACGCATCACTGGACCGAGGGGGACGTGCTGGTGTGGGACCACATCGGGACGCTCCACAACGCGATCGCGGACTACCGGCCGGACGAGCACCGGCTGATGAAGCGCTGTCAGGTGATGGCTGATCGGATCTTCGAACCCGCCTTCGTGCGCGAGGCCCTGTCGGCAGCGACCTCGCCCACCGGCGCAACGGCTAGGTAACGGGAGGATCGTGTCATGGCCCAGCGCGTCCGCTACCCAGACCACATCGAGCCGCTCGTGCAGTTCGTGGAGGAGACGGCTCCGGAACGCATTGTGGCCGCGACTCACGACAAGCTCGCCGCCGGCACGCCCGTGAAGGATATGCTCCTGGCCTCGGCGCTGGCGGTCGTGCGCTCCTCGGATCTGCCCCCTGGTCACCACGGCGCGATCTCGCACGGCCGCGTCCAGGACGTCTACGATCACGCGGCTGAGGTGATGCATTTCTAGGGCGTCATGCACATTCTCGTCCTGTCACCGCGCCTCACAGAGAGTCGTCGCGCCGCATTCCGCGCTCTGACGGGGGAGCTCGGCGAGCCCCGGTTCGTCGTCCCGGGCGAGCCGCCCCCGGACGTCGCCGAGTGCGAGGCGATCGTCGTGGACGGTCCGCAGCCGGCCCAGCCTCGGCAGTTCCTCGGGGCGATCCGGGCGGTCGTCGAGCGAGGTGCGGCGCTGGTGGCGATCGGGGGCGCCCCGGCCGAGCGCGACGGGTTCTGGGCCGATCTGCTGGGCGCCGTGGCCGGCCCGGAGCCGCCTCCCGGGGAGTACTACGCGCGGGTCACCGAGGCGCACTCGCACATCTCCGCCCGCGTCACGCGCGAGTTCGCCGTGGTCGATGGGTTCGTGCCCCTCATTCCGCTCGCGGACGGCAAGGTCATCGTCGACGTGAGCGTCGCGCTCCGCGACTTCGCCGCGGTCGTGGAGACCTCGCGCGGCGCCGGCCGCGTGGTCGCGTGCGGCCTCGGGAACACGGACGCGGCGCTCCGCACGCCCGAGATCGCTCAGCTCCTCGCGCGGGCGCTGCGCCCGGATCTGCACTGCTGCGGGCGGAACATCGGCGTGGCGATCGTGGGATACGGGCCGCTCGGCGGCATGGGCTATCACCACGGCCTGGGTGTGACGGGGACCGAGGGGCTCGAGCTGGTCGCCGTCGTCGATCCGAACGTCGAGCGTCGGAAGGCGGCGGAGACGGACTTTCCGGGCGTGCGGACGTACGCGTCGGTGAGCGAGCTGGTCAGTGACGACGACGTCGAGGTGGCGCTGGTGGCGACGCCGCCCGCCCATCACGTGGCGCTGACCTTGACGCTCTTGCGCGCGGGAAAGCACGTGGCCTGCGAGAAGCCGCTCTGCCTGACCGTCGCCGAGGCCGACCAGATCATCGGGACGGCGACGGCGAGCCGGCGCATGCTGACCGTCCACCAGAATCGCAGATGGGATCCCGACTTCGTGGCCCTGCGGCGCGCCGTCGCCGCCGGGCTCCTCGGCGAGATCTTCAACGTCGAGACCTTCGTGGGCGGCTACGCGCATCCCTGCCGGACGTGGCACTCGGACACCGCGGTCTCCGGTGGCGCCGGCTACGACTGGGGCTCGCACCACGTCGACTGGGTGCTCCAGCTCCTCGCGGGCATGCCGCGGGTCGTGCAGGCGCACGGGCACAAGCGCGTCTGGCACGACGTCACCAATCTCGACCAGATCCGCGTCCGCATGACCTGGCCCGACGGCCGCGAAGCCGAGTTCCTGCAGAGCGACATCGCCGCCGTCCGCCGTCCCAAGTTCTATGTGCAGGGGACGGCCGGCACCCTCGTCGGCTCCTACCGCACGATCACCCTCGAGGCGATCGAGCCGGGCCGCGGCTACGTGGCCACGCAGGCCCACCATGCGGAGGCGCCCGCCGAGCTCTTGCTCGCGCGGTACGAGAGCGGCTACGGGATCAGCGAGACGCGTCTGCCGCCGGCGCTCGAGCAGCCCTTTGCCTTCCATCGGAACCTCGCCGACCACCTGCACCTCGGCGAGCCGCTGGCCGTCACGCCGGCGTCGGTCCGACGCGTCATCGGCGTGCTCGAGGCCGCGCAGCGGTCGAGCACGCGCGGTGGCGCGCCCGTGGTGATCGAGGGCGAGGCGAGCTGATCGTGGGGGCGGCGCCGTCCCTCGGTTGGGGTGTCATCGGCGCCACCTCGCAGGTCGCGCAGAAGGCGGTGCTGCCGGCGATCGCCGCGACCAGCGGAGCGCGGCTCGTCGCGGTGGCAAGCGAGCGTGCGGCCGCCGGCTCCGCGCTCCGTTTCGGCGCCGCGCGCGCCTACCGTGGCTACGCCGACCTGCTCGATGATCCCGAGGTCGAGGCGGTCTACATCCCGCTGCCGAACAGCCTGCACCGGGAGTGGGTGGAGCGCGCCGCCGCCGCCGGCAAGCACGTGCTCTGCGAAAAGCCGCTGGCGCCCACGGCCGCCGACGCGGAGGCGATGGTGGCGACGTGCGCGATCGCCGGCGTGACGCTTCTCGAGGCCTACATGACGCCGTTCCATCCCCGGGCGAAGGCCATCGAGGCGCTCGTCGCGTCCGGACGCCTGGGTGCCCTGCGGTTCGCCCGGGCTGTCTTCACCGGCACGCTCGATCGCCCGGACGATCATCGCTGGCGGCCCGAGATGGGCGGCGGGGCGCTGCTGGATGTCGGCATCTACTGTATCGCGCCGCTCCTCGTGGCGGCGGGCGCCCCGCCCGCGCGCGTCGAGGCAGCGGCGTGGCTGGCGGAATCGGGTGTCGACGCCTCCTTCTCGGGCTGGCTGGACTGGGGCGACGGGCTCACGGCGGCGATCGAATGTTCCTTCGACGCCCCGGAGCGGCAGCTCCTCGAGATCGTCGGGACCCAAGGCGCGGTGCTCGTCGATCGCGCGCACACCCCCGGACCCGATGACGTGGCGTTCAGCCTTCGGCACCGCGACGGTCGTGTCGAAGAGATCGTCACGGGTGGCGCGGATCCCTACCGGGCGATGATCGAGCACTTCCAGGCCGTCGTGCGCGGCGAGACCGCGCCGCGCCGATCGGGCGCGACGTCGGTCATGCTGCTCACGGTCCTCGAGCGTCTTCGCGAGGCGGCTGCGCTCGCCCCCATCTCATGAAGCGGATCGGGGTCATCTCCGTCCACACGTGTCCCCTCGCCGCGCTCGGTGGCAAGGAAACCGGGGGCATGAACGTGTACGTCCGGGAGGTCGCGCGTCACCTGGGCCAGCTCGGGCTCGAGGTCGACGTCTTCACGCGCAGCCAGACCCCCGACGTTCCGACGGTCGTCGCGCTCGGCCCCGGCGCGCGCGTGCTTCACATCGAGGCCGGTCCGCGCCGCCCGGTGCCCCCGGCCGAGATCGTGGCCGACCTGGACCAGTTCACCGACGGCGTCGTGGCGTTTCAACGTTGCACCGGCGCCGAGTACGCGCTCTTCCACGGTCATTACTGGCTGTCGGGCCTGGTGGCCGTCGAGCTCGCCAGCCGCTTTCACGGCGTACCCGTCGTCCAGATGTTCCACACGCTGGGCGTCGTGAAGAATGCGCTGGCCGACAGCCCGAGTGACTGGGTCCCTCAGGTGCGTCTCGACGCCGAGGCGAGGGTTGCGGCGCTAGCCGACCGCATCGTGGCCGCGACGCCGCTCGAGCGTGCGGAGCTCGCCTGGTACTGCGGCGCAGACGTCGACCGCGTGCGTACCATTCCCTGCGGGGTCGACGTCGGTCTGTTCAGCCCGGGCAGCGCGGCCGCGGCGCGGGCGTGGCTGGGACTCGACGCCCAATGGGTTCTGCTCTTCGTCGGCCGTCCGGCGCCCATCAAGGGCCTCGAGGTGCTCTTGCAGGCCCTGGCACGTCTGAAGGCGGACGGGTTCGGTCGGGCCGATCTGCGCCTGGTGATCGTCGGCGGAGACCCGGACGTGGGACGCGATGACGAGCGCGCACGATTCCGCGCGCTGGCCGACGCGCTGGGCGTTGGCGCCTGGGTCGAGTTCAGGGGGCCGGAACCTCAGCCCACGCTTCCGGAGTACTACCGCGCCGCCGATCTCTGCCTCGTCCCGTCGCATCACGAGTCGTTCGGGATGGCCGCGCTCGAAGCCATGGCGTGCGGCGCCGCCGTCGTCGCGTCCCGTGTGGGCGGGCTGGCCACGACGATTCAGGACGGCGTCACCGGCGTCCTCGTCCCTCCGCGCGACGAGGCCGCGCTCGCCTCGGCGATTGCATCGCTGCTCGCCGACGCGTCGCGGCGGCGCACGCTCGGCCGTCTCGCCGCCCGATGGGCGCAGAGCTTCGCCTGGCCGTCGGTGGCGCGGGCGCTGATCGATCTTTACGACGAGCTGGTCCCCGACCTACGCCGGACGCCACCGGTGCCGGTCAGCGTCAACTGCTCGATGGCGCTCTGATTCATGGCCCCTCCGGCCTCTGCTCGAGGCCGGCGCCGAGACTGGCTCGGCACACCTCGCCTGTGGACGCGAATTGTGATTGGAAGCGCGAGGCACCTGGTGGTTCTCCTCGGTATCGCCACCGTTCTCGCCGCGTGCTCGAGTGTTTCCGGGCGGGCTCCGGTGAGTGACCGCTCGACCGATGGGCATCGCGGCCAGAGCGTCGTCGACATCGCGCGGAAGCACGTCGGCGCCCCCTATCGATGGGGCGGGACGAGTCCCTCGGGCTTCGACTGTTCGGGGTTCGTTCGGTATGTGTATGCGCAAGTCGGAGTCTCGCTTCCGCACAACGCCGCGAAGCAGTACGGGCTCGGCACGCCGGTCTCCCGCGACAGCCTCGAGCCGGGCGACCTGGTCTTCTTCGATCGCCTCCGTCACAACGGGATCTACGTCGGCGACGGTCGCTTCATCCACGCTCGACAGACGGGCAAGCGCGTGGGCATCGCGAGCCTCGACGATGAGTGGTACGCCGCGCACTGGGCCGGCGCGCGCCGGCTCGAGCCACCCCCGCAGAGCGTCGACCGCGAGGACTGACGAACCCGTACTCCTCAGCGACCGAAAACGCACGAAGAGGACGCCGGCAAGTCGGGGGAGTTCGAGCGCCGGCTATGCCGGCGCTCCGATCGATCATTCAACCGCCGCGGGAGCCCGGTGGGGGGCATCGGGGGGAGCGCCGCCGCTCCCCCCGATGTTCAATTTAATTGCATGATCTGCAGGATGTTGCCGTCGGGGTCGGCGAAGGTCGCGACCCACCCGCCCCAGTCCTCTCGTGCGGGCGCCCGGGTGAACACCACCCCGGCGCGGGTCAGGCGCTCGTGCGCGGCGCGGATGTCGGCGACCGTCAGGTTGACCATGATCCGCAAGGGCTCGCGGCTCGCGCCGCGGACCTGGTCGTGGACGCCCACGCTCAATCGCACCCCGCTCCAGTCGAAGTTGACGAAGTCAGGCTTGGCGGAGCGTGGCGCGAGCCCGAGCGCGTCCTGATAGAAGCGCGCCATCGCCGGGAAGCGTTCGGCCTCCGTCCAGATGAGCACACCGGCCAGCCCCTCGATCGGTCCTGCCGTCATCGGCGCCTCCTCACTCCCGCGCTTGCCCCACTGATTGTATCCGGCGGCAGTCGAGAGCCTCTTCTCCAACGGGGCGTCGAGAGAAGCCGGGTGTCCCCATTCCGCGCGCCCGGAGCCCCCGTCTTCCGACAAATGCTACGATTGCGCCCATGACAGAGCCAGCCGGGTCCTTCGTGGCGCCGCCGGTCGAGCGACACATCGAAGTGGCACCAGGTGTCGCGTTGCACGTCGAGCAGAGGAGTGGCGATCGAGCGGCCGCGCCCTTCGTGCTGGTCCACGGGCTCGCCTCCAACGTCCGACTCTGGGACGGCGTGGCCGAGCACCTCCACGCCCTGGGCCACACGGTGATCGCGATCGATCAGCGCGGCCACGGCCGCTCCGACGCACCGGCCAGCGGCTACGACCTCGACACCGCCGTGGCCGACCTTCTTGCGCTGATCGGCGCGCTCGAGCTCGAGCGTCCGGTCCTCGCCGGCCAGTCCTGGGGCGGCAACGTGGTGCTGGAGCTGGCCTGGCGCCACCCGGAAGCCGTCCGCGGCATCGCCTGCGTCGACGGCGGCGTCATCGAGCTGTCCCAGTCGTATCCCTCGTGGGAGGAATGTCTCTCGAAGCTGACCCCGCCGGCGCTCGACCATCTCACGCTGCCCGAGCTGGAGAGCCGGATCCGCAAGGGCGTGCCCCACTTCACCGATCGCGCCATCGCGGCCTACCTGCACTGCTTCCGCACCCGCGCCGACGGCACTATCGAGGCCCGTCTCGCGCGAAGCCGGCACCTCTCGATCCTGAGGTCGCTCTGGGAGCATCGCCCCACGATGCGCTGGGCGACGCTGAAAACGCCGACGCTCCTGCTCCTGGCCGATGCCGGAGACCAGACGAGGACCGCGGCCAAGCGACGCGCCGAGGCGGCCGCGCTCGCGGCCGGAGGCAAGCTGCGCTCGATCTGGTTCTCGCCGGGCCACCACGACCTGCACCTGGAGTTCCCGGGGCGAGTCGGCGAGCTGCTCGCCGGGGCGGTGAGTGAGGGATTCTTCGCGTGAGGTCCGGGACGCCGCGCATCCTCGCGATCATGGGGTCCGGCGAGACCGCGCCGACCATGGTCACGCCGCATCGGGAGATCGTCGCCCGGCTGGGCGACCCGGCGCCGAGGGCCGTGCTGCTCGACACGCCGTACGGCTTCCAGGAGAACGCCTCGGAGATCACCCAGCGAGCCGTCGAGTACTTCGGCCATCGCGTCCAGCTCACGATCGAGGCGGCCGGCTTTCTCGGCCCGCTCGCGGCCGATCAAACCCAGCGCACACCGATCGCCGAGGCCGCGGCGCTCTCGCGCCTGCGCACGGCTGGCTTCGTCTTCGCGGGGCCCGGGAGCCCCTCGTATGCCCTGTCGGTCTGGCGAGGATCGCCGGTGCCGGAGGCCCTCGCCACCAAGCTCGTCGAGGGCGGCGCCGTCGTGTTCTCCAGCGCGGCGGCTCTGACGCTCGGCCGCTTCAGCGTGCCGGTGTACGAGATCTACAAGGTCGGCCAACCCGTGCACTGGCTCGACGGGCTCGATCTCATGCGTACGGCCGGGTTCGAGGGGTCGTGCGTGGTCATCCCGCACTACGACAACGCCGAGGGCGGCACGCACGACACGCGCTTCTGCTACCTGGGCGAGCGCCGACTGACGGCGATGGAGGCGATGCTCCCGGACGACGCCTGGGTGCTGGGCATCGACGAGCACACGGTGTTGACGGTCGATCTCGACGCGAAAACCGTCGTCATCTCCGGCCGCGGCGGCCTCACGGTGCGCCGGCGGGGCGCGTCGCGCGTATTTCCGGCGGGGCAGCGCCTCGGGCTCGACGCGCTGCTCGCTGCGGCTCGGGGCGACGCATCCGCCGCCGCCCGACGCGACCCCGAGCCCATTCTCGGGGCGGCGGGCTCGAGCTCGACGGGACAGGGGGAACCAGCGCCGGCGCAGCGATCGCCACTGCTCTCGGAGGTGGCACGGCTCGAGGAGGCGTTCGAGGCAGCGATCGCCGGCCGGAAAGCGTCCGAGGCGGCCGAAGCCATCCTGAACCTCGATCGGGCGATCGCCGAGTGGTCGGCCGACACCCTGCAGACCGACGACCCCGATCGCGCGCGGGCCGTTCTGTACTCGCTGGTTCAGCGGCTGGGCGAGGCGGCGGCCGGCGGCCTCCGTGATCCGAAAGAGCTCCTGGCTCCGCTGGTCGAGAGCCTCATCACGCTCCGCGGCGAGCTGCGGTCCGCCAAGGCGTGGGAACTCGCCGATCGGGTCCGCGATCGATTGATCGCGGCCCGGATCGAGCTGCGCGACACGCCCGCCGGCACCGTCTGGGAGCTACGCCAGTAGTGGCTCGTCCGCGACCCGCGGACGCCAAGCAAAAAAACTGAGGGGCGGCGACGAGCCGCCCCTCTCGACTTCCCTGGGAAATCCGACCGACTCTTCCGGCTAGCTCACCGTCTGATAGCGGGCGTTGCGCAGCACGCGACCCGGGTGGCTTCCGGTATGCTCGCCCTTCTCGAGCAGCACCTCGCCGTTCACCACGGTGTAGTGGATCCCCTCGGCCAGCTCGCGCATCCGCCAGCCGTTGGCCGGGAAATCGTGCACGACGTCTTCCTTGACCGGGGCGACGGTGTCGGGATCGAAGACGACGAGATCCGCGACCATCCCGGGCTGCACGAGCCCGCGGTCGTAGATGCCGAAGGCCGTCGCCGAGTCGAACGTGAGACGCCGCACGGCGTGCTCGAGGGACATGATTTTCTTCTGCCGCACCCAGTAGCCGAGCAGGCGCGTGGGGTTGCTGACGTTCGAGTGGAACTGCACGTGGGCGCCGCCGTCAGAGAGGCCGACCACGGCGTAGGGGGATCCCAGAATCTGCGCCACGGCCTCGGTGTCCATGTTGATCTCGCCGAGGCTGAAGACCGTGTCGAGTTCCTCGTCGACGGCGAGGTCGAGGAACGCGTCGACCGGGTGCTTGCCCTGCGCCTTCGCGATTTCCGCGATGTGCTTGCCGGCGAGGCCGCGGTTCTTCGGAAGCTTGGGCTCCTCCACGAGCATCAGGTCCCAGCGCTGGGAGAACGTCGAGTCCGGATCCAGCGGCGCGTCGACCTCGGCGCGCAGCTTCGCGCGGATCTCGGGGTCGCGATACGCAGAGAGTTTCTCCGCGTCGGGGCCCTGGAGGATCGGCAGCCACGTGGGCATGCTGCGGAATACCTGGCAATTCTTCATCGTGAACCGGTTGACGATGCTGCCGGGGTTGCAGAGCGGGATCGCGCGGATACCCTGCCGTGCCGTCTCCTCGACGTGCGCCAGGTGCGTGCGCCACCGCCCGGGCTGCCGCGCCTGCTCGAGCAAGGTGTTGTACATGACCGGTCGACCGCACGCCTCCGAGATCCGAGACAGGAGACGATCCTTCAGCTCGGGGTTGGTGCCGCCACCGCATTGGATGACACCGGTGCCGACCTCACGCAGGACGTCCGCCAGCGCGAACAGCTCCGACTCCGGCGCGCAGGCGGCCGGGATGCGCTTGCCGACGACGTCGAAGTGGTTCATGTTCCGCGTGATCGAGAGCCCGAGGGCGCCGGCCTCCAGCGCCTCGCGCACCAGGCGACGCATGACGTCGAGCTCGGCGTCCGTCGCGGCGCGCTCGGAGCAGTCTTCGCCCATGGCGTAGAGCCGCACGGCCGAGTGGCCGACGAGCGTGCCGACGTTCACGCCGAGCCGCTGTCCGATCGCGCTCATGTACTGGGGGAACGTCTCCCAGTTCCACGGCACGCCCGCCTGCAGGACGTCCATCGGGATCGCCTCGACGTACGAGAGCATCCCCGCCAGCTTCTCGCGGGCCTCGGCTTTGACCGGGGCGAGCGCCAGGGAGCAGTTGCCGATGATGACGGTCGTGGCGCCGTGGTGGCAGGAGTAGGTGCACAGGGGATCCCACACGACCTGCGCGTCGTAGTGACAGTGGTTGTCCACGAACCCTGGTGCGACGGCCCGCCCGTCCGCCTCGATGGTCTGGCGCGCCGAGCCGGAGAGACGCCCCAGCTCCACGATCTTCCCCCCGGCCACGGCGACGTCACCGTGGAAGGCGGGCCGACCGGAGCCGTCGATGATGCGTCCGTTCTTGATGAGCAGGTCGTAGGTCATACCGTCGCTCCTTTTGGAGACTCCCCTCATTTACCGCTCTCGACTACCCTGGCTTCTACCTCTCGCCTCTGCTAGATCTTCACCCCGTAGTACCGCGCACAGTTGTCCCAGAGGATCTTGCGCTTGCTCTCGTCCGAGATCGGGAGCTTCATGAACGACTCGACCGCCTGAGGGTACTTGGAGTCCCCGTGGGGCCAGTCGGTCGAGAAGACGATGGTGTCGTCGCCGATCGCCTCGATGACCTGCTTCACGAAATCCTCGTCGGCCTCGACGGACACGAAGCACTGGCGCTTGAAGTATTCGCTCGGCTTCATCGTGAGCGGTGAGTCCGGGCGCCGGAAGGTCACCTCGTAGTGCTCGTCCAGACGCCAGAGGAGGAAGGGCACCCAGCCGCAGTTGCCCTCGAGGAAGGCCACGCGCAACTCGGGATGCCGCGCCAGGACGCCGCCCCCGATCATGCCGATGACCGCGAGCATCATCTCCATGGGATGGCAGGCCGTGTGGACCATCTGGAGGTCGGCGCCGAAGCGGTCGCCGACCTGGTGCAGGTAGGGACCGAACCCCTCATGAAACCCGAGCGGCACGCCCAGGCGCTCCAGCTCGGTCCAGAGGGGCTCGAAGTAGGGATCGTGCCAGTTGCGGCCCTTGACCGGGTTCGGCCGCATGAACACGGCGCGGAACCCGAGCTGCTCGACCGCACGTCGGGCTTCTTCGACCGCGTCGCGAACGTCGTGAGGCGAGATCATCCCGGCTCCGAGCAGGCGCTCGGGATCGGCCTTGCAGTAGTCGTACAGCCAGTCGTTGTAGGCCCGCGCGATGGCGGCGGCGAACGCCGGGTCTAGGTCGTCGACCGCCTGGGCGAACAGCCCGCGCGAGGGATAGACGACGGCGACGTCGATGCCTTCGGTGTCCATCGCATCGAGCTGCGTCCGACCGTCCCAGCCTCGCTCGGCGGCCCCGCGGAAGCGCTCGCGCCGCTTGTGGAACGGGTCGTCGGCGCCGCTCGACCTCGCGCGCAGCGACGAGTGCCGCGGCATCGTCTTGCCGTCGATGACGATTCGGAGGTCGGCGATGTACTCCTGCAGGCCGCGTGGCGCGAACGGCTTGTAGCCGCTGTCGATGTAGCGCTCCCAGAGGTCCGCCGGCTCCATGCAGTGCATGTCGCTGTCAAGGACCTTGAGCCCGTCGTGCGCCATGGTCCACCTCCGGCTTCGGGTCAGGCGACCGGTCCGGTTACGGCAGGGATGGTAGCTCAGAAGCGAGCCCTGGGATAGACCGGGTTTTCACCTGAGATCCGGCGTCGCCAGGCGTGCCATGACGTTCGCCAGGAGCCGGAGCCCGACATCGCCGGCGAGCGTCATGATGGACTCCGGGTGGAACTGGACCGCCGCCAGCGGGAGCGTCCGATGCTCGACCGCCATCACCACGCCGTCCTCACTCTCGGCCGTCACCTCCAGGGCGGCCGGGACCTTCTCTCGAATGGCGAAGAGGGAGTGGTACCGACCGGCGGTGAACTCGGCGGGCAGTCCCTCGAAGAGGCGCCCACCCAGGACCCTGATGCGAGCGGCCTTGCCGTGAACGGGCGGATCGAGGACGCCGAGCGCTCCGCCGAAGTGCTCGACCATCCCCTGGAGTCCGAGGCACACGCCGAACACTGGGATGCATCGGCGCACAAGCCCGGCGATCGTGCCGACCACGTCGAAGTCGCTCGGCGCCCCCGGGCCCGGTGAGAGCACTGCCAGGTGCGGCTTCAGGTCGTCGAAAGCCTCGTCGGGAAAGCCACTCCGCAAGGTCACGACCTCGGCGCCCGTCTGGCGCAGATAGTTCGCGAGCGTATGGACGAAGGAATCCTGGTGATCCACGAGGAGCACGCGCTGGCCGGCGCCCCTTCGCATCGCCGCGCTCGGCGTCGGGCGTTCGGGCCCTCGCGAGCCGCGGATGACGTCGAGGAACGCCGAGGCTTTGAGCTCGGTCTCCGCCTCCTCGGCATCGGGATCGGAGTCGTAGAGAAGCGTGGCGCCGGCCCGGACCTCCGCGACGCCGTTCTTCACACGGATGGTCCGCAGCGTCAGGCCGGTGTTGAGGTTGCCGTCGAAGCCGATGACGCCGACCGCGCCGCCGTACCAGGCCCGCGGCGACCGCTCGTGATCTTCGATGAACTGCATCGCCGCCGCCTTGGGGGCTCCGGTGACCGTGACCGCCCACGCGTGAGCGAGGAACGCGTCGAGCGCGTCGAATTCGCCCCGGAGGCGCCCTTCGACGTGGTCCACGGTGTGGATCAGCCGGGCGTACATCTCGATCTGTCGGCGGCCGATCACCCGGACGCTGCCGGGAACGCAGATGCGCGACTTGTCGTTGCGATCGACGTCCGTGCACATGGTCAGCTCGGACTCGTCCTTCGCCGACGTGAGGAGGGCGACGATCTGGGCGGCGTCGCCGATCGCGTCGTGACCGCGGGCGATCGTCCCCGAGATCGGGCAGGTCTCCACGCGATCGCCCTCCACGCGCACGTACATCTCGGGCGAGGCGCCGACGAGGTACTCCGCTTCGCCGAGGTTCATGAGGAAGCCGTACGGCGAGGGGTTGCGTTCGCGCAGGCGGATGAACAGCTCGGACGGTGGCGAGGGACAGCCCTCGAAGAACGTCTGACCCGGGACGACCTCGAAGAGATCGCCGCGCGCGAACACCTCACGCGCGAGACGAACGATGGCCGCATACTCCCCGGGAGCGTGATCGCCCCTGCCGGAGGCCCCCACGGTCCCGACGTACGGCTTGGTGGTCCCAGAGCGCGGAAAGCCCTCGGTCGAGCGGCCCGCCACCTCGAAGTCGTAGCTCCGGCGCATGGCGACCTCCCGGCGGTGGTCGACGATGACCAGCTCGTCGGGGAGATAGAGGACGAGGTCGCGCTGCTCGATGGGACGCTCGCGGCGCGGCCGAATCGGCTCGAACTGGAAGGCCAGATCGTAACCGAAGGCTCCGTAGAGGCCGAGGTGAGGCTCCTCCGGATGATGGAAGAGCGCGCCGAGCACGCGCAAGAGGGAGAAGACCGACGCCTGCCGGCTGCGCTCCTCCTCGGCGAATCTGCCGGCGGGCGCGCGCACCGCGCCCTCCAGCGACGCCTCTGCGGTCGCGATTCGCTCGACGGCGTCGAGCGCGCGCAAGGCCTCGGCGATCGAGGGCAGGAGGACGCGGCCGCGGGTGTTCAGCGCGTCGAGGCGGAAGCCGCGCGCGCGGGCGATGAGGACGAGCGGTGGGTTGATGAACCCCATGTCCCAGCGCGTGTAGCGTCCCGGGTATTCGTAGCTCGATGCCAGGAGCACGCCGCGGGAGTCATCGAGTGCCAGGATGACCGGCTCGATCGCGCCCGCGACAGGGATCTCCTCGACCGTCCGGTGGACACGAATCCGGCCCGCGGTTTCGTACGTGGTTCTCGTCATGACCATGCCTCCCCAGGGTGAGGAGCCGGCCGGCACGAGGCGACGTCAAAACAAAAGCCGCCCCGGTGGGGCGGCTCCGTTTTGCTCTTGGCTCTTGCGCGCGTGCTAGACGGGGTCGCCCTCGAGGGAGGGCCACCACCACTGCGACCGCGTGCCAGAGCCGATCAGGTTCACGCCGGGATCTTCGCAGGGTTCCACGGCTGTGGTCAAGGGCCTGGAACAGCAGGGAAAGACGATCGAGGCTCAGCGGGGAGCGCTACGGTGCGGCAGCCCGAGCGTTCTGAACACGTCGAGCCGCACGATGGCCCAGCCGAGGGCGCGCAGGTGGTTGTCGACCTCGAGCATCAGCCGGCGATCGCCTCGGCGCCGATCTGGCGTGCTGGACCGATTGGCGCTGCGGCGTTCCGCGCTGCGACGATCGAGGATGACTTCCACCGTGGGATTACCGGTGAACGCGCGCTTCGCGTACTCGTAGAGCTTTTGCCGGTCACGCGCGACGACCAGAATCTGCTTGGCGACTTGCCCGTTGGCGTCGTCCCCGTGCTTCGGGCCCGCCGTCCAGCTCTTGGGGAAGGGATGGAACTGCGGCAATACCTTGAGCGGCCCCTGGTCGAGGAACTTGGCCAGGAGGACCCAGGTATCTCCGCCACACGCGGGGCACGACGGGATTCCGATTTCAAAGCATGCCTCGCAATCGAGGCACAGCGCCAGGCGGCGAAGAGGCAGATGCAGCGTTAGCGCGGCGCTTCGTGTGTGGCGGAAGACCCTGGTGTTCACAGATTTCATCAATCGCTCGCGGGGAGTCGCAAAACGGATGCCAGAGTGGACCATAGGCGAAAACGACGACGCCGCGCGCGCTTATGATTGAGAGTCGCCGCTGGACCTTCCGGCAATTGCCGTGTTGACCGGCCAGTTCGGCATCAGGCTGGTCAAGGTTGACGCAGCAGAATGGGAGTCGAGGGGACCCCAGGGGGGTTCCCCCCGAGCTCTCCTATCGGGTCTCGGGAACGTCCCGCGCGGACTGGACCTGACCGAGCCAGACGATGTCGCGAGGCGAAGGGCGGTACGCGAGGCGCCGGCGGAGCAACCGCAGGGCGTCGTCGTAGTGTCCAAGCCGGAGCTGGCACACCACCATCGTTTCCTCGAAGAGCTCCCACTGGGCGTGGCTGCCGCCCACGCGGTGGATCTCGCCGTCGACGGACCCGATGCGGGCCAGCGCCTCGGCGTGATCCCCGGCCACGTAGGCGGCGACGCCCTGCACCAGGGGCAGCGCCACCGTTCCAGCAATAGGATGTCCCTTGGCGTCGAGCGCTCGCAGGCCAGCGATCAGCGTCGACAGGGCCGCCTCGTCACCCGCCGAGGCGTACGCGAGCGCGGCGTGCACGTCGCCGAAGATGAAGCCCGGCCGCGTGACGCGCGTCGCGAGGTCGGCGAGCCGCCTCCAGGGAAGCGGCCCATCCTTATAGTCGTAGAGCCCGAACCGCCAAAGCAGGGCCGAGCCGTCGATCATCGCCAGACGCGGGTTGGACGACGCCGCGATGTCGCGCTCGAAGATTTCGAGCGCCCGCGCGGGCCGACCGCACTGAAGCTCGAACAGCGCCAGGTGCCAGGCGAGGTGGCAGTAGAACGGCGCGCGGCGGTCGTAGCCGCCGAGCCAGTCCGACAGGCGCGCGATCCCGCCCTCGTTGTCGACGGTCTCGTAGCAGATGTGGGCGATGTTGTGGCTCGCGTTGGCGTTGCCCGGGTACTGCTCGAGCGAGCGCTCGGACAGGCGCCGGGATTCCTCGTAGCGGCCGACCTCGTGGTACGTGAACGCCAGCGCGGAGTGAAACCACCAGTCATCACCGTAAGCGGGAGCCAGGCGCTCCACGAAGGCGACGCGGAACTCCTCGCGATCCGCGCGCCCGCCCAGGCCGATGCTGCTGCCCGCCTGGTTCACCAACAGGGCATCGCGGGGAAATTCTTTCACGTGCTCGTCGATCAGACCGAGCCCACGCGCGGCCTCGCCGGCGGCGATCGCGGCCAGCGCCTCCACGTGCTGCTGCTCGCGCCGGGTCGCCCCGGCCACCAGGCCGCGCGCCCGATCGATGGCGGCCTTCGCGGTCGAGCCGTCGCCCTGGAAGAGAGCGAAGAGCGCCGCGCCGGCGTGCCCCAGCGCGAACCCCGCGTCGGCGGCAACCGCCGCGGCGAACGCCCGGTCGGCGCCGAAGCTGTACGACAGGAGCTTGTCCATGCCTTCCTGGTAGCGCTCCGCGGCGACGGTCGACGCGGTGGATACGGGTAGTCCGTAGCGATCGGTGAGGCTCATTGCCCGGGCTCCTTGGTGGGCGGCACGTTACGTGTTGAGATGGTTCAGCGCCAGACCGGGGCGGGGCCACTCGAACGACACGAGCGTGCCGCCCATCGACAGCGTCGCGAACGCGGTCCTGAGATCTCGGCCGCCGAAGCACACGTTGGTGACCATCATGTCCGGGAGCGTGTACTGGTCGACGCGGCTGCCGTCCGGCCAGATGTCGCTGACCGCGCCCGTGATCAGGGTCGCCACGCAGATGTGGCCCTCGCTGTCGACGGCGAGCGAGTCGAACATCTGGTAGCCACCGAGCCCGGTGACGACCGTCCCCTTCTCGCCGCGATACGGTCCGTTCGCCGACTCGATCTCGCCTGGCGCCGAAAGCCGGAACGACCAGCAGCGCGCCGTCGGCGTCTCGACCACGTAGAGCGTCCGCTCGTCCGGCGAGAGCCCGATGCCGTTGGGCCGCTCCAGCGGGAAGATGGTTTCCCTGATCATCGAGCCGTCGGACTTCGCATAGTAGACGGCGCCGCGATCCATGTCGCGCTCGCGCGTCTTGCCGAGGTCGGTGAACCAGAAGCCGCCGGCTCGGTCGAACACGAGATCGTTCGGTCCGCGCAGCCGCTGCCCCGCGCAGGCATCGTAGAGCGTCTCGAACTTCCCGGTCATCGGGTCGACCACCTGGATGCTCCCGCTCGCGTAGTCGTCGGCCTGGCCGATCGGGAACAGCTTGCCCGGCCGCTCCATGAATTTCAGGCCGCCGTTGTTGGTCACGTAGATCTTGCCGCCCGGGCCCATGGCCGCACCGTTCGGGCCACCGCCGAGCGTGGCGATCACGTGCACCTTGCCGTCAGGCGTGACGCGCGAGAGGGCTCGGCGCTCGATCTCGACCAGGATCACCGAGCCGTCGGGCATCGCCACCGGGCCTTCGGGAAAGCGCAGGCCCGACGCGATCTGCTTGAGCGCTGGCGTGATCGTCTTCAACTCCGCCTCCTGAACGTCGAACTCACTCCGCCGCCGGCGGGCTCATCGCCCGCGCGTACTCCGCGGGTCGGACGCGCAAGAGCTCGCGACAGCGGCACGTGGTCGGCTCGCTCACCGCGGCGAGAAACGCGAGCTCGAGGGTGGCGGCCACGGCCGGCAGCGTCTCCAGGTAGAGTCGATTCAGCGAGATCGTCGGGTCTTCGGGCTCGAGGCCCGTCCCCCAGTTGGCGACGACGTGGTAATAGGCCAGGTGTATGCCGCACACGCGAGCGAGCACCGGGCTGACGCAGTCACCCGTGATGATCGGCATACCCGTCTGACGGCCCGAACTCTCGAGCATCCGGCACGTGGCGAGCGACTCGAACCCGTTTCCGGCCAGCCATCGGTTGAGCACCACGCCCGCTTCGGGTCCGTGAACGCGCCGGAATCGGAAGTCGGGAAGCTGCGCGGCGCGTGATCGCAGGGCATCGGCCAGGGGCGGGCAGAAGGGATCGTCCATGATGGCGACTCGATGCGCGAGGCAGAACTCGAGCTCGGTGCCGGGCAGGCCCGTGGGCATCGTGTCGCGCGTCAGATAGCTCTTCGGGAGCACCAGATCGCCGGGACGGACGCCGCTCTCGTCGCCCGCCGCGCGGCGCCAGTCGCAGCTTCCGCTGGTGCCGCCGACGAGCAGAACGCGCACGCCGGCTTTCCACAGGATCCAGAACGCCTTCCACTCGCTGGCGCGGAGCAGGGGATCCTCGTTGTCGACCTGACCGTAGGTCGGAATGCGCAGGAACTCGCGCCCGCTCGGACCCCGATAGTGCTCCACCTGTGGGCCGAGCCCGTACGGCGTGCGCGGCCGGTGGACGCCGAGCCGTTCGTGGCCCCGCGTCGCCGCGAACTCGTGGAACCGGTCGCCGAGGCCCCACGTCGGACTTCCGCCGAGCGTCGCGAAGGCGGCGCGGGGGCCTCCATATTCCACGCTCGGGTCGAGACCGCAGAGGCATCCGGGCCGTCCGGCGCTCACCGGGGCAGCGTAGGTGACGCTGGGGCGGAGGTCAAAGGGAACCTCCCGCGCTTGGATTCTCTTCGGAAACCGGCTAAGGTGCTGGGCGGTTCGATCGGAGTCTCGAGGAGGAGCGTGCATGAGCAGGAGACCGACGAGCGAGGGTCTGACACGCCGCCACATGCTCGGTCGATCGGCAGCGGTGCTCGCCGGGCTGGCGACGGGCGGCGGCGTTCTCTCGGTTCCGCGTCGCGCGCGGGGAGCCACGACGGACGTGACGTTCCAGCTGGGCTGGATCATGAGCAACGGGCAGATCGGCGAGGTGGTGGCGCGAAGCCTCGGATACTTCGAGGCGGAGCAGATCAATCTGAAGATCACGCCGGGCGGCCCGAACGTCGACGGCGTCGCGATCGTGGCCTCGGGCTCCGCCCAGGCGGGGAATCTCTCGTCGAGCCCATCGCTGATGCTGGCGCGGGCCGGTGGGCTTCCCGTCAAGTGCTTCGCCGTCGGATACCAGGAGCACCCCTTCACCTACTTCTCGCTCCCCAAGAAGCCGATCCGCAGCCCGCACGACATGATCGGCAAGAAGATCGGCACCCAGGGCACCGCGCGCATCCTTCTGCGGGCGCTACTCGTCAAGCACAAGATCAAGGAGTCCGACGTGCAGGTCGTCGTGATGGGCAGCGACATGATGCCGCTCATGACGGGCCAGGTCGACGCCGTCAGCGGCTGGCTCACGAACGTGAGCGCTCTTCGGCCGCTCGGCCCCGAGCGGATCGACCTCCGGCTCTGGGACGCGGGCATTCAGCTCTACGCAAATCTCTACTACGCCACCGACGAGACGCTGCAGAAGCATCCCGACGTACTCGCCAGATTCACCCGCGCGGCCGCCAGGGGGTGGCAGTACACGCATCAGAATCCGGAGAAGGCCGTCGACCTCCTCGTGAAGGCATATCCGAACCTGGACCGCGACGCCGAGCTCGACGCGATCAAGCCGGTGCTCGGCTTCAGCTTCACCAAGACCACCGCGGCCAAGGGCTGGGGCACGATGGAGCCAGGCGTGTGGGAGCAGCAGCTGCGCGTCTACGACGAGCTCCAGCAGTTCAAGGGCCCGGCCCCGAAGGTGACCGACGTGATGACCGAATCGGTCTTGCAGACGACGGCGGCCGCCCGGCCCAAGATCGGCGCGTAGGGCGCGCGCCGAACCGGCCGGCCGTGATGGCCGTGCGAGCCGCAGGCGTGAATCCGGCCGTCAGCCTCGAAGGCGCCACCGTCCGATTCACGAGCGAGCGCGGCACCGTCACCGCGCTCGAGAACGTCGGCCTGCAGGTGCCACCGGGCGGCTTCGTCAGTCTCCTGGGCCCGTCGGGATGCGGAAAGTCGACACTGCTCCGACTCGTGGCGGATCTCGTTCCCCCGACGCAGGGCACGGTGTCGGTGCTGGGCGGGCCGCCCGCGACGGCCCGGGTCAACCGCGAGCTCGGCTTCGTGTTCCAGGATCCGACGCTGCTTCCGTGGCGCTCTGCGGTCGACAACGTGCGGCTGCCCCTCGAAGTCGGCCCGAAGAAGCGCGACCGGTCGGGGCAGCGGACGCCGGAAGAGCTCCTGCGGCTCGTCGGTCTCGCCGGGCGCGAGCACGCCCTGCCGCACGAGCTCTCGGGCGGGATGCGACAGCGCGTGGCCATCGCCCGCGCCCTCGTGTCCGAGCCGCGAATTCTCCTGATGGACGAGCCGTTCGGCGCCCTGGACGAGATTACCCGCGACACCTTGAACGAGGAGCTGCTGCGGATCTGGCAAGAGACCGGGACGACCATCCTCTTCGTCACGCACAGCATCCCCGAGGCGGTCTTCCTGTCGCAGCGCGTGCTCGTCCTGGCGACCAACCCCGGCCGCGTTCGAGAGCTGATCGACTGCGAGCTGCCCTACCCTCGGCCACTCAGCGTTCGCGAGACGCCGGACTTCATCCGGATCGCCTCGCGTCTGCGAGCCCTCCTGCAGACCTGCTGATGAACGGGCCGTTCGTGGAGAACAAACGAACTGACGTCGCCACCGTGACGATGATTGATGCGGTGGGGGGGTATGGGGGAGGAGCGGCGCCGCTCCCCCCCATTTCCAAATGAGCCGCGTCGAGCCAGCCGTGTCGCTCCGAGAGCCCGCGCCGAGGACATCCGGATCGCCGCGAGCCCGGTACGAGACGCTCCTGCCGTTCGGGGCGGCTGCCGCGCTCCTGGCCGCGTGGCAGCTTCTGGCCTGGGCGTTCTCGCTCCCCGTCTACATCGCGCCGACCCCGGCGCAAGTCGCGCGCACGCTGGTGGCCGAGCTGCCGACGCTCATGCGGAACTTCGCGCCGACCGCGGTCGAAAGCTTCGTCGGCTTCCTCATCGGCAACACGGTCGCGATCCTCGTCGCCGTCACGTTCGTGCATTCCAAGCGTCTGGAGGCCGCGCTGTATCCGATCGCGGTGTTCATCAACACGATCCCGATCCTCGCCAAGGCGCCGATCCTCGTCCTCATCTTCGGCCTGGGCATGACCTCCAAGGTCGTGATCGCCGCGTTCATCTGCTTCTTTCCGACCCTGGCCAACATGGTCCGCGGTCTCACGTCGGTGAACCCGCAGTCGCTTGAGCTGATGCGCGTGCTGTCGGCGAGCCGGGCCGAAGTGTTCTGGAAGCTTCGCGTGCCGAGCTCGCTGCCGTTCCTCTTCTCGGCGCTGAAGATCGCGTCGACCACGTCGGTGCTTGGGGCGATCGTCGGCGAGTGGATCGGCGCCGATCTCGGTCTGGGCGCCTTGATCATCGAGGCGACCCACAACTTCCGGTCGCCGCTCCTGTACGCGACGGTGTTCGTCGCCTCCGGGTGGGCGGTGGTCTTCTTCGCGGTGGTCAGCTTCGCCGAGCGCCGGATCGTGACATGGAAGCCGGGCGAGGCGTCGTGATGGTCGAGCCGGCGGCGCTCGCCGAGGTCGCGCGCACGACGCCGGTCGCGGACCGGAGCGACGTCCTGGTCGTGGGTGGGGGCCCGGCCGGCGTGAGCGCCGCCGTGGCCGCGGCGCGAAGTGGCGCCGAGGTGACGTTGGTCGAGCGGTATCCGTATCTCGGCGGCCTCGCGTCCGGCGGGATGGTGCTCGTGCTCGACGACATGGTGAACGGCGAGGAGATCACGACGACCGGGCTCGTCGGGGAGCTCATCGAACGGCTGGAGAAGCTGGGCCTCGCCGTCTCGCCGCCGCCCGAGGATCGCCGGGTCGGCTGGGACGTGTGGCGCACCTGGGCCCGCTGGGGATGCAACGACTTTCGCGCGCGTGGCAGGCCGCAACCCATCGTCTACGCCGTCGCGTTCGATCCGGACGGGTGGAAGCGGGTCTCCGGGGACGTGATCGTCGAGAGCCGCGTGAAGCTCCGCCTGCACAGCTGGTTTGCCGAGCCTATCGTCGAGGACGGCCGCATGCGGGGCGCGATCGTCGAGACCAAGTCGGGGCGCCAGGCCCTCCTGTCCGACATCGTCGTCGACGCCACCGGCGACCTCGACGTCGCTTCGCGGGCCGGCGCTCCACACGTCACCGGAGCCTACATGGTCACGACGGTGTTCCGTCTCGGCAACGTCGACACCGAGGCGGCGCTCCGATTCGAGCACGAGCAGCCGGCGGCCTTCGCCGCGCTGGACCGTGAGGCCAAGCATCTGCTGGGCGGGGCCTGGGACATGTGGTGGCTCAAGACGCCGCTGTCCGGCGTCGTCTGGTGCAATTGTCCGCACATGACCGGCTACGACGCCGTCCGGGTCGAGGACATGACCGCCGCCGAGCTCGAGGGACGTCGCCGGATCGCGGCGTTGGTGGCCTTCGCCCGCGCCGAGCTTCCCGGCTTCGCGCGCTGCTACCTTCTCGACGTGGCCCCGCAGCTCGGCGTCCGCCAGACGCGGCTCTTGCAGGGAGAATACGTCGTCACCAGGCAGGACGTGCTCGAGCGGCGTCACTTCCCCGACACGGTGTGTCGGGGGCGCGACTACTACACCCCGTACCGCGCGCTGCTCCCCCGGCGCATCGACCAGCTGCTCGTGGCCGGACGGCACTACTCGGCGGATCCGCAGGCGCAGAAGGTCTCGCGCGAGATCCCGCCGTGCATGGTGCAGGGGCAGGCCGCCGGCATCGCGGCGGCGCTGGCGCTCTCGGCCGGCATTCGCGTGCGCGACGTCGACCCGGCGGCGATCCAGCGGGCGATGCGCGCGCAGGGCGCGGATCCGGGTGACGTTCCCTCGGCCAACGCGGTGTCCGCGTCCGCCGTCCCGTAGCGCGCTTCCGTGAACTTCGAGGTCTGCTTCCTGCCTCGCGAGGCGACGCGTCAGCCTTCGCCGATCGCGGTGCTGATCGACGTCATCCGCGCCAGCACCACCATCGTGACGCTCCTGGACCGTGGCGCCCCCGAGATCGTGCTCGTCCCGGGCGGCGACGGCGCACGGCTCGCAGAGCTGCGCTCCCGGATCGTAGGGGCCTTCGTGTGCGCCGAGGAGCCGTCGGGGATCAAGGCGGCGACCGCGGAACTGAGCCCCTCGCCGGCCGCGCTCAGCGGGCTCGACCTCGAGGGCCGACGTGTGATCCTGGCCACCACCAACGGCACCCTCGCCGCCGCGCTCTTGCGCGAGGCCGGCGTCGAGCACGTGCTCATCGGATGCATGCGCAACGCGGCGGCGGTGATGCGGTCGGCGGTCACGCTGGCCGGCCGGCTCGACCGCGGCGTCAGCCTCGTCTGCGCCGGGCGCGAGCAGTGTCGGATCTCGGCCCTCGACGACGCCTACTGCGCCGCGGCGCTCCTGCGGCACGGTGAGGCGTTCGCACAGGCCGCGGGGACGACGGCGACGCTGCTCGAGTCGGCGAAGATCGCCCGCCACGCCGCGATGGCTTTCGCCGGCGCCGGGGAGGCCTTCGACCAGTCGATGTCGGCCGCCGTCGTGCGCCGCATCGGATCGCCGGAGGACGTCGACTACTGCGCCCAGGAGGACGTCTCTCGGGTCGTGCCGAGCGTGGCCTTCGACACCAGAGATCCCGCGATCGTGATCCGTCGCGACACGCGTCTATAGCGGCGGACAGGAGGATGCGATGACGGACTGGACCTCGGCAGCGACTCGCCCGGAGATGGCGGCCGGCCTGCAGTACCACATCCGGTGCAAGCGCGGCGACGTGGAACGCTACGTGCTGCTTCCGGGCGACCCCGACCGCGTCGACCTCATCGCCGCCGAGTGGGACGAGGCGCGGCGCATCGCCAACTATCGCGAGCATCGAACCTTCTCGGGCCGCCTCGGAGGGGTCGCGCTCACGTGCTGCTCGACCGGTGCCGGCGGGGGCTCGACCTCCAGCGCGGTGGACGAGCTGGCGGTGCTCGGGGCGGACACGTTCATCCGCGTAGGAACCACGGCGGCGCTCCAGCCCGAGATCGAGTGCGGCGACATCGTCATCTCGACCGGAGCGATGCGCCACGACGGAACCAGCCAGTACTACGTCGATCCGGCCTATCCGGCCGTCGCGCACTACGCGGTGACGGCGGCGCTCGTGGAAGCGGCCGAGCGGCTCGGGCTCCGGTACCACGTCGGTGTGAGCTGCTCGACCGCGTCGTTCTATTGCGGTCAGGGGCGGCCGGGGTTCAACGGGTACGAGCAAGCGTTCTTCCGCGACAAGGTCGACGACTTGCGCCGCGCCGGCGTGCTCAACTTCGAGATGGAGGCGGCCACCATCTTCACGATGGCCGGACTCTACAAGCTCCGCGCGGGCGCCGTCTGCACCGCGATCGCCAACCGCATCACGGACCGGTTCGTCTACGGCGGCATCGAGCACGCCGTGCGGACCGCGAACCTGGCGGTGCGGATCCTCGCCGAGTGGGACGGACGGATGGCGCACGCCGGCAAGCGCCACTGGTACCCGTCGCTGACGGCCTGAGCGCCGTGGCGGCGAGCCTCTACATCGCCAACGCGCGGCTGGTCCGACTCGGCGTGGGCGATGCCCTGAGCCCGGGCGGTGTGCTCGTCGAGGGCGACTCGATCGCGGCGGTCGCTCTGACGCCTCGGGAGGAAGCGGAGACGCGGGCACGCGCCCGCGAGGTGGTCGACGCCGCGGGCATGGTGCTCATGCCCGGCCTCGTCAACGGGCACTACCACTCCTACAGCACGCTGCTGAAGGGGACCCAGAACAGCTTGCCGCTCGAGCCGTGGGCGCTCTACACTGCGGCCTACGGCCGGGCGCTGGGCGCTGAGGCGATTCGCCTGGCCGTCTTGCTCGGCGCCGCCGAGATGCTCCGCAACGGCATCACCGCGTGCCTCGACCACTTCCCCCACACGCGCCACGTCGAGGCCGCGCTCACCGCTCACGAGGCGAGCGGCATGCGAGTCGCGTTCGCGCCGTTCATGCACGACGTCTTCGATCACGAGTTCCTGGAGATCGCGCTGCCCCCGGCGATCCGTGCCGAGCTCGAGGCGGCGCCGCGCTCCGACGCCGCGGGGGCCGAGCGGATGTATCGCGATCTCGTGGGCCGGTGGCGCGGTCATCGGCGCGTCACGATCGTGCTGGGCCCCAACGCGTTCCAGCGCTGCTCGCGATCGCTGACCGACGTGTGGCGCCGCCTGGGTGACGAGCTCGGCCTCGCGGCTCACACGCATCTCGTGGAGACTGAGGCACAGGCGGAGCGTGGGCGGGCGCTGTGGCCCGGCGGAACCGTCGCCGAGATGGAGCGCCGTGGTCTCCTCACCGAGCGCCTCTCGCTCGCCCACGGCATCTGGCTCGCGCCCGACGAGGCGGAGCCCCTCGCGCGGCACGGCGTGACGGTGGTCCACAATCCCGCCAGTAATCTGATGCTCGGCAGCGGGCGCCTCGCGCTTGCGGCGATGCTGGAGCGTGGGGTGCCGCTCGCGCTGGGTACGGACTCGTCCAACTCGGGCGGCCCGCACGACCTCTTCGAGGTCATGCGCCTGGCCCTCATGCTCCCACGACTGGAGATGCGAGACCCGCGGGCGTGGCCCGGGCCGCGTCAGGTCCTCGCGATGGCGACGACGGGGAGCGCCCGCGCCCTGGGGCTCGGGGGCTTCCTGGGTCGGATCGAGCGCGGTCAGCGCGCCGACCTGGTGCTCATCGACACCGGGCGTGCGGCGCTGGCGGGCGCGCCGGTGACCGTGCCTCATCTGGTCCAGCACGGCGGCGCCGATGCCGTCGCCGCGGTCATGGTCGACGGAGCCTGGGTGCTCCGAGACCGTCGGATCCTGGCCTTCGACGAGCGCGCCGTGCTCGAGCGGGTCGCGGCCATCTCGACTGAGCTCTTCGCGGACGCCCGACCAGGAATCCAGCTCGCCGAGGCCGCGGCGCCCTACTTCTTGAGGCAGGCATGGTGACGCGCGGGCGCCGCCGGGGTCGATGCGTCGGCGCCCGGATGGTTGCTTGTCGCAGGGCCTCCTCGCGGGCCGAATGTCTGCGGTATGATTCCCGCGCTGTAGTGCGCGCCGCGGCGGGGCTGGGGCCCCGCCGGCCGAAGCGTGGCTACAAGCCGAGGTGGCTATGCGATCCGATCGCGTGATCTCGACCGTCGATTTTCACACCGCAGGGATCGGGATGCGTCTGCTGACGAGCGGCCTGGGGCGGCTCCCCGGGAGCACCATCGGCGAGAAGCGCCGCTGGTTCCAGGAGCATCTCGATCACGTGCGGACGGGGCTCTGCCTCGAGCCGCGCGGGCACCGGAGCCTCCTGATCGCAGTGCTGACGGAGGCGGTCACCGCGGGCGCCGACTTCGGGCTCTTCTTCATCTACCCCGGTGGCTACTACGTCTCGTGCGGCGAGGGCACGATCGGCGCCGCGACCGTAGCCATCGAGACGGGGATGGTGCCGCGCCGGGGTGCCGAGACCCCCGTCGTCATCGACACGGAAGCGGGTGTGGTCGAGACGATCGCGCGGACGGACGCCGATCGCGTCCGCGAGGTCACGCTGCGATGGACGCCGTCCTTCGTCCTGCTGAGCGGGCAGGTCGTTGAGGTCGAGGCGGTTGGTGAAGTGCCGGTCGACGTGGCACTCGGCGTCGGCAACGTGTTCGCGATCGTGGAGGCGCCCCACGTCGGCGTCGCCGTGAGGCGGGAGCTTGCGAAGCGGATCGCCCAGCGCGGCGTGGCGATCCGCGAGGCCGTCAACGCGCAGCTCCACGTCGATGTTCCGGGCCTCGGCAAGGCCAGCGTGGACAACGTCCTCCTGCACGAGCTCCCGGATGGAGCCGGCGTGTCGCCGAACGCCCTCGTGTGGGGCCCGGGGCAGGTCGACGCCGCGCCCTGCGGGTCGGGGACGTGCGCGCGCATGGCGCTCTTCCATCACCGTGGCCTGATGCGCGTGGGCTCGACGGTCACGAGCCGCGGGCTCTTGGGGCTCGACTTCACGGGCCGGATCGCCGCCGAGACCGTGGTCGAGGGTCGGCGCGCAATCCTGCCGGAGATCACCGGAACCGCCTACCTCACCGGCTTCAGTCAGTTCCTCTTCGATCCCGACGACCCGGTGCGAGCCGGCTACCTCCTCGAGGCGTGATCCCGTGAAGACCCTCGTCCTCGGTGGCGGCGTCGTCGGCGTGACGACGGCCTACTTCCTGGCCAAGGCGGGCCACGAGGTCACGCTCGTCGAGGAGAAGGACGCGCTCGGCCTCGAGGCCACGGCCGCCAACGCCGGGATCATCGCGCCCGGCCACTCGTTCGCGTGGGCGTCGCCGCGCGCCCCCCGCATGCTGTGGCAGTCGCTGCGCGGCGCCGAGACGGCGATCCGTGTGCGGTTGGCCCCCGACCTCCATCTCTATACGTGGGGGCTCCGCTTCCTGCGCGAGTGCACGGCGGAAAGAGCGCGACGGAACACGCTGATCAAGCTCCGGCTCTGCCAGTACAGCCAGGCGGCGCTGAACGAGCTGGTCCGCGCGGAGAGCATCGAGTACCACGCGATCGCGAAGGGCGCGCTCTATCTCTATCGCGATCCGGCCGAGCTCGAAGCCGGCACGAAGAAGATGGCCCTCCTCGCCGAGCATGGGCAGAAGCAGGAGATCCTCGACGCCCGCGACGTCGCCAAGCTCGATCCGGTCTTCGAGCCGGTGCGGCACAAGATCGCCGGCGCGATCCGCGACGTCGGCGACTCGAGCGGCGACGCCCGGGCCTTCGTCGAGAACCTGGCGCGGGTCTGCCGCGACCAGCTCGGCGTCGTGGTGAGGCTCGGCACGCGCGTCACCGCGCTGCGGGCGGAGGGCGACCGGATCGACGCGGCCTTCACCAGCGACGGCGCGTTGACGGCGGACAACTACGTCCTGGCGCTCGGCGTGGGCGCGCCCATCGTCGCGCGCACGGCCGGAATCGGCCTGCCGATCTATCCCGCGAAGGGCTATTCCTCGACGTTCCCGCTGAAGCCCGGCGGGCTGCCGCCGACGGTGCCCGGCGTCGACGAGCGGTGGCTGGTCGGCTGGTCGCGGCTCGGCGACCGGCTGCGCCTCACGTCGACCGCGGAGTTCGGCGGCTACGACTGGGGCTGGACGCCGCGCGACTTCAACAACATCTTACGGCTCGCGCGCGATCTCTTCCCCGACGCCGCCGACTACGATCGCGGCCAGTACCGCGCCTGCCTCCGACCGATGACGCCGGACGGGCCGCCCATCCTCGGGCTCGGCCGCCACCGCAATCTCTTCCTCAATTGCGGCCACGGCCACATGGGCTGGACGATGGCGTGCGGGACGGCGCGGATCGTCGCCGACCTGATGACCGGGCGCATGCCCGAGCTCGATCTGCAGGGTCTGACGCTCCGGCGCTGACGCGGTGCGCGCCCCAACTGCAGTCGTCAGCGGGCGCTGCCGCTCAAGAGTCTCGCGAACACGCTCACGTCCGGCGCCGCGTCGAGCGCCTGGACGGCGGCCAGGACCGAGTCGGCGCGCTCGCGCGGGAGCACGCGGGCCGCGCAGTCGTAGAACTTGGTCGTGAGCTCCTCGTCGGTGAGCGGATTCTGCGGCTGTCCCTTCGCGTGACGCACGCGGCGCGACAGTCGGCGGCCGTCGTTCAGCGTGATGGCCACCTCGCTGAACCGGGTCGGGAGACTCTCGCGGGTCGTCTGCTCCGGGTGGACGAACATCCGCACCTTCGGCATGAGGGCCTGCACGTCGGCGCGTTGGACGCGCGCGTCGGCGAACTGGGCGAGCCCCACCGTGCGGTCGAGCAAGGCGACCGCCACGCAGTAGGGCATCGAGAACTTGCCCTGCAGCCCTGTTTCCGCGCGGTCGTAGATGAGCTGGTGCGGCGCCATGTAGCTGACGCCGCACTCGACGGCCTCGACCGCCTTCGGCTCGATCGCATGCTCGGCCGCCAACGCCAGCGTCGCGTCGAGCGCCTGGTGTGTGCTCGCGCAGGCCGGGAAGCGCTTCACCCCGATCCCCGGGTCCACGAGGTCGTGCGGCGCCCCGAGACCGGTCGTGGTCAGGTCCCATGCCGGTCGGCTGCCCGCTCCGTGCGTGGCGCCGAAGCCGTCGCCGTGCTCGAGGGCCCGCGGATTGCCCGTGAAGCCAGTCTCCGCGAGCAAGGCCGCCTCGATGCCGCACCGAGCGGCGTGGCCGACGTGCAGCGGCTTACAGTCCGTGCCGAAGTTCGCCTTGATGCCGCTCGCCATGGACGCGGCGATGGCCAGCGCGTGGGCGGTGCGCTCGGCGGAGAGGCCGAGAAGCTTGGCCGCTGCCGCGGCTGCGCCGAAGACGCCGAGCGTCGCCGTCGCATGCCAGCCGATCTCGTAGTGCGCCGGGTTGAGCGCCCGTCCGAGCTTTGCTTCGACCTCGACCCCCGCGACGAAGGCCGCCAGGAGGGCTGCGCCCGACGCGCGCCGGCGCTCGGCCAGCGCCAGCGCGGCGGCGAGAATCGGCACCGACGGATGCCCCGACAAGGACTGGTTCAGGTCGTCATAGTCCAGCGCGTGGGAGGCCGTACCGTTCGCGAGCGCGGCGTCCTCGACGGCCCCGCGTAGCGCCGTGCCGATCAGGGTCGCTTCGTCCGCGGTACGCCGATGCGCGATCATCGCGCGGACCCGCGCCGCCGTGGGCTCCACCGAGCCGGCGAGGGTCACGCCCAACGTGTCGAGGATAGCCCGACGCGCCGCCCGCACCGTCGCCTCCGGAAATTTGTCGAACGATTCGGTCGCGACGTAGCTCGCCAGTTGCTCGATGACCGAGAGCCCGCCCTGTTGCCTGTTCGTCATGATCCAGTCCTCACTCTCTCTCGCCGCGCCTCCGCCGGCGGTGCCCAGCCCACGACGGCCTGCCGCCTGCGCGACCTGGGTCGGCGTCCGTGTATTGGGTCCGCGATCCGTTCGTCGTGCCCGTAATAGTAGTCGACCGTGGAAGTGGCACCAAGGGTCGCGATCGTTCTCGACGCCCCGCTCCGGCGCGAAGAATCTCACGGGACCATGCGGATGGGTTCCGCGACCCACGCCATCGACATTAGATCAGCGACTCGTGCCGCTCGCGCGCACGGCCGCGCCTGCGCCGTGGCGCTCGACTACGAGTGAGGCGAATCGGCCTTTCGGCCGAACTGACGGCGCATCGAGCTAGCCCGATGCGACGTCGACTCCCCGAGCGCTGAGCGCTCGCCTACCAGAACTCCCGCGTCGCCCGCCGGGCGCCCTCAGCCATGCTGGCGAGCTTCGCCCACGCGATGTCCGGATCGACGGCGGCCTGGCCGACCCAGGTGCCGAAACCGCAATCGGTGCCGGCGATGACGTTCTCGCGCCCGACCAGGCGCGCGTAGCGGCCGATGCGCTCGGCCACGAGGTCCGGGTGCTCGATGAAGTTGGTGGTCGAGTCGAGGACGCCCGGGATGAGGACCTTGCCCGCGGGCAGCGTCACGCGCTCGAACAGCCGCCACTCGTGCGCGTGTCGCGGATTCGAGGCCTCGAACGAGAGACCCGCGGGCCGGGCGGTGAAGACGATGTCGATGATGTCGCCGAGGGCGACGTCGTAGTGGTGCGGCCCCTCGTAGTTGCCCCAGCACAGGTGGAGCCGCGACTGCTCCGGGGGCACGTTCGCCAGCGCCGCGTTCATCGCCTCGACGTGGAGGCGGGCCATCGTGCGGAACTCGTCGAGGCTCAGATCGGCGAACTGGATGTGCCGCCCCATCCCGAGGTCGGGGCAATCGAGCTGCAGGGTGAAGCCGGCCCGCGCCACCGCCTCGTACTCGGGCCGCATCGCGTCCGCGATCGCGAAGAGGTAGGCCTCGTGGCTCGGGTAGTGATCGTTGCGGAAGAACAGCGAGATGACGCCCGGCGAGGCGGCCGAGATGAACGCATGCTCGGCCTTCGCCGCGTCACGCGCCGCCCGGAGATTCTCCACGTCGATCGCGGCGGCTCGTGGGTCGCGCACGCTGATCGGTCCATCGCACGCCGGCGTCCGGCGGCGTGATCGCCCGGGGTCGCCGAAAACGCGCTTGGCCATCTCGGGGAAATCCACGAGATCCCGGTACTGGAGCGGATGGCTGGCGCCCCCGAATCCGTTCAGCCGATCCTTGACGTAGGTCGCGTAGCTCGGCTTGCTCATCTCGCCGTCGTTCACGATCGCGACGCCAGCCTCCACCTGCTTCCGCACGGTCTCGGCCACCGCCGCGCGGATGCGGGCCCCGAGGGCAGCCGCATCGACCGGCACGCCCTCTTCCTTCGCGAACATCATGCGGATCAGATCCGAGGGACGCGGAAGACTGCCAGTGTGCGTGGTGAGGAATCGCTCGACGCTGCGGTGGATCGTCATGACGCGGCGATGCTAGCACACGCATGCGGCCGAGCGTCGACGTCAGAACCCGGGCGGGACGGTCATGCTGCCCTTGCCGACCAGCACCGTGGGCCCGCCGACCATCACCGCGACCGTCCGCCCCCGACGCTTCTCGGCCGACGCTTCCAGCAGACTCGGACGGCCCATGGCGACGCCCTGGTCGATGTGCCACGTGAACGTTCCATCGGTCGGCGCGCGGTCGGCCAGGCACCCGGCGAGCGTCGCGCTTCCGGAGCCCGTCGCGGTGCCGACGGTCGGATGACCGGCGAAGGGGAGCTCGGTCCTGGGCGTGAACGTCCGGAAAGACCGCGAGCTGGTTGCCGCAGAACGGGGCCGCCGCGAAGACGTCCGCGATGACGAAGCGATGAGCCATGGCGAGATCCTCCGGGCCGCCGCTACCACGCGGAGCGAAACGCGCGCTTCACTTCGGCGATCCGCTTCTCGTCCCGCTTGTAGAACGTCCACTGCTTGATCCGCTTGGCACGCACGAGCCCGGCCTGCGCCAGGATCTTCAGATGCTCGCTGGCGGTCGGCTGGCTGACGCCCAGCTTCGCGGCGATGAACACGCCGCAGACGCCGTCGCGCACGAGGTCGCCGTCGACCTGCGGCGGGAAGTGGGCGCGCGGCGCTCGGAGCCAGCCGAGGATCTGGAGGCGGCGCTCGTTGGCCAGCGCCTTGGCCACGTCGACGGAAAGCATATTCGCCACTTTGCCAATTGACTAAGTCCATGTCAAGATACGCGGCGATCGGGACGTGGCCCGGCATTCGCGTGAGGAGGCTCGGGGTGACGAGCAGGGTCGACCGGAAGAGCATCGAGAGGGTCGCGGCGATCATCGCGCCGTACGTTCGGGCGACACCGACGCTCGAGGTGAGCGGCGCGGACTTCGGGGTCTCGTCCTTTCCGCTCGTGCTCAAGCTCGAGCTGTTGCAGCACTCCGGGTCGTTCAAGGCGCGCGGAGCGTTCGCCAACCTGCTCCTGCGCCCGCTCCCCGCGGCCGGCGTGGTCGCCGCGTCCGGTGGCAATCACGGCGCCGCCGTCGCGTACGCCGCGATGCGGCTCGGGGTGCGCGCGAAGATCTTCGTGCCCACGGTGTCGTCACCGGCCAAGATTCGGCGGATCCGGGAATACGGCGCGGAGCTGTCCATCGTGGGCGACCGGTATGCTGACGCGCTCGCGGCCAGCGAGGCGTGGGTCGAGCAGTCGGCGGCGCTGCCGGTGCACGCCTACGATCAAGTCGAAACGCTGCTCGGGCAGGGCACGCTCGGGATGGAGCTCACGAGGCAAGCTCCGGGGCTCGACACGGTGCTGGTGCCGGTGGGTGGGGGCGGGCTGATCGGTGGCATCGCGGGCTGGTATGGGGGCACGGTCACGATCGTCGGTGTCGAGCCCGAGATGGCGCCGACGCTCTCGGAGGCGCTGAGGGCCGGTCGGCCGGTCGACGCCCCGGCGGGCGGCATCGCCGCGGACTCGCTCGCACCGCGCCGCGTCGGTAAGCTCATGTTCCCCATCGCGCAGGCCGGCGTCGCGAGGGTCGTCCTCGTGAGCGATGCGGCGATTCGCCGCGCCCAGGAGGCCTTGTGGAGCTCGGTGAGAATCGTGGCCGAGCCGGGCGGCGCGGCAGCTCTCGCGGCCATCCTCAGCGGAGCCTACGTGCCCGCCGCGCGAGAGCAAGTGGGCGTCCTCGTCAGCGGCGGAAACTCGACCGCGGTCGATTTCGGCCGAGTGTGAGGCTCGCCCGTCGTGCGAGCGACGACGCCCTCGGGCCGGCAGGCCCCTCGGGCCGACAGGCCCCTCGGGCCGACAGGCCCCTCGGGCGTTACTGGATCGAGAAGTGCGCCTCGGTCGTCCGGCCGGTCCGGCCGTTGATCGGCAGAATGTCCTGAGGACAGGCGGAGAGGGCGACGACGAGGTCCATCTCGGCCCTGAGCACGACATAGCTTCCGGGCGGCGACACGGGCTCGCCCCACGCGAGGAGGCCGTCGGCCGTCCACGGGATGTTCATGAAGAGGTTCAGCGAGGGAGGCGTGGCCCGGATCACGACGCTGAGGTTCGCGAGCGCCGAATGCAGGTTGTCCCGGCAGTTGTCGTGATAGCCCTCGACGCCGAGCAGTCTGTAGCGCCACCGGTCGCAGGGCGCCATGAGCGTGTCGTGCGCGCATCGCGAAGTATCCTCGACCAGGGTCAGGATCGGACGACGCTGGTTGGTGACGAACGTGTCGCCGACGGCGGCCGCGAGCTTCATGAACGAGGTGCGGCTCGCCTCCATCGACATCCACTCCGTCAGGTCGCGCGCGTTGAATGCCCACGCGTCGACCACCTGCGTGCCGTGTGTGTTGACGACCTTGATGTGCTGGCCGGCGCTCGCCTGCGCCGCCTTGCCGCCACGCGCCGGAATCGTGACGAGCTCAGGGCTCACTGGCGGTCCCCTTTTTCGGACTTCTCCCGGTAGTACGAATTGACGCCCGTGTCAGGCGGCGAGCCGCTCACCATCGTGAGCATCGTGGCCAGCTCACTCCGGTGGTGGGCTGCGTGGGTGGGAACGTGGAGAAGGAGCATACTCAGCGGGCGGTTGTAGGTCCGGCCCTCCGGTGTCTTCCCTTCGAGAGGGCGCCAGAGGTCGCCGTCGGCGAGGTCGGCGAGGAAGCGCCGCTGCTCGGCCTCGAGCCCGTCCCACTTTTTCCGGAGTTCGCCGAGTGTGCGGATGTCGAGACCGTAGGTCGGATCGCCGCGGACGATCGAGGGAGGGTGGCCCCGCCACGTCTCGAGCCAGAACCAATCGGCGCCGTAGATGTGGACGAGCGTCGCGCGAAGCCCGGGCTCGCTGAACTGCTTCCCGACGTCGCGCCCGGCCGCCTCCTCGCCGAGCGCCGCCACCACCTCGAAGAGCCGGCGATTTGCCCAGTGGTGATACGCCCAGTATTCCCGGATCAGCGCTACGGACATGGCTCTCTCCTGAGACCGTGGCCCCCGCGGTAGTCCGACGCCGCCGGCCCCGCCCAGCCGGCCAGCAGCTCGGGAGCCGGCTCCCAGATCTCAACGCCGAGCGGACGACACGTGGTGAGCGGATCCCCCGCGTCGGGCCCCCAGACCGCCACCGACAGGTCGCCGTGAGGACACACCGAGATCGCGCACAACACGTCGATCTCGGCGAAGAATTCCACGAAGTCGCCCTCGCGCGCCGGGCTCGGCTTGACGAAGTAGCGCCCGTCCGTGGTGAGGCCGGTGACCTGGAAGACGTTGAGCACGTCGTGCACGTCGAGCTCGGTGAGCCGGTACGGAGCCACCGCGCGCACGAGGTTACTGTGGCAACAGAGGTCGAACTCCTCGCCGTTGAGCAGCTTGTGGACGTAGGGATCGCACCGGGTGCCGAGGAGGTCGTGGCACCCTGCCCCGTCCTGGTCGCGTCCGTACTGGATGCTGTCGCCGGTCATCGTCAGCATCGGCCGCAGGTACGGCAGACAGGACCAGAGCCGGTCAAAGGTCGTCAGGTGCGCCCGGTGCAGCTGTCGCGTACGCGACGCCCAGAAGCGCTCGCGAGGGTTGGTGAGGTTCCAGACGTTGAGGTCGGCCACCTGCGGGCCCTCGACGGCCACGATGCGGAAGATCTGTCCGGCCCGCACCGGCCACGCCCGACCCGAGCGCCGCGGGACGACGAACCGCTCGACGAGCGTCCGTCGACCGGTCTCACGGGCGAGGCGCTCGTAGAGCCCGCGGTCGACCTCGAGCGGCGACCCGGGTTTGGCCTCGTAGATCACGCGCGGTCGCATTCTTTGAGAGAGGGGGGTTCCGGGTGCACGGCATGCGTACACCCTCCGCCCCCCTCTCGACTCCTCCCAATTTCAGTCTCGCATCCAACCGCGCGACTGCTTCCGGCGCGGGCAGTCGCGCGACCGTTGACAACCGACGAGAAGCCATAGTCTCATACCCGCCATCCTGGTCGAGGGCTGCGTCCTGGCGCCAAGCAGGGAGGATCACTCATGAGACCGTCTCGAGTCGCCGCTGTCGCTGTCGCGCTTCTGAGCCTCTGCATCCTCGTCGCGGGCGTCGACGCCCAGCAGTGCCCCAAGGGCAAGCTCCGTCTCTACACCTCGTGGCCGATGCAGGGCGCGATGCTTCCCGAGGGTACCGGCATGAAGAACGGCATCGACCTCGCCGTGTCCGAGGTCGGTGGCGTGGTCGCGGGCCATTGCCTCGAGGTGGTCAACCTCGACGACGCATCGCCGCAAACCGGGAAGTGGGACGGCGCGGTCGAGGCCGAGAACGCGAACAAGGCCGTGGGCGACCCACTCGCGATCGTGTACATCGGCACCTACAACTCGGGCGCCGCGAAGGTCTCGATCCCGATCACGAACCGTGCGCACATGGCTCAGGTCACGCCGGCCAACACGTATCCCGGGCTGACGAAGAAGCGCGGCGCTGCGCCCGGCGAGCCGGAAATCTACCGCCCGGCCGGGTTCGTGAACTACTTCCGACCCATCCCGGCGGACGACATCCAGGGCGCGGTCGGCGCCAAGTGGGCCAAGCGCCTGGGTGCCAAGAAGGTCTACATCCTCAACGACCAGGAGCTCTATGGCAAGGGTATCGCCGACGTCTTCGAAGCCACCGCGAAGAAGATCGGGCTACCCGTCGTCGCCAACGAGGGCATCGACTGGAAGCAGCCCGACCAGAAGCCGGTCCTGACGAAGATCCGGGCCTCGGGCGCCGACCTCGTCTACCTGGGCGGCGTCATCGAGACCGGGGCTCAGGTGATCATCCGGCAGATGAAGGAGGTCGGCCTCGTCGCGCCGCGGACCCGCTTCATGGGCCCGGACGGGCTCCTCGAAGAGGAGCTGCTGAAGAGCGCGACATGCGACGCGGCCCTCGGGACGGACATGCGGCTCACCTTCGCCGGCCTGCCCTTCGAGAAGATGCGGGGCGTCGGCGCCAAGACCTACGAGACCTACAAGGCGAAGTTCGGGAAGGAGCCGACCTCGTACGCGCTCTACGCTGCCGAGGGCGGCCGGGTCATCATCGACGCGATCCGCAGAGCCGCGCCGCAGCTGGAGCGCGCGAAAGACGTCACCGAGAAACGTGAGGCGGTGCGCAAAGCGATCGCGGCCACCAAGAACTTCGAGGGCATCAACGGCAAGTGGAGCTTCGACGAGAACGGCGACGTCGACTACGACACGATGTCCGGGTTCAAGGCCGTGAAGGCCGACGGGCCGATCGGCTGCAAGTTCCAGTTCGAGACCATCCTCGAGTAGCCCTGTCGGGGAGGGCCGGGCTCGCCGGCCCTCCCCGCCCGCTGGACCCATGGAGTGGTGGGAGGTTCTCGTCCAGCAGACGATCAACGGTCTCACCCGAGGCGCCGTCTTCGCGCTGATCGCGCTCGGCTACACGATGGTGTACGGCATCATCGAGCTCATCAATTTCGCCCACGGCGACGTCTTCATGCTCGGTCTCTTCATCTCGCTCTCGTGGTTCGCGCTGCTCGGAGTGACGAAGACGCTGACGGGGTGGCAGCTCGTGACCATGCTGCCCCTGGTCTTCCTTCTCACGATGCTCTCCACCGCGATCCTCAACGTCGCGATCGATCGCGTCGCATATCGCCCGCTCCGGCGCTCGACTCGGCTCGCGCCGCTCATCACCGCGATCGGGGTGTCCTTCATGCTCGAGAACGTGGCGCTTCTCTGGAAAGGACCGGCGCCCATTTCGTATCCCGACGTGTTTCCGTCGGTGGACATCCTGCGCGAGTGGTTCGGGATCGACTCGGCCATCTTCGTCACCACCAAGGACCTGCTCGTCGTCGGCGCCACGATCCCGCTGATGCTGGCCCTCAACTATTTTGTGGCGCGGACCCGGTGGGGCAAGGCCATGCGGGCGACGGCCCAGGACCGTGAGACCGCGCAGGCGATGGGCATCGACGTCGAACGGACGATCTTATTGACCTTCTTCGTCGGCGGGGCGCTCGCGGGCGCCGCCGGACTCATCCAGGGCATGTACTACAACATCGGCCAGTGGTGGATGGGGTACCAGGCGGGCCTCCGCGCCTTCACCGCCGCCGTGCTCGGTGGCATCGGCAACATGCCGGGCGCGGCGCTCGGCGGATTCTTCATCGGATTCCTGTCGGCGTGGAGCGACCAGTACATCTCGGCCCGCTGGACCAACGCGATCGTCTTCTCGATTCTCATTCTCGTGCTCGTCTTTCGCCCCCACGGCCTCCTCGGCTCGCGGCCCGCCGAGAAAGTATGAGGCGCGCGCTCCGCTGGCCGGCGCTCGTCGCCGTCCTGCTCGTCTACCCGTTCGTCGACCGCGGGCTCGGGCTCCAGACGGTGCACGCGGTCTCCGACGGGATGATCTACGTGCTCCTCGCCCTCGGGCTCAACATCGTGGTCGGCTATGCGGGCCTGCTGGACCTCGGCTACGCCGCGTTCTTCGCCATCGGCGCCTATGCCATGGGGCTCCTGAACTCGCCGCTCCTCGGCTCGCCGCTCTACGGCCACCCCTGGAGCTTCTGGCTCTGCATCTGGCTCGCGGCGGCGATGTCGGCGCTCCTCGGCCTGGCGATCGGCGCGCCGACCTTGCGGGTGCGCGGCGACTATCTGGCGATCATCACACTCGGGTTCGGCGAGATCATCCCGGTGGCGATCCGCAATCTCGGCGACATCACGCTCGAGATCGGCGGGTGGCGGCCGATCGAGCGGCTGAATCTCACCGGCGGCGAGAACGGCGTGAATCCAATCGGTCGGCCGTATCTGCCCGGCGTCCCTTTCGAGACCGATCCGGTGCCCTGGTACTTCCTGATCCTGGTCATCGGCGCTGCGTCGCTGTGGGCGATGAACCGGCTCCGCGACTCGCGCCTGGGCCGGGCCTGGATGGCGATCCGCGAGGACGAGACGGCCGCCGACTGCACGGGCGTCAACCCGATCTCGACCAAGCTCCTCGCGTTCGCGCTCGGCGCGTCGTTCTCGGGGTTCGCGGGATCCGTGTACGCCGCCAAGCTCCAGGCCATCACGCCGGGCGCGTTCGAGTTCCAGGTGTCGATCATGCTGCTCTGCATGGTCGTCCTCGGCGGCGCCGGCAGCCTCAAGGGTGTGATCCTCGGCGGAATGCTCATCACCATCTTCGATCGCGTGGTGCTCTCGCAGACCACGTTCTTCGTGCGATGGATCGGGCGGGCCGTCGGAGTTCCCGCGCTCGTGTCCGCCGATCTCACGCTATGGCGATGGTTCTTCTTCGGCCTCGGCCTGGTCCTCGTCATGTTGCTTCGGCCAGAGGGCCTCGCCGGGCGCCGGGTGCGCCCGATCGTGGTCGGCGGCGACGACCTTGGCGACTCGCACGTCGAGCCGGCGCCGGCCCCCCGCGTCGATGCCCTCCCGGGCTGGCTCCGCGACCGTGCGGCGCGCGGAGGCGCGTCGGCGACGGCGTCGATTCTCGAGGTGCAGGGCGTGACCAGACGCTTCGGAGGCGTCGTCGCCCTCAACGAGGTCGACCTGGTCGTTCCGCGCGGCGCCATCATCGGGCTGATCGGCCCGAACGGGGCGGGCAAGACGACGTTCTTCAACATCGTGACCGGTCTCATCCGGCCCGACGCAGGCCGTCTGGTGTTCGAGGGCGCCAGCCTCGCGGGGCTTCGGCCGAACGCGATCGTCCGGCGCGGCATCGCGCGCACGTTCCAGTCGATCCGTCTCTTCCCCGAGATGAGCGTGCTCGAGAACGTGCTCGTCGGCGAGCACTGCCGTCTCGGCGCGACCGTCGCCGGGGCCGTGCTCCGACCGCCGGGCGTGGTCGCCGAGGAGCTCCGCGCGCGGGACCGGGCGCGCGAGCTGCTCGCCTTCATCGGCCTCGACGGCAAGGCGCACGACCTCGCCCGCAACCTGCCCTACGGCGACCAGCGACGCCTGGAGATCGCCCGCGCGCTCGCGACCGAGCCGCGGCTGCTCCTGCTCGACGAGCCGACGGCGGGCATGAATCCGCGCGAGACCGAGACGCTGACCGTCCTGATCGGGTCGCTGCGGCGGGAGCTCGATCTGACGATCCTCCTGATCGAGCACGACATGGAGGTGGTCATGGGGATCTCCGACCAGATCACCGTGCTCGACTACGGTGTTCGGATCGCCGAAGGCTCGCCCGCGGAGATCCAGCGTCATCCCCGAGTGATCGAGGCCTATCTCGGCACCGGCTACGAGCCCGAGCCGCATGCTTGAGCTGGCGGACGTCCACACCTACTACGGCAACATCCGGGCCCTCCGCGGCGTGTCGCTCTCCGTCGCGCCCGGCGAGATCGTCACGCTCATCGGCAGCAACGGCGCCGGCAAGACCACCACGCTGCGGACGATCCTCGGCACCGTGCGGCCCCGCCGCGGCAGCGTCACCTTCAACGGCCATCGTCTGGACACCCTCGCGACCGACCGCATCGTGCGCCTCGGCGTCGCGCAGTCGCCGGAGGGGCGGCGGATCTTCCCGCGGATGACGGTACTGGAAAATCTCGAGCTCGGCGCTTTCGCGCGGCCGGACCGCGCGGCGATCGCGCCCGATCTCGAGCGCGTGTTCGCGCTCTTTCCGCGCCTCGCCGAGCGCACGGCGCAGCAGGGCGGGACACTCTCGGGCGGCGAGCAGCAGATGCTGGCGATTGGCCGCGCCCTCATGGCGCACCCGACGCTGCTCCTGCTCGACGAGCCGTCGATGGGCCTGGCGCCGATCCTCGTCGAGACGATCTTCCACATCGTCCAGGACATCAACCGGCAGGGGACGACGATCCTCCTCGTGGAACAGAACGCGCGGATGGCGCTGCGCGTGGCCCACCGGGGCTACGTCATCCAGACCGGCCGCATCGTGCTGCAGGCGGCCGCCGTCGAGCTCCTGCGGTCGGACCTGGTCCGAAAAACTTATCTGGGAGAAAAGTAGGTCAGCGCGAACGTCGCGGCCCGCCGGAGGAGCACGATCGCCGCGACACCCTGTCGTGTCATCGCTCAGCCGATCCGCATGATCGCCGCCACCGACGGCACCCCGTTCGTGTCGAAGATGAAGAGCATGTAGTATCCCGGCGGCGCGAGATTGGCGTTGGGCGGCGTCTGCACGCTGAGACTCCCGGTCCCGGCCGTGAACGCGAGCGACACGAATCGCTGGTTCATGAAGAACTCTCGTTGCCGAGCTTCTTCAGTACCGCGATCTGCCCATCGATGGCGGCCAACATCTCGAGGATGTCGGTCGTGAACCAGTCGCATCCGTTGAGCGCGAGCACGTCGAGCGCCGAGCAGAGATAGCCTGCGACACCACTCAGCGCGCGGATCTGATGGGCATGCCGGCCAGTGTCGAGCATTCGCGGGTTTGTAAATCCTGAAACGCGATTCTGTCAATCGCGAAGTTATCCACTTATCCCCACAAATTCACAAGGGAGTTTCAGCGTGAGATCGCCCCGTTAGGGCTGAAATCAAGCTCGGTTGGAGGGTGTAATCCCACACGGAGACGCGGCTACCGCCCGGAGAAAGGTCCGTCCAGAGTGGATCCATCTCGCGTGAGGTCCCGGCTACTTGTGCGCTCGGCCGAACTCGATGATGCGGTCGCGCACTCGTTCCGGCGTCTGCTCCGGCGGCATGACGGTCCAGAACTCGGGCCGAGGCAAGAGCTCGTGCAGGTAATGTGCCCCTGACGTGGCGTGAGACGGATCATCGCCGGGGATGATCAGCGCCGGCACCTTCATGGCCATCAGCTCCTCGGGCTCCGCCCCGGGCGGCATGTCCCGATCCAAGAGGGCAACGGTCAGGGATTGCACGGTCAGGGATTTCCCCGGTCGGTTTTCGGGTCGGTTCCCGGGTCGGTTCCCGGTCTTGACCGGGCCCAGGGGGCGGAGCATAGTCTGCCGCGAGGGCACCTCTGATGCGTCGAGCCCCGGCCCGTGGTGAGTGTCACGCGTCCGCGTGACAAGGGAGGAAGGTCGATGGCACGCCCCGCGATCCGTCACACCCGTCGAGAATTTCTCAAGACGTCGGCCGCGCTCGCTGCCGGGGCCGGCGCCACACTGCCGTTCGCGGCGCCGGCCGTGGGGCAGCGGCCCAAGCTGGTCTACTGGTGCTATCAGTTCCTGAAGTCGAGCGACGACGCGCGCATGAACTTCGCCCAGGAGTGGGCGAAGAAGAACAATGTCGATCTGCAGGTCACGCTCGTGCCGCTGAAGGAGTTCCTGCCGAAGATCACGGCCGCCATCGAGGCCAAGGCGACGCCCGACATCGTCGAGTCCAACGCGGTCGAGCTGCGGGGCCGCGGGCAGCTCCTGGACGTGACCGACATCTACCAGAAGCTCGAGAAGACGTACGGCGGGTGGGTTGGTAACGCCCACAAGTTCATGCTGGAGCCCGACCGGCGGGTCCACCACATCATGTTCGGGTTCCAGGGCTTCATGTTGATGACGCGCGACGACCTGATCCGCGAGGCCGGGCTCACGCCGCCGCCCGCCACCTGGGTCGATATGCTGGCGTACGCCAAGAAGGCCCAGAAGCTTCCACGGGTCTTCGGCCTCGGGATCCCCGTCAGCAACCAGACAGACTCTCAGGTCTGGGAAGACATGATGAAGTCGTACGGGGCGCGGCTGGCCGACGGCGCCGGCAAGCGAGTGATCCTGGGCGACCACAAGAAGGAGGTCTGGGAGTTCCTGGACTACTTCACCGACGTCTGGAAGTCCGGGGTGCTCCCGCCCGGGGTCACCACCTGGGACAACACGATGAACAACTCCACCTTCCAGTCCGGCAAGGTCGTGTTCATCCTCAACCCGATCACGCTCTCGCTGTGGCTCGAGGAGAACAACCCCGAGCTCCTGGCGAAGACGGGCCACTACACCTACCCCCGGGGGCCCAAGGAGCTGGTCCATCCGGTCACCTTCGGCTCGCGCGCCATCTTGAAATACACGAAGGTCCCGGAGCTGGCGAAGCAGTTCCTGTGGGACTCGATGGAGCCGGGCAAGATGGACCGCGAGTACAGCGTGAGCCAGTGGGGTCCGGTCCTGAAGGCGTACCTGCCATTCGACGTCTGGAAGAAAAAGCCGTTCATGAAGGGCCTCGTCGAGATGTCGCTGCGCGGCGAGCCGCAGGGCTGGCCGGACGTCTTCAACGACGCCTGGCGCGAGCAGTTCACGAACACGACGATCTCGCGAATGCTCCAGCGCCTGGTCGTCGACAACTGGTCGCGCGACAAAGCGTTCGTCGAGACGCTCGACACACTCAACCGGATCTACGCCAAGTACGCATAGGGCAGAGGCGACCGTGGCGATCACACAGCGATCCGCAACGGTGGCGGTGCCGGTCGGGGCGGCCCCGCGGGGCGCGCGTCGGCTTCCCTGGTTCCGCCGGGAAGCGCTGGAGGGGATCGGGCTCCTGACCCCGACGGCGCTGATCCTGTTCGGGCTCGTGCTGTATCCGTTCTTCTACGCGATCTGGCTCGCCTTCACCGACAAAGCGGTCGGATCGCCCGGGAGCTTCGTCGGTCTGGCGAACTTCCGCTACGTCCTCGGCGCGCCGCAGTTCAGTGCCGCGCTCGTCAACACCGCCGTGCTCACGGTGTCGGCCGTCGCGATCAAGTTCGTGCTCGGCATGGCGGTGGCGGTCGTGCTCAACCAGCAGATCCGCGGCCGGAACTTCTTCCGCGCCTTCCTGCTGCTGCCGTGGGTGATGCCGGCCTTCGTGGTCTACCTGGTCTGGCGCTGGCTCTACGATCCGCTGAGCGGGCTGATCAACTATGCGCTGCTCGACCTCGGCCTCATCGGGAGCCCGATCGCGTTCCTCTCCGACCGCAGCACCGCGATGGCCTCGGTCATCGTCGCTCACTGCTGGCGGGCCTTTCCTTTCTTCGCGATCTCCTTCCTGGCGGGCATGCAGACGATTCCCCAGGAGATGTACGACGCGGCCCAGGTCGACGGCGCCGCGCGCTGGCAGCAGTTCCGCCACATCACGCTGCCGAGCCTCTATCACATCATCGGCGTCGTCCTGATGCTGTCGACGATCTGGACCGCGAACGCGTTCGAGCCCGTGTACCTCCTGACCGGCGGCGGCCCGTCCGACGCCACGGTGGTGTACACCCTGCTGGCGTACCAGATGGGAATGGTGAACATGCGCCTGGGCGAAGCCGCGGCCGTCTCGATGCTCTTCCTGCCGCTGCTCGTCGGCCTGATCCTGGTCGTCACCTCGCTGCTCCAGCGCAGGGCCCACTAGGCAGGGAGGAGATTCATGCGCGAACCCGTGAGCGTCAGGATCCTCACCTACGCGTGCCTCGCACTCTTCGTCGTCATGGTGGCCGTGCCGCTCTTCTGGATGGTGACGACCGCGATCAAGACGAACAAGGAGCTCTACGAGGACTTCAGCTACTTCCCGCGGCAGCCGACCATCGTGAACTTCGTCCGGGTCATCCAGCGCGACGGCCTGCTGATCAACATCCGCAACAGCCTGGCGGTGGCCCTCACCACGACCGCGGTCACCGTGGTCGTGAGCGCGATGGCCGCCTTCAGCATCGTCCGCTACCGCTACCGGGGGCGCGACGTGATCGGGCGTCTCATCCTGTTCAAGTACCTGCTCCCGACCGCGATGCTCTTCGTCCCGCTCTACGCCATCGTGGTGTCGCTCGGCCTCGGCAACACGCTCCGCTCCCTCATGCTGACATACCTGTCGTTCACCGTGCCCTTCTGCACCTGGATGCTGATGGGCTATTTCCGGTCGATTCCGCCCGAGCTCGAGGAGCACGCGATGGTCGACGGCTGCACCAAGGTGGGTGCGCTGATCCGGATCTTGCTGCCGCTCTCCGCTCCGGGCCTGGTCGCCTCGGCGATCTTCTCGTTCACCCTGGCCTGGAACGAGTTTCTCCTGGCGCTGGTCTTCACCATGGACCAGAGCACGATGACGGTCCCGATCAAGCTCTCGATGATGGTGGTGGGCGACCAGTACATCTGGGGCCAGCTGATGGCGGGCGCCGTCCTGGCCTCGGTGCCGGTGGCCATCCTCTACTTCCTGGGCCAGCGCTTCGTCGTCCAGGGGCTGGCCGCCGGCTCGGTCAAGGGTTAGCAGGGGGCGCACAAGGCGCCTAGACATCGCGTTCAGCGCGGAGAAGAAGGCCTGCTGCTGGGGTTGCTCGGCGACGCGTCGCGCCAGCGTGCGCGAGCCGACCCCCCTCCCGAGCGCGCCCCAGGCCCAGGCTGAGCTCGGCCATGTCGCGATCCCCCACCTGAGATGAGCGGCGCCGCATTGTAGGCCGATCGATAATTTGGAGTCGCGCCTCCGGCGGGGCGGCGCGGCCCGACCCGAGCCCCGTGCTACCATCGCGACGTCTCGGAGCTGACGATGCCCGGTCACGACACTCCCGAATAAAAAGGAGCTGAGCATGAAGCTCTCGTTCGGAATCATCGCGGCGCTCCTGTCGGTCGCCCTCCTGGCGAGCCCGGCCGCCGCGCAAGCCAAGTCGGAGCTCACCGTCGCGCTCTCGAGCTTCTCGACGGAGGTGCTGGACCCGGTGCTGGGCGGCCACGTGGTCAAGTACTACATGTCACTCATGTTCGACTACCTCGTCGGTGTGACGCCCGACGGGCAGCTGTCCAAGGACGCCGGCCTCGCGACGCGCTGGGAGCCTTCCGCCGACCATCGGCGCTGGACCTTCTATCTGCGCAAGGGCGCTCGATTCCACACCGGCGACGAGGTGACGTCCGAGGACGTCAAGTTCAGCCTCCAGCGCGCCATCGGCAAACGCTCGACGACCGGCTACGCCGGGCCGCTGCGCGCGCTCATCGCCGACATCGAGACGCCGGCGTCCGACCGGCTCGTGATCGTCACCAAGGAGCCGACGCTGATCATCCCGACGTATCTCTCGCGCTCGCTCTCCACCGAGGGGATGATCCTCCCGAAAAAGTACATCGAGGCCAACGGCGACGACCTGTTCGCGCAGAAGCCCGTGGGCAGCGGGCCCTACCGGTTCGTGGAGCAGGTGACCGGCTCGCACATCAAGCTGGCCGCGGTCGACAACCACTGGCGCATCGGCGTCCCTCGCTACAAGACCGTCCTCTTCAAGCTCGTCCCCGAGGAGACGACGCGGATCGCGCTGCTCCGCCGCGGCGAGGTCGACATCACCGACGTGAGCCGCGAGCGGGTCAAGGAGCTCGAGCGCGAGGCCTTCCCGATCCACGTCCGGCGGGAGGAAGCCGTCCTGACGATGTGGTGGATCCTGCCGCGCGACGGCCAGCCGACCAAGGACAAGCGCGTGCGCGAGGCGCTCAACCTCGCCGTCGATCGCAGCGAGGTCGCGCAGTCGATCTTCGCCGGTCACGCCGATCCGGCGTACGTTCCCATGGGGCTCTCCTGGTCGTATCGCGACATCGGCTTCAAGGTGACGCCCGAGATGCAGTATCCGTACGACGTGGCGCGGGCTAAGAAACTCCTGGCCGACGCGGGCTTCGCCGGGGGCTTTCCCCTCACGGTCCATGCGTACCAGCTCCCCGGCCTGCCGGAGGGCAAGGCGTTCGCCGAGGCGATGGCCGGGTACTGGCAGAAGCTCGGCGTCCAGACCAAGCTGATCCCCGTCGACTACCCGGCGTTTCGTAAGAACTGGTTCGACCGGGCGCTGCCGGGCGCGATGGGCTACTACAACATCGCCAACCGCGACTGGATCGGCACGTACGCGCTCCTCGAGAAGCAGGCCTACACCAAGTCGAAGGCGAGCGACACGGTGAACGACCCGGAGGTCGACGGCATGATCGAGCAGGTCATGCGCCAGACCGACAAGGACAAGATCGGCGTGCTGATGCGGAACGTCTACACGCGACTGCGCAGCGAGCACTACGGCGTGCCGGTGGTCTACCTGCACTCGCCGTACGCCGCGTCGAAGACGCTCGGCAAGTGGAATCCGGGCACCGTGATGTACGACTTCTTCATCGACGAGCTGGCCTCGTCGAAGCGCTGAGCGGGCGTGGCGCGATTCGTCCTCACGCGCCTCGTCCAGTCGCTGGCGGCCCTGGCGATCCTCTCCGTCGTGGTGTTCGTGCTGGCCCGGGCCACCGGCGATCCGCTCCATCTGATCCTTCCGATGTCCGCCAGTGAGGAGGACTACGCCAACGCCCGCCGGTACCTCGGCCTGGACCGGCCGTACGTGGAGCAATATCTTTCGTTCGTGGGCCGCGCGCTCACGGGGGACTTCGGCACCTCGCTGCGCGCGCGGCGCCCCGTCGGCGAGCTGATCGCGCAGCGGTTGCCCAACTCGCTGCGCCTGGCGGCGTTCGCGATGACCGTGAGCCTCCTGCTGGCTTTTCCGCTGGGGGTGCTGGCGGCGGTGTGGAAGGGAACCGGGATCGATCGCGCCGCCCAGGTGATCGCGGTGCTCGGACAGTCGCTGCCGACCTTCTGGGTGGCCATCGTGCTGATCGAGGTCGTGGCGGGGCGGTTGCAGTGGCTGCCCGCCGGCGGTATCGCCGGATTCGCGAGCTACATCCTGCCCGGCTTCACGCTCGGCTGGTTCGTGGTGGCCGGGATGATGCGCCTCTTGCGCTCGGGCATGCTCGAGGTGCTGGACTCGGAGTACGTCAAGCTGGCGCGCGTGAAGGGCGTGGTCGAGCGCCGCGTGGTCTGGGTCCACGCGCTGAAGAACGCGCTCATCCCGGTGGTCACGTTCGCCGGCATCTATTTCTCGATCCTGGTCACGACCGCCATCGTGGTGGAGACGGTGTTTGCCTGGCCGGGGCTCGGGCGGCTCGCCTACGAGGCCATCTCGTCGCGCGACTTCCCGGTGATCCAGGCCGTGGTGCTGACGACCGCCGCGATCGTCGCCGTGGTGAACCTCTCGGTGGACTGCGTCTACGCGCTCATCGACCCGCGCATCCGCTATGTCCGCTGAGATCCTCGAAGGGGGCCTCGACGGCCCCCTCCGAGCCTCCCCCAGGACAGGTTGCGCCGGCGAAGCCGGCGCTCGAACCGAGGGCTTTCATGACCGGTGAGTCTGGCGGCGGGGCGGTCGCGGAGTCGCTGCCGGCGGCGGACGCGCGGGTGCGGGCCGGGCTGCGCGGGGGGCGGCGGCCGGTGGTCTCGCTGAGCATCATTGCCGTGTTCGTCCTGGCCGCGCTCTTCGCCAACGTCCTGAGTCCCGCCGACCCCGACGAGCAGGCGCTCCGCAAGCGGTTCACGCCGCCGGTGTGGGATGCAAGCGGCACCTGGCAGCACGCTCTGGGCACCGACCGGCTCGGCCGCGATCTGTTGTCGCGGATCATCTGGGGCTCGCGCGTGTCGCTGACGGCCGGAGTCCTCACCGTGCTCCTCGCCAGCGCCTTCGGCGCCGGCGTGGGGCTGGTCGCCGGCTACCACGGCGGGCGCGTCGACACCGTGCTCATGCGGATCACCGACGCCACCATGTCGTTTCCCGTGATCCTGCTCGCGCTGATCCTCGCCGTCACGGTGGGGCCGAGCTTCGTCAACGTAGTGATCGCCATCGCCGTGATTCTCTGGGCGCGCTACGCGCGCGTGATCCGTGGCCAGGTCCTCACGCTGATGGGGCTCGACTTCATCACGCAAGCACGCATCGCCGGCGCCTCGGCGTCGCGGATCATCCTCCGCCACCTGCTTCCCAACACGCTCAACACGCTGGTGGTGCTGATCACGCTCCAGGTCGGCTACGTCATCATCGTGGAGGCCTCGCTCTCGTTCCTGGGCGCGGGCATCCCGCCGCCCACGCCCGCGTGGGGCTCGATGATCGCCGAGGGCCGCGACTTCGTCACGAGCGCCTGGTGGGTGTCGTTCTTTCCCGGGCTCGCCATCCTCCTGGTCGTGCTCGCTTTCAACCTGCTCGGCGACTGGTTGCGCGACACCCTCGACCCGAAGCTCCGCCAGCTCTGAGCGCGCGGCGCCCGGCCATGTCGCGATCGGTCGTCGTCATCGGAGGAGGCCTGATCGAGCTCAGCGCGGCGCTCCACCTGCGCCGCGCCGACGCGGGCGTTCGTGTCACCGTGCTCGAGCGCGCGCACGTGGGCGCCGCCGCCTCGGGCGCCAGCGCGGCGGGCGTCCGGGTCATGGGACGCGATCCCGCCGAGCGGGCGCTGGCCCTCGAGAGCTTGAAGCGCTGGCCCGACCTCGATCGCGAGCTCGAGGGCCGGACGGGGTATCGCCGCGGCGGTGGTCTGAGAGTGGCGCTCGACGACGATGAGTGGCGGCAAGTGCCCCGCACGGTCGCCGAGCAGCGCGCCGACGGCGTCCCACTCGAGCTGGTCGACGCCGCCACGGCGCGCCGGCTGGCGCCGGGTCTGGCACCCGACTGTCGAGGCGCTGTGCATTGCCCCATCGACGGTCAGGCCGAGGCGCTCGCCACGGTCCGCGCCTTCGCGGCGGCGGCACGACGAGCCGGGGCGCGGCTCGAGGAAGGCGTCGACGCGGGCGCGCTCGTCGCGGAGGGCGGGCGGCTCGTGGCGGTCGTCGGGAAGGACGGCCAGCGCCGGCCGTGTGACGTCGCGATCGTGGCCGCCGGGAGCTGGAGCGGGCCGCTGCTCGCGACGGTGGGCGTGAAGCTCCCGCTTCGGGGTCGTCCGCTCCAGATACTCCTCACCGATTCGGCGCCGCCAGCCCTGGCGTCGGTCCTGGGCTGCTTCGGCCGCCCGCTGAGCCTGAAGCAGCTCGCCGACGGCGCCTATCTGATCGGCGGTGGCTGGCCCGCCCGCATCGTCGACGAGGCGGCGAATCGCTGGGAGGTGCTGGACGACAGTGTCCGTGGAAGCCTCGACGTCGCGCGTTCGGTTTTTCCGCCTCTGATCGAGCGCACGCTTGCTCGGAGCTGGGCCGGCATCGAAGCCTTCACGCCCGACGACCTGCCGGTGCTCGGTCCCGTGTCCGGCACGAACGGTCTGCTGGTCGCGGCGGGCTTTTCCGGCCACGGATTCGCGCTGGTTCCCGCCGTCGGAGACATCCTCGCGCGGCTCGCGCTCGACCTCGATCCGCTCCGCCATCTGTGGAGCGGACTCGGCGCCCGGTTTCCGTCGTGACCGCGCCGGTCATCGAGGTCCGCGACCTGCGGACCCATCTCGTCACCCGCTGGGGCACGATCAAGGCGGTGGACGGCGTCTCCTTCGCGGTAGCGGCGGGCGAGACGCTCGGCCTGGTCGGCGAGTCGGGGTCGGGGAAGAGCATGACGTATCTCTCGATCCTTCGACTCGTACCGCGCCCGGCGGCGCGCATCCTGGGCGGTCAGGTGCTCCTGGACGGCGACGATCTCCTGAAGAAGAGCGAGCGCGAGATGCAGCGGATCCGCGGCAAGCGGGTCGCGATGATCCTTCAGGATCCGATGAGCAGCCTGAACCCCGTCTTCTCCATCGGGATGCAGGTCCGCGAGCCGCTCGCGAATTATCACGGGCTCTCTGGCCGGCCTCTGAAGAACCGAGCCGTCGAGCTGCTCGCGTCCGTCGGGATCTCGTCCCCGGCGGACCGGCTCCGCGCGTTCCCCCATCAGCTCTCGGGGGGGATGCGCCAGCGCGTCGTCGGCGCCATGGCCATCTCGTCGCCGCCACGCCTTCTGATCGCCGATGAGCCGACGACGAGCCTCGATCTCACGATCCAGGCGCAGTACCTGCGTCTGCTCAAGGAGCTCCAGACGCGTCACGGTCTCGCGATGATCTTCGTCACACACAACCTCGGCATCGTTGCGAAGATGTGCGACCGCGTGGCGGTGATGTACGCGGGCCGCATCGTGGAGACCGGAGCGGTCGGAACGATCTTCCGTGCGCCCCGGCACCCCTACACGCGGGCGCTGCTCGAGTCGGTGCCGCGGCTCGGCGCGTCGACGGAATGGCTCACCGCCATCGAGGGCCAGCCGCCCGATCTCGCCGCGCTCCCGCGGGGGTGCGCGTTCGCGCCGCGCTGCCCACACGCGATGGACCGCTGCCTCGCCGAGGAGCCGCCGGAATTCACGCTCGTCCCCGGTCACGCGAGCCGGTGCTGGCTCGACGCGCCGGCATGAGCGGAGCCCCGCTCCTCGAGGCGACGGCGCTCACGAAGCACTTCCCCGTACGCCGGGGATTCCTTGGACGGACAGCGGGACTCGTGCGCGCCGTGGACTCCATCTCGTTCGCGATCGAGGCGGGCAAGACGCTCGGCCTCGTCGGCGAGTCGGGGTGCGGCAAGACGACGACGTCCCGGATGATCCTCCACGTCGAGACGCCGACGAGCGGCGAGATCCAGTTTGAGGGCGCGCCGCTGGTGGGGCTCAACCGCCACGGTCTCCGCCGCTATCGGCGATCGGTGCAGGCCGTGTTCCAGGACCCGTACGCGTCGCTCGATCCCCGGATGCGGATCGGCGCGATCGTCGGCGAGCCGCTGGTCATCAACGAGCGGCCGGCCACCCCAGCCCTCCGCACCCGGGTGCTCGAGCTCCTCGAGCTGGTCGGCCTTCCCGAGCGTTCCGTCGCGCTCTTCCCGCACGAGTTCTCGGGCGGTCAGCGCCAGCGCATCGCGATCGCCCGGGCGCTGGCGCTCTCGCCGAAGCTCGTCGTGCTCGACGAGCCCGTCTCGGCGCTGGACGTCTCGATCCGCGCCCAGATCCTGAATCTCCTGCACGATCTCCAGCGCCGGCTCGGCGTCGCGTATCTCTTCATCGCGCACGACCTGGCGGCGGTGGCGCACATGAGCCACACGATCGCCGTCATGTACCTGGGCAAGATCGTCGAGCTGGGCGCCGCCGCCGACGTGGCGCTGCGCCCGAAGCACCCCTACACCCAGGCGCTCTTCTCGGCGGCGCTGCCGCTCGACCCCGGCGAACGCCGGGAGGAGATCATCCTGAGCGGCGAGATTCCAAGCCCGCTCGATCCACCGCCGGGCTGCCGCGTCCACACGCGATGCCCACACGTGATGGACCGGTGCCGCCGAGACGAGCCGCGGCTGGCGCCGGAGAGCGGTCGGCTCGTCGCCTGCCATCTGTACCCGGCCTCGGCGGCGTGAGGGGCCGGGTCTTCTACGGCTGGTGGATCGTCGGCGCCGGCTTTTGCCTGGAGGCGCTGATGGGCGCTCTCATGTTCCACGCGTACGGCGCCTACGTGGTCGTGCTCCGCCAGGAGTTCGGCTGGAGCAAGACGATGTTCTCGGCGGTGTTCTCGATGGCGCGCGCCGAGAGCGGGATCCTCGGGCCGATCCAGGGCTGGTTGACGGACCGCTTCGGCCCGCGGGCCCTGATCCGCGTCGGGATGATCATCTTCGCCGTCGGCTTCATGCTGTTCAGCCAGATCGGCTCCCCTCAGACCTTTTTCCTCACCTTCTTCCTGATGGCGCTGGGCTCGGGCCTGGGCGGCTATCTGCCGATCGGCGTGGCCATCGTCGCCTGGTTCCGCCGCCGCCGCGCCCTGGCGCTCAGCATCAGCTCGACCGGCATGCCGGTCGGCGGCCTGCTGACGCAGCTCGTGGCGGTCGCGCTGACCACCATCGGCTGGCGCTGGACTGCGTTCATGTCCGGTGTCCTCGTCCTGCTGGTCGCTCTGCCGGTCTCGCGCCTCGTCCATCACCGGCCCGAGCCTCGCGGCGAGTGGCCTGACGGCGAGTCGCCCGCGCCCCGTTTCGAGGGGGCAATGACCGCCCCCCGCCCCTCGACGGCTGCCGTCGCTGTCGACTTCACGCCGCGAGAGGCGATGCGGGCACCGGCACTCTGGTACATCTCGATCGGCCACGGCTTGGCGCTGCTCGCGGTTTCGGCCGTCTCGGTCCACCTGATCGTCCACGTCACCGAGCGGCTCGGCTACTCACTGCAGCAGGCCACCGCGGTGGTGGCGCTGATGACCGTGATGCAGATGATCGGCCAGCTCGGCGGCGGCTTGGCGGGGGACCGCTTCAGCAAGCGGGCGATCGTCGTGGGCTGTATGGTCGCGCACGCCGCGGGCCTGTTCCTGCTGGCCTCAGCGACGGCATTCTCGGCCGTCGCCGCCTTCGCCGTGCTCCACGGCCTTGCGTGGGGGGTCCGCGGGCCCCTGATGTCGGCGATCCGCGCCGACTACTTCGGAAGCAAATCGTTCGGCACGATCAGCGGGATCTCCTCGATGGTCGTGATGTTCGGGATGATCGGCGGGCCGATCATCGCCGGCGTCCTGGCCGACCGCACCGGGAGCTACGAGACGGCGTTCCGGATCCTCGCCGGGTTCGCCGCGCTCGGCGCGATCTTCTTCGTGCTGGCCCGCCGTCCGTCACCGCCTCAGCGCAGCGAGTATTGACAACCTGGGCCGCCCGCGCATAATCCCGAGCACTCGGGTTCCGTTCATCGTTCCTCGGCTTCGCTCGTAGAACTGTTCGCGACGCAGAGGAGGAATTCACATGATCGAACGGGTGCCGCTTCGGCCGATCTCCCTCTTCGCGCTGATCCTGGTCGTCGCCCTGCTCCTGGGGCTGTTCGTCCCGACCGAGGGGCGCTCGGAAGCGCCCGAGGGGCGCTCGGAAGCGCCCGCCGGACAACTCACGTGGGCCGTGCATGTCTCGCTCGCGCCCACGTGGTTCGACCCCGCCGAGACCACCGGGATCATCACGCCCTTCATGTTCCTCTACGCGCTTCACGACGCGCTCGTGAAGCCGATGCCGGGCAACCCGATGGCGCCGAGCCTGGCGGAGTCCTGGACCGTTTCCCCGGATGGCCTCAGCTACGAGTTCGTCCTGCGCCAGGGAGTGAAGTTCCACAACGGCGACCCCCTCACCGCCGAGGACGTGAAGTTCTCCATCGAGCGCTACCGCGGCGCCGCGTCCGGACCTTTCAAGGCCCGGGTGGCGGGCGTGGACGTGATCGATCCTCACCGCGTCCGGTTTCGCTTCAAGCAGCCGTGGCCCGACTTCATGACCTTCTACGGCACGATGGCCACCGGCGCCGGATGGATCGTTCCCAAGAAGTACGTCGAGCGTGTCGGCGACGACGGCTTCAAGAAGGCGCCGGTGGGGGCCGGCCCTTACAAGTTCGTGTCCTTCACGCCCGGCGTGGAGCTGGTGCTGGAGGCCAACGAGCAGTATTGGCGGAAGACGCCCGCCGTGAAACGCCTGGTCTTCAAGTCGGTCCCGGACGAGTCCACGCGCCTGGCGATGCTCAAGCGCGGCGAGGCCGACATCGCCTATTCGATCCGCGGCGCGCTTGCCGAAGAGCTGCGCCGGACCCCGGGGCTCACCCTCAAGCCCAACTATCCGCCCGGCACGTTCTGGCTCGTCTTCCCCGAGCAATGGACGGACGCCAGGTCGCCCTGGACCGACAAGCGCGTGCGGCTCGCCGCGAACTACGCGATCGACCGGCCGGCCATCAACCGGGCGGAGACCCTGGGCTTCTCGCGGATCACCGGCAGCATGATCCCGCACACCTTCCAGTTCTACTGGCCCGCGCCGGCCCCTTCCTTCGATCCGCGGAAGGCACGGCAGCTTCTAGCCGAAGCCGGCTATCCCAACGGCTTCGACGCGGGCGACTACTACTGCGACGCGTCCTACGCCAATCTCGGCGAGGCCGTTGTGAACTACCTCCAGCCGGTCGGCATCCGGGCTCAGCTGCGTCCTCTCGAGCGGGCGGCGTTCATTCTCCAGAACAGTCAAAAGAAGCTCAAGAACATCATCCAGACGGCGAGCGGCGCCTTCGGGAACACCGCCACCCGGCTGGACGCCTTCGTGGCGGCGGGCGGCACGTTCACCTACGGAACCTACGCGGACATCGAGGGCCTCATCGGGGAGCAGGCGGCCGAGATGGACGTGAAGAAGCGGGAGGCCAACCTCCACCGGATCCAGCAGCTCATCCACGACAAGGCCATGGTCGCGCCGATCTGGGAGCTGGCGTTCATCAACGGACACGGACCACGGGTGGCGGAGTCGGGACTCACCCTCATCACCAGCCACGCGTATTCGAGCCCCTACGAGGACCTGAGGCTCACGGCCAGGTAAGCGGGGGGTTACCGCGGCTGACTGAGGGCCTTCCGGGCTTCCAGGCAACCAGGCGAGCTACGTCCACTCCGGGTACGTCTGCGGCGAGAGCGCGTCGGCGTCGCGGCCGGCCCAGTCGAACTGGCGCATGCGCGGCCACATGCGCTCGCCTCCGGCCTGGAGCGCCGCGAAGATCGCCCGCTCGTCCGCCGCGCGCACGCGCCCGCCGTCGACCACCAGGCGGCCGTCGACCCACACCCGATCGACGTCCTCGGCCGTCGCGTTATAGACGATGTTCTTCACCGGATCGCGCAGCGGCGTCATGCCCCACGAGGCCCCTTTCCACAGCACGAGGTCGGCCTTGGCTCCCGGCGCGATCCGTCCGAGATCGTCGCGCCCGAGCGCCCTGGCACCGCCCAATGTCGCGGCGTCGAAGACGTGGGTGGCCGTCGTCGCCTCGGTGTTGCGCTCCACGATCTTGGACACGACGGCCGCCCAGCGCATCGCCTCGATGACGCTCTGGGGATTCGTGTCGGTGCCGAGGGACATGGTGACGCCCGCGCGGCGGTACGAGGCGAATGACTCCATGACGACGCCGCGGCGGGCGAAGACCCAGACCGCGTGGGCAACGGAGCAGCCGGCGTCGGCCATGATCGCGACGTCGCCCGCCGGGTAGTTGGTCCAGGACGAGCCGCCGATGACGATCGCGTGGCCGAGGATCGCGTTCGGGCCGAGCACGCCAAGGTCGCGCAGCCAGGCGACCGGCGTCTTGCCATGGCGGGCCAGCATCTCGTTGAACTCGACGACGGACTGCGAGGCGTGGACCTGCCAGGGCCGTTGACGCTCGTCGGCCGCGCGCTTGGACGCCTGCAGCAGATCCGGCGTGCACGTGTCGACCTGCGCCGGCGAGAAGAAGCAGCGGACGAGGTCGCCGTGGGCACCGTCGAGCCGCTTGTGGAGCTCGATCGCCTGGGCGAGGCCCCGGCGCCCGTGCTCCTCGTCCCACTCCCACTCGACGCGCCGGCCGTCGCGGGTGAGCCAGCGGCCCGAGCGGAAGGCGAGCCCCACGTAGACGCGCAGGCCGTAGTCGGCGGCGCGGGCGGCGACGTAGTCGCTCGCGCCGCCGATCTCCATCACCGTGGTCACGCCGCCGCGGAGGAGCTCCGCCATGGAGAAGTCGACGCAGGCGTGCGTCGCATCGTCGTCCTGCGCCGCCCCGCGCACCGGCAGGAGCTCGAACAGGCCGGAGTAGAAGAACTGGGGATTGCCGCGGTCCTCGATGAACGAGCGATCGAGCGGGGAGCCGCCGAGGTGCGCGTGGGTCGAGATCAGGCCCGGAGTGAGGATCGAATCCGGCGCGTCGACCGTCTCGCCGACGATCTCGGCCGCGGCCGTGGCGCGCCGGCCGACCGAGACGATGCGATCGCCGTCGACGATCACGGTCCCGTCTCGCAGCAGGCGGTGGCCACGACCGTCGAAGGCGATGACGTGGCCGGCGTGGATGGCGGTGCGGGGCGGCATGATCGGCCCTCCTCAGGCGAGCGATCCTACCGCGGTTCGGCGCGCCTTGACAGGCCGGGCGCCCCATGATTTCCTCCGGGCACGATGCGGATGCCGGCCCTCGCCCTCAAGCGCAAGCGGTGGGAGCCGTTCGCCTTCGCCTCGCCCTCGCTCGTGCTGATCGGCTTCGTCATCCTCTTCCCACTCGCGTACTCCTTCTACCTGTCGTTCCAGAACTTCGACCTCTCCGTCGGTTCCGACTACGAGTTCGTCGGCGCGAAGAACTATACGGAGGCGATTTTCCGGGACCCGCGGTTCCTCGGCTCCGTCTGGAACACGGCGGTGATCATCGCCCCGTCGCTGGTACTCGAGCTCCTGCTCGGGCTCGGGATCGCGATGCTGCTCAGTCGCGTGCTCCGCGGCCGGCCCATCATCACCGCGCTCCTCGCCATCCCCGCCATGGTCTCGCCGGTGATGGCCGCGATGGCGTGGCGGATGATGTACGGGGTCAAGTACGGGGCCATCAACAACCTGGGGCGGCAACTCGGGATCCTCGACGTCTACTTCGACTGGTTCTCGTCGCCCTTCATCTCCATCGTGGCCGTTGTGCTGGTCGAGGTCTGGCACAACACGCCCTTCATGATGCTGGTGCTGCTGGCCGGACTGCAGTCGATTCCCCAGGAGCTGTACGACGCGGCCAGAGTCGATGGCGCCAACCCCTGGCAGAGCTTCTGGTCCGTCACGCTGCCGCTGCTCAAGTTCACGATGGTGGTAGGGGTGATGATCCGGCTCATCGACCTGACCAAGCTGTTCGGGCTGATCTTCGTGCTGACCTTCGGCGGGCCCGGCGGCAGCACCGAGACCGTCGCCTTCACGACGTACCTGATGGGCTTCAAGGACTTCCGCATGAGCTACGCTGCGGCGCTCTCCTACGTGATCGTCGGCGGCGTGCTGATCTTGACGCTGGTCTTCTTCTGGATGCAGCGCGTCCGGGAGGCGCGCGCGGCCTGATGGCGGTCGCCGTCGAGCGGAGCGCCGTCGTGACCCAGCGGCTGAAGCGTCACCGGCTGTGGCGACGCATCGGCCACGCCCTGACCTACCTCGGACTCGCCGTCGCGTTGGTCTTCTTCCTCGGCCCCTTTTTCTGGATCGTGACCACGTCGCTCAAGGGCAACGAGGACTTCTTCGCGTTCCCGCCGGTGTGGATCCCGCACGAGCCGTCGCTCAAGCACTACGCCGCGCTGTTCACGAGATCGAGCGGGGCGCGGTATTTCACCAACAGCATGGTGCTCTCGACGTTCAGCATGATCGCCGCGCTGGTCGTGAGCCTGCCGACGGCCTATTCGATCGCCCGCTGGCGCTTCGGCGGCGGGCTCCTGTCCATCTTCCTGCTCGTGCTGCGGATGCTGCCGGCCATCGCGCTCATCATCCCGATCTACATCGTCTACAAGCTGCTCGGGATGACCAACAACTACCTGGGCCTGGTGGTCGTCTACACCGTGCTCTACATCCCGTTCGCGGTGTGGCTGCTCGTCGGCTTCCTCCGCGATTTCCCCGTGGAGATCGAGGAGGCGGCGATGATCGACGGGTGCTCGCGGCTCCGGGCGCTCGTCCAGGTGATCGTCCCGATCATCGCGCCGGGGATGGCGGTGGTGGCGCTGTTCGCGTTCATCGCGACGTGGAACGAGTTCCTCTTCGCGATCGTCCTCACCGGTATCGAGACCAAGACGATGATGGTGCTGGTGACCTCGTTCACGTCAGGTGGCACCGACATGTTCTACGGCGAGGCGTCGGCCTCGGTCGTGCTCGGCGTGCTTCCCGCCTTCGCGGTCGCCTTCATGCTCCAGCGCTATCTGGTCAAGGGCCTGGCGCTCGGCGGGAC
>QHSU01000081.1 GCA_003220535.1 Candidatus Rokuibacteriota bacterium
CCGAGGATCCGCGTCGCTGACGCGCTCTCGGCGCTGACGCCGACGCCGGTCCTCACCGTCACCCCTGCCAGCGTCGTAGCAGGAGGCACGGTGACGGCGACCTGGAGCGGCATCGCTGCCCCGACACCACGGGACTGGATCGGGCTTTATGTCTCGGGGACCAGCGACGAGGCCTATCTCGGGTGGATCTACGTCAGTTGCTCCCAGACAGCGGGGGCCGCGAAGGCCGCCGGCTCGTGCCCGTTCACGATACCAAGCGGACTGGCGCCGGGTAGCTATGAGCTGCGGATATACGCGAACAACGCCTACACCCGGCTGGCCACCAGCGGGACGTTCACCGTCACTGGGTCCGGCGGCGCTACCCTGGGCGTGAGCCCAACGAGCGTCGCGGCGGGAGGAACAGTGACCGCCACGTGGAGCAGGATTCCCGCGCCGACGTCAACGGACTGGATCGGGCTTTATGTCTCCGGGACAGGCGACCAGGCTTATCTCGCGTGGATCTACGTCAGCTGCTCCCAGAGTCCCAGCGCAGCGTCGGCCGCCGGCTCGTGCCCGTTCACGCTGCCGAGCGGACTGGCGCCGGGTCGCTATGAGCTGCGGCTCTACGCAAACGACGCCTACGCCCGGCTGGCCACCAGCAATCCATTCGACATGACTCCATGAGACTTCCTCGCCGGGACGTCCGGGGCCCTACCTGCGCTTCGCTGAGCTTCAGGCGCCCGCGAGGCGCAGGAGCGTCCAGACGACGGCGGCGACGAGCGCCGAGGCGGGAATGGTGAGAATCCACGCCCAGAGGATCTTTCCCGCCACTCCCCAGCGGACGGCCGAGAAGCGCTGGATGGCGCCGACGCCCATGATCGAGCCGCTGATCGTCTGAGTGGTGCTGACGGGAATGCCGGCGATGGCCGTGCCGATCAGCGTGATGGCGCCGGCGGTCTCCGCGCAGAAGCCGCCGACCGGACGGAGCTTCGTGATCCGCATTCCCATGGTCCGCACGATCCGCCAGCCCCCGGCCATCGTGCCCAGCCCCATCGCCGCATGCGCCGCGAGCACGACCCAGAAAGGCACGTAGAACTCGGCCCCGAGGTAGCCCGTGCTGAAGAGCAGCACCGCGACGATCCCCATCGTCTTCTGCGCGTCGTTGGTGCCGTGACCCAGGCTGTACGCGGCGGCCGACAGGAGCTGGCCGCGGCGGAAGATCTTGTCGACACGCCCCGGCGTCGCCTGCTTGAAGACGTTGAGGACGAGCACCATCATCGCGAACCCGACGACCAGGCCGATCAGCGGCGCCAGGATCATGAACGCACCGATCTTGATCAGGCCACCGGCCATTAGCGAGCCGAAGCCCGCCTTGACCACGGCGGCGCCGGCGAAGCCGCCGATCAGCGCGTGCGAGGAGCTGGTGGGCAGCCCCCACACCCAGGTGATCAAGTCCCAGACGATCGCGCCGATGAGCCCGGCGAGGATCACCCACTGATCGACGACGCTGGTCTCGACGACGCCCTTGCCGACCGTCCGCGCCACGCTGACGCCGAAGCCGAACGCGGCGACGAAGTTGAAGAACGCCGCCCAGACGACCGCCTGGAGCGGCGTCAGCACGCGGGTCGAGACGACCGTGGCGATCGAGTTGGCGGCGTCGTGGAACCCGTTGATGAAGTCGAAGACGAGGGCGACGAAAACGATGAAGACGACCAGGGAGAGCACCGCTCAGGCCGGGGTGGTCACGCCATCTTCAGGATGATCCCCTCGATCACGTTGGCGACGTCCTCGCAGCGGTCCGTGACGATCTCCATCGTCTCGTAGATCTCTTTCCACTTGATGACCTCGATGGGGTCGCTCGCCTCGTCGAACATCGCGGCGAGGCTGTCGCGCAGCAGGACGTCGGCGGTGTTCTCCAGACGATTCACCTCGACGGTGTGCTCGTGGAAGCCGGGGTCCATCGTCCGCAGGCACCGGATGCAGCGGTCCATCGCGTGCGTGGTGTTGACGATGACCTCGGCCATGGCCCGACACGCCGAGGTCGGCTCCTTGATGCGATAGACCACCAGACGCTCGGCGGCCGCTTCGATGTAGTCCAGCACGTCGTCGAGGCGCGAGGCCAGGTCGTGGATGTCCTCCCGGTCGATCGGCGTGATGAAGGTCGTGTTCAGCTTCTTGATGATCTCGTGGGTGGTGTGATCGCCCTCGTGCTCCACTTCCTTGATCGCGTGCGCCTTGGCCCGCGCGTCGGCGAAGTTGTGGACCATCTCGCGCAGCAGGGCGGCGGCTCGGATGATGTGCTGGGACTGCTGCTCGAAGTAGTCGAAGAACCGGACTTCCTTCGGGATCAGGTTGAACATTGACCCGGGCCCGAGTGTAACGGAAACGTCACAATTTCGCCAGCGAAGCCGCTAGGCCTTTCGCAACGCGAGCGGCGAAAGGCCGAGAAGGGCCCGGCGGGCCAGCCCCCAGCAGGTCTCGACGGTCTCGACGAGCTCGGGCGCGCTCGCCGCCAGGCAGCGGACGAGCGCCCCGCGGCGGGCCAGCGCGGCCACGCCGACCCACGGGGCTTCGCCGCCCGCGCCGCACCGCTCGACCTCCTGCCGAACCTCCGCCGTGAAACGATCGCGATCGAAGACGCCGATGATCGCAATCGAGGCGAAGTAGGGATGCGACTCACAGGATCCCAGTCCGTCCCACACCCCGTCGTCCTCGGCGGCCGCCCCCCGCAGGACGAACCGGTCGTGGAGCAGCCAGCCGTGCTGGTCCCGGACCGACACGGCGCTCTCGAGGACGGCGAACCGCCACGCCTCGCCGCGCGCGATCCGGCCGGCGGAGAAGGCATCCACGAGGATGAGCCCGGCGGTCTCGTCCATGTCGACGGCGATCGCCTGGTGAAAGGCCGAGCCGGCGAACGGGATCGTGTGGTCGGGCACCCACTCGACGACCGCCTGCCGATCGAGCGTGAGCCGGACGATCTGGGTGGCGCCCTCGGCCGCGGCACGGTACACCCGCGTGGCCGAGGGGGTCGTCAGGACCGCATGGGCTCCGGCCGCTGCGTGGACGTCGATCGAGAGCCGATCGCCGCCGACGAGCCCACCCGTCGGATTCAGGATCGAGACGACTGCCGCCGGGTCGTCGAGCGAGACCGGCGCCAGCACCTGGAGCGGCAGCGTGTACCGGCAGCCCGCGACGACGGTCGCGGGCCCCCGCCGCTCGCAGCGGAGCTGCAGTGCCCCGTCGCGCCCGACGCGGACGCCCTCGACCGCCGTCGCCGTCATCCCGTGGTCGCCGCGTCGAGCGAGAGCTCGTGACGGATCCAGGCGAGGATCGCGTCAACGCCCTCGCCCGCCCGGAGATTCGTGAAGACGAAGGGCCGGGCGCCACGCATGCGGCGCGAATCGCGCTCCATCACGGAGAGGTCCGCGCCCACGTGGGCCGCCAGATCGATCTTGTTGATCACCAGGAGGTCGGAGCGCGTGATCCCCGGACCGCCCTTGCGCGGGATCTTCTCGCCCTCGGCGACGTCGATCACGTAAATCGCCGCATCGACCAGCTCGGGGCTGAACGTCGCCGCGAGGTTGTCGCCGCCGCTCTCGATGAGAAGAAGCTCGAGCTCTGGAAATCTCTTCTGGAGCTCCCGCACCGCCTCGAGGTTGGCCGACGCGTCCTCTCGGATCGCCGTGTGCGGGCACCCGCCGGTCTCGACGCCGACGACCCGCTCGGCCGGCAGCGCACCGCGGCGCACGAGGAACTCGGCGTCCTCCTTCGTGTAGATGTCGTTGGTGATGACCGCCATGTCGAGCTCGGCCGAAAGGCGCCGGCAGAGCACCTCGGCCAGCGCGGTCTTGCCCGAGCCGACGGGTCCACCGATGCCGATCTTCAACGGGCGCGGAATCGTGCTCATGACCTGAACAACCTCATGTCGAGCGTCGCGTGACGGATGCCCGCGATCTCGAGCGCAGGACCGAAGCTCCACAGGTCGTCCGGCGTCGCCGTCGCCGCGGCGGCGGCCAGCCGCTCGATCCGGCCCCGCATGGCGGCCAGCACGCGCTGGCCGTCGAGCTGTCCGAGCGCGATCAGCCGCAGGCCCGCGCCGACCAGCAGGGCCGCCGTGGAGTAGAGGTATGCCGCCGCGGCGCGCTCGGGCTCGGCGCCGCCGCGCCCGACCGCAGCGCCGAACACCGTCGCGTGATGACTGGCCGCGAGCTCCTCGTCCACGGATCGGGCCAGGCGAGCGAGGAACGGATCGTCGCCGAGGCTCGAGGCGATCCGCAGCGCCTGCCGGCCCATCTGGCGGCTCGCCGTCCGGAACTCTGGGACGCTCTTCATCGCGTCGAGCCGCGCATCGAGCGCGATCCAGCCCTCGGCGTCGGCCTCGCGTGCCAGACGCACCGCGATCGCAGCCGCGGCGGCGTCCGCGGGGCCGGCCGAGCCGTCGAGGTGTGCCGCGACGAATGCCTCCAGACCCGAGCGGTCCCGAACCCGCCCGTCCTGCACGTACGTCTCGAGACCGAACGAGTGGGCGAAGCCGCCGGCCGGGAACAACCCATCGGCGAACTGGAGAAGTGTGAGCAGCGCCGGATCACCGGTCATGGCGGTGTCCCGTTCCGACCGGCACGAACACCGCCTGCGCCCGCTCGAAGCCGACGCCGAGCCGGGTCAAGAGCTGATCCATCGCCGGGTCGTCGGGCACGAGGAGCCGATCGCCGTCGACGGCCAGCGTGAAGTGACGGTTGCCCACCTCGAAGGCGATGCGCAGCGCCTCCTCACGCGAGCTCGGCATGACCGCCAGGACCGGTTCCGCCGCGCCCTCCACCACGACGTACCAGTCAGGGCCGACATGAAGAATCTCGCCAGGCGTGAGCGTGCTGCCGGTGGGCAGCGCCAGCGCGAGCACCCGCCCCCCCGTCGTCGTCGCGCGCCGACGCCCCCAGCGCCGCTCCTCGGCCGTGAGCACGAGCGTGTCGCGCTCCCGCCCCGCCAGATCCCCATCGCGCGTCTGCGCCCACGGCTCCGTGATCACTGGAACCTCAGCGCCGCCGGCAGGATCGCGACCCCCACCAGCAGTAACGGGATGCCCGCTGGAACGATCGAGCCCCCGGCTCGATCGCGACGCGGATGGGGGGGTATGGGGGGCCATGTCGGGGCCCCCCATTAGAATAAGCCCCCCATTAGAACAAAAAATATCGCTGCGCCATGGGCAACACGCGCGCCGGCTCGCACGCGAGCACCACACCGTCAGCGCGCACCTGATAGGTCTCAGGATCGACCTCGATCCGCGGCAGCGCGTCGTTGTGGATCATGTCGCGCTTGCCGATGTTCCGGCATTTGCTCACCGCCACGGCCCGCCGTGCCAGACCGAGGCGCTGCGGCACGCCCTCCGCCAGCGCAGCCGCCGACACGAACGTGAGCGACGTCGACCCGAGGGCCCGGCCGAACGCGCCGAACATGGGCCGGTAGAGGACGGGCTGGGGGGTCGGGATGGACGCATTCGGATCGCCCATCGCCGCCCAGGCGATGAGACCACCCTTGACGACCAGCTCGGGCTTGACGCCGAAGAACGCGGGCTTCCAGAGCACGAGGTCCGCCAGCTTGCCGACCTCTACCGAGCCCACGTGGCCGGCCAGGCCGTGCGCGATCGCCGGGTTGATCGTGTACTTGGCGACGTAGCGCTTCACCCTGACGTTGTCGTCACCCGGGGCTTCCCCCGGGAGCGGGCCGCGCTGGCGCTTCATCTTGTCGGCGGTCTGCCAGGTGCGGATGATGACCTCACCGATGCGTCCCATCGCCTGCGAGTCGGACGACATCATGCTGATCGCGCCGAGGTCGTGCAGCACGTCCTCGGCCGCGATCGTCTCCGCCCGGATGCGCGATTCGGCGAAGGCCAGGTCCTCCGGGATCCGCGGGTTGAGATGGTGGCAGACCATGAGCATGTCCAGGTGCTCGTCCATGGTGTTCACGGTGAAAGGCATCGTCGGATTGGTCGACGAGGGCAAGCAGTTCGGCTCGCCGCACACGCGGATGATGTCGGGCGCGTGACCGCCGCCGGCGCCCTCCGTGTGATAGGTGTGGATCGCTCGCCCCTTGAAGGCCCGGATCGAGTCCTCGACGAACCCGCTCTCGTTCAGCGTGTCGGTGTGGATCGCGACCTGCACGTCATGTTCGTCCGCCACGGACAACGCGCAGTCGATCGCCGCCGGCGTGGTTCCCCAGTCTTCGTGGAGCTTGAGCCCGATGGCGCCCGCCGTGATCTGCTCGCGCAAGGGGTCGGGCGCGGACGCGTTGCCCTTGCCGAGAAATCCCAGGTTCACCGGGAAGGCTTCGGCGGCTTCCAGCATCCGGTGCACATTCCACACGCCCGGCGTGCACGTGGTCGCGGCGGTGCCGGTCGCCGGGCCGGTGCCGCCGCCCAGCAGCGTGGTGAGGCCGGCGCTGATCGCCTCCTGGACGAGCTGCGGACAGATGAAGTGGATGTGCGAGTCGAGACCCCCGGCGGTCACGATCTTGCCCTCGCCCGCGATCACGTCCGTCCCCGCGCCGATCACCATCCCCGCGGTGACGCCGCTCATGACGTCGGGATTGCCGGCCTTGCCGATGCCGACGATCAGTCCCCCGCGGATGCCGATGTCGCCCTTCAGGATACCCCCGTGGTCCACGATGATCGCGTTGGTGATGACGGTGTCCAGGACGCCGTCGCCCTGCGTGGCGCGCGTGGACTGTCCCATGCCGTCGCGGATCACCTTGCCGCCGCCGAACTTCGCCTCCTCGCCGGGCGTCGTGAGATCGCGCTCGATGCGGATGAAGAGCTCCGTGTCGGCCAGGCGGACGCGGTCGCCCGTCGTGGGACCGTAGAGATCGGCGTACTGACGGCGGGTGAGCCGGAGCGTCATGACGGCCGCGCCCACGCCGCGAGCCTCGCCAGCGCCTGGTCGCGGCCGCTGCCCTCGGTCAGCGCGTTCAGGCCGAAGACCCGACGAGCGCCGCCGAGCTCGACGAGCGTTACCCGCTTCTCGTCGCCCGGCTCGAAGCGGACCGCCGTGCCGGCCGGCACGTTCAACCTCATCCCAAAGGCTTGGGCACGATCGAAACGAAGTGCACGATTGACCTCGAAGAAGTGGAAGTGCGAGCCGATCTGGATGGGCCGGTCGCCCGTGTTGGCCACCGTGAGCTCGACCGTGCGGCGGCCCTGGTTCGCGACGATCTCGCCGTCACCCAACACGTACTCACCCGGAATCACGGTTGGCCTCCTTCGATCAGTAGCCGGTAGTAGAACGCGCTCGGATCGAGGGCGCCGCCGGCGCTCCTCGCGTATGCGGGAATCGCGCCCGCGAAGTGGTAGCCGAGCGCGGTGTAGAGCCGCTCCGACGGGTCGCCCTGACGCGTGTCGAGCACCAGCGTCGTGCGACCAAGGCGGCGCGCGCGCTCCTCCACCGCCAGCATGAGCGCCCGTCCGATCCCACGCCGGCGGGCCTTCGTGTGCACGATCACCTTGGCCACCTCGGCGCGATGGAGCGCGTTCCGACGCGTCGCCAGCAACAGCTGAGCCGTCCCCACGATCTCGCCGCGCCCGGACGCGCCGTCGCCCGCGTCGCGCGCGACCACCAGCACACAAGACCCCTCGCGGACCGCACCCGCAACCGTCTGCCAATACGCCTCACCCTCGGCCTCCGCCAGGGGCGGCAGGAACCCCACCGACGCCCCACTATCGACCGCATCCTTGAGCAACGTAACCAGCTGCGGCCGATGCCGAACCACGTCCTCGGCGCCGAGCGACTCGATCACGATCGACGCCGGGCCCAAGCGTCCCGTCCTCGAAGTCATGTCAAGACTCCGATGGACGCAGAGGGGAGGCGACGGGCGGGTGCGGGAGGGGTCGACTGGACCCGTTCCCGTCAAGTGGCGGCGGGCGGCGCGCGCCCAGATGGAGCCCAGCCGCCCAGGAGCAGCGCGCGCGTGCCGCGTGGTCCAATCGACCCCTCCCGCACCCGCCCGTCGCCGTCGACTCCACGTCCACGCGATGGAACATTACCGGATCGGATGGTGAATAGTGACGAGCTTGGTGCCGTCGGGGAAGGTGCCCTCCACCTGCACCTCTTCGAGCATCTCGGGCACGCCTTCCATCACGTCGTCGCGGCCGAGGACGTCGAGACCGGCCGCCATCAGCTCCGAGACGCTCCGTCCGTCGCGGATGCCCTCGAGGATCTCGGCCGTGATGAGCGCGAGCGCCTCGGGGTGGTTGAGCTTGAGACCGCGGGAGCGCCGGCGGCGCGCGACCTCGGCCGCGGTGAAGACGAGGAGCTTCTCCTGCTCACGTGGGGTGAGGTGCATCGTCGAACCTCCTGACCAACGGTGTCAGACCGCCAGGTGCTGCCTGACCATCTCGGGCCGTAAGTCGCGGGTCGCGCCCGAAGCGACGACGGCGCCCTTGGCCATGATCACGTATTTGTCGGCGAGGCGCTCGGCGAATTCGAGGTACTGCTCGACGAGCAGGACGGCCAGCCCGAGCTCCCTCTTGATCCGCCGGAGGGCCTCCTCGATCTCGAGGATGATCGAGGGCTGGATGCCCTCGGTGGGCTCGTCGAGCATGAGCAGCTTCGGCTTCGTGAGCAGCGCGCGCCCGATCGCGAGCATCTGCTGCTCGCCGCCCGACAGCACACCCCCCTTGCGGGCGAGCAGCGGCTCGAGCGCGGGGAAGAGCGTGAGCGGCTCGTCCAGCGACGAGGCGCGCCCGCACCCGAGCAAGGCCATCCGCAAGTTCTCCTCGACGGTGAGATGCGGAAAGATCTCGCGCCCCTGGGGCACGTAGCCGATGCCGGCTCGCGCCCGGCGGTCGGGAGACCAGGCCGTGATGTCGGCGCCGTCGAAGGTCACCCGCCCGCTCCGCACCGGCAGGAGGCCGATCGCGGTCTTGAGCAGCGTGGTCTTCCCGACGCCGTTGCGCCCCATGAGACAGACGAGCTCGCCGGGCCCGACCTCGAGGTCCACGCCCCAGAGCACCTGCGACTGGCCGTACGCGACGTCGAGTCCGTTAATGGACAGCATCGGCCGCCTCGCGCCGGCGTCCGAGATAGACCTCGAGGACGCGCGGATCGCTCTGGACCTGCTCTACCGGGCCCTCGCAGAGCACCGTCCCCTGATGGAGCACCGTGACCTGGCGGGCGATCTGCCGCACGAATTCCATGTCGTGCTCGATGACGAGGACCGACCGGTCGACGGCGATCGTCTCGAGCAGCTCCCCCGTCCGCGCGGTCTCCTCGTCGGTCATGCCGGCGACCGGCTCGTCCACCAGCAAGAGCTCCGGATCCTGCGCGATCACCATGCCGATCTCGAGCCACTGCTTCTCGCCGTGCGAGAGGGCGCCCGCCTTCCTCTCCGCCTTGGCCGCGAGCTGCACGGTCTCCAGGGTGTGGGCGATACGCTCGCGCTCCTCGGCCAGGTCGCGCTGCCGGAGCGCGGCGAAGACGCCCTTCGAGGCCCGCCGGAGCGAGAGCTCGACGTTGTCCCAGACCGTGAGGTTCACGAAGACTGACGGCGTCTGGAACTTCCGTCCGATCCCCAGCTGGGCGATCTGGTTCTCGCGGAGCGGCAAGAGATCGGTGCTCTGGCCGAAGATGACCCGGCCGCTCTCGGGCTTGACACGACCGGAGACGACGTCGAGCAGCGTCGTCTTGCCGGCGCCGTTGGGGCCGATGACGACCCGGAGCTCGCGCCGGTCCATGAAGAAGTTGAGGCGGCTCAGCGCCTTGAACCCGTCGAAGTTCACGGTGACGTCTTCTAGATAGATGATGCTACCGGCGCTCATAGGCTATTTATCGGAGCCTTGAGGACGGGTCATTGATCGGAGCTCGGAGGCCGGCTCAGAACGTGGGTGGCCTGAGAAAGGTGCGGGCCGTCAAGGGTCGCCCGAGCCCGGCGCTTTGTGAGGATCCGGTGGACGCGCGATCCCAGCCGGCCCAGGGCGCCGACGATCCCGTCGGGGAAGAACAGGACCGCGCCCATGAAGAGCCCCCCCAGAAAGAGCAGCCAGAAGTCGGGATAGCTCGTGGTGAGCCAGCTCTGGATCCAGTTCACACCGAACGCGCCCAGCACCGCGCCGTAGAGCGTGCCGCGCCCGCCCGCAGCGACCCACACCACCATCTCAATCGAGGGCAGCACCCCGATCTTCGCCGGTGTGATGATGCCCACCTGCGGCGCGTAGAGCGCGCCGGCGACCCCGGCGAGCACCGCCGAGACCACGAACACGAAAAGCTTGTAGGCCGCCGGCGAGTAGCCGGAGAAGAGCACCCGGGTCTCGCTATCGCGGATGGCGACGATGACCTTGCCGGCGCGGGTGAGCGTGATCCAGCGGCACAGCAGGTACGCGGCGGCCAGGGTGAGCGCCGTGACCAGGTAGAGGGCGCGCTGGGTTCCCGGCTGGTTCAGCGGGAAGCCGAAGACCGTCTTGAAGTCGGCGAGCCCGTTGGTGCCGCCGAGGTTCATCTCGTTGCGGTTGAACACGAGCCATGCGCTGAGCGCCAGCGCCTGCGTGATGATCGAGAAGTACACCCCGCGGATCCGGCTCCGGAACGCGAGGTAGCCGAAGGCGAGACCGAAGAGCCCGGGGACCAGCACGATCGCGGCCAGCGTGAACACGCTGCTGTGGAAGGGCTGCCAGAAGAGCGGCAGCGCGGTGACCTGGTTCCACACCATGAAGTCGGGCAAGGCGCTCTGGTAGACGCTCTTCGAGCCGATCTCGAGCATGAGGTGCATGCCCATCGCGTAGGCCCCGAGGCCGAAGAACACGCCGTGGCCGAGCGAGAGCACGCCGGCGTATCCCCAGAGCAGATCGAGCCCGAGGGCCAGGATCGCGTAGGTGAGGAACTTGCCGAAGAGATTGAGCGTGAAGTTCGAGACCGCGAGCGACGAGCTGGGCGGCAGCATGTTGCAGAGGGGCAGCACGGCCGCCAGCGCGACCGCCACGATGCCGAGCGCCACCGCCTCACGCTTCGGCATTCCGCCCCCGCGTCGCGAAGAGACCGGCCGGCCGCCGCTGGAGGAACAGGATGACGGCGACGAGGATCGCGACCTTGCCGAAGACCGCGCCGAGCGCCGGCTCGATCCCCTTGGTGAGGCCGCCGAGCCCCGCCGAGGCGAGAATCGTCCCCGCAAGCTTGCCGACGCCGCCGGTGACGACGACCATGAACGAGTCCACGATGTAGTTCTGGCCGAGCGACGGCCCGACGTTGCCGATCTGGGTGAGCGCGCAGCCGGCGAGCCCCGCGAGCCCGGCGCCGAAGGCGAACGTCGTCGCGTCCACGACCCCCGCGCGCACGCCCAGGCACGAGCTCATCGCGCGGTTCTGGGTCACCGCCCGGATGCGCAGGCCCGCGCTCGTCCGGAAGAGGAGCCAGTACATCGCGGCGACCGACACCGTCGCGAGCCCGATGATGAAGACGCGGTTGTACGGTAGCGTGAGCCCCACCATCACCGGCACGCCGCCCGAGAGCCACGACGGCGAGCTCACGTCCACGTTCGCCGCGCCGAACCAGAGGCGCAGCCCCTGCTGGATGATCAGCGACGCGCCCCACGTCAAGAGCAGCGTCTCCAGCGGCCGCCCGTAGAGGAACCGGATGACCCCCCGCTCGAGGGCGAGCCCCACGACCGCCGCCACCAGGAACGAGACCGGCAGCGCCAGGAGGAAGTAGGAGTCGAAGTGCGCCGGCCACGCGGCGCGGAACCAGTTCTGCACCACGAACGTCGCGTACGCGCCGAGCGCCATCAGCTCGCCGTGCGCCATGTTGATCACGCCCATGAGGCCGAAGACGACCGCGAGGCCCAGGGCCATGAGGAGCAAGATCGACGCGAGCGAGGCGCCCTGGAACAGCGTCTCGACGGTTCGCGTCAGGAGGCCCCAGCGCTCGATGCCACGGATCGCGTGGACCGCGGCGTCGCGCTCGGCCGGCGAGGCGGCCGTGTCCGCCGCCAGCTGCTGGAGCGCCGGGACCGCGCTCTCCGAGTGCAGGTCGCCGAGCGTCCGCGCCGCCGCCGCGCGCAGCGCCGGGGCGCCGTGGGTCAGGTGGATCAGCGCCAGCGCCTCCGCGAGCGCGTGGCGGACCCAGCGATCGCCTTCCTTCTTGAGCGCCGCCTCCACGACCGGTGCCGCGCCGGCGGCGGCTTGATTCCCCAGCTTGACGGCGGCGCCGCGCCGAACCGCGGGGTCCGGGTCGGCGAGCTGCACCTGCGTCTCGCCGGCGTCGAGGAACGGCTTGATGGCGAGCCGGAGCTTCCGATCGGCCGCGACTTCCTTCAGCTCGGTCAGCGGCACCGTGCCGAGCGGCTCGCGATCGTAGGCGCCCGCGATGTCGATCACGTCCTGGTCGCCGCGGGTGGCCCTGGTGCCGCCGACCACGAGCTCGGTCTTGCCGGCGTCCGTGCGCGCGTAGACGCTGCCGTCACGCAGGGCCAGGAGGAACTGGAGCCACTTCGGGTCGCGCGTCCGGCCGAGGACGGTGACGGCCGCTTCCCGCTTGTCGGCGTCGTCGCCTGTGAGGTCCGCCAGAGCGCCCACGATCTCGGGGGACGGCGCGGCGGCGGTCGCCGCGTGGCCCGCCGCCCCCGCGGCGAGCCACACGACCAACGAAAGAAGTACGGTGAGACGGTCGCTCACGCTTTCTTCTGATACGTGCCCTGGTGCTTCACCCAGTCGCAAGCCTTGTCCGGGCTCGTGTACTTGCTCCACGGCTCCGGCTCGACGAGGCCCTTGGTGCGCGAGATGATCTTGAACTGGCCGTCCTTCAAGATTTCGCCGATGAGCACCGGCCGGTAGGTGTGGTGGTTGACCTCGTGCATCTTGATCGTCCCGCTCGGCGCCGGGAACGTCTGGCCGTAGACCGCCTTGCGGACCGGGTCGACGTCAAAGCTCTTGGCCTTCTCGACAGCCTGCTTCCACACGTAGACGCCGAAGTAGGCCGCCTCCATCGGGTCGTCGGTGACGCGCTTGTCGCCGCCGGGAAGATTGGCCTTCTTCGCGTACGCCTTGAACGCCTGCACGAACTTCTTGTTGTTCGCGGTCTCCACCGACTGGAAGTAGTTCCAGGCGGCGAGGTGGCCGACGAGGGCAGAGGTGTCCATGCCGCGCAGCTCGTCCTCGGCGACGCTGTAGGCCATGATCGGCGCGTTCTCCGAGCGCAGGCCCTGGTTGGCGAATTCCTTGTAGAACGGCACGTTCGAGTCGCCGTTGATCGTCGACAGCACGCACGCGTTGCCGCCCGACGAGAAGCGTTTGATCTTGCCGACGATCGTCTGGTAGTCCTGATGGTTGAACGGAGTGTATTCCTCGGCGATGTTGTCGGCCGGCACGCCCTTGGCGACCAGGAAGGCGCGGAGGATCTTGTTCGCGGTGCGCGGGAACACGTAGTCGGTCCCCAGCAGATAGAACTTCTTGTAGCCGCCGCCCTCTTTGGACATCAGGTATTCGGCGCCCGGGATCAGCTGCTGGTTGGGCGTGGCGCCGGTGTAGAAGACGTTCTTCGAGCACTCCTCGCCTTCGTACTGCACAGGGTAGAAGAGCAGGCCGTTGTTGTTCTCGAAGACGGGCAGGACCGACTTGCGGCTGACCGAGGTCCAGCAGCCGAAGACCACCGCCACCTTGTCCTGGAGCAGGAGCTGCTTGGCCTTCTCGGCGAAGAGATCCCAGTTGGACGCCGGGTCGACGACGACGGGCGAGATCTTCTTGCCCATCACGCCGCCCTTGGCGTTGATCTCCTCGACGGCCATGAGCACGACGTCCCGTAGCGAGACCTCGCTGATGGCCATCGTACCCGAGAGCGAGTGCAGGACACCGATCTTGACCGTCTCTTGCGCCCTCAGGACGTGTGGGAACCCGAGGCCGGCGCCGAGCGCCGTGCCCGCCGCCAGTCCCCCTTTGATGAAGTCGCGACGTGAGTACTCCGCCATCATCGTCTCCTTTCGGTGGTTGAGTGGTCTCGGTCGCGACATCATTGGCGCGTCCCCTGCGGACGCTCTTGGCCGCAGGCACGTGCGCATGGCAGCAAAGGGCGTACCGAAGACGCTACTTCTTTGTTTTCAGTGGGTTGGGTGCTGGTGCGTCAGAGTTTATGCTCAATGCGTAGGCACGTCGGACGCGAGTGACTCCGACACGAGCAGTGCCTTGGCGATGTCCACCATCGGGCGACGGCTATCCATCGCGGCCCGGCGCAGCCGACGGAACGCCGCGTCTTCGCTCAGCTGATACCGCGCCATCAACCGCCCCTTCGCCCGTTCGATGATCTTGCGCTCTTCGAGCGAGCGGCGCAGGGCGACGGTCTCGCGGAACCGGGCGACAGCCAGGTCGAGCACCGGCGCGAGCTCCGCCGAGCGTAGAGGTTTGAGGAGGTAGGACATCACGCCGGCGGCGCGCGCTCGATCGACGAGCTCCTGCCGCGTGTGGCTCGTGAAGAGCACCACGGGGCAGCCTGCGTCGATCACCTGGCGCGCCGCTTCGATGCCGTCTCCGTCGGGCAGACCGACGGCGAAGACGGCGACATCGGGGCTCGCTCGCCGCACGAGCGCCAGCGCGTCGACGCACCGAACGGCCTCGCCAACCACCTCGCCCCCCGCCGCCCAGATGGCGGCGCGAAGCGCCGCGCGCGAGCGCTCGTGATCGTCGAGAATCGCGACCCGCCAGCGTGGGTCGGACTTCGGCCCGTCACTCGCCATGGCGATGATGCGTCGCAAGCGCGGTGCCAGAGTCGGGTTCAGGAAATCAACCGCTTAGGCGCTGCGCCCCACCGCGCCATGCTCAGCGACCCGGCACCTCCGCCAACCCTGCCACATTCCATAGCAGACTCGTTGACAGAACCGTTGACGTACGGCAGCGCGATGAATGGAGTCGGCTGGGGGGCCATCGGGGGGAGCAGCCGCTCCCCCCGATCTTCAACTAAATATCGAAGTAGAGCGCGAACTCCCAGGGATGCGGGCGCAACCGGACCGCGTCCACCTCGTTCTTGCGCTTGTACTCGATCCACGTCTCGATGACGTCGGGCGTGAACACGTCGCCCTTGAGGAGCCAGTCGTGGGACTTCTCGAGGTTGTCGAGGACGATACTGAGATCGCCGGGCAGCTGCTTGATCTTCTTCGCCTCTGCTGGCGGCAACTCGTAGAGGTCCTTGTCGACCGGCTTGCCTGGATCGATCTTGTTAGCGATTCCGTCGAGGCCCGCCATGAGGCACGCCGAGAACGAGAGGTAGGGGTTGCAGGTCGGGTCAGGAGTCCTGAATTCAATTCGTTTCGCGCCTTCGGACTTGGAATACATCGGGATGCGGATGCAGGCTGACCGGTTGCGCTGGCTGTAGACGAGGTTGATCGGCGCTTCATAACCCGGAACGAGCCGCTTGTAGGAGTTGGTCGACGGCGCGATCAGGGCGAGCAGTGCCGGCGCGTGCTTGAGGATGCCGCCGATGTAGTAGAGACAGTTCTTCGAGATGTCGGCGTAGCCGCCCCGCTCGTAAAAGAGGTTCTTGCCGTTCTTCCAGAGGGACTGGTGGGTGTGCATGCCGGAGCCGTTGTCCTGGAAGAGAGGCTTGGGCATGAACGTCGCGGTCTTGCCCCACTTGCGCGCGGTGTTCTTCGCGCAGTACTTGTACCAGCACACCTTGTCGGCCATCTTGGTCAGCGTGTCGTAGCGCATGTCGACTTCGGTCTGGCCGCCCGTCGCTACCTCGTGGTGGTGCACCTCGATGCGGACGCCGACGGACTCGAGCGCCAGCACCATGTCCGACCGGATGTCTTGGAACTTGTCCATCGGCGGCACCGGGAAGTAGCCCTGCTTGTAGCGAGGCTTGTAGCCGAGGTTCGGCTGCTCGGCCGTCCCCTCCTTGCCGGTGTTCCAGGCGCCCGCCTCGGAGTCGATGAAGTAGTAGCCCGCGTTGTAGGTCTGGTCGAAGCGGATCGAGTCGAAGAAGAAGAACTCGAGCTCGGGGCCGATGTAGACCGTGTCGGCGAGCCCGGTCTTCTTGAGATACGCCTCGGCCTTCTGGGCGATGTACCGCGGATCGCGCGTGTACCACTTGCCCGTGACCGGATCCTTGACGTTGCAGATCACCACGAGCGTCGGCACTGCAGTGAACGGATCCATCACGGCCGAGTTGGGATCGGGGATCAGCAACATGTCGGATTCGTCGATCGTCTGGAAGCCGCGGATCGACGATCCGTCGAAGCCCAGGCCGTCCTCGAAGATGTCTTCGTTCAGCTCGGACACCGGGATCGAGAAGTGCTGCCAGAGCCCCGGCAGGTCGATGAACCGGAGATCGACGATCTTGGCGCCCTTCTCCTTGGCCAGCTTGAGCACGTCCTTCGCGGTCATGCAAAACTCCTTCTCTGCTGAGTGATGAACAGCCCGCCTACCTTACGGTCAACCGCGGGGCGAATCAAGCCCCGCTCGGCGCACCGGCTCAATGGGCCACCCGCGCTTTGCCCTCCGCTCCTCGCACGGGTTCGGCGGCCCCACCGGCCTGCGCTCCGAACTCGCCGTATCCACCTCCCGCGGCATATGCCGTCTCGGAGTGCTGGGAGAGATCCAGCCCGACCGCCTCGTCCTCGGCGGTGACGCGCAGCCCAACGATGGCGTCGACGACCTTGAGGATGATGGCGGTCATGACGATCGCCAGCACGTAGGTCGATACCACCGCGACGATCTGGATCCACAGCTGGCCGGGATTGCCGTAGAAGAGCCCGTCACCGCCTCCGTCGTTGACAGCCTTGGTCGCGAACAGCCCGGTCGCCAGGGCGCCCCAGGTCCCCCCGACCCCGTGCACGCCGACCACGTCGAGCGAGTCGTCGTACCCGAGCTTCGTCTTGATGTTGCACGCCGCGTAGCAGAGCGCACCGGCCACGGCGCCGATGATCACTGAGGCCATCGGGGTGACGTATCCCGACGCCGGCGTGATCGCGACGAGGCCCGCGACGGCCCCGGAGGCCGCGCCCAGCACCGTGGGCTTGCCGCGGCTCATCCACTCCGTGAACATCCAGCCGAGCGCCGCGGCGGCGGCGCCGGTGTTGGTCGCCGTGAACGCGCTGACCGCGAGGCCGTTGGCCTCGAGGGCGCTACCGGCGTTGAACCCGAACCACCCGACCCAGAGCAGCGCCGCGCCCATCACCGTCATCGGCAGATTGTGGGGCTGCATCGGCTGCTGGCCGTAGCCCCGGCGCTTTCCGATCATGAGCGCGCAGACGAGCGCCGACACCCCCGACGAGATGTGGACGACCGTGCCGCCCGCGAAGTCGAGCGCGCCGAGCTTCTTGAGCCAGCCGCCGTCGCCCCAGACCCAGTGGGCCAGCGGATCGTACACGAGCGTCGCCCACAGAAGCGTGAAGAGCAGGAAGCCCGAGAACTTCTTCCGCTCGGCGAACGTGCCGGTGATCAGCGCGGGCGTGATGATCGCGAACATCATCTGGAAGAGCATGAAGGCCTGGTGCGGGATCGTCTTGGAATAGGCGTCGAAGGGCTCAAGGCCGACGCCCCTCAGGCCGATCCAGTCCAGGCCGCCGATGATCCCGCCCTTGTCGGGGCCGAAGGCGAGGCTGTAGCCCCAGAGCACCCACTGCACCGAGATGAGCGCCGCGATAATGAAGCTATGCATGAGCGTCCCGAGCGCGTTCTTCTGTCGCACCATGCCGCCGTAAAAGAGCGCCAGGCCCGGGGCGGTCATCATCAGGACGAGGACCGACGAGGTGAGCATCCACGCCGTGTCTCCCTTGTCGATCTTGGACGCGGGCGCGGCAGCCGGAGCGAGCGCCCCAGGAGCGCCGGCCGGAGGGGCCGGGGCTGTGGGCGCCGTGGACATGCCCGCCGGCGGGGTCGGCTGCTGAGCAATCGCCACAAACGTTGTGGCACTCAGCACCAGCAGCGTTGCCAGTGCGAGAGTCAATCGTTTCACGGTAGGTCCTCCCTTTGTCAAGGACGCGCTCGCTCGCGGTGATGTTCCCTGTTAGAGGGCGCTCTCGTCGCGCTCGCCCGTGCGGATCCGTACCGCTGACTCGACCGGATGGACGAAGATCTTGCCGTCGCCGATGTTGCCGGTCTTGGCCGCCGCCGCCATCACCTCGGAGACCTTGTCCACGATGCGGTCGGGTACGACGACCTCGATCTTGATCTTGGGGAGGAAGTCCACCGTGTACTCACCGCCGCGATAGAGCTCCGTGTGGCCTTTCTGGCGACCGAACCCACGCACCTCCGACACGGTCATGCCGATCACTCCGATAGAGGTGAGCGCCTCTTTGACGTCGTCGAGCTTGAACGGCTTGATAATGGCCTCGATTTTTTTCATCGGGGTTCCTCCCGGCGCGTTCCGTCAAGCAACCGGCGTGCCCGGGGAGGACGACAGCGAAGTCACATCAAATCAGTGCCTTCGCCGGGACGGGAAAGAGGAGGGCGAGACTGTCTTGCCTAACGATTAGGCAGCGGCGGGGAGTCTGCACGCCTTTCGGGCGGCAAAATGATGATCCTCTGGCCACGTGAGTTCGGAGCCACTGGGCCCATTCCTGTTCCTCTCCCGCGCGTGCCCTTGGACGTTCCCGTTGCTGCGGCTGGACCTGCCGCGGTTTTCGCGGCTGTTCCTGTCGTCGCGTCCTTCCCCGTCGTTGTGGTGGTTGCGGGTGTTGCGGGTGTTTGCGGTTGTCGCCGCTGAGCCTGTTCCTGTTGCCGCGCCTGTACCTCCGCAGCCCTGTGGATTCTTCAGCTTCGAGCAATCGAGGAAGATCATCAGTCGCCAGGCCGCGCCGTCCGCGTGCTTCCACGCGTCGACGACGCGCACCAACGCCGTGCGGACACGATCGGCGACTGCCGGCCCGGCGCTCATCGCGGGGAGCCAGAAGTCTCGCATGGTCCCGACGGCCTCCATCCAGCGCTTCGGCAGCTGTTCTTCGTCCGTGAGCACCCGGAGCACGTCGACGGTTCGGAAGAACACGCCTTGCTGCACTTGCTGATCTGTCCAGGTCACCCCCGCGAGGAGCACCATCGCGTCCACATCGATATCACTCCCCATCAGGAGCCGCCGAAAGATATCCGCCGATCCCGCGTAAGAGTTCAACTTCGTTCCCAGATACGCCGCGACCATGTCATCCATCGCGTCGTGGGCGTAATGCTGTGATCGCCAGAGCATCCACTCCGCGGTCGCGAAATCTCCGTGGGGGCCGACGATTTGAGGGAACGAGCTCGGGTTCGGGTTCGTATAGGCGAGGGCGCGATCGACCGAGAGGAGCGCGGTGAGCGCATTCAAGAACCAGATGTCGGTGGCGCGACGGATCGCGTCCTGGTACGCCCCGTCGTTTTGGTTGAGCGACTTCGCCCCTGCGAGCGTCCGCTGCGCGCTCTGGATATACATGATCGCCCGATCGCACCGCCACCATGCCAGGGCCACGCGCTCGGAGCGAGGCAGCGCCGCAATGTTCGCAAACTCCACGGTGCTGACCTGCTCGGTAATGACGTTGAGCAGGAGTCCAATCGCCATGTTCGCTTCACGGGAGGCCAGCAGGGCATTCTGCATCGCCGCCCCGAAGATCGGGCGTGTCTGATCCGTCGTCGCCGTGTTCATCAGGAGCGCCACGTAGTCCATGAGCCCAGTGGAGAGGTTGAGCGTCGCCGCGCGGAGCTGGAGCAGCGAGCGGCCTTCATCCGGGGTGAGCTCGGCGCTGACTGCCAACGGGACCCAGAGGAGCGCAGTTACGAAAGCGACGACGAACGCAAATTTCATAGTACCTCCATCGGGACGGGGACAATGGTGACGCCGATCGATCTCGTTGCATGAGTGGGGCCATTTCCCGGAAGGCTGCTGTTACTGGAGGATATAGCTCAACGATCCAATCGAGCCGCGCGCATCCTGACACAACGGTGACATGAACCGTCCCTTCTACGTCGGCGAATCACCGGGAGGAAACGGTCGCGCCGTTGGGCTGGGTCGCCGGCCCGCTTACGCCCGGCGCTGGGGAATACCGTGCTTGCGCATCTTGGAGTAGAGCGTCGGGCGGCGCAGGCCGAGCAGCGCGGCGGCGGCCTGCTTGTTCCAGCGCGTCGTCTCGAGCGCCTTGAGGATCGACGCGCGCTCGATCTCCTCGAGGGAGCCGGCGGGCACCTGCGAGGGCGCGACCGCCGACGGCCCGATCCCGCCCTCGCGCGCCGTCTGCTGCAGCTGCTCGGGCAGGTCCTCGAGCGTGAGCGTCGGCCCCCGCGTCACCAGCACCGCGCGCTCGATGGCGTGCTGAAGCTCGCGCACGTTGCCCGGCCACGACCAGGAGAGGAGACGCCGATAGGCCTCCGGCTCGATACCGTCCACGGCACGGGCGTGCTTCGTCCGATAGCGGTCGAGGAAGGCGCGGACGAGGATCGGGATGTCGTCACGCCGCTCGCGCAGGGGCGGTACCTCGATCGCCACGGTGTTGATCCGGAAGTAGAGATCCTGACGCAGGTGCCCGTCGCGGAGCGCGGCGTCCGGGCTCTGGTTGGTGGAGCTGATCAGGCGGAAATCGATGGGAACGGCCTTGGCGGCGCCCAGGCGGCGCACCATGCGCTCCTCGAGGACACGCAGAAGCTTGGCCTGGAGGTCCATCGGCATCTCGGTGATCTCGTCGAGCAGGAGCGACCCGCCGTCGGCTTCCTCGAGCAGCCCGACCTTGTCCGTGGTCGCGCCCGTGAAGGCGCCGCGGGTGTGGCCGAAGAGCTCCGACTCGATCAGGTCCTTGGGAAGCGCCGCGCAGTTGATCTTGATCCAGGGGCCGGTCCGGCGCCGGCTCTGCTCGTGCAGCGCGTTGGCGAGGAGCTCCTTGCCGGTGCCGCTCTCGCCGACGATGAGGACGTTGGCGTCAGCGTCCGCGACGGCCGCGACGGTTTCCAGCACACGCTGGATCCCCGGCGCGCTGCCGAGAATCTCCGTGTCGGTGACCTGCTCGACGAGTCGACGCTTGAGGTCAGCGTTCTCGCCGAGGAGCTTCCGGTGCTCGAGCGCGTTCTCGAGGAGACCCAGGAGCTCGTCCGGGTCGAACGGCTTCTCGAGGACGTGAAACGCGCCGGCGCCCTTCGTCGCCTCCATCGCCTTGCGCACCGAGCCGTAGGCGGTGATGACGAGCACCTCGAGCGCCGGATCGCGACGCTTCAGTTCCCGGGTCAGCTGCAAGCCGTCGCCGTCGGGCAACATCAGGTCGACGATCGCCGCGTGCGGCTCGCCCTGGACGACCGTCCCCAGCGCTTCCCGCACGCTCCCGGCGGTGCGCACACCATACCCCTCGCTCTCGAGCGTCAGGCGAAGCCCGTCGGCGATCGTCTTCTCGTCGTCCACCACGAGAATCGTGTGGTTGCGTTTCATTGTAACGGGTGCCTAGAGGCCGGCTTGGACCGAGGGTGGCCTGAGACAGGTGCGGCCTGGCTCCGACACGCCCGGTCTGGCCTAGGCCGGTCTAGCCTGGGTGCGGCCTGGCTCCCACACGCCCGGTCTGGCCTGGGCCGGTCTAGCCTGGGTGCGGCCTGGCTCCGACACGCCCGGTCTAGCCTGGGCCGGTCTACCCGGGGTCCGAACCGGCTCTGCGGCGCCGGTCTCATGGTAACGGAGGCTGCAAGTTCGCAGCTCCGGCTCGTCGTCACGCGCGAGCGTCCGAGACCCGAGCGGGATCGATCGTGGGTTCGAGGGGGAGGCGCACCTGAACCCGGGTGCCGTTGCCCACGTGGCTCGACACCGTGAGCTCGCCGGCGTGCAGGTTGATCACCGAGCGCGCGATCGACATCCCGAGCCCGGTGCCGTCCGCCTTCGTCGTGAAGAAGAGGTCGAAGGCACGCGCCAGCGTTTCCTCCGTCATGCCGGGGCCCGTGTCCTCGATGGTCACGGTGACCGTCCCGGCTGCCGCCGAATACTCGGTCGCGACGGTCAGCCGGCCCGCGCCTTCGAGCGCCTCGAGCGCGTTCAGGATCAGGTTCAAGAACGCCTTCTTCAGCTCGCGCACGTCGAGATGCGCCTCCGGGCAAGACGTGTCGTAGGCTCTGATGATCTCGACGCCGTCGGTCGGACGCCGGGCGCGCGCCAGCTCCAGGCACTCGTCGAGCAGCGGGTGCAACGCCGTCCGCACCCGGTGGAGCTCGGGCGGACGGCCAAACGCGGTGATCTCGGAGACGACGCTCGCCAGGTGGTCGACCGTGACCGCGATCTTCACGGCCAGATCCCTCGCCTCGTCGTCGCCCGTCTTCACGAGACGCTGCTCGAGATGGCGCACGTAGAGCCGGAGCCCAGCCAGGGGGTTCTTCACCTCGTGGGCGACCTGGGTCGCCATGCGGCCGAGCGCGGCGACCGCGCCGCTCTTCAGTCGCTCGAGATCGTGCGTGTTGCGGATGGCGATCGCGGCCTGCGAGGAGAAGAGGGCCAAGAGCTCGAGGTCGTCCTCGCCCGGCTCGAGGCGCGCCGCCGTCTCGATCACGAGCGCGCCCGCCGGGCCGCGCTGGACGACGAGCGGTGCGGCGACGATCGTGCCACCCTCGCTGTTCTCGGCCTCGCGGGCCGCGGTGATCGGCACGCCCTTGTCCATCGCCGCCTTCGCCGCCGCCTCGAGCTTGCTCCAGGACGGCGGCGGCGATCCCGCGCTCGCCATGGGCACCAGGCGGCTCTGCTCGAGCTGGAACACCACGCAGCGGTCCGCGTCCGTGGCTTCCACGGTCGCCTGGGCCACCGCGTCGAGCACGCGCGTCATGACGCCGGACGAGGCGAGCGCCTGTCCGACCGTCAAGAGGCGCTCGCGGTCCCGCGCCCAGCGGCGCGTCGCCAGCGTCCGCGCGATCTTCGAGCGGAGCTCGTCACGCACGAAGGGCTTGGTGAGGTAGTCGAAGGCGCCGCGCCGGACCGCCTCGACCGCGGTCTGGATCGTCCCGTGGGCCGTCATGATCAGCACCGGAAGGCGAGGTTGGCGCTGGTGAACCGCCTCCATGAGCCGCATGCCGTCCGTCGGCTCCATCCGGAGATCCAGCAGGGCGAGATCGAAGCGCACCGCGTCGGTCGCCTCGAGCGCCTTCCGCGGGTCGCTCGTGGCCGTGACGTCGAAGCCCATCGCGGACAGGCGCATCTCCAGCACCTCGAGGATCGCGGCATCGTCGTCGACCACGAGCACCTTCTGGGTCATTTGCGCTTCTCCAGCTGGAGGTCGATCTGCTTGAGTCGCTCGAGATCGGCGCGGAGCCGGTCGGCCTCCTGGCGCACGCGCGCCAGGTCGCCCTCGCGCTTGGCGAGCTCCTCGCGCACGCGCGCGAGCTCCTGATGGAGGCGGGCGATCTCGTCGCGTGTCGTGAGGACCGAGGCGACGGCGTCGCGGCTCACGCGCGCCCGTGGCGCCTTCGAGTCGTCGGCGTACTGCGCGAGGAACGCGTCGTAGGCGGCGATGGCCGAGCGGTAGTCACCCTCGGTGGTGAGCCGGTCGGCCTTCGCGAGCATCGTCGTCGAGGGGCCGGCGAACGGCCCGGCGACGCACCCGGCGAAGAGCAGGGGTAGCGCGGCGGCGATCAACACGCGCCTCATGAGCGCGGGAGAAGCACGGTGAAGCGGCTCCCCTTCCCCTCCTGCGACTCGACGGTGACGCGGCCGCCGTGCGCCTGCGCGACACCGCGGACGATGGCGAGGCCGAGGCCGGTCCCGCCGCGATCGCTGTGCGCCTGGCGGTACCGCTCGAAGATGTGCGGCAGCTCGCCCGAGGGGATTCCGATGCCGGTGTCCTCGACCTGGATCTCGAGCTCCGTTCCGGTGGACACCAGCCGCGCCACCACGCGCCCGCCCCGCCGCGTGAAGCGGATCGCGTTGCTGACGAGGTTCACGACGACCTGCAGGAGCCGATCCTCGTCAGCGGTCAGCGAGAAGTCCTCGCCCACGCGCTCACGCTCGAGGACGACGCCCGCCTGGTCCGCGCTCGGCCTGAGCTCCTCCACGGCGCGCGCGACGACCTTGTCGAGGTCGAGACGCACGCGCTGGATCGGCAGGACGCCCGCCCGGAGCCTCGAGACCTCCAGGATCTGATTGACCAGCCCCAGGAGGCGGTCGGAGCCGGCCCCGATGATCTCGACGAGCCGCCGCTGCTTGTCGTTGAGCGGACCGGAGATCCGGTCACGGAGGAGGTGCGCCCCCTCGCGGATCGACGTGAGCGGCGACCGCAGCTCGTGGGACACCGACGCGAAGAACTCTTCCTTCGTCTCCTCCATCCGCCGCAGCTCACGGGCCATCGCGTTGAACGAGCGGGCGAGCTCGCCGACCTCGTCCCGGCTCTCCACGGCGATGGGCTCTTCGAACGAGCCGGCCGCGACGGCCGCGGTGGCGGCCGAGAGCGTTCCGAGCGACTGGGTCAGGCGATTGGCGATGAGTCCGCTCCCGAGCAGCGCCAGGCCGACCGCGGCGCCCAGCGCCACCAGCACGCCCGACCAGGTGCGGGCCTCCAGACGCGCAACCTCGGCTTGCGCCTGCAGCACGTCCGCGTGCATCGATTCGGTCAACGCCTCGAGGATCGCCTCGACGCGATCGGCCAGGGTTCGCGCGGCGCCCTCCGAGAGCGCGGCGGCACGCGCCCGTTGGCCGCGGCCGACGAGCATCTGGATCTGGCCGACCGTCCCGTAGTAGCGCTCGAACGACTCGGTGGCGTCGTCGAGCAGGCGAGCCTCCGTGCCGTTCGTCGCGTACTCCCGCAGGCGGACCAGGCTACCCCGCAACCGGTCGGAGCGCTCGTTCCACGCCGTCATGAAGCGCGGGTCGTCGAGCACCAGGAACCGCGCCTCGAGCCGTACCAAGGTCGGGATCGCGTCGCGTGTCGACGAGGCCAGGCGCAACGCGGGCACCGTGCGTGTGGTGATCTCGCGGTTGACGGAAGCCAGGCGGCCGATGGCGCGGAGGCTCAGCACGCCGACGCCGGCGAGCACGACGACGACCACCGCGGACGTCAGGAATATCTTCGAGGCGAGCCGCATCTTCCTCTCACCCTTCGCGAGAGCGCGCCTCTGCCGGCGGAGCCGCCGGAGCGAGTTGAGTCGCCGCGAGCTTGGCGATGAGCCGCCGTCGATCGTCGAAGACCTGGACCTCGACGACGAGGGTGGTACGTCCACGATGGACGATCTGTGCCTCGGCTGTCAAGGTCCCCTGATCGGTATTTCGGATAAGGTTCACGGAGAGTTGGAGGGTCAGCGGGAAGAGCTCCGGGCGGAGCACGCCCGAGGGGTTCGTCTCCCACATGGCGGCACAGGTGGCGGTCTCGTCGGCGAAGGCCACGATGGCGCCGGCGTGGAAGCGCCCGGTGAGCTGCGCGAGCGTGGGCTTGAAGTCGAGCTCCGCCACCGCGCGGCCCGGCCCCACCGAGACGAACCGCGTCCCGTGACTCTCGATCATCGTGCCGCGGGCCCACGCGGAGAGCTTCTTCAGGAACTCCTCGGGTGTCACCGCGGGCGGTGTCACCCGACGCGGCTCCCGCCGGGCTGGTGACGCGTCGGGTGTCCGCTCCCCGAGCCCATCAGGGGGCGGCCTCCACCGCTCGGGCCCGGTGACACCAGACGGTGAGGATCGAGATGGCGGCCGGCGTCACGCCGGGAATGCGCGAGGCCTGGCCCAGGGAGCGCGGGCGGACCTCGTTGAGCCGCTCGCGGATCTCGGTCGAGAGGCCGGGGACCGCGCGATAGTCGAGTCCTTCGGGGACCAACCGCTCCTCGAGCCGCTTGAAGCGCGCCACGTCGTCGAGCATGCGGCGGATGTAGCCCTCGTATTTCGCCGCGACCTCGACCTGGCGGGCGACTGCGGTATCGGTGAGCGCCTGCGGGTCGAGCCGTCGCACGTCGGCGTAGGTCACCTCCGGTCGACGCAGCAGCTGCAGCAGCGGCGTGCCGCCCACGCGCGTGCCCTCGAGGCGCCGGATCTCCGCCGCCGTCTGCGCGCGCCGACGCTCGACCGCCTCGTGACGCTCGCGCGAGACCAGCCCCAGGCGGTAGCCGTGGGGCGTGAGGCGGAGATCCGCGTTGTCCTCGCGGAGCAAGAGCCGATACTCGGCGCGCGAGGTGAACATGCGGTAGGGCTCGAGGGTCCCCTTCGTCACGAGGTCGTCCACCAGCACCGCCATGTAGCACTCGGAGCGATCCGGCAGGAACGGCTCGCGTCCCAGCACGGCGCCGGCGGCGTTCGCGCCCGCCCAGAGCCCGAGCGCCGCCGCCTCCTCGTACCCGGTGGTACCGTTGATCTGGCCGGCGAGGTAGAGGCCGGGCACCGTGCGACATTCGAGCGTCGGGGCCAGCTGCGTGGGGTGGACGAAGTCGTACTCGATCGCATAGCCGGGGCGCATGATCTCGGCGTGCTCGAGGCCGGGGATCGAGCGGACGAGCGCCTCCTGCGCGTCCGGGGGCAGGCTCGTCGAGATCCCGTTCGCGTACACCTCCTCGGTGTCCAGCCCGTCGGGCTCCAGGATCACCTGGTGCCGCTCGCGGTCGGCGAAGCGCTTCACCTTGTCCTCGATCGAGGGGCAGTACCGCACCCCCGTCGCGTCGATGATCCCGGAGTAGAGCGGCGAGCGATCGAGATTCGCGCGGACGATCTCGTGCGTGTGCGGCGTCGTGTACGTGACGTGGCACGCGACCTGGGGGAGCGGGAGATACCTCGTCCCCCAGTGAAACGGCCACGGCTCGGCGTCGCCCCACTGCTCGGGCAGGCGTGCCCAGTCGATCGTCGAGCGCCGGAGGCGCGGCGAGGTGCCGGTCTTCAGCCGGCCGAGCGTCAGCCCGAGGTCGCGCAGCGCGTTCGAGAGGTCGATCGCCGCGAACTCACCCGCCCGTCCCGCGCTATGCCGTACCAGTCCCACGTGGATCAGGCCGCGTAGAAAGGTCCCGGCCGTGACGACGACGGCGCGCGCGCGATATCGTACGCCGACCTGGTCCTCGACGCCCGCGACGCGACCCCCGTCCAGCACGAAGCGCGCGGCCTGGCCCTGTCTCACCTCCAGGCTCGGCTCGCGCTCCACGGTCTGCTTCATCGCGCTCCGGTACCGGGCACGGTCGCACTGGGCGCGCGACGAGCGCACCGCGGGCCCGCGCGAGGCGTTGAGCGTCTTGAGCTGGATCGCGGCGCGGTCGGTGTTGCGCCCCATCTCGCCACCGAGCGCGTCGATCTCGCGGACCAGATGCCCCTTCGCGGTGCCGCCGACCGCCGGGTTGCAGGACATCTGTCCGATCGCGTCGAGGTTCATGGTGAGCAGCAGCGTGCGGCACCCGATGCGCGTGGAGGCCAGCGCGGCCTCGCACCCCGCGTGGCCGGCGCCGATCACGATGACGTCGAAGAAATGCATCCCGCTTAGTGATACCATATCGGCCGTCGCGTTCCAGAAAACCCCCTTTCGTCGGAGGACTGTCGTGGAGTTCGGGCTTTCGCTTCCGGGTCGCGGGCCGCTCGCCGGGCTCGACACCGTCCTCAAGATCGCCGAGAAGGCGGACACGCTCCGGTACAGCTCGGTGTTCGTGACCGACCACGTCGTGATGCCGGTCGCCTCGGCGAAGTCGGTGTACCCCTACACGACGAGCGGGCAGTTTCCGGGTGGGCTCGCCCAGGACTACCTCGAGCCGTTGGTGACGCTCAGTCACCTCGCCCACGCGACCGCCCGCGTTCGGCTCGGCGTCAGCGTCCTCGTCATCCCGTACCGCAACCCCCTGCTGGCCGCCAAGATGCTGGCGACGACGGATGTCCTGTCGAGGGGGCGGGTGATCCTCGGGGCGGGCGTGGGCTGGCTGCGCGAGGAGTTCGAGGCGCTGGGCGCGCCGCCATTCGAGGAGCGCGGGAACGTGACCGATGAGTACATCAGGCTGATGCGGGTGGCGTGGACGACCGATCCCGTCACCTTCGAGGGTAAGTACTACACGGTCCGCGACATCCATGTCCTCCCGAAGCCCGTCCAGCGGCCGGCGATCCCGGTCTGGATCGGCGGCCACACCGGCGCCGCGCTCCGGCGTGTCGCCGCCGTCGGCGACGGCTGGCATCCGATCGCCATGCGGCCGCCGGCGCTCCTCGGCCCTGACGAGTACGCGGCCAAGGTCAAGGAGATCCACGGCTGGGCCCGGAAGGCCGGACGCGACCCCAAGTCGATCACGCTCAGCATCCGCGTGCCGATGGAAGTGCGGAGCAAGCGCTCGAAGGCCGCCGCCGGTGACCGGCCGCCGTTCCAGGGCTCGGCCGACGAGGTCGTCGCCGACATCCGGCGCTACCAGGCGCTCGGCGTCTCCCACTTCGTCTTCGATCACACCGTGCAGGAGCTGCGTGCGGTTCTCGCGAACATCGAGCGCTTCGCCCACGACGTTCGCCCGAAGGTTTTGCGAGCCGCGAAACCCCTGCGAGCCGCAGGTCGTCGCGGGGCCGGGACGCGGTCATGATTTCGCACCAGGACGCGTGCGCGCTCATCGAGACGCCCCCCGAGGGGCTCGGCGACCTGCTCGCCCGCGCGGGCGAGCTTCGTGACCGTGGTCGGGGCCGCACGGTCACCTTTTCCGCCAAGGTCTTCGTGCCGTTGACGACCCTCTGCCGCGACTACTGCGGCTACTGCACGTTCCGCCGCGATCCGGGCGAGCCCGGAGCCCACACGATGGAGCCGGGGGAGGTCGTGGCGCTCGCACAGGCGGGGGGACGACTGGGTGCGAAGGAAGCCCTGTTCTCGCTGGGCGACAAGCCGGAGGCGGTGTTTCCCACGCACCGCGAGTTCCTCCGACGGCACGGCCACCGCACGACGCTGTCGTATCTCCGCGCCGTGTGTGAGGCCGTTGTGAAGGAGTCGCCCCTCCTGCCCCACGCCAACCCCGGTGTCATGGGCGAGCGCGATCTGGCCGCGCTGCGCGAAGTCAACGTGAGCATGGGGCTGATGCTCGAGACGCTCTCGGAGCGTCTCCTGGAGCGCGGCATGGCTCACGATCGGGCGCCCGACAAGCTGCCCGCGCGCCGGCTCCGGACGATCGCGCTCGCCGGCAAGCTCGGCATCCCGTTCACCACGGGCCTGCTCATCGGCATCGGTGAGACGCCCCGCGAACGCGTGGACGCGCTCGTTGCGATCCGCGACCTGCACGAGCGGCATGGGCACATCCAGGAGGTCATCGTCCAGAACTTCCGCGTCAAGCCCCGGATCCCGATGGCCGACGCGCCCGAGCCGACGCTCGACGACCTGCTCCGGACCCTCGCGGTGGCCCGTCTCGTGCTCGGTCCGGACGTGAACATCCAGGCGCCGCCGAATCTGTCGCCACACGCCTATCCCCGCCTGCTGGCAGCGGGCCTCAACGACTGGGGCGGGATCTCGCCGCTCACGCTGGACCACATCAACCCCGAGAAACCATGGCCGCTGATCCCCGAGCTCCGGCGTGCAACCGAGGCCCAGGGCTTCGTCCTTCGCGAGCGTCTCGCGATCTATCCGGAGTTCGCGACGCGCGCCGAATGCCTGGACGAGAGCCTGCGGGCGCGCGTCCGGGACCTGGTCGACGAACGCGGTCTCGTGAAGGAATCCCATGAACGCTGGCGCCGCTGGTAGCCTCCTCGCCTCGCTCGACTGGGTCTCGCGCGACATCCGCCCGATCCTCGCCCGGGCGCTCGACGGCCACGAGGTGTCGGTCGAGGACGGCATCGCGCTCACGCGCGTCGAGGGCCGGGACCTCCACGCCCTGACGCTCGTCGCCGACGAGCTGCGGCGGCAGCAGGCCGGCGACGTCGTGACCTACGTCGTGAATCGCAACATCAACTTCACGAACGTCTGCATCAAGCACTGCACCTTCTGCGCGTTCAGCCGCGATCATCGGGAAGAGGAAGGTTACTTCCTTCCCGTGGCCGAGGTCGTCCGCCGCGCCCAGGAGGCGCGGGAGCTCGGCGCCACGGAGGTCTGCATCCAGGCCGGCCTGCCGCCGAAGCTCGACGGCCGCTACTACATCGACCTCGCCCGCGCGATCACGACCGCGTTGCCGGACCTCCACATCCACGCCTTCTCGCCCGAAGAAGTGCTGTACGGGTCGGTGCGGTCGGGAATGCCGATCAGCGACTACCTGGCGGAGCTGAAGGCCGCAGGCCTGGGAACCCTGCCCGGCACGTCGGCGGAGATCCTCGACCAGGAGATCCGCGACGTCATCGCGCGCGGCCGGATCTCGGTCGAGCAGTGGGTCGACGTGATCACGACGGCGCACGCGCTCGGCATCCGCACCACCTCCACGATCATGTATGGGCACGTCGAGACGCCGGCCCACTGGATCCGCCACATGGCGCTGCTCCGCGCGATCCAGAAGGACACCGGCGGCTTCACCGAATTCGTGCCGCTCTCGCTGATCCACTCGGAAGCGCCGATGTGGGCCAAGGGGCTCGTCCCCGGCGTTCGGCCCGGCGCCACCGGGGCCGAGGTCGTGAAGATGCACGCGCTGGCCCGCGTGATGCTGGGCGCGACCTTCCGGAACGTCCAGTCCTCGTGGGTGAAAGAGGGGCCGAAGCTGGCGCAGCTGCTCCTGGCGGCGGGCGCCAACGACCTGGGCGGCACGCTGATCAACGAGTCGATCTCGACGTCGGCCGGCGCGCAGTACGGCCAGCTCGTGGGGCCCGCCGAGCTGCACCGCCTCATCCGGGACGTCGGACGGGTGCCGGCGCAGCGCGACACGCTGTACGGCCTCCTTCATACCTATAGAGATGGCGAAGACCCCGAATCACCCCTCGATAAGATCGAGGACGCGGAAGCCCGATTCGGCTCGTATCGCCGACTGATCGCGTCGGGGGAATTCCGCTTCACGCGCGGGTAGCCCCGCCGCGCGGCCTGTGGTAATAATGCAGTTCGCGTTCAACCACCATCCCTGAATCGACAGGAGGTCACCTGTGGCGAAGACGATGACGAAGTCTGCGACAGTCGCCTATCTCGCGGAGAAGACCAGCCTCTCCCGGAAGCAGATCGAAGGCATTCTCGACGAGACGCTGACGCTCGCCTCCAAGGAAGCGAAGAAGAGCGGCGTGTTCCTCCTGCCGGGATTCGGCAAGCTGGTCCTCGCGAACCGGAAGGCGCGGATCGGTCGGAATCCGCAGACCGGCGAGCCCCTCAAGATCCCGGCCAAGCGGGTGTGCAAGTTCCGCCTGGCGAAGAGCCTGAAGGACGCGGTGCTTGGCAAGAAGTAAGACTGGATCCCGCGCGGGGGGCCCGCGACCCGCCGCCGCTCCCGTTCCCTCGCTCTCGTCCGCGACCGTTCCGCGGGTCTGGCAGGGTATCGGCTACCGGCCCCTGCCGGACGCCGCGATGGCCCGGCCGCTCTTCGACTTCGCCGCCGTCCCCTGGCCCGCCGCCGACATCGCCTTCGCGTGGGGCGCCGCCACGGCCGCGGACGGCGGTGAGCGTCTGATCGGCGCGGCGATCACGGAGCGGAGCGGCCCGGCGATGATGCTGCACGGCCCGGTCGTCGTCGTCGAGGCCGAGCCGCTGGAGATCGCCTCGCAGCTCGTCGCCGCCGTCCTCGACCACGCCACGGCCGCGGGGGTCGTCACGCTCTTTGCGCGGCCCCAGAGCCTCGACCGCGTCTGGGTTCGTTTCGGGTTCATCCCCGTGCCGGAGAGCACGCTGCCGCCGAGCTTCGCGGGCGGAGAGGGCGCCGGCCTCTACGCCTGGCGGGGCGGCAGCGCGCTCTGGACCCTGCGCGAAGTCCGCGACTGACATGCGCGTCGTCGCGCTCGCCGGTGGCACCGGCGCCGCCAAGCTCCTGAGAGGCCTGGCGGCGTCTGTTCCTCAGCGCGATCTGACCGTCATCGGCAATACCGGTGACGACACGGAGATCTGGGGGCTGCACGTCTCGCCCGACCTCGACACCGTGACGTATGCGCTCGCCGGAATACTCGACGTCGAGCGCGGGTGGGGGCTCGCCGACGAGACGTTCCACTGTCTGTCCGCCATGGCCGCGTACGGCGCCGACACGTGGTTCAATCTGGGCGATCGCGACCTGGCGACCCATCTCACCCGCACGCGGGCGCTCCGCGAGGGACAGTCCCTCTCGATGGTGACCGCGCGGCTCGCGGCCCGCGCCGGCGTCGGCGCCCGCGTTCTGCCGATGAGCGACGATCCGATCCGGACGATGATTCGGACCCCGGGCGGGCGACTCACGTTCCAGGAATACTTCGTACGCGAGAAGGCGCTCGTCGAAGTGGTCGGCGTGGACTACGAGGGCGCGGCGGCGGCCACGCCGGCGGCCGGTGTCGTCGACGCGATCCGGACCGCCGACCTCGTCGTCGTGTGCCCGTCCAACCCGGTGACCTCCGTCGGCCCGATCCTCGCCGTGCCCGGGATCGCCGACGCGCTCCGCGAGACCACGGCGCCCGTGGTCGGCGTGAGCCCGATCGTCGGCGGCGCGGCCGTGAGCGGCCCGGCGGCGGCGCTCATGCACGCGCGGGGTCTCCCGATCTCGCCGCTCGGCGTCGCGGCGGCGTACGCGCCGTGGCTCCGACGCCTGCTGATCGACCGGAGCGACCGCGCGTGCGCGCCGGACCTCGAGCGGCTCGGCGTCGCAGCGGACGTGGCCGACATCGTCATGAAGAGCCGCGCGCACGAGACCGCGCTCGCCCGACACGTGCTCGAGCGCCGATGATCGTCGCCGCGGTGCCCATCAAAGATCTGATGCACGCCAAGCAGCGCCTCGTGAGCGTCCTCACGCCCGCCGAGCGTGGCGAGCTGGCTCGCGCGATGCTGCATGACGTGCTGCAGGCGCTAGCGGCAGCCGAGCTCGACCGCGTCTGGGTCGTCACGCGCGACCCGGCGGTCACGGCGATCGCGCGGGGCCTGGGCGTCGAGCCCCTCGCCGAGGCGGAGAATCGCGGTCACACCACGGCCGTCGCGCTGGCTCAGGCCGAAGCGGCGCGGCGGGGTGTCGGAGTCTTCCTGACGGTGCCCGGCGACGTGCCGTGCGTGACCGCCGCGGAGCTCCGGCTGCTCGCGAGCGCCGCGAGCGAAGGTGCGCCGGCCTTCGCCCCCTCCCGCTCGGGGCTCGGGACCAACGGCGTCGCGCTGGCGCCGCCCGCCGCGATGGGGCTGACCTTCGGCGAACCCTCGTTCTCGCGTCACCTCGAGACGGCGCGGTCGCACGGGCTGATTCCTCGCGTCCTGGCGCTGCCGGGCCTCGGGCTCGACATCGACACGCCCGAAGACCTGGCGGCGCTCCTGGCCGAGGGCGGCGCCACCGAGACCGAGCGCCTCGTGTCGCGCTGGTCTTCGGACCCGGGTCGCGCTTTTCTCAGGCCGCGAGCGATCGGGTCCGCACAGGATTCGCTGCGATGAAACGCGCGCCGCGGAGCCAGATCGCACTCAGGGTAGACCGGGCGTGTCGGAGCCGGTCGTGCCTATCTCAGGCCACCCTCGATTTGAGCCGTGCTCATGGCACCCGCTACAACACAGCCAGGCCGCGCCTGTCTCAGGCCACCTTCGGTCCAAGCCGGCCTCACGGCACCCGTTACAATAAATGCGCTACGAGGTGATCGGCGTAGCGGGAATCGGCGAGGTGCGCCCCGGCGACGACATCGCTCGCCTCATCGTCGAGGCGGGCGCCCGCCAGTCGACGCCGGTCGTCCCCGGCGATCTCCTCGTGATCGGGCAGAAGATCGTGTCGAAGGCCGAGGGGCGGCTCGTCAGGCTCGCCGATGTCGAACCCTCGCCGATCGCCCTGGCCATGGCCGCGGGGCTCGCGAAAGACCCGCGGCTCGTCGAGGTCATCCTGCGCGAGTCGCGGCGCGTGGTCCGCATGGACAAGGGCATCCTCATCACCGAGACGCACCATGGCTGGATCTGCGCGAACGCGGGCGTCGATCAGTCCAACGTCGACGCCGACTGCGTGGCGCTCCTGCCCGAGGACTCCGACCGCTCGGCCCGGGCTGTGCGGGATCGCGTCCGCGCGCTCACCGGCGCCGAGGTCTTCGTGATCATCGCCGACACGTTCGGGCGCCCCTGGCGCGAGGGGCTCACGAACGTCGCGATCGGTCTCGCCGGCTTCGCCCCGCTTCTCAGCTATCTCGGCGAGCGCGATCCGGCCGGTCGCCCGCTACAGGCGACGATCCTCGCGCTGGCGGACGAGCTCGCCGGCGCGGCCGAGCCCGTCATGGGCAAGCTCGACCGCATTCCGGCGGCGATCGTGCGTGGGCTCGCGTTGAAGGCGAGCGACGAGGGCTCGAAGCCACTCCTGCGCGAGCCCGCGCGTGATCTCTTCAGGTAGACGGTCCGATGAACATCGCGATCCTCGGCGGCACCGGCAAGGAAGGCGCGGGACTGGCGGCGCGCTGGGCGCGCGTCGGCCACTCGATCATCATCGGCTCGCGCGATCCCGAGCGGGCGAAGACCAAGGCCGCCGAGCTGCGCGAGCTCACTCACAAGCTGCCGATCATCGGCGAGTCGAATGCCGAGGCGGCGCGCCTGGGGACCGTGATCGTCGTCGCGCTGCCGGCGCAAGGGCTCGCGGCCACCCTCCCGGAGGTCCGCGACGGCTGCCGCGACAAGGTCGTGATCTCGACGGTCGTGCCGCTGACGTTCGGCGGGCCGCGCCTCTTCACGCCGCCGGCGGCCGGCTCCTCCGCCGAAGAGGTGCAGATGCTCCTGCCGGACGCGAAGGTCGTCGCCGCCTTCCACCACATCGCCGCCCACGAGCTCTCCGACACGGATCACTCGATCGAGTGCGATCTGCTCCTCTGCGGGGCCGACGCCCCGGCCAAGGAGACCGTGGGCGAGCTGGCGCGCTCGATGGGCTTGCGGCCGATCGACGTCGGCGGCCTCTCCAACGCGGGACCGCTCGAGGGCATCACCGCGGTGCTCGCCACGATCAATCGGCGATACAAGCTGAAGAACTCCGGCATCAAGATCACCGGCCTCTGAGGAGCCCGCCAGGCCCGAGGTCTCCGTCATCGTTCGCCATATCCTTTTGTAAAGGTGCGCGAGTCGCACCGGGAGTCTCGCCCAGGGTACGTCAGTTCCGGGATAGACTGCATGAGCCACCACGAGGACCCACAGAACAGAGGAGGCTTGGACATGAAACGGTCGATCTGTGCACTCGCTGTGACGCTTGCTCTCGGCATCGCGGTCGGCGCGGGCATGACGGGCTTCGTGAACGCGATGCAGCATGTCAAAGTCAAGGAGCTCTACAAAGCTGACCTCGTCACGAGTGATGGGAAGGAAGCGAGCATGTTCCTCGCTGAGCTCGCGCCCGGGGCGAACATGGGCAAGCACTACCACCCGGGCGACGCCTTCGCCTACATCCTTGAGGGGACGATGCTGCTCGAGATCGCCGGAAAGGAATCGGTCACCCTGAAGCCCGGACAGAGCGGCAGCCTCCCGCCGCGGACCGTGCACGACGACAAGAACGCGAGCCAAACCGCTCCGCTGAGGTTCCTGGTGTTCCACGTCGCGAAGAAGGGTGACCCGCTCGCGGTTCCGGCGCAGTGAGCGAACGTGGAACAGCCGCTGTACACGCGGCTCAGCGGCTAGAATGACTGACGTCACCTGACAGTATCCGAGCGCCGCGTGCGTTATACGCTACCGACGTGAACACTCGAGGCTTGTCCCGGCGCCGGACTCGCCTTGCCGGACCTCGCCCCGCTCGCGCGGTGATCAGGCCCGGGAGACGACCAGCCCCAGGTAGACGATCACGACCGCGAGCAGCAGCACGACGCGGTCCATCCACGCGATCGCCGACAGCGCCCCGTGGGGATCGTCCCCGGCGGCCAGCGCGCGCGCCAGGCGCGGCACCTGCGCGAAGTCGCGCTGGCCAGCCACCGCGACGGCGGCGAGGACGAGCATGAACTTGAGGGCCAGGGCGAGCGCAACGCCGCTCTCCAGCACCCGCTCGAGCGGCCCGAGCCGCGTCACGTTGTAGAACCCGGTCAAGACCGCGATCGCGATTGCGGTCCACGTCACCGCTCGCCCGCGGCGCAGCACCTCGGCGAAGGGGCCGGCCCCGCCCCGCCGCGCCGCGGGCACGAGTGCCAGCGCCTGGTACAGGAGACCGCCCACCCAGGCCACGACGCCCAGCACATGCAACCACACCACGACGAGCGACAGCGTCACGGTGCCTGGTCGGTCAGGAGCGCCACGACGCGGTCGACGTCGGCGAGATTCCCGAAGAGCAGGTCGGGCCCGCACGTCGCCAGCTCGTCGGACGGGTGCTGGCCGGTGGCGACGGCCACCGCGACCGCGCCGCAGCCGCGGGCGCACTCGACGTCGAGCGGCGTGTCCCCGATGATCGTGATCCGGTCGAACGTGAAGTCGTGGCCGAGGGCACGGGCACGCTCGCACGCGATCCCCGGCAACCGGCGGCGGTCGGCGTCGTCTCCGCCGTAGGCGGCGACCCGGAAGAGCGGCCAGAGGCCCGTCGGCGCGAGCTTGATCCGGGCGCCGGCTTCGATGTTCCCGGTGAGGAGCCCGACGAGCGCGTCCGGCCGCCCGGCGAGGCGCCGCACGACGTCGGCGACCCCGGGCATGAGCTGGACGCGCGAGCCGTCGCCGATGAGACGGGCGAGCTCACGCACGTAGGCCCGAAAACAGTCGTCGACGCGCGACCGGATCGCCTCGGCGTCGACGCCCGCCTCGGTCATGAGGTCGTGGACGATGCGCAGATCGGTCCGGCCGCGGAAGTCGTAGCGGTCGATGGTCCCGGCTGTGCCGTAGGTCTCTTCGAGCGCCCGGGCGAACGCGGCGCGGCCGGCGCCGCGCACGGTCACCAGCGTGCCATCGATGTCGAAGAGGAAGAGGCGCACCCTATTGGGGTGCTAAGCGACGGAGCCGGGCGACCACCGCCGGGACCACGTCGAGCACGACGTCGATCTCGCCCGCGGTGGTCCACCGGCCGAGCGTGAAGCAGAGCGAGCCCTCCGCGGCATCCCGGTCGCAACCGATCGCGCGGAGCACGTGCGACGGCTCGCCGGTCATCGCCGTGCAGGTGGCGCCCGACGAGGCGGCGATGCCGCGCAAGTCGAGCTCCATCAGGACACTCTCCGCCTTCACGCCCGGCACGGCGATGGACACGTGGTGCGGCAGCCGCGCCGCTCCACGGGCGCCCGTCAGCTGCGCCTCCGGGATCCGCGCGAGCAGCCCCGACAGCAGTCGATCGCGCAATTCGCCGAGCCGCGCCACCTCGCCGGCGACCTCGATGCGCGCGAGATCGGCCGCGACGCCCATGCCGGCGATCGCCGGCAGATTCTCGGTGCCGGCCCGATAGCCGCCCTCCTGTCCGCCGCCGACGGTGATCGGGGCGAGCTTGACGGCGGGCCGCACCCAGAGGGCGCCGGCCCCCGGCGGCCCGTACAGGTCGTTGGACGAGAGCGTCAGCAGGTCGATGTGGCAGTCGTCGACGAGGAACGGCACGCGCCCGGCGGCGCCGACCGCGTCGACGTGGAACGGCACGCCGCGCCCACGGGTGCGCCGACCGATCTCCCGGATCGGCTGGACGGTGCCGATCTCGCTGTTGGCCGCCATGATCGAGACGAGCACCGTGTCGTCGCGGATCGCCCGCGCCACCGCGTCCGGGTCGACGCGCCCGTCGCCGTCGACACCCACGTAGGTGACGGTCCATCCCCGCTTCTCGAGGTCGCGGCACGAGTCGATCAACGAAATGTGCTCGATCGCGGAGGTGACGACGTGCCGGCCGGCGGCGCGTTGGGCCAGGCCCTTGACGGCGAGGTTGTTCGCCTCGGTGGCGCTGGCGGTGAAGATCACCCCCGCCGGCGTCCCCGCGAACAGCCGCGCCACCTTGGCTCGAGCCCCGTCCAGTGACGCGCGGGCTTCGAGCCCCAGCGAGTGCTGAGCGTTCGGGTTGCCGACCCCGCCTTCCAGAAATGGCCGCATCACCGCCACGACGCGGGGGTCGACCGGCGAAAAGCCCGCGTAGTCGAGGTAGACGCGGGGGCTCGCCGCGGGGGGCCCGGCGGTCCTACCGAGCCTTTCGGACGAAGAAGCGGAAAACCGCGCCATTCCTTTCCATCTCCAGGAGCTCGTTACCGGTGCGAGCGGACCAGCTCTTCATGTCCGCTTCGGAGCCGGGATCGTCCGACGCGACTTCGAGGATCTGACCCGCCACCATGTGACGGAGAGCCTCACGTGTTTTGACAATCGGCATGGGGCAAAAGAGCCCCAGGCAATCGATTTTTTTGTCTGCCGCGACGGGCATATCGGCTATTTCCTTGAAATTCTGACATTGACCGGGTATGGCGGCAATAGAATAATCTTGTCATGTCCATCGCATCGCCGGGCGATATCGCGTCCGCTGGACGGCTCCTAAAGCGTAAGGTCCTGTTGGCGCTCACTCTTTCGTCTTTGATCCCGCTCCTGGTGCTCGCCTACGTGGTGTACCGGTACGTCAGGCCCGAGCTGAACCCGGCGGAGATCGCCAAGTTCTACGGGCTCGAGGCCGTCCTCCTGTTCACGGTCATCGCGATGATCGGAGGCGCCTACATCATCTGGGACCTCGGCCGCGCCTTCGCGCGGATCGCCGAGCTCCTCTCGAAGGAGCCGAAGCTGGCCGAGCTCGGGGGCCGCAGCGACGAGGTCGGCACCTTGATGAGGTCCTTCTCGAATATGCTCGGTACCGTCGAGCAGCAGGCGATCGACATCAACACCTTCGCCATGCGGCTCGACGCCGCGTACCGGGAGCTCGAGGCCACCAACGCGAAGCTCAAGGAAACCTCGTTCAAGGACGAGGTGACCGGACTCTACAATCGACGCTTCTTCTCGCTCCGCCTCGAGGAGGAGATCTCGCGCTTCAGGCGGTTCAATCACCCGGTCTCCGTCGTGGTACTCGACCTGGACGGCTTCAAGAGCATCAACGACGAGTTCGGCCACGCCGTGGGCGACGAGACGCTGCGCGACATTGGGCAGATCCTCATGAAGCATTCGCGCGGCATCAACGTGGTCTCGCGCTACGGCGGTGACGAGTACGCCGTCCTGCTGGTCGAGACGTCCAAGAGCGGCGCTCGGCTCTACGCGGACCGGATACGGCAGGTCGTCGCGACGTTCCCCTACTCGCACGGCAAGCGGGTGACCGCGAGCTTCGGCGTCGCCAGTCTCCCGGACGACGAAGCCTCGACGTCGGAGGAGCTGTTTCGCGCCGCCGACGGGGCGCTCTACGCCGCGAAGCGGGCGGGCAAGAACCAGGTCGTGGCGGCAGGACCGGGTCAGAAGGTAGATTGACATGGGGCAGCAGCGTGAAGTCCTGATCGTCGACGACGATCGTCAGGTTCGCGAGGTCCTGCACCAGATCTTCCTCGGCGCCGGCTACAAGTGCCTGCTCGCCAACGACGGGCAGGAGGGCGTCGAGGTCTTCCGAGCCTCGCTGCGCGCCTCGCGGCCGCCGCTGACCGTCACCGACCTCAAGATGCCGGTGATGGGCGGCATCGAGCTCCTCCAGCTGGTGCGCGAGGCGGACCCGGACGCGGCGGTCATCATCCTCACCGGCGCGGCCGACGTGAAGACGGCGATCGCGAGTCTGAAGCACGGGGCCTACGACTTCATCATGAAGCCGGTGAACGTGGACGAGCTCCTGATCGCCGCCGACCGCGCCCTCGAGCGGCGCCAGCTGCTGATCGAGCGCCGCCACTATCAGGAGCTCCTCGAGCGCCGGGTCGACGAGGCGACGCGCGGTCTGGCGCAGCTCAACCGGGAGCTGCAGGACGCCTACCAGACGACCCTGGAGGCCCTCGGGTCGGCCCTCGACACCCGCGACGTCGGCACCGAATCCCACTCGCGCCGCGTCCACGGCTACGCGATGGCGACAGCGCGTGAGTACGGGGTGCCGCAGGAGGACCTGGCCGCCCTCGCCCACGGCGTGCTGCTCCACGACATCGGCAAGATCGGTATCCCCGACGCGATCTTGTTGAAGCCCGGCCCCCTCACGCCGGACGAGTGGCAGATCATGCGGCGCCATCCGGAGATCGGCAAGCAGCTGATCGAGAAGATTCCCTTCCTGCAGGGCGCCGTGCCGATCGTCTACTCCCACCACGAGAAGTGGGACGGCACCGGCTATCCGCGCGGCCTCAGGGGCGAAGACATCCCGCTCGGCGCGCGGATCTTCATGGTGGTGGACGCCTTCGACGCGATCACCTTCGACCGCCCGTACTCGAAGGCCCAGCCCTTCGACGTCGCCAAGGCCGAGATCAAGCGCTGCGCCGGCAAGCACTTCGACCCCGACGTCGTCACGGCCTTCTTCAACGTGCCCGAGGCGCTGCTCGCGGAAATCCGCCGCAAGAGCGTCGAGCCGTAAGCCCTCGGGGCTAGGCCCGATCCTCCATCCCGAGCTCCTCGCAGAGACGCCGGATCCGCGCGCACGCCGCCGACAACTCGTCCTCGGTCAGCCCCAGGTCGAGGCAGTCCTGCAGGAGCGTGCGGAGCTGCTCGGCGCTCGGCATCGCTTCGTCCCGGTGGCCGGCGTCGATGAGGCGTCGGATCGACAGAGCGCGCACGGACGCGATGCCCTCGAGCGCGCGGGCGATCGCCGCACGGGTCTCGGCCTGGCGATCGGCGCCGATCGAGTCGAAGCGGAGCGCGTGGAGTAGCGGATCGAGCGCCTCCTCGTAGTCGCCAACCTCGAGCCGTCGGCTCCCGAGCTCCGCGTAACCCCACCAGAGGCGCTGGTCCACCTCGTCGCGACGCGTCGGCGGCAGCGCCTCGGCGGGGATCGTCTCCAGGAGCTCCTCGGCGCGCTGGAGCGCCGCGAGCGCCTCGGACTCACGCGCTTCCTGCATGCAGAGGATTGCCTGAGCCGTGATCTGTCCGATCTCGCCGCCGAACGTGCCCGAGAGCAGCCCCCGGAATCCCGCGGCGCGCACCGGGGGCAGTGCGGGCTCGTCCAGCGCCTCGCGCAGGAGCTGCCGCGCCGCGCGGAACTCCTGGCGCTGGTGCAATGCCGTGGCGGCCGCTTCGTACGCCTGCCAGAGCGCCTCGTGGGCCGCTTCGCGCGCGTCGGTGAGCGCCGGGTCGGCCGGCACCGCGGCCAGTCCGCGATCGGTCCACGTGATCGCCGTGCGGATCGCCGCGAGCCGGTCTCCGGTATCGTGGTTGCCGGCCCGCGCCAGGCGCCCCTGCGCAGCCTCCAGCGTGAGCGTCGCCAGGTGACGTCGGTAGGTCGCCCGCTCGGCCTCGGACGCGGCGGCGATCGACGACTCGAGGGCTGCGTGGGCGCCCTCGTCGTCGCCGAGCGCCTGCTTCGCCAGCCCGACGACCGACCAGAGCGCCGCGACGTCGTGAGAGAGGTTCGAGGTCGACTCGTCTCCCAGCTTCGACAGGGTCTCTTCTCCGACCGCGACGACTTCGCCGAACCGCTTCTCCTGATACAGAGCAAAGCAGGTCTCGACGAGCGGGGAATCCCGCCTGGACTTCGTCTCCAGCGGACCGCCCGGAGCTCGGAGGGCCGGCTCTGGAGCAGGCCCGGCGCTCGGGGATGGGGCACCATCGGGCGTCGCTGCCTCCCGATCCCGATCCTGAGTCTTCGAAGGCCGCAGCACCGCGTGAGGCCGCGCGTGCGGCGATGTCTTGCTCCGGCGACGACGTCGGGGCGGCGGCGCGGGCGCTTCGGGTGGCGGCGTCGTGACGGGCTCGGCTGGGCTCGCAAGCGTGTCGGGTTCGGTCGGGTTTGGGAGGGCGACGGCCTCGGTCGGCGTGGGTACGGCGGCTTCGGTCGGCGCGGGTGAGACCGCTTCGAGTGGTGGCGGGAGCACAGCTTCGAGCGGAGGTGAGACGTCTTCGACTGATCGCGGAGCCGCGACCTCCTCGGTCGCGTGTGGTGGCTCAGGAGCATCGGGTGGCCTCGGGGGCGGAGCCTCGAGCGGTTGTGGAGCGGCCGCGTGTTGGGGCGGCTGGGGAAGCTCGGCGTCTTCGGGCGGGGGCGGAGCCGCAGCGGTTTCGAGGGGACGCGGCGGCGCGGTCTCGGGTTCTCGTGGCGCAACGTAGTGGGGCGGTCGCGGAAACGCGGCCTCCCCGGTCGGGCGCTGCGGCGCGGCGATTTCGAGGGCGCGCGGGGCCCCGGTCTCGGGTTGTCGTGGCGCGACGTAGCGGAGTGGTCGCGGAAACGCGGCCTCTCCGGTCAGCCGTGGGGATGACACCGGGGCGGCCGGGCGCGGAAGCGCGCTGACGTCGATCGGGCGCAGCGGCGCCGACTCGGTCGAAGAACGGCGAGCGGAATGACGCGGCCTGCTCGGCCAGACCAGCTCGAGCACGCCGAGCACGAGCAGCATGCACGCGCCGGCGACCACGACGAGGATCAGCGCTTCTTCGGTCAACACACGCAATCCAGGGGGCCCAACGCCCTCGGCATCGACGACCATTGAACCTGGGGAGCACCGGCGGCGCCAAGAGAATTGGACGCGCCGCCGACGACCCCGTCCGGAAACTCGACGCCGCCGAGGGCGAGGCTTCGGAGGGCCATGAATTTTAATGCTAGCATGCGATGAGGAGGACGCTCATGCGCCGGGTCGCCGTGATCGGAGTTGGCGTGACGAAATTCGGACTGCACGACCGGACGTCGGCCGAGCTGTTCGCCGAGGCCGCGCGAGAGGCGCTGGCCGACGCCGCCGTTCCGGCGAGCGCGGTCCAGGCTCTCTATTACGGCAACGTGGTCGGCGGTGAGACCGAGCACCAGCTCCACACGGGGCCCCAGGCCGCGTCCGTCCTCGGTATCCCGTCCGTGCCCACCACCCGGTTCGAGACCGCGTGCGCAAGTTCGCATGCGGCGTTCCGCCACGCGGTGATGGAGATCGCGGCCGGCGTCTCCGACGTCGTCCTCGTCGGTGGCGCCGAGCGCGTGCTGAACGTCTCCACGGCCGAGTCGACCGAGTACTTCGCCTACGCGTCCGACGCGGTCTGGGAGCAGCCGCTCGGCCTCACCTTTCCGGGCGTCTTCGCGCTGATCGCGCGGGCCCACATGGAGAAGCACGGGACGACCGAGGCCCAGATGGCGGCGGTCGCGGTGAAGAATCATCGGCACGGCGTGCTGAACCCGAAGGCGCAGTTCCAGAAGCCGATCACGGTCGACCAGGTGCTCAAGTCCCCCTACGTTGCCGACCCGCTCAAGCTCCTGGACTGCTGCCCGTTCAGCGACGGCGGTGCCGCCGTGGTGGTCGCCTCTGAGGAGGTCGCCCGGCGGCATCGCCGGCCCGTGTGGGTGCTCGCCTCTGCCGCGGCCTCCGACTCGATGCTGCTCGGCGACAAGCGCGACCTTGCGCGGGTGCCCGCGACGGAACGCGCGGCGGCCGCGGCGTATCGACAAGCCGGCCTCGGCCCCGACGACGTGGACGTCGTCGAGCTGCACGACTGCTTCACGATCGCCGAGATCGTCGCCACCGAAGGGCTCGGCCTCTTCGAGCCGGGCGCCGGCGGCCGCGCCGCCGAGAAGGGGCTCACGAGCCTCGGGGGGAAGATCCCGGTCAATCCGTCGGGCGGTCTGAAGGCGAAGGGCCATCCCATCGGCGCGACGGGCGCCGCGCAGATCGCGGAGATCGTCACGCAGCTGCGCGGGGAGGCCGGCCCGCGCCAGGTCGACGGCGCACGGACCGGCCTGACTCACACCCTCGGCGGCAACACCGCCACCGTGCTCGTGAGCCTCTTCGGCCGTGACTGAGCCCGCGATCACCCTCCGCACCTTCTTCGAGCGGGCGCACGAGGGGCAGCTGACGGCCGTCCGCTGTGGCGCGTGCGGCGAGCTCGCGATTCCCCCGAAAGAGCTGTGTCCCGCGTGCCACGCGCACGAGTGGCAGCCGGTACAGCTGAACGGCGAGGGCACGATCGCGAGCTTCACGGTGATCCGCGTCGCGCCGAGGGCCCACGCGGCCTCCGCGCCGTACGCCCTCGCCGTCGTGAAGCTGAAGGAGGGCGTGTCGATCCTTGGGCGGGTCATCGACATCCCGCTCGACAAGCTCGCCATCGGCCTGCGAGTCCGTTTCCGTCCGCTCGTCTCGGCCGATCAGACATCGGTCGGCTTCGGACCCGCGTAGCTCACGCGGCGGGGGTCACCCAGACCCAGGATGCGCGCGGCGTTGCCGCCGAGGACCTGCTCCTTGGCGCGGTCGGAGAGCGGCAGCGCCCGGATCGCCTCGATGTTCCCCTTCAGCGTCGGCACGCTCGGCCAGTCGGAGCCGAAGAGCACCTTGTCGCTCACTCGCTCGAGGTCGGGAAAGTACGTCAGCAGTCGCCGCGGCGGCAGCCCCGCGATCTCCATGTAGACGTTGGGGCGCAGGCGCGCGAGGGTGTACGCGGTCTCGTACCAGATCGGGCGCCCGCTGTGGGTGATGATCGCGACCAGGTCGGGAAAGTCGACCGCGACGTCGTCGATGTAGACGGGATCGCCGTACTTGAGCCGCGACGCGGGAAAGACCGAGGTCCCGGTGTGCCACTTCACGGGGATGCCGAGCTCCTGCGCCTTCGCGTAGACCGGATAGAGCTTCGGGTCGTTCGGGTAGAAGTAGCTGTACGTCGGATAGAGCTTGAGGCCGTGGAAGCCGTGGTCGCGGACGAGCCGCTCGAGCTGGCGCGCCGGGTTCTCGGTGAGGTAGGGGTTGAGGCTCGCGAACGGGATCAGGCGGGGCTGGCCCGCACAGAGCGCCTCGACCGTCTCGTTGCTGGCGATCGCCGAGGTGATCGGCGCCAGCTCGGCGAGGATCACGCCGTAGTCGGCGCCGGCGTCGTCGAGCACGCGCAGGTAGCTCTCGGCGCTCCCGTAGCGCTCGAGAAACTGCGCGAACGAGCCGTACGTCTTTGCGAGCTCGCGGTCCATGAACGCGACGAACGATTCGGGCGCGCGCAGCGGTCGGTCGTAGCAGTGGATGTGGAAGTCGACGACCGCTGCGCGCCGGGAGTCGGGCATCAGACGGTCGAATAGCCACCGCTCACGCTGATCGTCTGCCCGGTGACCCAGCCGGCGAGGTCGGAGGCGAGAAAGGCGACGAGCGGCGCCACGTCGTCGGGCTGCCCGAGCCGCCGGATCGGGTAGAAGGCGAGGATGCGCTCGCGATTCTTCGCGAGCCATTCCTGGTCGGCGTGCGAGGTCTCGATCCAGCCGAGGCGAGCGCATTCACGGTGATGTCGAGCCGGCCGAACTCCTTGGCGAGCGTCCGCGTGAGCGAGAGCACGGCGCCGCGGGCTCCCGCCGACACGCCGAGCCGCTGCTGGCCCACGCGCGCCGAGTCGCCGACGATGCTGATGATGCGCCCGCCCTTCTGGGCCGCGAGCTTCGGCGCCGCGGCGTGGCAGACGTTGAAGACTCCGTAGAGACAGACGTCGACCTCACGCCGCCACTCCTCGGGAGTCGTCTCGAGAAAGAGCTTCGGCGCGACGAGGCCGGCGTTGTTGACGACCACGTCGAGCCGCCCGAGATCGCTGACGATTCGCGCGACCATCCGGCTCACCGCTCCGTGGTCGGCCACGTCGGCGCCGTAGGCCGCCGCACGGCCACCGAGCCGGACGATCTCCGCGAGGAGCGCGTCGGCCTCCGCCTTCGAGTGCAAGTAGTTGACGGCGACGGCCGCGCCCTCGCGAGCCAGCGTCAGCGAGATCTCGCGACCGACGTCGCGCGCGCCGCCGGTCACCAGCGCGACCTTGCCGCCGAGCCCGAGGTTCATCCTCGTCCTTCCGCGCGCTCGATGAGCCGGAAGAGGCGATCGGGGGTCACCGGCAGCTCGGCGACCTCGATCCCCAGCGGTGTGAGCGCGTCGGCGATCGCGTTGGCGATGGCCGCCGGCGCGCCGATCGTCCCGCCCTCGCCCATGCCGCGAAAGCCGCCGAGCGCGACCGGCGACGGCGTTTCCAGATGATGCACCTCTATCCACGGGACCTCGCACGCCGACGGCACCACGTAGTCCATCAGGGTGCCGCTCAGCAGCTGGCCGTGGTCGTCGTACACGATCTCCTCGAGGAGCGCCGCGCCGATTCCCTGGGCGACCCCGCCGTGGACCTGGCCGTCCACGATGAGCGGGTTGACCATGCGTCCGCAGTCTTCCACCACGACGTAGCGCAGGGTCTTCACCTCGCAGGTCGCGCGATCGACCTCGACCATCGCCACGTGCGTCGCGTTGGAGGCGGTGCCGTAGTACGGGTCGTAGAAGCGCGTGGCTTCGAGGCCCGGCTCGAGGCCCTTCGGCAGTTGTCGCGCCCCGGTGTACGCGGCTCGCGCGATCTCGCGGACCGTCACGCTCCGGTCGGGAAGGCCGCGCACGGCACAACGCGCGTCGGTCATCACGATGTCGGCCGGGGCGGCCTCGAGGAGATGGCCGGCGATCAGGAGCATCTTCTCGCGGATAGAGCGCCCGGCGAGGATGGCGGCGCCGCCCGCCAGCACGAGGCTCCGGCTCGCGTAGGTGCCGGTGCCATAAGGCGAGAGCTCGGTGTCGCCGTGGACGACGCGCACGTCCTCGATCGGCACGCCGACCTCGTCGGCCACGATCTGGGCCAGCGTCGTCTCGAGCCCCTGGCCGTGAGAGGCGACGCCGAACACGGCCGTCACCTTCCCCGACGGGTCGAAGCGGATCGTCGCCGCTTCGGTGCCCGTCGAGACGGGCATCCCGGGCGAGACGGGAATGGCCGAGCCGATCCCCGTGAGCTCGACGTACGAGACGACGCCGATCCCGATCCAGCGCCCCGCAGCCCGCGCCCGCGCCTGCTCGGCGCGCAGGGCCGGGTAGTCGAGCGCCTCGCGCGCCTTGAGGAGCGACGCCGTGAAGCTCGCGCGGTCCCACACGATCCCGGACGACGACTTGTAGGGAAAGTCCTCGTCGCGGATGAAATTGCGGAGCCGGATCTCCGTCGGGTCCAGGCCGAGCTGGCGCGCCGCCCGGTCCATGAGGCCTTCGATCACGAAGACCGCGGGCGGGCGTCCCACGCCGCGATAGGGGCCCAGCGGCGCTTTGCAGGTGGCGACGCCGCGCGTGCGCCCCTGGTAGGTCGGCACCCGGTAGGGCCCGGGCAGGAAGCTGATCGTCTGCACGGGCTCGATGGCGGCCGTCCACGGATAGATGGAGTAGGCACCGACATCGGCGGTGACCTGCGCGCGGAGGCCGACGATAGTGCCGTCGCGATTCACGCCGAGCTCGGCCTCGACGATCTCGTCCCAGGCGTGCGTGGTCGCGAGCAGATCCTCGCGCCGGTCGCCGATCCATTTCACCGGACGTCCCAGGCGTCGGGCCATCACGCAGGTGGCGATCTCCTCGGGGTAGAGCGACGCTTTGGCGCCGAAGCCGCCGCCCACGTCGGCCGCGATCACGCGGATCCGGTGCTCGGGCATGTCGAGCAGGTCGCTCAGGACGTCGCGGACGAGGCCGGGGCACTGGGCCGACGAGCGCAGCGTGAGCGTTTCACTACCGGTCGCGTATTCGGCGAGGCAGCCGCGGTTCTCCATGCAGACCGGAGTGTGGCGATGGAACCGGAACCGCTCGCGCACGACGAGCGCCGCCCCGGCCAGTGCCGCGTCGACGTCGCCACGGACGAACTCGCGGCTGACGAGCAGGTTCGTCCCCGCCTCGTCGTGGAGCACCGGGCTCGCGGGCTCGAGCGCGCTCTCCATGTCCTTGACCACGGGCAAGGGCGCGTACTCCACCACGATGCGCTCGATCGCGTCCTCGGCCAGGTACCGGCTCTCGGCGGCGACCATCGCGACGGCCTCACCCACGTGGCGCACCTTGTCGAGGGCGAGCGGGGGAAAGCTCGTGGTCTTGACGGCGGGCGTCTTGGAGGCCGCGCGCACGGGCTTCGCCGAGCGGGCGACGTCGTCGCCCGTCAACACCGCCACGACTCCCGGCAGGACCAGGGCGGCGGAGGCGTCGATCCTCACGATGCGGGCGTGGGCGTGCGGCGAGCGCAGGAAAGCGGCGTAGAGAAGCCGGGGCGGACGGTGATCGTCGACGTAGCTCCCCTGCCCGGTCAGGAGCCGCGGATCCTCGCGCCGCGCCACTCGCGCGCCAACGAGCCGCGGCAGGCCATGTCCCACGCGCGCGCTCTCCGGAGCCCTAGCGCCTGGCGGCGAGCGTCGGGGCGGCGGCGCGAACCGCGTTGACGATCCCCTGATAGCCGGTGCAGCGGCAGAGGACGGCGGAGATGCCTTCGCGGATCTCCCGGTCGTTCGGTGATGGGTTCGTGCGCAGGAAATCCAGGGCGGTCAGCAGCATGCCCGGTGTGCAGAAGCCGCACTGGAGGCCGTGGTGCTCACGGAACGCCTCCTGCAGCGGATGGAGCTTTCCCTCCCGCATCAGGCCTTCGACCGTCAGGAGCTCGGCGCCATCGGCCTGGACGGCGAGCATGATGCACGAGCGGGCGGCCTCGCCGTTGAACATGATCGTGCACGCGCCGCAGATCCCGTGCTCGCACCCGACGTGCGTGCCGGTGAGCCCCAGGTCTTCCCGGATGAAGTCCACCAGCAGCTTGCGGGGCTCGCACCGCCCTTCGTGCGCGACGTCGTTGACCTTCAGGCGGACGGTCACCATGTCAGCCACGCGCGACTCCGATCGCCCTGACGAGGGCGCGCTTCGTGAGCACTCCAGTGAGGTGGCGCCGGTAGTCGGCCGAGGCGTGAATATCGGCGTCGGGATCGACGAGCTCGGTGGCCCGCCGGGCCGCCGCCTCGATCGCGGCGTCGCCCAGCCCGTCGCGCTCGAGGATCTCCTCGGCGGCGCGCAGCCGCACTGGCACCGGGCCGGCCCCCGCCGTGGCGAGCCTCGCCAGCTTGCACCGCTGACCGTCGCGCACGACCATCGCCGCGATGCCGATGATCGCGAAATCGCCGTGGCGGCGCGCGAACTCCTCCAGCGCGTACCCGGCGCCCGCCGGCATGGCCGGCAGCCGCACCTCCGTGAGGATCTCGTCGGGGGCGAGGTTCGTCGTAAGGTAGGTCTGGAAGAGATCTCCGGCCCGGATCACCCGCTCGCCCTTGGCTCCGCGCGCCACGACCTCGCCCTCGAGGGCCGCGAGGACAGCCGGGTATTCGGCCGACGGGTCGGCGTGGGCGATCGAGCCGCCGATCGTGCCGCGCGTGCGGATCGGCAGGTGCCCGACCCAGCGCGTGGCCTCTTTCAGGAGCGGCAGGCGCTGGGCGACGACCGGCGAGAACTCGATCGTCCGCTGGCGCGTCATCGCGCCGAAGCGGATTTGCCCGTCGTGCTCCCGGATGTAGGCGAGCGACGCGATCCGGTTCAGGTCCACCAGCGCGGCGGGCCGGGCGAGGCGGAAGTTCAGCAGCGGCATGAGGCTCTGGCCGCCGGCCAGCACCTTGGCGTCGCCACCGTAGCGGCCCAGCGCGTCGAGCGCCTCCTCGACGCTCTTCGGGGCGTGGTACTCGAATTTCGGGGGCTTCATTGTACCGATGTCCTCTGGGCGGGCTTGGACCGAGGGTGGCCTGAGAGAGAAGCGAGTGGCTCCGACACGCGCGTTCTTGCCGTTTGCGTTCGGAAGTACGTTCTTGCCGCTTGCGTTCCGAAGCCCGTTCTCACCGTTGGCCCTCCGGAGCGGCGTGGCTCCGACGCGCCCGATCGATCACTTTCCATAGCTTCGAGGGGGTCATCGGCAATTCGTTGATCTTGATGCCGAGGGGCGACAGCGCGTCGCTGACCGCGTTCGCGATGACCGCCGGCACTGTCATCGACGACGACTCGCCCAGCCCTTTCGAGCCGAGCGGCGTCAGGGGCGATGGGGACACGATGTGCGCGATGTCGATCTTCGGCGCCTCGGACGCGGTCGGTACGAGATAGTCCATGAACGTGCCCGTCAGGAACTGGCCGTGCTCGTCGTACGCCAGCTCCTCGTACAGCGCACCGCCGAGGCCGTGCAGCGCGCCGCCGTAGATCTGTCCCTCGGCGATCATCGGGTTGATGATCGTGCCGGCGTCGTGGACGGTGACGTAGCGGAGGATCGTGATCGCCGCGGTCTCCGCGTCGACCTCCACCGCCATCACCTCGGCGATGAAGCCGTAGGTGTTGGACGAGTTCACGCGGTCTTCGGCGTCGACGGCTTTCGCCACCGTGAAGCCGAACACCGCAGTCGCCTGGAGCGCCGGCTCCATCCCGTCCGGCAGCGACTCGGTGTTCCAGTGGGCGCGACCGGCCAGGTCCTTGATGGAATACGCGGGTCCCTTGCCGCTCCGCGGGCGCACGGCGCCCTCCCGGAACTCGAGCGAGGCCACCGGCAGCTCCATCAGGTGCGCCGCGTAGTCCACCAGCTTGGCCTTGAGCTTGCGCGCGGCGAGGGCGACGGCGCTCGTCCCCACGGAGCCGAAGCGACTCGAGTACGTCCCCGACGAGATCGACCAGATGCGCGTGAAGGTGTCCATCTCGTCGACCACGGTGACGTCCTGCGGGACGAGCCCGAGCTCGTCGGCGACGATCTGGGAAACGACCGTCTGATGGCCCTGACCCTGGGGCGTCGTGCCGAGGATCGCGATCACACGCCCGAGCGGGTCGATCTTGATCGTCGCTGCGTCCACCGCGCCGGACTTGGGCAGGTACTCGGGCTTCGCACGGAACTGTGGGTCGAGCGCCGTGGCCACGTAGCCCATGTTGGACACAGACGGATCGACCGCCAGCGCGAGCCCGATCCCGACGTAGCGTCCGGCGGCGCGGGCCTTCGCCTGCTCGCGCCGCAGCTCGTCGTACCCGGCGAGCGCGAGCGCCCGGTCGAAGGCGGCGGGGTAGTCGCCGCTGTCGTAGAGCCCGCCGGTCGGGGTGCGATACGGGAACTGGTCAGGCTGCACGAGGTTTCTCCGGCGCACCTCGACCGGATCGAGTCCGAGCCGGTCGGCGAGCCGGTCGATCATGCCCTCGGTCTCGAAATAGAGGTGGCCGCACGCGTAGCCGCGATTGGGTCCGGTGAGGCTCTTGTTGGTCATGACCACAGAGGCATCGACTTCGAGATGCTGGAAGCGATATGGACCAACAAAATTTCCGGTGGGACGAAAGCTACAACCTGGTTCCGGGCTGCGGATGTAGCCGCCTACATTATCGAGCCACTTGAACCGCATGCCGAGGATCGTGCCGTCCTTGTGCGCCGCGACTTCACGATAGGCGACGCGATCGGTCCCGCTCGACGACGCCAGCAGGTGCTCTCGCCGGTCCTCGATCCACTTGACCGGCACCCCGAGCCGCATCGCCGCGAGCGCGATCAGGGCGATGTACGGGTAGATCGACGACTTGATGCCGAACGATCCTCCGATATCGGTGGGCACGATGAAGCGCAGCTTGTTCTCCGCCAGACCGAGGACGCGCGCGGTCAGCGGGTGCATGATGAACGGGCCCATGAAGTTCGACCACACCGTGCACACACCGTCGAGCGGGTCCCAGCGGGCGATGACGCCGTACGTCTCGATCGGCGTCGAGCCGTACTTCGGAAAGCTGAAGCGCTCGTTGACGACGACGTCGGCCTCGCGGAACGCGCGGTCCGGGTCGCCGTAGACCAGCCGCCGATTCCCCGCCAGGTTCGAGCCGACGGCCTCGTGAAGGATGGGCGCGGCCGCGTCGAGAGCCCGCTCGGGATCGACGACGATCGGGAGCGGCTCGTAGTCGACCTGGACGAGCTCGGCGGCGTCCTCGGCGACGTAGCGGTTCTTCGCCACGACGACGGCCACCGGCTCTCCGACGAAGCGCGCCCGGTCGGTCGCCGCGCAGTAGTAATGGATCGGCGCCGTGACGCCGACCGAGAAGGGCTTGGTATGCCTCGCGACGTCTTCGCCGGTGATCGCGCCGACGACACCGTCGAGGGCCAGCGCCGCTGCCAGGTCGTAGCCGCGGATCTTCGCGTGAGGAAGCGGCGAGCGCACGATCGCCGCGTGGCACGCATTGGCGACGGGAGGGTGATCGTCGATGTAGGTTCCGCGACCGGTCAAGAGCCGCGCGTCTTCGACGCGCTTGACCGACTTACCGATCCAGCCCGTCACCTGGCCCACTACCCGCCGGCCAGAACGAACGGCACGCCCGCGTTCTTCGCCACCGCCCGCAGCTGCTCCATCAGGTCGTCGGGCACGGGCACGCCGCTCTCGAGCCGCTCTCGCTTCGTCGCCCGCTCCGGGTCGCCCGCGACCAGCACGGGCTGATCGGCGTCGACGCGCTTGGCGTTGTGCAGCACGTCGATCACCTGGTCGAGGTCCTCCTCGAACTCACCGTCGTCGCGGAAGGCGCGCGGGTCGATCGCCATGAAGAAGTGGCCGATGTTGTGCGGGTCGGACGACTTCTGCGTCTGGTTGCGGATCGGCGAGAACGAAGCCCCGGCGAGCGTGCCGGCGAGGACGTGGACCATCACCGCCAGCCCATAGCCCTTGTGGCTGCCCGCTTCGCGCGAGCCGCCCAGGGGCGTGATGCCGCCGTCCCGATCGGTCACGTGCTGAAACCCCTTCGCCGAGTCGGTGACGACCTTGCCGTCGCCGTCGATGACCCATCCGGCCGGCAGCGGCTTGTGGTTCAGCTTGTAGACGCGGACCTTCCCGGCGGCAACGGTCGTGGTCGCCATGTCGAGCTCGAAGGGCGCATTGCGCCTGGCCGGCGCGGCGAACGCCAGCGGGTTCGTCCCCATGATCGGCTCTGCCGCGAAGGTCGGCACCATGGTCACGCCACGGGTGGCGGACGTCACCATGCCGATCACGCCGCGGTCGGCGGCGATCCTCGCGTAGCAGCCGGCGGCGCCGAAGTGATGCGAGTTGAACACCGCGACGACGCCGACGCCGGCGACGAGGCACTTGTCGACCGCCAGGTTCATCGCATAGGAGGCGGCCGGATGCCCGAGCGACCGGTCGGCGTCGACGAGCGCGGTCGCCGCGGTTTCCCGCGCCTTCTTGAACAGGGGACGCATGTTGAGCCGGCCGTTGCGGAACTCCTGGTCATAGGTCGGCAGCATGCCGATGCCGTGCGAGTCGACCCCACGCAAATCGGTCTCGACCATCATGTCCGCGGTGGTCTCGGCGTGGGCGGAAGACATGCCCCAGGCCTGGAACACGGACACGAGCTGCCGGCGAATCTGCTGCGCGGGAACTCGCATGGTTCGCTCCCCGGATAGAGGTGGCCGTCACCCGCGGCCCACGAACGGCATCTTGTTCGCCATCACCGTCATGAACAGGACGTTCGCGTCGAGCGGCATCCCGGCCATGCAGAGCACGGCGTTCGCGACGTTCTCTACGTCCATCGTCGGCTCGACGGCGACGGTGCCGTTCGGCTGCGGAACGCCTTTGGCCATCCGCTCCGTCATCGGGGTCGCCGCGTTGCCGATGTCGATCTGGCCGCAGGCGATGTCGTACTTCCGCCCGTCGAGCGACGTCGCCTTGGTGAGCCCGGTGATCGCGTGCTTGGTCGAGGTGTACGGCGCCGAGTTGGGCCGCGGCGTGTGGGCCGAGATGGAGCCGTTGTTGATGATCCGCCCGCCCCGAGGGTCCTGGCTCTTCATGATCTTGAAGGCTTCCTGCGTACAGAGGAACGAGCCCGTGAGGTTGGTGTCCACCACGGCTTTCCACTGCTCGACGCTCAGGTCCTCGAGTAACCCCGCCGCGCCGATCCCGGCGTTGTTGAACAGGAGGTCCAGGCGACCGAACGCGTTCTTGGTTTGCGCGAAGAGGGTGCGGATGGCCTCGGGATCACGCACGTCGGTGGGAACGACCAGCGCCCGGGAGCGCGCGGAGCCCGCCTCGCCCACCACCTGCTCCAGGGCGTCCTTGCGCCGTCCGGCCAGCGCGACCTGGTACCCCTCCTTCAGCAGCGCGAGCGCCACCGCCTTGCCGACACCGCTCCCGGCGCCCGTCACGATCGCAACCTTGTTGGCCATGGTCAGTCTCCTGATGGCGTGGTAAACGTCGCCGACAGCCTACCACCGATGCGGCGGCTTCTGGAGGGGCTCGAGGCCGCCCGCGCGGTTCTGCTCGACGACCGGTGAGGTCCGCGGCATGATGTGGCGGCGCCCCCGGCGCCCTGGGAGGTCGGATGGGTCGGATCGTGTACGCGGCCGCAATGTCGCACGTACTCTACCCCGACTACTATGGTGAAAACGTCGGGCCGCACGGCCGACGCATGGTCGAGGCGCTGATCGACGTCGTGCGCGCCATGGGACGCACGCTCGCAGCCGCCGCGCCCGACGCGCTGGTCGTGATCGCCGACGACCACCTGAACGTGTTCTCGTTCGACGCGGTGCCCGCTCTTTGTGTCCGCATCGGGCGGTCCGTGAGCCGCATGGTGCAGGACGACGCGATCGAGTTCGACCGGGCCCTCGAGGGCCTGCCCGAGCGGTACCCGGTCCACGAGGACCTGGCGAACAGTATCCTGGAAAAGGGACTTCAATCCGGGTTCGACTTCGCGGCGTCGTGGTCGGCGCCGCTCGACCACGCGTTCCTGAGCCCCGTGTCCACTCTGTACGGCGATCGACCAGTGCCGCCGCTCGTGCCCTTTTGGGTCAACTGCTTCGTGGCCCCGCAGCCGACGGCTCAGCGCTGCTTCGCTGCCGGGTGCCACATCGCGCGGGTGGTGACCGAAGGCCCGTGGAAAGTCGGCGTCATCGCCACCGGGGGCCTCAGCCACTTCCCCGAGCTCTCGCTCGCGCGCGTGGGCCAGTCGGACGTCGCCTTCGACCGGCGCGTCGTCGGATGGATGGAGGCGGGAGACACCGAGCCCTTGACCGCGCTCACGGCGAAGGAGCTCCACGAGAGCGGCTCGCACGAGCTCCTGAACTGGCTCGTTCTCCTGGGCGCAGTGAGCCCCGCGCGTGCCCGCGTGCGCTTCTTCGGCGAGATGGGGAGGATCGACCTCGCCGCCCTCGAGTGGGGCGTCGCGTGAGCCGCTACGAGACGAACGTCGTCCTCTATCGCCTGAAAAAGGACGCGGCCTTCCGCGATCGCTTCCGCGCCGACCCGCGGCAGGCGCTCGCCGACGTCGACCTCACCGACGAGGAGCGCGAGGCGTTCGTCCGGTGGGATGCTCGCGCGCTGAACGAGCTGGGTGGCTCGCTTCACCTGCTGCTCTCGATCCCCGGCCTCGGCGGTCACTGACGGTCTGGAAAGCTGCCACGGGCCCTGCCCGTCTACCGCGCCAACGGGTGCAAGACGTCGATCGCCCAGCCGACGTTCAGGTGCTCCCCCAGCCAACCCGGGGTGGCGGTCCGCCCGTGCAGGACAAGCCCCTCCGCATCGTTCAGCGTCCGCAGCACTCTTACGGGATCGTCTGGCACCTTGGGCGGTGGCGGGACGTCCGGCAGAACGCGGCCGTCCGGGCGGCGGAACCGAAGCTCGCCATCCGGCTCTCGTTCGAGCTGGTAACCCTCCTCGTGGACGGCCCGATGGTGCCGGCGACAGAGCATCGCGAGATTTGAGAGCGTCGTAGGGCCCCTTTGGGCCCAGTGGCGGATGTGATGGCCCTGGCCGAACCGGACTCCGCACCCCGGGAAGCGGCAGCCGCGGTCTCGGTGGTGCAGCGCCCTCCGTAACGCCGGAGGAATCGTGCGAGTTCGGGCCGCGACCTCTACGACACGGCCGTCGCGGCCGTGCTGCATCACCACTCGGCTCGCGTCGCACGCCAGGCGCCGCGACGTTTCCGCGGAAACGTGCACGCCGTCCTCGAGGACGGACTGGCCGGGAGCGTCGGGGTCAGCTAGCACGGGCGCGTCTACGTGGACCACGACCTGGTCGCGTTCTCCCGGGGCGCCGGGATCGATACCGTGGTGGAGCGCCGTTTCGGCGACGAGGGCCAGCGCGTCCGCCTGCTGCTGCTCGATGGGGGGCGTTTCCTCGTCCACCAGGCTGGCGAACGTCTGCCGCGCCTGCTGATACAAGGTCTCGCGGGCCGCGGTCAGGGCCTGCACAAGCACGGCGCCGACCTCCGGCGCCAGCCGCCCGCGGATGATCACCATACCGTCTTCATCCTGATACACGCGGAGCGAGCGGCTTTGGTGGCGGTGGGCGGTTTCGCGCGCCTCGGCGATCCGGTCCACCCGGCGCCAGCCGCGGACGATGCGCTCGACGTGGCAGGCGGTGCCGGCTCGGCCCACGGCGAGCAAGCGCTCTTCCGTCTCCGGTGTCGCCACGCGGGTCAGTGCGCGCACCTTGGCGTACGAGAGCTCCCCGCGGGCGAGCGCCTGGGCCAGCCGCGGTAGCGTTTCCAGAGCACGCGCGACGCGGACGCGCTCTCGGGCCGCGCCGAGGTCGAGCCCCACGCGCCAGCTCAGCCAGGCGGCGCACGAGCTGAATCCCGAGTTCCAGCCCCCGCGGGCGTCGAACTCGCGGATGAGATCGAGGAGACGGGCGGTCGCGGCTTCGAGGTGGACCGACAGCTCGGCGATCTCGTCACCCAATCGGTCCAGCGAGAGCATTTCCATGACGAGTCCCCCTTCCGCTGGGGCGACTCTACACCCGACTTTCGGAGCCACTTGGGAGGCACGACCAGGGGCGATCGCGGCACGATCGACGTTTTTTCGACGAACGCAGCTGCGATGGCATCTCGGGCCCTACTGTGGACTTCTGAGGCGATGCTCATCGAGTGCTGCCGCGACGCCGCAACTACCCATACCGGAAGCTGTCAAGCGGAAATCGCAGGGGACCGTATCTGAAATCAGACGCTGAACCAATGATCTTCGACTAGAGCTCGCGCAGCGCGACCGCGATGCGCGCGCGCGAGGCGCGGATGGCGGGCGGCACGCCGCCCACGAGCCCCATCAGCAGCGCAAACACGAGTCCCCAGGCTAGCAGAAGTGGCGTGACCCGGAACGCGAACGCCAGGTGGGAAAACGTCTGCCAGTTGATGGTGCCTGTGGTGAGACCATTCAGTGGCAAGACGGCCACGCAGCCCAGCAGCCCGCCGACGAGCGCGATGCAGAGCGCCTCGACGACGAAAGAGAGGACGACACTCCCGCTCCCGAAGCCCAGCGCGCGCAAGGTCGCGATCTCCCGCGAGCGCTCGGCGACCGCCGAGTACATCGTGTTCAGCGCACCGAAGACCGCGCCGATGCCCATGACGACGGCCACGATCGTGCCCAGAACCGTGATCAGTGTGGTCAGCTGCCGCGACTGCTTCGCGTAATAGTCGACCTCGCGGTCGATCTGCACGGTCACGCGGGGATCGGCGGTCAGCGCATCCTTGAACCCGGTGAGCGCGTCGGGGGACGCCAGGCGCGCCGTGGCGGACTGGAACATGTTCTGGGGGCGCTGGTACACCTGCCGGAGCACGCTGAAGTCGCACCAGAGCTCGGAGTCGTACGCGCTGCCGCCGCTATCGAACACGCCCACCACGGTCCAGGTGCCACCGCCGAATCGGACGGTCTTGCCCAGCTCGAGGCCCACGTAGCTCGCCGCCACGTTTCGCCCGACCAGGAGCTCCGTCAGCCCGGGCTGAAAGACGCGGCCGGCGACGATCTTCACCGTCGGTCGGACGGCGAGCGCCTTCGGGGAGACGCCGCGCACCTGAGCGTTGCCCTCGGTGTCGCGGCCCCTCAGGGGGAACGAGGCGATCACGACGACCTCGGGGCTCACCAGCGGGCCGGTGCTCGCCCGCTCGACGCCGGGTGAGTCTTCGATGACCCGCACCTGATCGAGCGTGACGCTGCTGTCCATCTCCGAGGTGGCGCCGGCGCGTCGGACGATCGCGTTGCTGGCGGAGCCGGAGGCCACCAGCGTGGCCTCGAAGCCGCGCGCGAGCGAAAGCATGGCCACGAACACGCCCACCGTGCCCGCGATGCCCAGCACGGCCACCACCGTCGAGGTCCAGCGCGCCCGGAGACTGCGGACGTTGTAGACGAGGGGAATCGCCACGTCAGATCCGCCTGAGCGCGTCGACGACCCGGAGCCGACTGGCCGAGAGGGCCGGGAGGATGCCCGCCATCAATCCCACCACGAGCGCCAGCGCCAACCCGCTGAGGATCGCGCTCCCGGGCAGGTAGAAGAACGGGAGCAGGCCGCCGGTCGGGTCGCCGCGGAGCGTGAAGAGCTTGGCCAGGCCGAGGCCGACGGCGCCGCCGATTCCCGCCACGACGATCGTCTCCGCGATGACCAGCGCCAGCACGAAGGCGTCCGAGAATCCCACCGCTTTGAGCACCGCGAGCTCCCGCGTGCGCTCGCGCACGGCGATGGCCATCGTGTTGCCGGTCACCAGCAAGAGCGTGAAGAACACGACGCTCCCGATGCTCATGATCAGGAGCTGGATATTACCCATCTGCTTGACGAAGGACGCGGCGAAGGCCTTCTCGGTGTCGGTCTTGGTCTCGGCCGGCGAGTTCGCGAACTGCTCGTCGATCACCTTCACCAGACGTACGGCGTCGTCGGGGTTGGCGATGCGGATCGTGTACCAGCCCACCTGGCCTTTCCCGAACGTCTTGCGCTCGTCCAGGTAGTCCCACCGGAACCAGAACTGCGTGGTGTCGTCTTGCACTCTCTTTCCCCGATAGATGCCGCGAATATTGAACTCCCAGTTCCCGGGAAAGATCGTGCCCTTGACCGGAACGCGATCCCCGATCTTCCACTTGAATCGCTCGGCCAGGGCCTCGCCCACGACCGCGCCTTCCCGATCGCCGAGGAACGCCTGCCACTCCGCGTCGGAAATGACGAACTCGGGATACATCTGCCGATAGCTCTCGCGATCGATCGCGAACTGCGGAAAGAAGTTGCGCTCGTCCTGATAGACGCCGCCGAACCAGTTGGCGAACGTCACCTGCGTCACGCCCGCGATGCGGGCCAGCCGGTCGCGGTAGGCCAGCGGCAGGGGCTGGATGATCGAGACGCGATTCAAGACCACCAACCGGTCGACACCGGCCACGTCCACCCCCTGCTGGAACGCGCCGTCGACGACCGCCAGGATGCCGAAGAGAAAGAGGGCGACCGCGAAGGAGCCCGCCGTCAGGGCCGTACGGGTCTTCTTCCGGAACAGGTTGCTCAGGACGAGATGCAGGTACTTCACCGAGCCCGGCCCGCCGTGACGGTGTCCACGAGCACGCCCTTCTCCAGATGCAGGACGACGCGCGCGCGCTCCGCGGCCAGCGGGTCGTGGGTGACCATGAGTACGGTCTTGCCGTGCTCCCGGACGAGGCGGTCGACGAGCTCCAGGACCTCATCGGCGCTCTTCCGGTCGAGATCGCCCGTCGGCTCGTCGCAGAGCAGAAACGTCGGATCGGCCACGATGGCCCGCGCGATCCCGACCCGCTGCTCCTGCCCTCCGGAGAGCTGACGCGGGTAGTGATGCATGCGGTCGCCCAGACCGACGACCGCCAGAGCGGTCTCCACGTGCCGTCGGCGGTCGGCCTTGGCCAGATTGGTCAGCAGCAGTGGCAGCTCGACGTTCTGGAAGGCGGTCAGCACGGGAATCAGGTTGTACATCTGGAAGACGAATCCCACGTGGCGCGCGCGCCACGTCGTCAGCTTGCGCGCCGACATCCGCGTGATCTCGTCGCCTGCCACCGTGACGCTCCCGACGGACGGCACGTCCAGCCCCCCGAGCAGGTTGAGGAGCGTGGTCTTGCCAGACCCGCTCGGGCCCATGAACGCGACGAAGTCGCCGGCGTCGACGTCGAGATTCAGCCCTTGGAGCACATGGATCTCTTCGCCGCCTCGCCGATACGTTTTGCCGAGCCCGCGCGCCCGGATCAGGCTGTTGCCGTCTCCGCGACCATCGATCCTGACCATCTCGCTCCTTATCGCTTCACGCGCACGGCCTGGCCGTCGCGCAGCTCCTTCACTCCCGTGGTGACGACCTGTTCCCCGTCGGACAGGCCCGCGATCACCTCGCGCTCGTTGCCGCGCGCCTGCCCCAGGCGAACCACGCGGCGTTCCACGCGTCCCTCGCGGTGCACGAAGACCGCCGCGGTGTCGCCCTCCTCCAGCAGCGCGGTCCGCTGGACCAGGACGCGGCCGGCGGTGGCCGGCGCGGCGCGCTCTTCGCCGAGGAACGTGACCTTCACGCCCATGTCAGGAAGGATGCGGGGATCGAGCCGATCGAATGTCGCGCGTACCTTGACCGTCGCCTTCTGTCGGTCGGCCGTCGGGATCACGGTGCGCACCTTGGCCGGGACCTGCCAGTCCGGGTACGCGTCGAGCACGGCCGTGACGGGCTGCCCCGCCTTCACCCTCGCGATGTACGACTCGTTCACGTCCACTTCGATCTCCAGCGAGGCCATGTCGACGATGGTCGCGATGCCTGTCCGCGTGAAGCCCCCGCCGGCGGACACCGGCGAGACCATCTCGCCGCGCTGCGCGTCCTTCGAGACCACGATGCCTCCGAAGGGCGCCCGCACCGTGCAGTTGTCGAGGTCTTGTTGCGCGACCTTGACGCGGGCCTCGGCGGCGCCGACCTGCTCGCGGGCAAGCGCAATCCGCGCCCTGAAGCTGTCCACGGCCATGCGCGCTTGATCGCGGGCCTGCTCGGCCACGAGCCGGCGATCCCACAGCTCCTCGACGCGTCGCAGCTCGCGTTCGGCGTTCTCGAGGTTGACGCGCAAGTCGCCGAGCGTCGCCGCGATGGCGTCGCGCTCGGCCATGGCCGAGACCAGCCGGGCCCGCGCGTCGGAATCGTCGAGCCGGGCCAGGACCTGCCCCGGCTCGACCTGCATGCCTTCGTCGACGAAGATCTCGTTGACCCGCGCCGTGATCTTGGCGGCGATGGTCGCCCGCTGACGGGGCGTGACGTACCCGCTCGCGTTCAGCAGAGCGGCCCGGCCGCCCTTGTCCGCGCGCACGGTCGTCAGCTCCACTTCGGGCGCTTTTTCTCGAAACGCGAAGAACAGCCCCGCCGCGACGAGAAGCAACACGACGAGCCCCACGGCGAGCGCACGCCATGCCAGCCGCTTGGGCCCACGCCGTGCACGCTCGTCGATCCTGAGGGCCGAGAGATCAGGGCCTCGAGGATGTTCCGTCACTGGTCCGTCCGACATCTCGCGTTCTCGATTGTGGTGTCTGTCCGAAGGAAGGGGCGGGAGACCGCTCGCCAGCGCCCGCCTCGTTCGAGTATAGCTCAGAGCGAGATGAGACCCCGCCGCACGCCGAGCGTGACCGCCTCGGTGCGGCTCAGCGCGCCGAGCTTGGCGAGGATCGAGGCCACGTGGAATTTCACCGTGTGGCTCGAAATGCCGAGGTGGGCGGCGAGGCGCCGGTTGCTCAGACCTTCCGCCATCATCTCGAGGATCTCCACCTCTCGCGGCGTGAGCGCCGTCGTCTCTCCTTTCGCCGACTCCGCGAGCGTCGGGCGACTCAAGGCATCGGGATGCAGCACCACCAGACCCGCTCTCGTGGCGACGATCGCCGCCGCCAGCTCCTCCGGCGTCGCATCACTGCGGAGGACCGCGCGCACACCGGCGCGACGTGCGCGAGCGGTCAGAACTCCGCGCGTGTCCGACGAGAGGACGATGACGGCCTGAACGCGCGAGCGGTGGCCCAGAGCCTCGAGGGTGGCGGCCAGACGAGGCGGCGGCAGCGCCAGGACGATGATCGCGGAGTCGTCGTCATCGAGGTGCTGCGCGAGCTCGGCGGGGGCGCTCACCGCGACCCGCAGCCTCGGCTCTGGTCGGAGCATCGCCTCGACGCGTGCGGCGACCAGCTCGCTGCCGGCGACCACGAGCACTCGTGTCGAGGAACCGTCGCGCGCCGGAGGGGGTCGCCGGAGGGCCGTCACGCTCAGGCGACGCCCGCGGCCCGCACGAAGCGTCGGACTTGACTCATCGGCACCGCCAGCGCCAGGGAGCCCGCGACTCGTGCGTTCAACCCCACCACACGCCCGGCCGCATCGGCGAGCGGGCCCCCGGAGTTGCCGGGTGCCAGTCGCAGGTCGGCCTGGATCCAGGACACCCCTCCGTGAACGATCGGACCGATTGCGTGGATGATACCGGCGGTGAGCGCCGCGCGAACGCCGCGGGGATGGCCGACGGCGACGACGAGCGAGCCGATCCTGGCGGCGTCCGGATCGCCGAGGGTCGCGACCGGCATCCCGGCGCCAGGAGCGCGGATCAGCGCGAGATCGGCGTCCGCGTCACGCGCCAGCAGCTCTCCCGTGAGACGCCGGCCATCGACGAGCTGCAGCGTCACGCGGGGCCGTCGTACGACGTGCGCGTTCGTCACGACGTACCCCGGCGGCCAGAGCACGCCCGACCCCAGCGCCTGATCCGGCTGATCGGTCACCTCGACGGTGATCCGGCGCAGATCCTCGGCGAGACCGGCGAGATCGAGCATCATCGCGCGTCGGCGCGACGTGGTCGCTCGCCCACGTCGACGGGCACGTCACGTGGTTCACCACCGCGCAGCACGGACGCGACGGTGCGCTCGCCCACCCGATCCGGTCGCAACGCGGTCCTGAGATCGGTGGGGTCGGTGATGCGTATGCCACCGAGCGAAACGACAACGTCCCCGACTAGCAAGCCCGCCGCGGCGGCCGGGCTCCCCGGCTGCACCTCGACCACGACGACGGCGGTCTGCTGATCGAGGTTGATCTGTTGGCGAAGCGCCTCGGGCAAGCGCACCTGCTGGGTGCTCACCCCCAGATAGGCCCGCGGAATGCGACCGCGGCGCTCCAGCTCGTCGACCACGCGATCGACCGCCGCGGCTGGAATCGCGACCTGCAGGTGGCGCGACGCCCCAGACGTGTTGATCCCGACGACTCGCCCCTGGACATCGACCAGCGGGCCCCCGGAGAAACCGGGGTAGAGCGTCAAGTCGAGGTGGAGCATGTCGCCGGTGGCGGCGCTCCGCAGACCTCGTCTTCCTCCGCCGATCGCGCTCACGACTCCCCAGCTCACCCGCGGGCCCGAGCCCAACGCCAGCACGATGTGGCCGACGCGGACCGTGTCCGAGCTCGCCACATCGGCGACCTCGACATCGGGGGCGTCGACCCTGAGGACCGCGACGTCGATCGTGGGGTCACGGCCGGCGACCCTCGCCGTGACGGTGCGACCATCGGGTCGCGTGAGGCTGACCTCGTCGTCCACGTGCACCGTGTGATCGGCGGTGACGACCAGGCCACGGCGCCAGTGCACGCCGGTCGACCCGAGCCGTGCCCGTCCGTTGACCCCAAATGCCACCCGCCCGGCGCGCTCGACGGCGGCGGCGAGGTCGTTCGAAAGATTCAGTAGCCCGTCCATTCGCCCCTCCTCCTGAATAAGACGCCTTCTGTCTCGAGCTTGCACGCGAAGGAGCGACCATGGAATCGCCCGAATGGGTAGTACGGTAGGAGAATGGGGCCGAGGCTCGCCTCTCTCGCCCCCGATTCAGTGCCCGGCGCCCGTGACCGAGGCGCCCTTGAACGTGACCAGGCGCTTGGCCAGCGGCGTGTTGCGGCTCCGGCCCACCCTCACCTGCCCGTCGATGATCACGCAGGAGATCCCGGGAATGTCGCCGCGGGCGATCGCGGTGAGCGCATCACCCGCGAGCGAGGCCGAGGGCGCGTCGCAGACGACGAGATCGGCCGGCGTGCCGACCGCCAGTGTCCCGGTGCCCGCCGCGAGGCGAAAGGCGCGGGCGTTGTTCCCCGTGGCGAGGGCGATCACGATCTCCGGGGGGAGATCACCGAGCGACGCGAGCTCGCACACGCTCTTGATGACGCCCAGGGGCATGACCCCCGTCCCGGTCGGCGTGTCGCTGGCGACGCAGACGCGCGGCAGGGCGCCGGCGTCGCGAGCCCGTTTCACGATGTGGAGGGCCGAGCGCAGGTTTCCGGCCTGGACGATCTGCAGGACCATCTCCGTCTCCCGGATGATCCGGTCGAGTCCCGCCTCGTCCAGCGACGTCGTGCCCCCGTTGACGTGGCCGCAGACGTCGGGTCTGAGGTGCAACAGCACGTCGTGGCTGATCGGGCTCGAGCCGGGGATGGACGTGCCGCCGCTGTGGGACATGACGCAGAGGCCGTGCTTCTGGGCGCGGCGCACCTCGGGCTCGCCGTCCCGCGGCTGGGCGTAGCCGCCGAAGCCGTACTTGGCGTGGCGGACGCCGTGCTTGGCCATCTCGGCGAAGTCCTCGTCGGTGAGGCCGGGCTCGAGCACCACCGAGCCCGCGTTGACCTTCATGCCGTTCGGATGGAAGTGCTCGAAGCACTTCGCGGCGGCGATCGCGATCGCCTTGGCGGCCGCCGCGTCGTGCGGGCGGCCGGGGGCGTGCACGCCCTCACCCGCCGAGACCACGGATGTGATGCCGCCGTGAACATAGGAGTCGAGAAAGTCCACGGTCTTCTGCCGCGGTGTGTAATCGCCGAGCACCACGTGGCAGTGCGAGTCGATGAGGCCCGGTATGACCGTCGTCCCCTGACAATCGACGACGACATCGGCGCTCCCCGCCCCAATCCGCGAGGCAGCGCCAATCGCGGCGACGAGTCCGTTCTCGACCAGGATCGCCTCCGCCTCAGCGCGCGGCGCCGCGAGTATTCCCGTCGCGAACGCTCCTATGTTTACCAGACCTAGCGTCGGCATCAGCGCCCAGTCCTCGAAATCACAACGCGCCACCGTAGCAGGCCGCCGGGCGCGGGCGCGGCCGGCGGGTGCGGGCGGGGTCGAAGGGACCCGTTCCCGGCAACCGGCGGCGGGCGCCGCGCACCCGGATGGAGCCCAGCCGCCGCGGGGCAGCGCACGCGTGCAGCGTGGTCCTCTCGACCCCGCCCGCGCCCGCCGGCCGCGCCCGCGCCCGGCGGCCCGTCGCCCCACGATCGCCAAGATGATTTCGCAGACGGGGCATCAATACTCACCGAGGCAGCGGTCGACCATCGATTTGGCGGCGGCCCAGTCGTAGGACTTGAACATGCGCCGGTTCACGACCGGCTGCGACGCCGAATAGAACATCTCGTACTGGAGCTGGCGGCCGCCGAACTCGGTGCCCACGAAGTCCCAGATGAGCTTCACGAGCTTGATGCGCTCACGCGCGCCGGCGGCGGCGGACTGGTAGTAGCGCACGGTGTCGGCGCGGGTCTCGGCGCTCGTGAAGGCCGCCTCCGAGGAGGGCACGGTCTGGAACGCGCCGCCCGCCAGCTCGCGGAGCGTGCGCATCATGTCCACGACGAGCCGGCGCTGGAGTCCCATGCCAGCGTAGATGTACTGCGGGTGCGGCCGTGCCACGCCGCCGGTGATCAGGGGAAAGCGCTCGGCGGCCTTCACCAGCGCGTCGAACGCCGCGCAGAGCGAGGCGATGTCGCCGCCGAGCGTCGCCTGGACGCTCGGGTCGCCGCCGGCGGTCTGGATCTCGGCGAGGCGTATCGCCAGGCCGGCCATGAACTCGAGCTTCACGCCGAAGCGGACCAGGGCCTGGAAATTCGCGGTCGTGTGCGAGGGCGAGTCGTGGAACTGGGCGTTGACCAGGTCCACGTTGCGGTCGATGAAGACGTGCTCCCACGGCACGAGCACGTCGTTGAAGACGACGGTCGTGTCGACCTCGTCGAAGCGGGACGAGAGGGGATAGTCGAAGACGCTCGTCGCCATCGAGGCGAACGGGCGTCGCGGGTAGAGCCGCAGCCCCTCGGCGTTCATCGGCATGACCAGCGAGATCGCGTAGTCCTCGTCGCCCGGCACCAGTGGTGTGATGTAGGACACGAAGAGCCAGTCCGCCATCGTCGCCGACGTGGCGATGGCGTGCGCCCCGCGCACGACGATGCCGTCGGCGGTCTCCCGCACCACGCCCGGGTGCAGGAACGGCTCGGGGTGGCGGTGGGCGGGCTGCGACCGGTCCACTTGCGGCGGGACGATCGCGTAGGTGACATAGAGATCCTCGTCGCGCGCGCGCTCGTAGAAGCGTACGACGTTGTCGCCGAATCGCACGCCACCGCGGTCGAAGAGCTGCCGCCAGGCGGAGAAGGCGGTGAGCACGCACGCGACGTGGTCGGGCGTTCGTCCCATGAGGCCGAACGACGGCTCGGCCCAGAAACGATGGGCCCGCCGCCGGGCGCCGAGGTCATCCGCGGAGCGCGGGACGAGCCACATGTTGCTGTGGCGCGCGCCCGTCGCCGGGTCGGCGAAGGTCAGGGCGGGATCGCCCGCCGCGGCCTTCGCCCGATCGTAGGTCTCGGCGACGCGTCGGATCGGCTCGACGAACGCCGGGTGCTTGGTGACGTCGTCGACGCGCTCGCCGTCGAGGTAGACGGCCCGCCCGTCCCGGAGACTCGCGACGTACGCGTCGCCACTACGCATAAGCGCGCCAACCTTGCCACAGCCGGCGAGTAATGACAAACCCGGGCGCCGATGATAGTGTCCGGCCCCGTGAGGCGTCCGCCGCTCGCCGTCGTCCTCGTCGCGGTCTCGATGCTGGCACTCGGGGAGACGGCGGGCGCGGCGATGTCCCAGCTCCGGCCCCAGGTGCAGCGTTACGCCGCCGCGCGCATCGCCGCCAACGCGCCCGCCCACGGCTTCTCGGGCTCGGCCGAGTACGACGACGAGGTGCGCGACCGCGCCATTTTCACCGCCGAGGCCGGGCTGTCCTTCTTCCACCTCCACGCCGAGGGCGTCGGGCTGATCCTCTTCTTCGCGAGCACGCTGGTCGCGTGCGCCGTGCCCTGGCGCCGCGAGCGGGTCGTCCTCTACCTGCTGCTGACACTCGGGGGTCTCTTCCCCCTGGGGTATCTCGCCTACGGCGCCGCCGTGCTCGAGGTCGGGCGCGACGCCGGGATCGAGGTTGCCGAGCGCTGGATTCTCACGCCGCTCGGCATCTCGGCCATCGCCGGCCTCCTGGGCCTGCTGCTCAGCGCCGCGCGCCCACGCGCATGAGCGAGGCGCTGCCCCCCACGTGGCGCGTGCCGCCGTGGTGGGTGCTGCTGGTCGGGGTGCTCGCGATCGTCTGCGCCGAGCTCGGGGGAGCCTCGATGGTCCGCTTCAAGGTGGAGCTCACGCGCTGGGCCCGCGGCGCGATGCTGGCCCGACCCGCGGTCCACGGTCTCGTCGGCGTCCGCGACGTGGACGAGCGGATCCTCGACGAAGCGCTGGTGAAATTCGACGCCGGGCTCAGGCTCTTCCACATGCACGCCGAGGGCATGGGGCTGGTGATCATCGCCACCACGATGGTCGCGGCGACGGTCGCCCGCTCCGCCGCCGTCCGCCGCTCGATCATCGCCCTTCTCACGACGGGCGGAGCGGGCTATCCTGTCGGCTACCTCGTATGGAGTGCGCTGATTCCCTCCTACGGCCTGGAGCGCGCCAAGACGATCGCCGAGTGGCTCGTCTGGATCCCGTTCGGCTCCGCCACCATCGTGGGGCTGTGGTGGCTGGCCGGCCTCGTCGCGCTCCGCATGGCCCGCGCGTGATACGCGCCGCCCTGCTCGCCCTCGTCCTCGCCAGTCCGGCGGCGGCCCACCACGTGGGCGCGTACGTGCCGAAGGACAACGCGGTCACCACCAATTTCAAGCAGGTCAAGTTCTCCGTGCAGGCCAAGAAGTTCGATGTGGCGCTGCAGCTCTACGAGGCGGGCGCCCTACGCACCGAGATGCGCGCGCACGCGGCCACCCTGCCGGCCGGACTCGAGGACGGGACGCGGGCCGCGCTCAAGGCGGGTGACGGGCCGGAGGTCGAGCGCCGGCTCATGATCTTCTTCGCCGCGCTCGCGCGCGACCTGGCGCTCGAGGCCGACCGTCGGCTCGCCGCGACGGGCGGCAAACCCGAGAGCCGCGCCGCCATCGCCAAGAAGTTCCTCGAGGCCATCTGGCGCTACTACAACCTCGTGGATTTTGCTGTCGCGATGCGCGACAGCAAGACGTCCGTCGCCGTTCGTCTCGCGTTCGACGAGGCGGAGGCCGCGGTGAAGCCCGCGACCGGCGCGGCGGCACCGGCCGACGCGGCCAGGTTGCGGCAGCCGCTCCAGCGAATCGCACAGGTCCTCTCGACCCTGATCGAAGCGTCGTCAACGTCAGCCAGGAGGGACTCATGAAGCGTGGGACCAGGGGATTCATGGTGCTCGTCGCCGTCGCCGCGCTGGTCTGGATGGGCGCGCCGGCCGGCTCGCAGCCAAAGGTCGTCAAGATCGGCGACCTCGGCTCCAAGGTCGGCGTCTTCGAGGGCTACGGAAAGTACCAGACGTTTGGTGTCCAGATGGCGGTCGAGGAGCTGAACGCCAAGGGCGGCGTCCTCGGCCACAAGATCGAGATCGTCTCCGAGGACGACGAGACGAAGCCCGCTCCGGCGGTCCGCAAGGCCGAGAAGCTCATCCTCCAGGACGACGTGAAGCTGCTGGTCGGCGCCGTCTCCAGCGGGGCGACCCTGGCGGTGATGGACGTCACCAAGAAGCACAAGACGATCCACTGGAACTCGGTCTCGTGCGCCGAGTTCATGCGGACCACGAAGTTCCACAAGTACTACTTCTCGAACCAGCCCGACTCCCGGATGCAGGCGAACGGGCTCGCCAAGTACATCGTCGACAAGATGGGCAAGAAGGTCTACATCTTCTACACCGACTACGCGATGGGGCAGTCGGACGGACGCCAGTTCAAGACCGCGCTCGAGAAGCTCGGCGGCGAGGTGGTCGGCGTCGCCGGTGCGCCGCTCGACACCAAGGACTTCAGCCCGTGGTTCGGCGCCATCAACCAGTCGAACCCCGACGTGCTCTTCGTCGCGTTCGCCGGCACCGACTCGCTGCGGCTGATGACGCAGCTCCACTCCTTCGGCATGACCAAGAAGTACAAGATGGCGGGCATCGACTGCTTCCTCCTGCAGCAGGATCTGCCGTCGATCGCCGAGCCGATGGAAGGGTTCGTGCAGCTGAACCACTTCTCGCCGTACAACCCCGACGCGAACATGCAGGCCTACAACGCGCGGTTCAAGAAGAAGTTCGGCACCGACGCGAACATCGCCGCCGGCTCCTACGACGCCGTGCTCTTCTGGGCGGCGGCGGTCGAGAAGGCCAAGTCGTTCGATCCGGACAAGGTCGCCGAGGCGCATGAAGGGATGTGCGTCGACAACACGCACATCGGCCGCCAGTGCATCCGCAAGGAAGACCACCAGGTCATCATGGACATGCACCTCTACCAGGTGAAGGGCGGCAAGAACCTTCCGATCGCCCGCATCGCCGGCAGCGACTCGATCGGCGAGTCGATGGTGGGCAAGGACCCCGTCGAGGGGTTCACGTGGGAGATCAAGAAGAAGTAAGTACGCTCGTTGGATTATCTCGTCGCGGTCCTGCTGCCGCAGCTCCTGCACGGCCTCGTCTTCGGGGCCGCGCTGGGGCTGCTGGCGCTGGGCCTCACCGTGATCTTCGGGCTGCTCGGCGTCATGAACTTCGCCCACGGCGAGCTCTACATGCTGGGCGCCTACGCTGGGATCGCGATGGTCGGCCTGACCCACTCGTTCTGGGCAGCGCTCGTGGTGGCTCCGCTCGCGGTCGGCGCGATCGGCGCGGTGACCGAGGTGGCGACGCTCCGGCCGCTCTACCGCCGCGAGCCGCTCTACGGGCTGATCCTGACCTTCGGGCTGGCGCTCGTGTTCCGGGAGGGCGTGCGGCAGATCTGGGGCGGCGACATGCGGCGGATCCTGCCTCCGTTCACCGGCTCGACACCGCTGCTCGGCATGACCTATCCGAACTACCGTCTCTTCCTGCTCGGCGCCTCGTCCCTGCTCCTGCTGGCGATCTGGCTCTTCTTCACCAAGACCCGCGCCGGCGTCCTGGTGCGGGCCGCCGTGCAGGACGCCGAGATGCTCGACGGCCTCGGCGTCAACGTCCCGCGCGTCTTCACCCTGACGTTCGCCGGCTCGGCCGCTCTCGCGGCGCTGGCCGGGCTCCTGCTCGCCCCCGTCTTCACCGTCTACCCGCAGATGGGTGTCGAGATGATCCTGCTCGCGTTCATCGTCGTGATCCTCGGGGGCATGGGCTCGATGGGTGGCTCGGTCGTCGCCGCGTTCGTCATCGGGCTGGCCCAGAGCCTCCTGACGCTCTGGATGAATCCCCAGCGCGTCGCGATCGCGATCTTCGGGATCATGATCGTCGTCCTGATCATCCGGCCCCGCGGCTTCTTCGGGCGAGAGGGTGTGCTTGAGTAGGGCGCTGACGTGGCGGTCTTGTGTCGTGTTCGCGGCGCTGGCGGCGTTGCCACTCGTGCCCGGGATCCCGAAGTATTACCTGCTCCTGGCCTTCGACGCGCTGCTCTTCGGCGCCATCGCGATGAGCCTCGATCTCCTCATCGGGTACACGGGACTCGTGTCCTTCGGCCACGCCGCCTTCTACGGCCTGGGCGCGTATGCGACGGCGGTCCTGCTCGAGCGCGGCATCCTTTCGCTCTGGGCATGCCTCGCCTTCGCGATCCTGGTCGTCGGGCTGTACGCGCTCGTCATCGGCTACTTCGCCACCGCGCGCCGTGGGATCTACTTCGCGCTGCTCACCCTGATCTTCGCCGAGGTCGTCTACACCTTCTTCCGCTACACCCAGACCTTCGGCGGCTCCGACGGCATCCAGGGCCTCCCCGACGCGGTCGTGCTCCCGGGGATCGCGATCGACACGCCCGTGCGGAAGTACTACCTCGTGTGGGTCTACCTCGTGCTGGCGTACGCGGTCTGCCGGGTGCTCGTCACCTCCCACTTCGGCCGGGTGCTCGTCGCGATCCGCGAAAACGAGGACCGGGCGCGCTTCCTCGGATACAACGTGCAGCGCTACAAGATGGCCGTCTGCATGCTTTCCGCCCTCCTGACGGGCCTGGCCGGCGCGATCTATCCGATCCGCGCGGCGTTCGCGACGCCCGACCTGATGCTGTGGACCGAGTCGGGGGAATTCATCATCTCGGTTATGATCGGCGGCCTCGGTACCCTCGTCGGCCCGATCCTGGGCGGCGTCTTCTTCACCCTGCTGCGCGACAAGGTCTCGTCGTACGTGGACTGGTACTTCATCGTGATCGGCGTCGTGCTGGTGGTGATCGTCCTGTTCCTCCCCAAGGGGTTACTGGGCCTCCGCCGAGTCTTCCGCTTCGGGCGATGGCGCGCGACGGCGTAGTCCTCGAGGTCGACGGCGTCTCCAAGAGCTTCGGCGCGCTCGCGGCGCTCTCGAACGTGAGCCTCGCCGTGCGGGCCCGCCAGGTCTTCTCGGTGATCGGGCCGAACGGCGCGGGCAAGTCCACGCTCTTCAACGTCGTCTCGGGGCTGCACGTGCCGACCGCCGGCCGGGTCCGGTTCCGCGGGCAGGAGATCGGAGGGCTCGCGCCCGAGACGATCAACCGCCTCGGGGTCGCCAAGACCTTCCAGATCACCAACATCTTCCCCCAGATTTCGGTCGGCGAGAACGTCCGCGTCGCCGCACAGTCGCGCGCCCGCGAGTCGGGACGGCTCGCGTCCCTGTGGCGCCGGCCCGACGTCGAGGCCGGTGTGGCGGACCTCCTCCGCGCGTTCGGGCTCGCTGCTCGGCGCGATGACCTGGCCGCGAACCTCTCGCACGGCGAGCAGCGCTACCTCGAGATCTGCCTGGCGCTCGCGACCGAGCCGACGCTCCTGCTGCTCGACGAGCCGACCGCGGGCATGACGCCGGGCGAGACGAAAGAAGCGACGGCGCTGATTCGCCAGGTCGCCTCGGCGCGCGGCCTGACGGTGCTCCTGATCGAGCACGACATGTCCGTCGTCATGGGCATCTCGGACCGGATCGCGGTCCTCCACTTCGGCGAGAAGATCGCGGAGGGCGCGCCGGAGGAGATCCGCAGCGACCCGAAGGTGGTCGAGGCGTACCTGGGACCGCCCGAGGCCTAGCGCATGTTCAAGATGACGGACATCCACGCCGGGTACGGGGCGACGCCGATCCTCTTCGGCGTCTCGCTCGAGGTGCGCGCCGGCGAGGCGGTCGCGCTCCTCGGCCGCAACGGAATGGGCAAGACCACACTGATGAAGACGGCGATCGGGTTCCTGAAGCCCCGGCGCGGCACGTTCGAGCTCGACGGCACGGATCTGACGGGGTTGGCACCGCACGAGATTGCGCGCCTCGGAATAGGCCTCGTCCCCGAGAACCGCCGCGTGTTTCCCGGGCTCACCGTCCGGGAGAATCTCGAGCTGGGCCTCTCGGCCGCCGGGGATCGATCGGCCGCGCTCCGGCGCCGGCGGCTCGACGAGGTCTTCCACCACTTCCCGCGCCTGCGCGAGCGCTTCGAGCAGCCGGGGAAGACGCTCTCGGGAGGCGAGCAGCAGATGCTGGCGATCGCTCGCGTGATGATGGCCGGTGCCAGGCTCATCCTGATGGACGAGCCCACGCAAGGACTGGCGCCCGCGTTCATCCGCTCGATCCGCGACATGATCGCCGAGCTGAAGCGGCTCGGAGTGACGGTGCTGCTGGTCGAGCAGAACGCGCGCGTCGCGCTCTCCGTCTGCGACCGCGGCTACATCATGGAAAAGGGCTCGATCGTCTTCGAAGCCTCGGCGCGAGAGCTCCGAGAGAGCCCGGTGACGCGTGAAAAGCTGGGCGTCTGACGCGATTTTCGGCGCGACCCGGCGGCAGTCGCTGATCCGCGCCGGCCTCGCCGTCGTCGTCCTGGGCGCGGTCGTCTGGGTCCTCCCGGTGCGCCGCCCGGGCGAGGACGCCGGCCACCACGGCGCGGCCCCGCCCGTCCTCGACCCGTTCGAGAAGGCCGGCGTCGTCGAGCTGAAGGAGGGCCAGCAGGCCCTCGGCTTCACGCTCCCCACCCTCGACGGCAGCCAGGCCTCGCTGATCGACCATCGGGACAAGCTCGTCGTCCTGAACTTCTGGGCGACGTGGTGCCAGCCCTGTGCCCTCGAGATGCCCTCGCTGGAGGCGTTGTGGCGACGCTACCGCGATCGTGGCCTGATCGTGGTCGGCGTCTCGGTGGATCGCGGCGCGCCGAAGGGTCTCCTCGAGCCGTACGTGCGGAGCTTGAAGCTCACCTTCCCGATCCTCCTCGATCCCGATTCGAAGACCTCCGACCGCTGGAGGGTCACAGCGCTGCCGGCGACCTTCCTCGTTCGCCCGGGCGGCGAGGTGGCCGGCATGGCCATGGGGGCGCGCGAATGGAACAGCCAGGAGATGCGCGCCCTCGTCGAGCGCCTGCTCCCGCACCCGCAGGCCCACCGGTGAAGAGACGCCGCTGCACCTGTGGCACGTGGTTGTGCGCGGCTATGACAGCTGGCGCAGAGCTCCATTACGGAGTGCGACTCCAAGGGAGGAATGGCATGATGACGTTCGATCGTCGAGAGTTCCTCAAGGGCGCGGGCACGAGCCTCGTGGTCGCCGGGATCGCCGGGGCCGCGCGGGTGGCTGCCGCGCAAACCGGGAGCAAGAAGATGAAGCCGACAGCGCAAGACGTTCTCCTCGTCATCGACGTGCAGAACTGCTTCACGCCTGGAGGCTCACTGGCGGTGAAGGAAGGCGACCAGATCATCCCGCTCATCAACCGCCTGTCCACGGCCTTCGAGCACGTCGTCCTCACGCAGGACTGGCACACCCCCGGTCACATCTCGTTCGCGTCGTCCCACGCCGGCAAGAAGCCCTTCGAGACGACCCAGCTCCCCTACGGGACGCAGGTGCTCTGGCCGGACCACTGCGTGCAGGGCACGCCGGGCGCCGACCTCCACAAGGACCTGCGGATCCCGCACGCCGAGCTGATCATCCGCAAGGGCTACCGCACGCACATGGACTCCTACTCGGCGTTCTACGAAGCCGACGGCAAGACGCCGACGGGGCTCACCGGCTATCTGCGCGACCGCGGGCTCTCGCAGGTGTTCCTCGTCGGGCTCGCGACCGACTTCTGCGTCGCGTGGTCGGCCATGGATGCGCGCAAGGCCGGCTTCGGCGCGCTGGTGATCGAGGATGCTTGCCGCGGCATCGACGCTGGCGGATCACTCGCGAAGGCTTGGAGCGACATGCTCGGCGCTGGGGTCAAGCGGATCAAGTCGACGGACATCGAGGTCTAGCGCTCCGCCGGCGCGCCCGGGGCGCTCCGCTAGAGCCGGGCGACGGGCGCGCCGGTTTCGCCTCGCGGCGCCGCCAGTTGCCGTGCCCGACGCTTGATCTCGGGCCAGACCCAGCCCAATCCGACGAGCAGGGCGATCAGCGTGACGTTGGCAAGCACGTACAGCCACCAGGAGCTGAACAGCACGCCCACGCGTTGGCGCACGAGCGTCAGCGCGATGATCTGGTGGACGAAGTACAGCATCAGCGCGTTCTGGCCGAGGATGGCGAGCCAGCGCGGGCGGTACCGCCTCACCTCCATCAGGTAGTGCACGAGCGGTAGCACCGTAAAGATGTAGCCCAGAATAAAGAGGCAGGTCACGGCGCCGGGATTCCAGTGGCGGTTGAGGACCAGGTCGCGTCTCGACGAGTAGTGCAGCGGCGCGCTCCCGAGCCAGAGCTCGAGCGGGAGAAACGCCGCGAGACACACCACACCGGCGCCGAGCATCGCGGAGAAGAACGCGCGGTCGTCGGTACCTTTGCGATGCGCGTCGGCCCACACCCACCCGAGCACCGCGCCGAGGAGGGGGAACGCGAACCACGGCCAGGGCGGAAAGCCGGTGAACCACACCTCAGAGATGACGGGATGGCCGGCCAGCCAGGCGCGGAGGCTCGGGAGCGCCAGGTTGAAGGTCGCGTAGCATCCGAGCGCCAGCGCCAGCAGGAGGGCGCGCGCCGAGCGGCGACTCAGGAACGGCAGGATCGGCGTCAGTCCGACGATCGACAGGCCAATCGTCTGAAGCACCTCGCCGCCGAATAGAGGATCCTCGGGGAACACGAGCAGCGTCAAGAGCCAGTTCAGGGGGACGAGCAGCGCGCCGCGCCGGAGGTACCTCAACGCGACCTGCCCGAAGCTCTCCCCGCGCGCGACCGTCGAGTTGAGATAGGAGAGCGGCAGGCAGAACCCGACCAGGAACAGGAAGAGGGGTGCCGAGAGCGGGAGGGTGAGATAGATGATGTGATACCGTGGCCATCCCACGGACAGGTCGAGCCACCAGCGCGCGGTGTGGTTGACGACCATGAAGATGATCGCCACCCCGCGAAGGCCGTCCAGGAAAAAGACTCTTCCCGAAGCCCCGGATGCCACCGGCCGTCCTCTACGAGATGGCGCGCGCGATCAGAAAGGCAGCGGCGGCGGCGAGGCCGCCGATCAGGATGGTCTGCAGCGCGCTTCGTACCGGCCAGACGCCCGTGAGACGCCCCCGGATCCAGCCGAAGACGCCCAATGCCGTACCGGTCACGGCGATCGACCACGGCAATGCGCCCTGCGCGCTCGAGAACAGCATGTACGGGCACAGCGGCACGAGCCCGCCCACGACGTAGGCGGCGGCGATGACCACGCCACTCGTCAGCGCGCGCCGAGGGTCGGGCTTTTCGAGCCCCAGCTCGAAGCGCAACATGAAGTCGCGCCACGCCTCCGGGCGCTTGCGCAGGGCCTCGACGACCGGAGCGCTCTGTTCGGGAGTGAGGCCGTAGTACTGGAGAAGCTCTGCGACCTCCGTCGCCTCGACCTCGGGCTTCTGCTCGATCTCGAGCTGCTCGCGCTGCCGCTCGGTCGCATAGTGCTCGACGTCGCTCTTTCCCGCCAGATAGCCGCCGAGTCCCATCGCGATCGAGCCGGCCACGATCTCGGCGAGGCCTGCCGTCACGACCAGGGCCGTCGAGTCTACGGCGCCGGTCAGTCCGGCGGCCAGCGCGAACGGGACGGTGAGGCCGTCCGACATGCCGATGACGGTGTCTCTCACGACGAGGCTGCCGGTGAAGTGCTGTTCGATGTGCGGCGTGTATGGCATGGCCCCTCCCCCGCGCTACTCTCTCACGGCAGAGGCCGGCCCTCTACCGTGCGAGCGGAAGGTCGTCGCGATTCCCCCACTCGCTCCACGAGCGGTCGTAGCCCACGAGGCGCGGGGCCACCTTCAGCGTCACCGACGTCTTTTCGATCGCGGTGATGTTCCTCGCCGACTTCGACGCCTTCTGCGCTTGGGCGATCTGGACGGCGATGCCGAGGACGACTGCAGGCTCCTCATGACGTTCGCCGCCATTTCTGGCTTCGCGGCGGTTCCTGAGCTTGCGCGCTACTGCTTCAGCTTATAGCCCCGTAGCGCCATGCAGGATTGGAACAACTGCGCCTCGTAAAGCTGCCGGACAGTGGGCGCCGCGGTGCGAGGGTCTTGTTCGTTGGGTGCTGGGTCCGTCACGTTTGGGTTACTCGACGGAGGAACAGCGATTGGATTCAGCGAGTAACTCTGATTCTCCCCGACTAGCGTGGCGTACCGCAGGCAGTCGTAGCGATCCTGCAAAAACTGCTCCTGCGGCGTCGAGGGCGGCGGGTACTCGGCACCGCACTCTGAAATCCGCGATGCGTTGCGCAGGCAGTCGTAGTGGCGCTGTACGACCTGCACTGGCGGCGTTAACGGCGGCGGGTACTCGGCAGCGCATTCTGAGATCAGCAACCCAATGACCGCCATGCTCATGACGAATAGTTTCATAACCCCTCCGTAGGAGAGGAAGCCGAGCCACCTCTGCTTCTTCCCGGCTCATTTGCCCGTCGGTGGAGTTCCGTCGGTGGAGTTCGTAGCACAACCGCGGATGCCATTCAATGGGCCGGTGCAGTCGCACGGGCCATTCGATACCTTGCGAGGGTGGCATCACACCGTTCCATGCTGTGGATTCTTGTGAATATGTGGACAACTCCGTAGGATGTACCACCGTCGTCTCATCGCCGGGGCCAACAAGGGCGGAGCCTACAGAAGCTCGAGTAGTCTCTCGCGAGAAAGGGAGTGTGACGCTCACTTCCCCCTGACGGTCAGGACCGGGCACGGCGCGGCGGCGACGACCCGCGCCGCCACACTGCCGACGAACAATTTCGCGAGCCCGGTGCGCCCGTGCGTGCCCATCACCACGAGATCCACACGCTTGGATTTGGCGAAGCGGACGATCTGCTCGTGGGCCACGCCCTCGAGGAGAAACCCCTTCGCGCGAACGCGCGCCTTCTTCGCCTGCGCCAGCAGGTTGTCGAGCTGCTTCTGCGCCCACGCGCGGGTCGACGCCGCGATCTCGTCGTACATCTTCGGCGAGACGTATCCCTCGCCGGCCACCGGCACGATCGGGCTGAGGACGTGCACGAGCAGCAGCTCGGCGCGACTCGACTTCGCCATTTCGATCGCCTTGCGGAAGGCCGCGCGCGACGCCCCGGAGAAATCGGTCGGGTGGAGAATGCGACGAGCCATCGGTGACCTCCGCTGGATCAGTAGAGGTGACAGGAGACGACGTGCCCGGCCGCGACCGCCTTGAGCGCCGGCTCCACCCGCGAGCACTGCTCCATCGCGAACGGGCATCGCGGGTGGAAGTGGCACCCTGAGGGTGGATCGATCGGCGACGGCACCTCGCCGCTCAGAATCATGTCGTCCCGCGGCGCATCCGGGTCGGCCGGCAGCGCCGCGGCGAAGAGCGCTTTCGTGTAGGGATGGAGCGGGCTCCGGTACAGCGACTCGGTGTCGGCGTGCTCCACGATCCGACCGAGATACATGACCGCGGTGCGATGGGCGATGTACCGCACGGTGGCCAGGTTGTGGGCGACCAGGAGGTAGCTGAGCTGCTGCCGGGCCTGGAGATCCTTGAGCAGGTTCATGATCTGGGCCCGGATCGACACGTCGAGGGCCGAGACCGGCTCGTCCAGCACGATCAGCTCGGGGTCCGAGGCGAGCGCGCTCGCGAGTGCGATCCGCTGTCGCTGGCCGCCGCTGAACTCGTGCGGGTAACGACTGGCCGCGGCCAGCGGGAGGCCGACCTGGTGTAGGACCTCCTCGACCCGCTCCAGCTTGCCGGCCTTCGAGACGCGCCGGTTCACGACGAGCGCCTCGGCGATCGTGTCCCGGATCCGGAGGCGCGGGTTCAGCGAGGACCAGGGATCCTGGAACACCGCCTGGACCCGCGTGTGGTACCGGCTGAGGTCCGCGCCCGTGAGCGCGTGGACGTCCCGCCCGTCCAGGAGCACGCGGCCTGCGGTGGGCCGCTCGAGCCGGAGCAGAAGCCGCGAGGTCGTCGTCTTGCCGCAGCCGGATTCGCCGACCAGACCGAGCGTCTCCTGCCGTCCAATCGTGAAGCTGATTCCGTCGACGGCCCTCACTTGGCCCGTGGTCCGCGAGATGAGCAAGCCGCGAGTGACGGGGAAGCGCTTCGTGAGATCCTCGACGCGGATCAGCGGCTCGACGGCGATGGCTCCACTCTCCAGCATGCGGCCTCGTGAGCGGGCCCGATGGGAAAGGTGGGCGGGTATTCGCGACGGCAGCGGTCATCCGCGTAGCGGCACCGCGGCGCGAAGCGGCAGCCGACCGGCAGGTCGTGAAGGGGGGGCGGCTGGCCCTCGATGGACGGCAGCCGCTCCACGCTCGCCTCCATCCGCGGCACCGAGGCCATCAGCGCCTCGGTGTACGGGTGGCGCGGATTGCGGAAGAGGGCGCGCGTCGGCCCGCTCTCCACGATCCGTCCGGCGTACATCACCGCGACCCGATCGCACATCCTCGCGACGATCCCGAAGTCGTGGGTGATGAAGAGCATCGCGAGCCGGGTTCGCGCCTGGATCTCCTTCAGGAGCGTCAGGTACTGGAGCTGGATCGTCACGTCGAGGGCGGTCGTGGGCTCGTCGGCGATGAGCACGCGAGGCTCCCCGGCGACGGCGATCGCGCCCACGACCCGCTGCTTCATGCCGCCGCTCATCTGGTGCGGGTAGGCGCGCATCCGCTGCTCCGGTGCTGCGACCTTCACGCGGCGCAGGGCCTCTTCGGCCCGGTGCGAGAGCGCTCGCTCCCCGTCAGTGTGAAGCATCCTCAGCGCCTCGACGAGCTGGTCGCCGACGGTGAACACTGGGTTCAGGGAGGTCTGGGGATCCTGCAGGATCATCGAGATCCGCCGCCCGCGGACCCGCCGCATCTCGGCCTCGCTCTTCGTGACGAGGTTCTCACCTTCGAGCAGCACCTGCCCCTGGACGATGCGGCCGGCCGGCTCCGGCAGCAGACGAAGGATGGAGAGCCCGGTCATCGTCTTGCCGCAACCCGATTCACCCACGAGGCCCAGGGTCTCGCCCTCCCCAAGGGCGAAGCTCACGCCGTCGACCGCCCGCACGACGCCCCAGCGCGTGTAGAGATACGCGCGCAGGTCTTTGACCTCCAGCACGATCGGCTCCGCGGCATTCACCGCGCGTGACTCCTCAGACCTGCCTGAGACGTGGGTCCAGCCAGTCGCGGAGCCAGTCGCCGAACAGGTTGAAGGCGAGCACGACCAGCATGATGGCGGCGCCGGGCACGACCGAGAGCCACCAGGCGCTCGCGATGTGGCTGCGACCGTCCGCGACCATCTGCCCCCAGGACGGCGTCGGCGGCGGGATCCCGGCGCCGAGGAAGGAGAGCGAGGCCTCCACGATGATGACGAAGCCGATGTGCAGGGTCAGCAGCACCATAAACGTGTTCAAAACGTTCGGGACGATGTGGATGGCCATGATGCGCAGGTGCGAGCACCCGTGGACCCGGGCCAACGCGACGAAATCGCGGGCCTTCACGGCCAGGACTTCGCCCCGGACCACCCGGGCGAAGCGGGCCCAGATCAGAACGGTGATGGCGATGGCGATGGTCTGGAGACCCTGCCCCAGGCTCACGGCCAGCAGCAAGGCGATGAGGATCGTCGGAAACGTCAGCGTCGCGTCGACCACCCGCATGAGGAAGCTGTCCACCCGGCCCCCGAGATAGCCGGACACGATACCCACCATGAGCCCGACGCCGCCACCGGCCAGGAGCGCCGCGGCCGCCACGATCAGGCTCACGCGCGCGCCGTAGATGAGTCGGCTCAGGACGTCTCGGCCGAGGACGTCGGTGCCGAGCAGATGCTTGGTGCTCCCACCCTCCTGCCACGCGGGCGGGCGGAGTTTGTCGGGCAACGACTGCTCGGTGGCCGAGTGGGGTGCGACGAGCGGCGCCAGCACGGCGACGAGGACCAGGACGGCGATGATGAAGAACGAGACCCACGGCAGTCGCGCCAGGTCCCCGCGCGATCGGGGGCGAGTCGATACCTCGGCCGCTGGCGAGGACCCGATGCCGACCTCGATGCGCTCCTCGACCCGCGCCATCTATGCGTACCGAACCCGGGGGTCCAGGTAGGCGTAGAGAACGTCCACGCCGAGGTTGACGCCGAGCACGATGATCGCCTTCAACAAGATGACCGCCTGGAGCAGCGGATAGTCCCGGAAGATCACCGCCTCGTAGGTGAGCCGTCCGACGCCCGGCCACGCGAAGACGGTCTCCGTCACGATCGCGCCCGTGATGAGCAACGCGAAATAGACGCCGAACAGCGTGGTGACGGGGATCAGCGCGTTCCGCAGGCAGTGCTTCCAGATCACGACGGTCTGCGAGAGCCCCTTGAGCCGTGCGAGCTTGACGAACTCGCTCCCCATCACCTCCAGGAGGCTCGAGCGCACGAGCCGCATCATCCCCGCCACGAGGAACACGCCGAGGGTGATCGCGGGCAGCACGTAGTGGCTCGGCCCTCCCATCCGCGACGAGGGAAGCACGCCGAGCTTGATGCTGAAGACGTAGATGAGCACGATGCCGAGCCAGAACGACGGGGTGGCGAACCCCAGGACGGCGACGGCACCCGAGACCCGATCGATGATCGTCCCCCGGTAGACTGCCGCCAGAACGCCGAGGGGGATGGCGATGGCGAGCGCCCCGACCATGGCGAGCGGCAACAGCCTGAGTGTGTTCGGCAGGCGCTCGAAGAAGACCTCGGTGGCCGGCTTGCGATAGCGGATGGAATCTCCGAGGTCGCCCCGCAGCGCCCCGGCCAGAAAGAGGTAGAGCTGCTCGTGGACCGGCCGGTCGAGTCCGAGGGCGCGCATGAGATGCGCGCGGTCCTCCTGGGTGGCGTCCTCGCGCAGGAGGAGATCCGCGGGGTTCCCGCTCACGCGCGCCAGGCCGAAGATGACCAGAGCGAGGACGAAGAGGAGCAGCACGCTCTGGAGGAACCGCCGCAGGATGAACCGTTGCACTGGTGACGCTCGCCCGGTCTCAGGGCCAGGGGCGCTGTTCCGGGCGCGGCATCCGCTCGGCCACGTCGCCGAATTCATGCCGGCCCGGGATCGGTTTGAAGTACCCGACGCCCTTGGGGTTCACGGCCCAGGTGCCCATCCCCTCGATGATCGGCACGGCGATCCAGCTCTTGGCCACGAGCTCGAGCATCCCGTTGGTGGCCGAGGTGCGCTTCGCGTCGTCCCTCTCGGCGACCACCGCCTCGTAGGCCTTGTCCCCGTCCTGGCAGAGGGCCGGGCAGTTCTGGGGGTCGCCGAAGAGGTGCTGGACCCCCTTGGAGACGAAGGTCGTGGCGTAGCGTGGTATCGGTTCCGGCCGTCCGGCGGTCCGGTACATCGAGGCCGTTCCGACGAGACCCTTCTGCTCGCCCCGTCCCATGGGATCGAACGCGCCCCACTCCACGGTCTTCATCTCCACCTTGACCCCGATCTTCTCCCAGAAGCCGGCGACCGCCTCGCCGATCTGGACCATGAAGGGCGTGCCGGGGAGCGCCGTGTTCCAGAACGTCAACCGGAAGCCGCCGCCGTGTCCCGCCTCGGCGAGGAGCTGCTTAGCCCGAGCGGGATCGTATCGCAGCGCCGTCCGGGACCAGTCCTCCCAGCGGGGGACGGTCATGTCGCTCGAATACTTGAACGCCGCGAACGGCATCGGCCACCGTGCCTCCTTGCCCATCACGTGGTCGATGATCTGCTGCCGGTCGATGGCGAGGGACAGCGCCTCGCGCACGCGGACATCGTTGAGCGGCGACGCTTTGGCCTCCGGCCGGTAGAGACCCCAGAATTGATAGACGGCCTGCATCGTGCCTGGCACGCTCACGATCTTCATTCCGCCGGCCCGCGCCTCCTTGACCGCCTCGGGACCGATGCTCACGATCGCGGCCTCGCCAGTCCGAACCATGGCCAGGCGGGTACTCTGCTCGGGTACGAGGAGGAGCGTCAGGCGCTTGAACTGTGGCGTGCCGCGCCAGTGCGGGTAGGTGACGGCCTCGTACTCGACGCGGTCTCCGGGGACGCTCCGGACGAACTTCCAGGGGCCGCTGCCGATCGGCTTGTCGCGGAAGCCCTTGGCGCCCACCGTCTCGATGTACTTCTTCGGCATGACCGAGCCTTCCATGAAGACCGCCCGGGAGAGGCTCGCCGCGAACTGCGGGATGACGCCCTTCGTGTGGACCCGGACGGTCAGGTCGTCGACGACCTCGATCCGGTCGACCGCTCGCCGGAGCGCGGCGGCGCCCGAGGAGATCGATTCGGGCGACATGACCCGCTCGAGGCTGAACTTCACGTCGTGCGCGGTGACCGGATCGCCGTTGTGAAAGCGCTGGCCCTTGCGGAGGTAGAAGGTCCAGCTCCGGCCGTCCGCCGCGAGCTCCCAGCGCTCGGCGGCCCCAGGGCCGATCCCGCCCTTCTCGAGGTCGAAGCCGACCAGCGAGTCCCAGATCGGCGCGTGGTAGTGCGCGTGCGGGGCACGCGTGTCCATGATCGGATCCATGACCTGAGCGCCCAGTGTATCCAGGGCGATGACGAGCGTGTCCTTGTCGGCGGCGTCCGCCGCGGAAGGCCCGCCCGCAACCAGAAGACCGCTCAGCGCCAGGGCCAGCAGGCTCCATGTGCGCATGCTCTTTCTCCTTCGGGGGGTCAGCTCGACGAGCGTCGAGCCGGTGCCGCATTCTTCACAACGGGTTACGCCCGTGTCAAGCCGCTATCCTGAGTGTTGCGTCGCACCGGCCTTGCGGCGTCCGGCGCCCCCATGCTACGCTCCCGCCCTCCGGAGGCGAACTCCTCAGACGACGAGGTCTACTCATGCCAGCGGTGAACCTCGAGGTCCGGGACCCTCGGCTTGCTGCCGTTGTCGGTCCCGACGTGACGTTCGAGCGGATCGCGAGTAGTTGCTTGTTCACGGAGGGCCCGCTCTGGCACCCGCGAGATCGATACCTCCTCTGGAGCGACATGCCCGGCGATCACCTCCGGCGGTGGTCGGCGCAGGAGGGCGTCACGACGTTTCGGAAGCCATGCGGAATGTCGAACGGCCTCACCTGGGACCGCCAGGGAAGGCTGCTCGCGTGCGAGCACGCCTCGAGTCAAGTGACGCTCACCCGCGCCGACGGCGCCGTGACACCGCTCGCCACCCACTTCCAGGGAAAGCAGCTCAACAGCCCGAACGACATCGTGTGCTCGGCGGGCGGCGACATCTACTTCACCGACCCGCCCTACGGCCGCGCCGAGTTCTACGGTGTGCCGCGGTCCCAGGAGCTCCCGTTCCAGGGTGTCTTTCGCGTCCGATCGGACCCGAAGTCACCGACGCTGCTCGTTGATGATTTCGACCGGCCGAACGGGCTCTGCTTCTCGCTCGACGGCCAGCGCCTCTTCGTCAACGACACCGCCCGCCAGCACATCCGCGTCTTCGACGTGAAGGGTGACGGCGCGCTCGCCGGCGGCCGGGTGTGGGCGGAGACGAAGGGCGAAGGCTCGGGCGCGCCCGACGGGATGAAGCTGGACTCGCAGGGTAACATCTACTGCTGCGGGCCGGGCGGGATCCACGTGTTCACACCCGACGCGGTCGACCTGGGCGTCATCTGGGTGCCGGAGCACACGGCGAACATGGCTTTCGGCGACGACGATTTCCGGTCCCTCTACATCACGGCGTCGACCTCGGTGTACCGCATCCGCGTGCGCGTCCCGGGGCTGCCGGCGCTCTGAGCGACGACGCGGTCGCCGGGGCGAGACAGACGTACTAACGCAAGGAGGCTCCCTCATGCTGCACGTCCTCACCGTGTTCCTGACCGCGTTGCTGGCGCTCCCGCTGGTCGCCGAGGCGCAGAAGCCGATCAAGGTCGGGATGCCGATGCCGCTCTCCGGGCCGCCCGCGCTCTTCGGCGACCCAGCGACGAAGGGCGCGCAGATGTTCGTGGACGAGCTCAACGCCAAGGGCGGCGTGCTCGGGCGCAAGGTGGAGCTGTTGCTGCGCGACTCCAAGGCCGACGCCAACGAGGCCGTCCGTGTCGCGCGCGAGCTGATCCTCAAGGAGAACGTCGACTTCCTCGTGGGCACGCTGACCTCGGCCGAGGGCCCCGCGGTCTCCGTCGTCGCCAAGGAAAACAAGATCGTCTTCATCGCGCCCATTCCCAAGACCGACCAGCTCACCGCGCCCGACAAGCTCCACCCCTACGTCTTCCGCGTCGCCTCCACGACGACCATCGAAGGGCGGAGCGCGGCCGAGATCGTCGCCAAGTGGCCGGTGACGAACGTCGCCACGATGAGCTTCGACTACGCGTACGGCCAGGACGTCACGAAGGCCTTCGTCGACCACCTCAAGAAGGTGAAGCCCAGCGTCCACATCGTGGACCAGCAGTGGCCCAAGCTCGGCGAGCAGGACTACAACCCGTTCATCAACGCCCAGATGGCCAAGAAGCCGGAGGCGGTGTTCTCGTCGATCTGGGGTGGCTTCTTCGTGACGTACTCGAAGCAGGCCAAGGCGCTCGGGGTCTTCGACGCCATCAAGTACAACTTCATCGGCGTCGGCGAGGCCGCGACACCAGAAACCACCAAGTCGATGGGCGCGGACTATCCGGTCGGGATCTGGGGCAACTCCTATGACGCGTTCTACTGGGGCGAGACGCCGGCGCATCGCGACTACACGGCGCGTCTCAGCAAGTACCTCAAGGACGAATACCCCTCGTCCTGGGCCATCCAGGGCTACATCGGGATGCAGTTCCTGACCGAGGCCATCAAGAAGGCCGGCAGCACCGACTCGGACAAGGTCGCCAAGGCGTTGCTCGGCCTGACGGTGGAGACGCCGATCGGCCCGCTGACGATCCGCGAGAAGGACCACCAGGCCAATCGCGGCCAGCTCTATGGCAAGACGGTCAAGGATCCAAAGTTTCCGTTCGCGATCATGAAGCCCGTGGTGTACGTCGATCCGTCGAGGTTCATGGACTGAGTGCCTGACCCGTCTTTTGTCTTCGCGCAGAGCCTGAGCGGCCTCACGGCCGCGATGTTCCTCTTTCTCATCGCCTCGGGCCTGTCGTTGATCTTCGGGGTGCTGCGGGTGCTCAACTTCGCCCACGGCACCTTCTACATGCTGGGCGCCTACCTCGCCTATCAGCTCATAGTGTGGCTCGGCCCGGGCCCCGGGATGTTCTGGCTCGCGGCCCTCGGGGCAGCCGTCACCGTCGCCCTGCTCGGCGGCCTCATCGAGCGCGTCCTCTTCCGCCGCCTCTACGGCAAGGAGGAGCTCTACCAGCTCCTCTTCACGTACGCGCTGGCGCTGATCCTGAGCGACGTGGCGAAGCTCCTCTGGGGCACCCAGCAGAAGTCGGTGAGCCGGCCGCCGGGTCTCACGGGCTCCTTCGCCTTCTTCGGCGCCACGATCCCCGCGTACAACCTCTTCATCGTGCTGCTCGGGCCGGCGATCGCGCTGGCGTTCTGGTTCGTGCTGCAGCGCACGCGCGCCGGCCGCTTCATCCGGGCGGCCGCGCTCGACCGCGAGACGCTGGGCGCCCTCGGGGTCAACGTCGACGCGCTCTACACGTGGGTGTTCATGCTCGCCTCGTTCCTCGGGGGACTGGGCGGGGCGCTCATCAGCCCCATGCGCGCCACGGTGCCGGGCATGGACACCGAAGTCATCGTCGAGGCATTCGTGGTCGTCGTGATCGGCGGCCTCGGTTCATTCTGGGGCACGTTGCTCGGTGCGGTCATCTACGGCCAGGTGCTCTCCTTCGGCATCCTCTTCTTCCCGCGCTTTTCGATCTTCGCCGTCTTCGCCCTCATGGCGGCGGTGCTCATCGTCCGTCCCTGGGGACTCCTCGGGCGCCCGCTCCGGTGATCGCGCGCGTGCCCTGGGGACTCCTCGTGTTCGTGGCGGCGCTCTTCGTGCCCGCGGTGGGCTCGCGGTACCACACGTTCGTCGCCGGCGACGTGGTCATCTGGGCGCTCTTCGCCACGAGCCTCAACCTGCTGGTGGGCTACACCGGCCTCGTGTCCTTCGGCCACGCCGCCTACTTCGGGGTGGGCGCCTACGCGACCGGTATCCTCATGAAGAAGCTCGGCGCGCCGTTCCTGCTGGCGTGGCCCGCCGCGGGTGCGCTGGCCGGGGCGTGCGCCCTCGTCTTCGGTTTTTTCTGCGTGCGGCTCACACGCATCTATTTCGCGATGCTGACGCTGGCCTTCGCGCAGATCGTGTGGGCGATCTGCTTCAAGTGGAACGAGGTCACCGGGGGCGAGCAGGGCATGCCGGAGATCCCCTATCCGGATTTCGGCTGGGTCGAGCGGTGGGGCGCGCGGGTACCGCTGCTCGGCGGGTGGCGGACTTCGGAGTACTACTACTTCGTGACGCTGGTGCTGGTGGCGGCGAGCCTGTTCGCCCTGCACCGGATCGTGGGGTCGCCCTTCGGCCGCATCCTGACGTCGATCCGGGAGAACGCCGAGCGCGCCGAGTTCATCGGCGTCAACGTCCGCCGGTACGAGCTCGCCGCCTTCGTGCTGGCCGGAGCCTTCGCGGGGCTCGCCGGCGGACTCTTCGGCATCTTCAACCGGGGCGTCTTCCCCGACTTCGCATACTGGACGAAGTCGTCCGAAGTGCTCATCATGACGCTCCTCGGCGGCATGGGGAGCTTCTACGGGCCGAGCATCGGAGCCCTGGTGCTGATCCTCCTGAACCAGCAGATCGTCTCGTACACTGAGTACTGGCCGCTCGTGCTCGGCACTGTCCTGGTCGTCCTGCTGTTCGGCTTTCCCGGCGGGATCGCCGGTGCCGTGGGGGCGCTGGCGGGGCGCCTGTTCCGGAGGCTCCGGAGTGCTTGAGGTGCGCGACCTCGCGAAGATCTTCGACGGCTTCCTGGCCGTCGCGGGCGTGAGCTTCGACGTGCCGAGCGGCAGCATCGGCGCCATCATCGGGCCGAATGGCGCGGGCAAGACAACGCTCTTCAACCTGATCACGGGCCATCTCCGTCCCGACCGCGGCCGGGTCGTGCTCAACGGGCGCGACGTCACCGGCCTCGCGCCCCACGACCTCTGCCGTCTCGGGCTCGGGCGCTCGTTCCAGCGGACCAACATCTTCCCGCGCCTGACGGTCTTCGAGAACGTCCAGACCGCGTTCCTCTCCCACGGCGGGCGCGGATGGAACCTCCTGACCCGAGTCGAGCGGCTCTACCGCGATGAGACACTGGGGCTCCTGCAGTCGATCGGGCTCGCCGACCGCGCGCACGAGGTCGCGGGCTTCCTGTCGCACGGCGGCCAGAAGCAGCTCGAGCTGGGCCTCGCCCTGGCCCTCGAGCCGAAGATCCTGCTCCTCGACGAGCCGACCGCCGGAATGTCAGCGGCGGAGACGCGCGATTCGATCCGGCTCATCGAGCGCCTCGCGCGCGAGCGCGGGCTCACGCTCCTGTTCACCGAGCACGACATGGAGGTCGTCTTCTCGATCGCTGAGCGCATCACCGTCCTCCACCAGGGTCGTGTGATCGCCGCCGGCGCGCCGGACGAGGTGCGGCGGGATCCCGGCGTGCGCCGCGTGTATCTCGGGGAGCGCCACTGATGGCGTCGGGCGCCGAGCCCGTCCTCGCGGTCGAGGCGATCCACACGGCGTACGGTCTCTCGCGCGTGCTGTTCGGCGTGTCGTTCCGCGTCGCGGCGGGCGAGTGCGTCTGCCTGCTCGGCCGGAACGGCGTCGGCAAGACCACGACCATGCGGTCGATCATGGGGCTCACGCCACCGGCGAGCGGCCGCATCGTGTGGAAAGGACGCGACATCACGGGCGCGGCCCCCTTTCGCGTGGCCGCGCTTGGCATCGGGTTCGTGCCGGAGGATCGTCGAATCTTCGGCGACCTCACGGTCTGGGAGAACCTGGACGTCGCCGCGCGACGGACGCGGCCGGGCGGCTTCACCGCCGAGCGCGTGTTCGAGCTGTTCCCGGCGCTCCGCGGGCTACGCGACCGGCAGGGCGGCTTTCTCTCCGGCGGCGAGCAGCAAATGCTCACCGTCGCGCGTACCCTCATGGGGAACCCGGAGCTCCTGCTCCTCGACGAGCCTTCCGAGGGCCTCGCCCCGCTCGTCGTCCACCATCTACGGGAGCAGATCGGCCGGCTCAAGGCCGACGGCCTCACCATCCTCCTCGCCGAGCAGAACGTGGACTTCTCCCTGAATCTCGCGGACCGCGTGTACGTGCTCGAGAAGGGACGCGTCTGCTACGAGGGTACCTCGCGCGAGTTTCGCGAGGACGAATCGATCCGCCAGCAGTACCTGGCGCTCTGAGCGGGCACTCGCTAGCCCCTCCTTGACGGGGCCGAGCCCGCGCGGTAAGTATCGCGATCAGGCGAGGAGGCACGTCATGCACTTCGGGATCTTCGTGGAAGAGATGCGCGACGGGGCGAACCAGGTCTCGGCGTTCCGGGACGCATTCGAGCTGGCCCAGTATGCCGAGGCCTGGGGCCTCGACTGCGTCTGGCTCGGTGAGATCCACTTCATGCCCTCGCGCTCAGTGATCTCGGCGTCGCTCCAGGTCGCCAGCGCGATCGCCAGCCGGACCCGGCGCCTGCACGTCGGAACGGCCGTGACCGTGCTGCCCCTGAACCACCCGCTGCGCATCGCCGAGGAGATCGCGACGCTCGATCACATCAGCGAGGGCCGCCTGGAGTTCGGCATCGGCCGCAGCGGCGTCGCTCGCTCGTACGACATCTACGGGATTCCATACGGCGAGAGCCAGGCGCGGTTCCGGGAGGCGCTCGAGATCATTCGGGAGGCCTGGAAGGGCGAGCCGTTCAGCTACGAGGGCGAGTTCTACCGCTTCAAGAACGCGACCGTCTCGCCGCGTCCGTTTCAGGTTCCGCATCCTCCCATCCGGATGGCTGCCAACACCCCGGAGACGTTCCCGGCGGTCGGCCAGATGGGATTGGCCGTCTTCGTCGGACTCCGTGCCGCCGAGATCCCCGATCTGCAGGCGCATCTGGCGATCTACCGGCAAGCCTGGCGCGAAGCGAGACACCCCGGCGAGCCCAGCGTCTATCTCCGCATCCCGGTCTACGTGTCGACGACCGAGCAGGGCGCGGTCGAGGAGCCGCGCGAGAGCCTCATGCACTTCTTCGGTCGCCAGGCCGAGCTCGCCCGCGCGGTGATCGGTCGCGCCGGCGCCGGACCGGCCGACCGCCGTCAGGCGCTAGCCGAGCGCATGGCGAACCTCTCGTACGACGACGTC
>QHSU01000082.1 GCA_003220535.1 Candidatus Rokuibacteriota bacterium
TGGAACGAACGCGATCGACAAGTCCCGCTTGACCACCTGTTGCAACGTGCCTACGCTCAACCGCATCAGAGGGGCCTCCTCGAATCGGAGAGTGATGTGGGGACATCGACTCTTTTGATCCGTGGATTCGCCCCTCTGATGCATTTCGGCCACTTGGTCGCGCCCTCAGTTATTTCGGATTGAGGTTAGCAGAGCGTCCACGGCTTCGGTCATCCCCGTGCCGACGTCGGTGCGAGGACGCCGAGCGACGGCTCACGCGAACTTGGCGCGCTCCTCGCGTTGATAGGCGCGGACCGCGAGCGTCAGGAAGAGCGCCGAGTACCCTCCGAGCCAGAGCAAGCTCTCGCCGAGCGGCTCCCTTCCGGCGCCGAGCGCGCTCCACGCCAGCTGGGCGTAGTGATAGCTGGGCAGATAGGGCGCGATGGTCTGCACGAAGCCTGGCAGCTGGTTGACCGGCACGAAGAGCCCGGAGGCGAAGGACAGGGGCAAGTAGATCAGGTTGGCGACCGCCGGCGCCGCGTTGGGTCCCGACCAGTAGCCGATCGCGAATCCGAGCGCGATGAACGGCAGCGAGCCCGCGAGAAGCCGCGTGATGATCGTCGCCCACACCGCCGGCGTCTGATGGATCCCCCCCGCGACGACTCCGAAGCCGATGAGCAGGACCAGCGCGATGAGCGCGAACACCAGCGCGGTCAGAACCTTGGCCAGCATGAACACGAGCGGTGGCAGCGGGCTCGCCCGCATCAGCCGGTCGACCTTCATGCCGCGCTCGTTGGCGACGCCGATTCCGAAGCCATAGACCATGACGTTGCCGACGGCGTACGCGCCGAACGAGGCCAGGAGATACGCGCCGACGCTCACGCCGTCGGCGCGCCGGAGATGCGCGACCGGCAGGCCGAAGAAGATGAAGAAGACGATCGGCAGCGCCAGGTTCGTCACGCTGAAGGCCGGGACCCGCCAGCGCATGAGCAGCTCGCTCCTGGTCTGGGCCAGGAGCATCTGGAGCAGGGACGCGGCGGCCGGGCGGGTCACGCGCGGCTCGTCAGGCTGAGGAACGCCTCCTCGAGGTCGGCGCCCGTCACCTCGAGGTCGCGAATCGCCACACCGCGCTCGAAGAGCGTCTTGAGAATCAGCTCGGGCTCGTTGCTGAGCAGGCGGACACGATGATCGGTCACTTCGAGGCTCTGCACCGGGAGCCCACGGAAGGTCGAGTCGCCCACGGACGTCCCGGCGCTGAAGCTGATCCGTTTGCTCGGGATCCGCGACTTGATCTCGCGGGGTGTCGCGTCGGCGATGACCACGCCGCGGTCGATCACCACGATCCGGTTCGCCAGCTGATCGGCCTCCTCGAGATAGTGGGTGGTGAGCACGATCGTTTTGCCGCCGGTGGAGAGCGCGCGGAGGCCGTCGAGCACCGCGCGGCGGGCCTCCACGTCCATCCCGACGGTCGGCTCGTCGAGGAAGAGCGCTTCGGGGTCACCGCAGACGGCGAGGGCGAAGTAGAGGCGCTGGCGCTCGCCCCCGGACAGGGTCCCGGCCCGCGCGCCCGCCTTGGCCTCGAGCCCGGCCAGCGTGATCGCCGTGGCGGTTGGCAGCGGTGATGGGTAGTAGGCCCGGAACAGGTCCACGATCTCCCGGACCGTCAGCACACCCGTCGTCCCCGACTCCTGGAGCATCACACCGCAGCGGCTGCGGGCGCGCCGGTCGGCCGGATCGTACCCGAAGAGTCGCGCCTGGCCGGCGGTCGGCCGACGCAAGCCGAGCATCAGGCTGATCGACGTGGTCTTTCCCGCCCCGTTGGGGCCGAGGATCGCCACCAATTCGCCCGGACGGATCGTGAGGTCCACGCCTTTCAGTGCCTCGACCTGGCCGAATCGCTTGCGGGCCGCGATCAGCTCGACGACCGAGCTCATAGCGTCGGAGGATATCAGCGATGTGGGCGGCCGTCGCCCCGGATGCGAGCCTGTTTCCCAGACACCCCTGGTTCCTGTATCTTTGCTGGCATCCGACGAGGTTTAAAGCCGCGCCTCGGCCGGCGGGACCCGAGCCCCGCGATGGCCTGCAGCGCGCACGACCAAAAGGAGCCCGGCCCCATGAAAGAGCTCAGCATCTGGATGAACGGCAAGCTCGTGCCCCAGGCACAGGCCGTCCTGCCCGTCAACAGCGCCGCGGTGTTCTACGCGACCAACGTGTTCGAGGGGCTCCGCGCCTATTGGAACGCGAGCGACGACGAGCTCTACTGTTTCCGGCTGCCCGAGCACTTCTCGCGCTTCCGGGAATCGATGAAGATGATGCGATTCACCGTTCCCTACAGCGATGTGGATCTCTACGAGGCCGTGCGGCAAGTGCTCTCCGGAAACGAGATCCGGGAAGACGTGCACATGCACATGGTGGCGTACGTGACCGGTACCGGGCTCGACGCCACGACGCCGACCGGGCTCTACATCAACCCGCGCCGCCGGCCGCGAGTCGAAGAGGGCGCCGGGCTCAAGTGCTGCGTGAGCTCCTGGGCCCGCACCTCGGACAACGCCATTCCCATCCGGCTCAAGTGCGGCGCCAACTACCAGAACGGCCGGTTGGCGACGCTGCAGGCGAAGGCCGACGGCTACGACCAGCCGATCCTTCTCAACAAGGAAGGGCACGTCGCCGAAGGCACCGGCGCGACCTTCTTCATGGTCCGCAAAGGCCGGCTCGTCACACCACCCGTCACCGCCGACATTCTCGAGAGCATCACGCGCACGACGCTGATGGACGCGATCTGCCCCGAGCTCCTGGGCATGGGTGTCGTCGAGCGCGAGATCGATCGCACCGAGCTCTACGTGGCCGACGAGGCGTTCCTCTGCGGCAGCGGCTACGAGATCACCCCCATCGTGTCGATCGACAAGTTCCCGCTGGGTGACGGAAAGGTCGGGCCGATCACCACCCGCCTGCTGCGGGCGTACATGGACATCGTGCGGGGCGTCGACAAGCGGTTCCCGGAGTGGCGGACGCCCACCTATCGCACCGTGAGGGTCTGATCCGGCTGGAATGAACTTTCCCGGCTTCCGACTGCCGGACGAGCTGCTCGCGCTGCGCGAGCAGATACGAAGGGTCGTCCGCGACGAGGTCATCCCGGTCGAGCAGCGCATCGACCCGGACGCGCCGGAGCTTCCGGAGGAGGACTACCAGCGGATCGCGGCCAAGACGAAGGCCGCGGGACTCTGGGCGCTGGGCGCGCCGGAGGAGTACGGGGGCGGTGGCCTCGATACCTTCGCGATGTGCGTCGCGCTCGAAGAGATGTCGCAGCACCGGATGGGTCTCTACAATCCGGGCTGCGGCGTCTTCGGCCGCTACCCGCCCCCCGCGATCTGGGCGGGAAGCAAAGAGCAGATCGCCAAGTACGCGGTGCCGACCATCCGCGATGGCCTGAAGACGTTCTTTGCGATCACCGAGCCCTCCGGGGGATCCGATCCCGCCGGCGCCATCCAGACGCGCGCCGAGAAGCGCGGCGATCGCTGGGTCTTGAACGGTCGAAAGGTCTTCATCTCGCGTGCCCACGACGCGCCCTGGGGCATCGTATGGGCGCGCACCGACCGGGCGAAAGGGCGCTCGGGCATCTCGTGCTTCGTCCTCGAGCGGGGCACGCCCGGCTTCACCGCGAGGACCATCCGGACGATCCGAACGTCCGCGGTGCCGAACGACGTCGTCTTCGAGGACTGCGAGCTCCCCGCCGAGAGCCTGATCGGCGCCGAGGGCCAGGGGCTCGACCTGGCCTTCGATCTGCTCGTGAAGAACCGCTTCCCCTACTCGGCGTGCAACCTGGGCGTGGCCACGGCCGCGCACCGCATGGCCGTCGCCCACGCCAAGCAGCGCTCGACCTTCGGCGCGCCGTTGAGTCAGCGTCAGGCGATCCAGTGGATGCTCGCGGATGCCGAGGTCGAGCTGCGCGCGTGCCGCTGGCTCATCTGGGAAGGCGCCTGGAAGGCGGACCGCGGCGAAGACGCGCGGGTCGAGGCGTCCATCGCCAAGCTCTACTCGAGTGAGGTGCTCGGGCGGGTCGTGGACGCCGCGGTCCAGATCCACGGCGGCTACGGTGTCTCCAAGGAATTCCCGCTCGAGCGCTGGTACCGCGAGGCTCGCGTGCGGCGCATCGGCGAGGGCCCGTCCGAGGTCCACCGCATGGTCATCGCGCGCTCGCTGTTCCGCTGACCCGGGGACACCTCCATGGCCGACGAGACCCTGTGCGCCATCGCCGACGGCATCGCAACCATCACGCTCAACCGCCCGGAGCGCCGCAACGCGCTCAACACCACCATGCTCGAGGCGCTCCATCAGCGCTTCGACGAACTGGAGCGCGACGCGCGCGTCCGGGTGGTCGTGATCCGGGGCTCGGGCACCGCGTTCTGTTCGGGCCGGGACCTCGAGGAGATGAGCCGGCGACAGCGCAACGCGCTCGAGCCCGAGGCGGACGTCATCAGCGTGTTCCAGCAGATCGAAGCCTCGAGCCGCCCGACGATCGCGATGGTCCACGGCGCGGCCTACGCAGGCGGGTGCGAGCTGGCGTTGCACTGCGACTTCCGCGTCGCCGCCGACGTGGCGCGCTTCGCCATGCCGCTGGCGCGGCTGGGGCTGGTCGTGCCGTTTCCGCTCGGCCAGAAGCTGGTCGAGATCATCGGCCCCGCGTTCACGCGGCAGATTCTCCTCACCGGCCAGCCGGTCGACGCGAAGCGGGCGTACGAGATCGGGATGGTGCACGCGGTCGTTCCCCCCGCGGAGGTGGAGCGGGCGACCTACGAGCTGGCCCGGACGATCGCTGGAAACGCGCCGCTGTCGCTCGCCGGGATGAAAGCGGCGATTCGCCGATCAGCCTCACTTCGCGAACGCATCGAGCACGCCGACCTCGACGAGCTCGCCCGGCGCGCGCGCGCCAGCGCCGACGCCCGCGAAGGTGTGCGGGCGATGCTCGAGAAGCGTAAACCGAGCTTCCGCGGCGAGTAGCGCGGCGATCAGGCGCGCCGGCCCACGCGGCGCCAACACGCGCCGCGGCGGAACCGCGCTGGACGCGTGCTCGACCGCGTGCTGCGCTAGCTCGCTGTCCGCCGGGCGCGCACGGCTCGCGCGAGCTCGGCGAGGACGGGGATCGTCATCTCCCAGCCCATGCAGGCGTCGGTGATGCTCTGGCCGTAGCGGAGCGCCGCCGGGGTCACCAGATCCTGGCGACCGTCGACGAGGAAGCTCTCCATCATCACGCCGAAGATCGCGGTCTCGCCGTGGGCGACCTGCTCGGCGAGGTCGTGCGCGGCGAGCGGCTGGCGACGGTAGTCCTTGTCGCTGTTGCCGTGGCTCGTGTCGACCATGAGCCGCGGCGGGAGCCCGGCGTCCACGAGCGCCGCGGCCGTCTTTTGCACGCTGACCGCGTCGTAGTTGGAGCCGCTGGCGCCGCCCCGCAGGATGATGTGGCAGTCCGGGTTCCCGCGCGTGGCGACGATCGCGCAGAGGCCTTGCTCGGTCACGCCCAGAAACTGGTGGGGATGGGTGGCGGCGCGTACGGCGTCGATGGCGATCTGGACGCCGCCGTCGGTCCCGTTCTTGAAGCCGACGGGCATCGAGAGACCCGAGGCGAGCTCGCGGTGCACCTGGCTCTCGGTCGTCCGCGCGCCGATCGCGCCCCAGGAGACGAGATCCGAGGTGAATTGGGGCGAGATCGGGTCGAGGAATTCGCAGCCCGCCGGTAGCCCGAGCTCCGCGAGGTCGAGCAAGAGCCGCCGCGCGCGCCGGAGCCCCTCGTTGATGGCGAAGCTCCCGTCGAGGTGGGGGTCGTTGATCAACCCCTTCCAGCCCACGGTGGTCCGCGGCTTCTCGAAGTAGACGCGCATCACCACGCACAGATCCCGCGCGTGCTCGTCGGCCAGCATCTTGAGTCTCCGCGCGTAGTCGAGCGCCGCGGTCGGATCGTGGATGGAGCAGGGGCCGACGATGACGACGAGCCGGTCGTCCTCGCCCTCGAGAGCACGACTGATCTCCCGGCGCGCCCGCGTGACGGTCTCGGAGCCCCGGTCGCCGAGCGGTTGCTCCTCGAGCAGGATCAGCGGCGGCAGGAGCGGCCGGAAGCTCTCGATGCGCAGGTCGCGGGTGCGTTCCGACATGGAGCGCAATGTACACGCGAAGGGCCGGCCGTTCAACGCCCTGGATCGCGCGACGCCTTCGGCGCGGCGCGGTGCGACCGGAATTCCGGATCTCGCCGGGCGCCTCGCCGAGGTAGAATCCCGTCACCCCGGTGAAGGCGCTGGAGGTGTCCGTGCCGAGGGCGCGGAGGCACACTCGAGCGAGGAGGATCGCCATGTCGCCAAGTCGTCGGGATCTGCTGAAGGGCGTGTCCACCGTCGGCCTCTGGCGCGTGCTGACGCCGACGAGCGCCTGGGCCCAGAAGACGAGCGTGAAGCTCGCGTTCATCGGTCCGTTGACCGGCGGCACCGCCTCGAACGGCCTCGGCGGCCGGAACTCGTTCCTCCTGGCCGTCCAGGAGCGTAATGCCGACCCGAAGACGAAGTACAAATACGAGACCGAGGTGCTGGACGACGAGTGCAAGCCGACCGTCGCCGTCCAGGCGGCGCTCAAGGCGTCGTCCGACCCCGGGGTCACCGCCGGGGTGACGCACTATTGCTCCGTGACGGCCATCGCGACGATCGACACCTACCACAAGGCCGGGATGCCGGCGATGGTGTGGGGCGCGGTGCTCCCCGAAATCACGTACAGCCACAAGCACGTCGAGATCACGCGCGTGAACGGCACGATGATCAACCAGAACAACGTCGCCGCCGATTTCGCGGTGAAGGCGCTCGGCTTCAAGACCTTCGCGCTCATCCACGACACGACCGATTACGGGCGCGCCCACGCCAAGTACATCAGTGAGTATCTGGAGAAGGCGGGCGGAAAGATCCTCTCGACCCAGGGGACGGCCAAGGACCAGAAGGACTACACCGCCGAGCTCACGCGCGCCAAGGCCGACAAGCCCGAGGTCGTCTGGTACGGAGGGCTCACGCCCGACGGCGTGCGCGTGAAGGTGCAGATGGACAAGCTCGGCGTCCGGGCGCAGTTCCAGGGGACGAGCGGCATCAAATCCGACACCTTCAACGAGACGGCGGGGACGTCGGCCGAGGGAACGCTCGCGTTCGTCGAGGGCGCGCCCACCGAAAAGCTCCCCGGCGGCAAGAGATTCCTCGAGGCGTATGCCAAGGCCGGCTTCAAAGAGCCCTCGGAGGCGTACGGCCCCTTCGCGTACGTCGCCGCGAACATCGTCATCGACGCGATCGAGGCGGTCGGGCCCGATCGCGCGAAGGTGGCCGAGCGACTCAAGCGGACCCGGAACGCGAACACGATCATTGGGCCGGTCGAGTTCGACGAGTACGGGCAGAACACCGTCTCGCTCATCTCCAAGTACGTGAGCCAGGACGGCAAGTGGGTCCTCTGGGAGGACTCGGAGTACGCCTCGGGCAAGCGGACACTCCCGGGACTCAGGTTCAAGAAGCTCTAGGCTTGCCGCCGCTCGAGCTCCTCCTCCAGCAGACGCTCAACGGCGTGATGCTGGGAATGATGTATGCCCTGGTCGCGGTCGGGTTCACGCTGTTCTTCGGCGTCCTCGACGTGATCCACTTCTCGCACGGCGACATCTTCATGCTGGGCGCCTTCGCGGGCCTCTCCGCGCTCCTCGCCCTGGCTGCGGTCGGGCTCCGAACGCCGTTCGTGACGCTGCCGCTCGCGTTCATCGCCGCAATGGTCGTCACCGGGCTCGTCGGCGTCATGGCGGAGCGCGTGTGCGTGAAGCCGCTCGCGCGTTCGGCGCCGCTGATGACCCTTCTGGCGACACTCTCGCTCGGGCTCGTGCTGCGGGAGTCCGTGCTGATCTTCTACCCCCGCGGCGCCGACCCGAAGCCCTTCCCGCAGCTTCTGCCCGCGGGCGGTTTCGAGGTTGGCGGGGTTGCGATACGCTACGAAAATCTGGCCATCCTCGGCATCGGGTTGGCCGCGATGGTCGCCGTCGACCTCATCATCAGCCGCACGAAGATGGGCGCCGCCGTCCGCGCGGTTGCCCAGGACCCCGAGGCGGCCCAGATGATGGGGGTGAACCTCGATCGCACCGTGGATGCGACGTTCTTTCTGGGCTCGGCGCTCGCTGCAGTGGCCGGCATGTTGAGCGGGTTCTACTACGGCGAGATCCACTTCATCATGGGGATCACGGGCGGCGTCATCGGCTTCTCTGCGGCCGCCATCGGGGGACTCGGCAACGTCTACGGAGCGATGGTGGGCGGGCTGCTCTTCGGCTTGCTCCAGACCACCGCGGCGGCGTTCATCCCGCGCGGGTCAGAGTTTCGCGACGTGGTCGCGTTCGCGGTCGTCATGCTCTTTCTGATCTTCAAGCCGAGCGGCATCCTCGGCGAGAAGAGCGTCGAGCGCGTGTGAGGCGAGCCCGTCGATGATCGTGGTTGTGCGAGCCGAGGCGGCGACGAGGCGAGTTCGTCGATGATCCTGGTCTGGCTGGCCGAGGCGGCTCTGTTCGTCCTGATCGTGGCGGGTATCCTCGCCGAGCGTCCCCTGACGCTGGCGGCGGTGGCGCTCGCGATTGTCATCGCCGGTGCGCTCCTGCGTCTCGTGACGCCGCTCCGCTCGACGCTCGCAAGGGCGTTCGGGCGGCACCGGACCGCCGCGCTGCTCGGCGGTGCCGCGTTGGCGCTCGTGCTCCCCGTGACGCTGCGCTCGAGTCCCTACTGGACGTTCGTCGCGACCCTCGCGCTCCTCTACGTCACCACCGGTCAGGGGCTGAATCTCCAGATCGGGACCGCGGGTGTGATCAACCTGGCCGGCGCGGCGTTCGCCGGCCTGGGCGGATACTCCGTCGGGCTCCTCACCGTCAAGACCGGCTGGCCGCCGTGGCTCGCGGCGGTGGTCGCCCCGTGGGTCGCCGTGGCGGTCGGGACGCTGCTCTTCGTGCCGATCCTCAAGACCCGCGGCCACTACCTGGCACTGGTGACGATCGCGTTCGTGTTCATCTTCAACATCCTGATGAACAACCTGGAGTTCACGGGCGGCCCGCAGGGAATCAAGAACATCCCGACGCTCAGACTGGGGGGTCACGCGTTCACGGCTCGGCTGACGCTCTTCGGCGTCGACCTGCCCGCGCACGCGAACTTTTACTATGCGGCTCTGGCGACGGCGGGTCTCACGACCTGGATCCTCGGACGCCTGCACGACTCATGGCTCGGGCTCGCACTCAACACTCTGCGCGACGACGAGATCGCAGCGCGATGCTGCGGCGTCTCCCTCACCCGCGAGAAGCTGATCGCGTTCTCCATCGGCAACTTCTTCATCGGCCTGGGAGGCGCCCTCTACGCCGTGATGGTCGGTTTCGTCTCGCCGCCCGACTTCGACTTCGGGTACTCGCTCATCATGCTCTCGGTGATCATCATCGGCGGCGTCGATTCGATCGGCGGGGTCGTCCTCGGCGCGTGCCTGCTGCTGCCGCTCCCCGAGCGCTTCAGGTTCTTGCACGAGTACCGACTTCTGCTGTACGGCCTTGTCATCGTCGTCATGCTGCTCTACCGGCCCCGAGGACTCTGGCCGGCGGGCATCCGGGGGTACAGGTGAGCATCGCGCGCGGGTTCCGATGAGCCTGCTCGAGGTGAAGGGCCTGACGGTGAGGTTCGGCGGACTCGTGGCCCTGGACCGCGTGGACGTTGCGGTCGACAGGGGAGAGACGCTCGGGGTCATCGGCCCGAACGGTTCGGGCAAAACCACGCTCTTCAACGCCCTCACCGGGCTTTACGCGGCCGTCTCCGGCGAGATCAAGTTCCTCGAGCGGTCCTTGTCGGGCCTTGAAGCCCATACGATCGCGCGCCGCGGCATCGCCCGGACGTTCCAGTCGAGCCGCCTCTGCCGTGAGCTCTCGGTCTTCGACAACATCCTGATCGGCATGCACGCCCACCGCCGCACAGGCCTCCTGGACTCCATCCTTCGCCGGGGCCGCCTGCGTTCGGAGATGCGCCAGGCTGTCGAGCGCGCCGCCCATCTCCTGAGCCTCTTCAACGGCGAGCTCCCGGGGCGTGGCTTCGAGCGGGTCGGTCAGCTGCCGCAGATCGACAGGCGTCGCGTGGAGATCTGCCGGGCGCTCGCCTCCCGGCCGCGCCTCCTGCTGCTGGATGAGCCGTCGGCTGGCATGAACCCGGAGGAGACCGCGGAGCTGATGACGGATCTCCAGATCGTTCGGGAGGAGATGCCGGGGCTCTCCGTGATAATCATCGAGCACGACATGTTCGTGATCGAGGGCGTGAGCCAGCGCGTCGTGGCGTTCAACTACGGCCGGAAGATCGCCGAGGGGTCCTTCGCCGCCGTCGCGGCCCACGACGAGGTACGCGCAGCCTACCTCGGCCGGGAGTCTGTCCGTGCTTGAACTACGCGAGGTCTCGACGCGCTATGGCCCGATCACGATGCTCCGCAACGTGTCGCTCGCGATCGGCGCCGGCCAGATCGCCTGCCTGCTCGGTCCGAACGGCGCGGGGAAGACCACGCTGATCCGGACGATCCTCGGGATCGTCCGCCCGGCGTCTGGCTCGATCTGGCTCGAGGGCACGCGCATCGATCTGCTCCGCCCACACCAGATCGTGGCGCGCGGCGTCGCGGTGGTGCCGGAGGGCCGCCGCGTGTTCCCGAGGATGACCGTCGACGAGAATCTTCGGATGGGCGCGTTCATCGAGTGGGCTCCCGCCGACTTCGCCGCGCGCCGCGACCACGTCTTCTCGCTCTTTCCGCGGCTCGCCGAGCGGAGAGGGCAAACGGCCGCGACGATGTCCGGGGGCGAGCAGGCGATGCTCGCGATGGGCCGGGCGCTCATGAGCGGGCCCCGGCTGCTGCTGCTCGACGAGCCGTCGCTCGGTCTGGCGCCGGTGCTGGTCGAGCAACTCTTCGCGATCGTGCAGGCGATCAATCGAAGCGGCACGACCGTCTTTCTGGTCGAGCAGAACGCGCGGAAGACCCTCGAGATCGCCCACCGCGGCTTTCTCGTGCAGAAGGGTGAGATCGTCGGACACGGCAACGCCGAGGAACTCCGGAACTCTGAGCTTGTACGTCATGCGTACCTGCGTGCCTGACGAGGGGGGGTCGACGTCCGGTGAACCGTCTCGCCGTGCTCGAGCGCATCCAGAAGCAGGTGCTGTGGCTCGGCACCTACATGGTGCATCACGCCAACGTCCTGCGCGCGAATCCCGACGGCGTGAAGGTCGGCGGCCACCAGGCGTCGTCGTCGTCCATCGTCAGTCTCCTGACCGCGCTCTATTTCGACGCGCTCCGAAGCGACGATCTCGTCGCGGTCAAGGCCCACGCCTCGCCCGCGTTCTATGCGATCCAGTACCTGCGCGGCCGGCTCACGGCCGGGGCCCTTCGCGAGCTTCGCAGCTTCGGCGGACTCCAGGCCTATCCGAGCCGGCGCAAGAACGCGGACGTCGTCGACCTCTCGACCGGCTCGATGGGGCTCGGCGCCGTGCAGGCGACGTTCGGCGCGCTGGCGTCGCGGTACGTCGTCGACCACTTCGGCGACCGGCCGGGCGGGCGGGTCGTCGTCATCGTCGGCGACGCCGAGCTCGACGAGGGCAACGTGGGAGAGGCGCTGGCCGAGGAAGTCGTCGCGCGGCTCGCGAACGTCCTCTGGATCGTCGACGTGAACCGCCAGTCGCTCGACCGCATCGTTCCCGACGGCCGCCTGCGCCAGATGCGGGCGATGTTCGAAGCCGGCGGGTGGCACGTCATCGACCTTCGGTGGGGTGGGAAGCTTCAGGGCTTTTTCGGCAATCGCGGGGGCGACCGGCTTCGCAACCGTCTCCACGCCATGCCGAACGCTGAGTACCAGCGGCTGCTCCGGCTGCCGGCGGGCGCCGTGCGCAAGGCGCTCGTCACGGACAGCGCCGGCGGAATCGATCGGACACTCGACCGGCTGCTGTCGAGCACGAGCGACGCGGCCCTGGGCGAGCTCGTCGCCGATCTCGGAGGTCACGACCTCCGGCTGATCCTCGAGGCCTTCGCGGAAGCCGGACGCGTCGGCGATCGGCCTTCGGTCATCTTCGCCCACACCATCAAGGGCTGGGGGCTCCCGCTCGCTGGCGATCCGCTCAATCACACGATGCTCCTCACCCAGAGCCAGGTGGACGACCTGCGCAGGTCGCTCGATATCGACGCGGGCGCGGAGTGGGACGGGTTCGCCACGGACAGCGAAGAGGCCGATCTCGTGCGCCGGCTCCCGGCGCTCTTCACACCTCCGGCGCCGAAGGCCTCGAGCGTCGAGGTCCCCGCGCAGCTCGACGAAACCTACCCGCCCCAGTGTTCGACCCAGGAGGCGTTTGGACGGGTGCTCGGCGCGTTGAGCCGGCTCCCCGTCGCCGATCGCATCGTGACGGTGTCGGCCGACGTCGCCGTGACCACGCACCTCGTGGGCTGGATCAACCGCAAGGGCGTTTACTTTCCGCAAGCGCGTTCGAGCGCATTCGCCGACGTCCCACAAGCGGTCCAGTGGAAGGAATCGCCGGCGGGCCAGCACATCGAGCTCGGCATCGCCGAGCACAACCTCTTCCTGCTCCTGGGCGCCCTTGGTCTCTCGCGCGAGCTCTACGGCGAGACGCTGCTGCCGATCGGCACCCTCTACGATCCCTTCGTCACCCGCGGGCTCGATGCCCTCTATCACGCCCTCTACTCCGGCGCGCGCTTCGTCGTGGCGGCGACGCCCTCGGGCATCAGCCTCTCGCCCGAGGGCGGCGCGCACCAGTCGGTGATCACGCCGGGAATCGGCGTCGCGTTGCCGGGGATCGTCTACTGGGATCCGGCGTTCGCCCGGGAGGTCGAATGGATCCTGCTCGAAGGGCTCCGGGGGCTCGCCGACGGGCAGGGCGAGGCGGTCTATCTGAGGCTCTCGACCCGCCCGGTCGACCAGTCGCTTGCGCTCCCGCCGAGCCCGGCACATCGGGCCGGCGTCCTTCGGGGTGCCTACCGGCTCGTGGACGCGCGCGGCGAGCCGGGCTGGGACCCGGACACGAACGCGGTCAGCGTCTTCGCCGCCGGGATGACCGTTCCCGAGGCGGTCCAGGCCGGCCGCGCGCTGCGCGAGCGCGGAGTGCTGGCGAGCATCTTCGCGGTCACCAGCCCCGATCGCCTCTATCGAGACCTGCGAGGGCCGCGTCCCTATCTCGAGGAGCTCGTGGGTGCCGAGGAGGAGGGCGTGCCCGTCGTGTCGGTGCTCGACGGCCACTCGCTGGCGCTCGCCTTCATTGGCGCAGCGCTCGGCGTGCCGCAGATAGCGCTCGGCGTGGACGACTTCGGCCAGTCCGGCGCGCGCGCCGATCTCTATCGCCACTACGGCATCGACGCCCCGGCGATCCTGAGCGCGGCGCGCGTTCTGCTCGGGGGCTGAGCCGCTCCGGCGCCGCCGTGGATCTCACCACGACCGGTTAGGTATAATCCGCTCAACCCCATGGCGACGCTGAGCGATTCCAGAAAACGCGAGCTTCGGCGGGAGCTCGAGTCGATCGTCGGGCCCGGCGCGGTCCTGTCGGACGCCGACGAGCTGATGGTGTACGAGTCCGACGGGCTCACCCTGTTCCGCGCGCTCGCCGACTTCGTCGTCTTTCCCACGTCGGTCGACCACGTCTCGGCGATCGTGAAGCTCGCCAACCGGGAGAGTCTCCCGTTCGTCGCCCGCGGGGCCGGCACGGGGCTCTCGGGCGGATGCCTGCCGGCCGAGGGCGGCATCGTGCTCTCGCTGATGCGGATGAACCGCGTGCTCGAGGTCGACTACGACAACCAGATCGTCGTCGTCGAGCCCGGGCTCGTCAACCTGCACCTTTCGTGGAAGGTCGGCCCGCGCGGCTACTACTATGCGCCCGATCCGTCGAGCCAGCAGGCGTGTACGATCGGCGGCAACATCGCCAACAACTCCGGCGGCCCGCACACCCTGAAGTACGGGGTCACCACGAACCACGTCCTGGGGCTCGAGGTCGTCATGCCCGATGGCGAGATCGTCTGGCTCGGCGGCAAGACGCGAGAGACGTGCGGCTACGACCTCGCCGGCGTGTTCGTGGGCTCCGAGGGCACCTTCGGGATCGCCACCAAGATCGTCGTCCGCATCCTCAAGAAGCCCCAGGCCGTCAAGACCGTGCTGGCGGTGTTCGACGCCATCGATCGCGCGTCCGCGGCCGTGTCGGCGATCATCGCGCGGGGGCTCGTCCCCGCGGCGATGGAGATGATCGACCACTTGACGATCCAGGCGGTCGAGGACGCGTTCAACTGCGGCTACCCGCGTGACGCCGACGCGGCGCTCCTCATCGAGCTCGACGGCCTTGCGGTCGGCATGGAGGTCCAGGCCGAGCGAATCGTCGAGGCGTGCCGCGAGGCGGGCGCGCGCGAGATCCGCACGGCGAAGACCGAGGCCGAGCGGCAGCTCCTCTGGAAGGGACGCAAGTCGGCGTTCGGCGCGTACGGTCGTGTGTCGCCGGCCTACATGGTGATGGACGGCGTCATCCCGCGCACGAAGCTCCCGTACGTGCTGGGGCGCGTGAACGAGATCGTGGCCGCCTCCGGGTTGCGGGTCGGCAACGTGTTTCACGCCGGCGACGGCAATCTCCATCCCAACATCCTCTACGATCCGCGCAAGCCGGGCGAGGAGGCGCGCGTCGTGGCGGCGGGCGCCGAGATCATGAAGGTCTGCGCTCAAGTTGGTGGGTCGATCTCTGGCGAGCACGGCATCGGCCTTGAAAAGGTCGACTTCATGCCGTTCATCTTTTCTGCCGCTGATCTTGCTCTCATGCTCCGTCTCAAGACCGCCTTCAATCCCGCTGGGCTGTGCAACCCGGGCAAGATCTTTCCCACCAAGAAGTCCTGCGTCGAGGTCGGGCCCGTCGCCTACCGGCCGCACGCGATCGAAGAAAAGGGCCTCGCCCAGCGCTTCTAGCGCGGGCCGTTGCCGTCTCCGTGCCGGACGCGCTGCTCGAAAAGCTCTGCGCCGCGGTCGGCTCTCCGAATGTCCTCACCGGGATCGAGCTCTCCCCGTACGTCGTCGAAGGCCGGACACCCGAGGCGGCGGTCTTCCCCGCGTCGGTCGAGGAGGTCGCCGCGGTGATCGCGCTGGCTGCGGAGGCGGGCATGCCGGTGACGCCCTGGGGAGGCGGGACCGCCGCGAGCGTCGGCCTGCCGGCCGCCCGCTCCGGGCTCGTCCTCGGGCTGCGCCGGCTGGGCCGGTTGCTGGACCACGAGCCCGGCGACCTGACGGCGACCGTCGAAGCCGGGATGACCATCGCGGCGTTCCAGGCCGTGCTCCGCGGCCGGGGCCAGTGGATGTCGCTCGATCCCGCCGACGCCGACCGCGCGACCGTGGGCGGCGTGCTCGCGACGAACGCGTACGGGCCGCGCCGGCACCTCTACGGCACGGCCCGCGACCTCTTGATCGGCGTCACGGTCGTCACGGCCGATGGCGCCGTCGTGAAGGGCGGCGGCAAGGTGGTGAAGAACGTCGCCGGATACGACCTGCCGAAGCTCTTCATCGGTTCGTACGGCACGCTCGGCGTGATCGTCGAGGCGACGGTGAAGCTGCGGCCGCTGCCCGATCAGGAAGAGCTCGTGGGCGTCCGCTTCGATTGCCTGAAGGATGCGGGCGCGGCGGTGAGATCGATCATGGCCAGCGATCTGATTCCGAACGCCATCGAGCTCCTGGACGCCAGCGCCACGACCGGCGCCGGGGTCGCCGGGAGCGCGCGCGGCGTCGGAACGACACCCGGCGGCGGGCCCTCCGCCAGCCCGGCGCCGACCGCGACGCTGGTCGTGGGGTTCGACGGGGTGCGCGAGCAAGTCGACTGGCAGCGCGCGGAGCTCGCGCGTCTGATGGGGCCGCTCGGTGCACACGACGTTCAATCGCTCGAGGCTCGGGTCTGGCCCCGGCTCGCGACGGCGGCGCGCGCGGCGGTTCCCCTCACGGCCGCGGTGATGGTGTTCGCGGTCCTGCCGAGCCAGGTCGCGGAGACGATGGAGCAGGGTGCGGGCATGGCTCGCGCGCGCGGGCTCCACGCGGCGTGGGCGGCTCACGCGGGGGTCGGTGTCGTGCGCGCCGCGCTCGCGGCCGACGCGGTGCCGAAGAAACCCGCGGCGATCGCCGCGGTGCTCGCGGAGTGGCGTGAGATGGCGCGCGCCGGCGGCGGCCACGCGACCCTCGAATGGGCGCCGCTTTCGGTGAAATCTCAGATCCCTGTCTGGGACGATCCGGGCGCCGCCGGGCGCATCATGGAGCGGATCAAGGCCCAGCTCGACCCGCGCAACATCCTCAATCGGGGCCGGTTCGTTGCCGGCATCTGAGGCCATGGCGCGCTGTCGCCGAGGTCATGCTAAGACTCGGTCGCGCGTATCCGGCGTCGACGGGCGCGTGCGGCAGGGATCGCTCGGACCACGCGGCGCGCGATCGCTGCCCCGCGGCGGCTGGGCTCCATCCAGGCGCGCGGAGGCCCGTCGCCGCGTTGCGGGAACGGGTCCGAGCGACCCCTACCGCACGCGCCCGTCGACGCCTGCGTCTGCGTCGCTGGCTTTTGAGATGATCTTGGAGGTGGGACGCTAGCGCATGGACGCGGACACGACGAGTCACGCATCGCCGCCGGCCGGAGTCGGGCCGTTGACCCTGCACGGGCTTTCGGTGGAGGGCGTGAACCAGTGCGTCCACTGTGGTCTCTGCCTGGCGTACTGCCCGACGTTCTCCGAGCTCGGCACGGAGATGGACTCGCCGCGCGGACGCATCTTCCTCATCAAATCCCTCGCCGAGGGGCGCATGTCGCTCAGCGACTCGACGGTGCGCCATCTCTCGCTCTGCCTCGATTGCCGTGCCTGCGAGACGGTGTGTCCGGCCGGGGTCCCGTACGGAAGGCTCATCGAAGCGGCCAAGGCCGAGATCGAGCGCCAGCAGCCCGGCGCGCCGTCGCGCCGGCTGTTCCGCTGGCTCAACTTCGGACTCCTCCTCGGCCATCCGCGCCTGCTCGCCCTGGCTGCGACGGCGGCGCGTCTCTATCAGGCGAGCGGGCTCCAGCGGCTCGTTCGTAGAACAGGCCTCGTCCGGCTCCTGCCCGGGACGCTGCCGGCCTGGGAGGCGCTGCTGCCGCCGGTGCCGACGAGGTCCGAGCGGAGGCCGCCACCGCCCGTCACGTCCGCCGAGGGCCCGCGGCGCGCACGCGTCGCTTTGCTCACCGGATGTGTCCAGTCCATCATCTTCGGCGCCCACAACCGCGCGACCGCGCGCGTGCTGGCGAAGAACGGCTGCGACGTGATCGTCCCCGAGGGCCAGGGATGCTGCGGCGCGCTGAACGCCCACGGCGGTGATCACGCGCGCGCCCTGGCGATGGCCCGCGAGACGATCGAGACGTTCGAGGCGGTCCCTGTGGATGTCGCCGTCGTGAACACGTCCGGGTGCGGCGCCCACATGAAGGCGTACGGACACCTGCTCGCCGATGACAAGGCCTACGCCGAGCGCGCGCGGCGGTTCGCGGCTTCCGTCCGGGACATCGCCGAGTTTCTGGCGCAGGAGCCGCTGCGCGGCCCGCTCTCGCCCGTCGCCTTGACGTGCACGTACCATGATCCCTGTCACGTCGTCCACGGCCAGAAGATCAAGAGCGAGCCCCGTCAGCTCCTGGCCCAGATCCCCGGGCTTCGGGTCATCGAGCTGACCGAGTCGGACTGGTGCTGCGGGTCGGCCGGGATCTACAACCTCACGCAACCCGAGATGGCGACGCGGCTCCTGCACCGCAAGGTGAGCCACGTGCTGGCGACGGGGGCCGAGGCGGTCGTGACCGCCAATCCGGGCTGCATCCTCCAGATCCAGGCCGGGCTGGGCGCCCACGCGGCGCCCGTTCGCGTCATGCATCTCGTCGAGGTGCTCGATCGCGCCTACGGCGGTGATCCGGACGGGGCGCGATGAGCACGCCCGACAGCACGCCACTCGAGCACAAGGCTACCGCGCCGCGCACGATCGGCTGCTGGGTGCTGACGATCTCCGACACCAAGACGCCGGAAACGGACACGAGTGGCGCGCTCATCCGGGAGCTCCTGCTCGACGCGGGCCACGAGGTCATCGGAGCGACGATCGTGCGTGACGAGCCCAAGGACGTCCAGCGCGTGATCCGCGAGGCGTGCGCCACCGACGCGGTGCGGGCGGTGATCGCGACGGGCGGAACCGGGATCACGTCACGCGATTCGACCTACGAGGCGATCGAGGCGCTGCTCGACAAACGGCTGCCGGGGTTCGGCGAGCTGTTTCGGATGCTGTCGTACCAGGAGGTGGGCGCGGCCGCCATGCTCTCGCGCGCCCAGCTCGGCGTCCATGCGCGGCGCATCATCGTGTCGCTTCCGGGCTCGCCCAACGCGTGCCGTCTCGCCCTGGAGAAGCTCCTGATTCCGGAGCTGCCCCACCTCGTCCGCGAAGTCAGCCGCTAGTCAATTTCGGAGGGGACGATTGACCGACGGGCTCCGCCCTTTGGGGCCCCCTCCGATGCCTCCCCCAGAACAAGGATTGCGCCGGCGGAGCCGGCGCTCGAACACGGCTTACCCAGCCGCACGCCTGGCCCTCGTCGGTCGGCCGCCCGGGTCGGCCTCGGCGGCGTATACTGCGAGAGGAGGATTCCGATGTCCCCGTCGCGTCCACGTGCCCTGGTCGCCCTGGTGTCGATCGTCACGTTCGCGGTCGGGTGCGCCGGCCCGTCGGCTCAGGGCGGTCCCAGGCTCTGGCGGGAGAGCTCCGACGCAGTCGTGGCGCCCGAGCTGGCGCGCGTCAACGACCTCCTCGCGGATCTCGCCGCGCGCCTCCAGCCCGGTCTCGTGCACGTCCGAGTGCAGCGGGCGACGCCGCCCAAGGACGACAGCTCCCGCGAAGACCCGGCCGAGCCGCGTCGCAGCACCGGCTCTGGCTTCGTCATCGACCCGAGCGGGCTCATCGTCACCAACGCCCACGTCATCGAAGGCGCGGCCGCCGTCCAGGTACGCCTCGCCGACGGACAGCGGTTCCCGGCCAAGGTCGTCGGGCGAGACAACCGCGTGGACCTGGCGCTCCTGAGGATCGACGGCGCCCAGCGCCTCACCGTGCTGCCGCTCGGCGACTCGAACCGACTCCGCGTCGGCGAGTTCGTGCTGGCGCTCGGCAACCCGTTCGGACTCGAGCAGAGCGTGTCGTTCGGGATCGTGAGCCGCAAGGGCGCCCCGCTCACGGTGGCGGCGCCGGGATTCGACTTCATCCAGACCGACGCCGCGATCAATCCCGGCAACTCGGGCGGGCCGCTCGTGAACGTGGCGGGCGAGGTGGTCGGCGTCAACACCATGGCCGCGCGCAACGGCTCGATCGGCTTCGCGATCCCCGCGAACCTCGTCAAGATGCTGCTGCCCCAGCTCGCCACGAAAGGTCGGGTGGATTGGGGATGGCTCGGCGTCGCCATCGTGGAAGTGACGGAAGACGATCTCGATCGCCTCAAGCTTCGCGAAGTCCGGGGCGTGCTGGTGCGCAGCGTGATGCCGGGCGAGCCCGCGGACAAGGGCGGAGTGCGCGCGAACGACGTGATTGTCGGCATCGACGGCGCCCGGCTCGAGTCCCCGCGTGACCTCCAGCGTGTCGTCTCGTCCACGCCGGTCGGCAAAAAGGTCCGGGTGGTCCTCCTGCGCGACGGGCAGCAGACGGAGCTCGAGGTGACGATCGGCCTCTACCAGGAGCGCGAGAGCTCTGCTGGGGAGCCGCCCCGCCGAGAGCCGCAGCCCCCCGACGCGCCCAAGGACCCGCCCAAGTAGTCAGGCGCGGGCGCGGGGCTCCGCGAGCGCCGCGAGCGTGGCGCGCGCCCAGGGCTCGTCGAGCGTCGGCGCCGGAGCGTAGCGGATGCCGCCGGTGATCCGCATGCTCCCCTCCCAGTCGGCCGGAGCGTCTTCGAGCACCTCCTCGACCGCGAGCAGAAAGTAGCCCAGCTCATACTCGCCGGAGCCCGCGACCGGCAGGGGTCCGTCGACAGCCCGCAGCTTCACGTAGACCGTCGCGTCCGGCTCGATGGCCAGGAGCGTCCCGGTGCCGCGCTCGCCGAGGTTGCGCGAGCTTCGCGACCGCACACCGATCACGAGGCCGATCGTGCCCGTGTCGTAGGCACGTAACTCGAGGTACGAAAGGAGCATCGGGTGAGGTCGGCCATCGGGGTCGACGGTGACGAATGGCAGCGCGATCCCGAGGCGCCCGGCGATGTCACGCTGTGAGAATCGATCGACGAGGGCAGGCGTGAGGGCCTCTCCCAGCGATCGGGTCATGCCGTCTAGTGTATAGCCGTGTCTCGACGGGCGGGGCCCCAGCCCCGCGACGGCCTACGGCGCGCACCACGTGCGAAAGCCTCGGGAGTGTCAAGGCACTGACGACTCCCTTGTCAAACTGCGCGCTCGCGCTTCGTCAAGTTCGCAATTCTTTGAGCATCCCCGGATGGTGCTTCCCTTGCAGCCCAACCACGGGCGAGGAGGAGCACCGCGATGCGCTGCATCGGCCCTCGGCTCCTGCTGCTCGGGGTCGTCCTGCTCTCGACGTCGGCGTGCGCGACGAGTCGGGAACGGACGCGCTGGTCGGCGCAGCCGTTTCAGCCCACCCTGCCCGAGCACCACGTGTTCGCCATGACGACCCGCGTTTCGCTCCCGCTCGCGGGCGCGGCTCGCGAGGAGGTCGCCAGAGAGCACCGACGGTGGAGCGGACAGATCGAGGAGCCCGCGGTGCCCGACATCGGCGGCCGCTGGATGGGCGTCTGGAGCGGATTCGGCGTGATGGCCCGACGGATGAGCACGGCCCAGGCGGAGTTCATCCAGGCCGGCCGGTGGGGGTGGGGCAAGATCGCGCTGGCCGACACCCTCGCGGCCGACGTTCCCGTCATCGTGACCTATCGGGGTGCGCTCGGCGTCCCGGTGGTGTTCGACGTGTTCCAGGCAGGCATCGTCGTGAAGCACGAGGCCGGGGGCAGCCACCTGACCGCGGTGTTCCGGATCGACGGGGACCGGATGGTTGGCACGCTGCGCGGCTACGACACGCTCATCGTGCTCGCCCGCCAGCGATGAGCCGCCGATGCGGTCTCCGGCTAGTCACCGGTCGCGTGGTCGACGAGATGCCGGAGGAGCTCGCCGGCGGCGAAGCGGTGGAAGCTCCCGAGGAACAAGTCGGCCACGAGCCGGTCACGCTTCGAGTGAAGACCACCGACGCGGAGGGAGATCAGCCGCCCTGCTTGGCGGTTACACCCGCGGCGACACCCTCCCGATGACCGTCCGGCGACGCCTCACAGGCGGCGCCGGCGCCGTTTCTGTGGATCGCCAGATCCGTGATCGTCGGCGCGGTCCCGCAGAGAGGGCACTTGGGATCGCGGCGTAGCCTGACCTCGCGGAAGCGCATGCCGAGCGCATCGTAGGTGAGGAGCCGGCCGATCAACGGCTCGCCGATACCCAGCAGCAGCTTGACGGTTTCCGTCGCCTGAATCGTTCCAACCACTCCTGGGAGCACGCCCAGGACGCCAGCCTCGCTTCAGGAGGGGACGAGGCCGGGCGGCGGCGGCGTCGGATAGAGGCAGCGGTAGCACGGGCCCTGGCCGGGCGCGAACACCGTCGCCATGCCCTCGAACTGGAAGATCGATCCGTGAACGTTGGTCTTGCCGGCGAGGAAGCAGGCGTCGTTCACGAGATAGCGCGTCTCGAAATTATCCGAGCCGTCGACGACGAGGTCGTAGTCCCGGATGATCTCCATGACGTTGTCGACCGTGATGCGCGTCGGCAAGGGGATCACGTTGACGTCGGGGTTGAGCGCCCGGAGGGTCCGCGTCCCGGATTCGACCTTGGGCTTGCCGATGTCGGCCGTCGTGTGGAGCACCTGACGCTGCAGGTTCGTGATGTCGACGACGTCGCCGTCCATCAACCCGAGCGTTCCCACCCCCGCCGCGGCCAGATACAGCGCGGTGGGCGAGCCGAGCCCGCCGGCGCCGATCAACAGCACCTTGGACCGCAGGAGCTTCCGCTGCCCCTTGTCACCGACTTGAGGCAGGAGGTAGTGGCGGCTGTAACGCTGGATCTGGTCGGCCGTCAGCGGGACCTCGCGGACGACCGGCAGGCCGGACTGCACCCACTTCTGATAGCCACCTTGAAGGTTGATGACCGTCGAGTACCCGAGGTCTTTAAGCGCCTTCGCCGCGAGCATCGAGCGAAGTCCGGTCTGGCAGTAGAGCACCACCGGAGTGGACGGGTCGCTCACCGCCGTCCCGACGCGGAACTCGAGGAAACCTCGGCTGATGTTGGTCGCGGCCTCGAGGTGGCCATCCCGGAACTCATCGGGATCGCGGACGTCGATGACCACGAGCTTTTCCCCCGCCGCGAGACGGCGTGAGACGTCGGTCGGTCCCTCCTCCGGGACGACCTGTCTCGCCTCCGCGAGCATGTCTTTCAGAGTCTTCATTGACTGAATATTACCCCATTTCCGGTCGATTCAGGGGTGATGCACCCTCCAGACCTTCGTTCGGGTCGGACGTCGCTGCTATACTCACAGAATTCTATGGCGAATTCCATCAAGGGAATCATCCTCGCGGGGGGATCGGGGACGCGCCTCTACCCGCTGACCCACGCCGTGAGCAAGCAGCTCGTCCCGATCTACAACAAGCCGATGATCTACTACCCCCTGTCGACTCTGATGCTCTCCGGCATCACCCGGGTTCTGATCATCACCACCCCCCAGGACCAGGAGGCGTTCAGGCGGCTGCTCGGCGACGGGGGGCATCTGGGCCTCGCCATCGAGTACGCGGTCCAGCCGCGTCCCGAGGGGCTGGCCCAGGCGTTCATCATCGGCCGGCGCTTCGTGGGCGCCGATCGCGTCGCGCTGGCTCTCGGCGACAACGTGTTCTACGGTCATGGACTTCCCGAGTACCTCCAGAGCGCCGCCGACCGTCATTCGGGCGCGACCGTCTTCGCATACTGGGTACGCGATCCCGAGCGCTACGGCGTCGTCGAGTTCGGGGCCGATGGCCGCGCGGTCGGGCTCGAGGAAAAGCCCGTCAAGCCGCGCTCGCCGTACGCCGTGACCGGGCTCTATTTCTACGACAACCAGGTCGTCGAGATCGCGGGGGGGCTCAAGCCCTCGGCGCGGGGCGAGCTCGAGATCACCGACGTGAACGCGAACTATCTCCGCCGGGGCCAGCTCCAGGTCGAGAAGCTCGGCCGCGGAATCGCGTGGCTCGACACGGGCACCCACGAGGCCTTGTTGCAGGCGTCCACGTTCATCCACACGATCGAGGAGCGGCAGGGGCTCATGGTCGCCTGCGTCGAAGAGATCGCCTTCCGGATGGGCTACATCACCGCCGCCGACGTGCTCCGGATCGCGCGTCCCATGAAGGACAATTCGTACGGGCAGTACCTGTTGCGCCTGGTCGAGTCCGAGCCGTAAGATCGGGGCACTCGATGGACCTCACGCCCGCCGCCAAGCGTGCTTTCCAGATCCAGTCCTACGGCCCGGCGCCTTCGATCGACGGCGTCGAGATCGTCGAGCTCAAGCGGCTCTCGGACGACGGCGGGAGCATGACCGAGTTGGCGCGCCTGGCGGACGGCCATCCCCAGGCCTTCGCCGGCTTCGTCGTGCGCCAGATCAACTACAGCGAGGTCGAGCCCGGCGCGATCAAGGCGTTCCACCTCCACCAGCGCCAGACCGACGTCTGGTACGTACCGCCGTCCGACCGGATGCTGATGGTCCTGCTCGACGTGCGGCAGGGCGGAAAGACCGAAGGCGTGCGCATGCGGTTCACCCTCGGGGCCGGCACCTCTCGCCTCGTGCGCATCCCGCCCGGCGTCGCGCACGGCGTCCGGAACCTCGCGTCGGGGGCCGGACGGATCATCTACTTCACCGACGTGCATTTCTCGGCCGAGCCCTCGATGTGCGACGAGGGCCGGCTGCCGTGGGACTACGCGGGCGCCGAGATCTGGGAAGTGACGCGAGGGTAGCGTCGTGAAGCTGCTGGTCACGGGCGGAAGCGGCTTCATCGGCTCCAACTTCATCCGTCACGTCCTCGCCACGCACTCCGACGATCGCGTCGTCAACCTCGACAAGCTGACCTACGCGGGGAATCCCGCCAACCTGGCCGACCTCGAGCACGACCCGCGCTACGCGTTCGTCCAGGGCGACATCTGCGACGCGACGCTCGTGCGCGACGTGATCCGCGGGGTCGACGCGGCCGTGAACTTCGCCGCCGAGTCGCACGTCGATCGTTCGCTGATGGAACCCGATGCGTTTCTCAAGACCGACGTCTTCGGCGTCTTCACGCTGCTCGAGGCGGTGAAGGAGCTGAAGATCCCGCGATTCGTCCACATCAGCACCGACGAGGTGTACGGCTCGGTCGAGCGCGGCTCGTCGCGCGAGAGCGATGCCGTCCGGCCCTCCAACCCATATTCGGCGTCCAAGGCCGGCGGGGACCTGCTCGTGCTCGCCCACTGGCATACCCATCGCGTTCCGGTCCTGATCACCCGCTCGTCCAACAACTTCGGCCCCTACCAGTACCCGGAGAAGGTCATTCCGCTCTTCGTGACGAACGCGCTCGACGACCAGTCGCTGCCGCTCTACGGGGACGGCAAGAACGTGCGCGACTGGCTCTACGTCCTGGACAACTGCGCGGGCATCGACCTCGTGCTCCGCAAGGGGGGCGAGGGCGAGGTCTACAACATCGGAGGCGGCCACGAGGTCGAGAACATCGTCCTCACGCGCCAGATCCTCCAGCTCACCGGCAAGCCCGAGACGCTGATCCAGCCCGTGAAGGACCGGCCCGGCCACGACCGCCGCTACTCGGTCGACTCGAAGAAGGTCCGCCAGCTCGGCTGGACGCCGCGCCACCGGTTCGGCGACGCGCTCGCCGCGACGGTCGCCTGGTATCGCGCGCACGAGGCGTGGTGGCGGCCGCTCAAGTCCGGGGAGTTCCGCGCGTACTACGAAAAGCAGTACGGCCACCGCTGACCCAGGGAGACGTTCCATGAAGCGAGTCGTGACGCTGGCGCTGGTCCCGCTCCTGTTGCTGCCGACCCTCACCCTCGGTGCGCCGTCGTCCGTCCCGGAACGGCGGCTCCACCCCGACGAGGTCTCGGCCCTCCCGTCGTTCGTCAGGCGCGTCGCGCCCGCGGTCGTCGCGCTGCACGTGCGGAACGTCGAAGGCGCCACGTCCTCGGCGCGGCTCGGCAGCCGTCGCTTCGGCAGCGGCGTGATCTTCGACCCGCGCGGCTACGTGCTCACGGTGAGCTATCTGCTCCTGGACGCGGTGGCCATCGAGGCGCGCGGGCGCGATGGGCGCGCCGTGGCGGCGCGCGTGGTCGGCCTCGACCTCGACGCCGGTCTCGGCGTGATCAAGCTCGAGGGTGAGGGGCCGTGGGCGTCGGCGACGCTCGGCGATTCGCAGGCGGTCGTCCCCGGCGCGCGGACGGGCACCGTCGGCGTCGACGAGGACAACGATCTCGTCCAGGTGACGGGCGCCGTCCACGCGGTCCGGCGGTTCTCCGCGTACTGGGAGTACATGCTCGACCGCGCGATCATCGTGGCCCCGGCGAGCCCGCAGTGGGGCGGCAGCGCCGTCGTGAACGAGCGCGGCGAGGTCGTCGGCATCGCCTCGCTCAGGCTCGGCGAGCCCCCGCACGTGAACCTGGCGATCCCCATCGAGAAGTTCTCCCCGGTGAAGGACGAGCTGATCGCGTCCGGCCGGATCGCGAGCCGGCCGCCGCGGCCGTGGCTCGGGCTCTACACCGTCGCGCTGCCCGAGGGCCTCGTGGTCAGCGAGATGTCGCCGGTCGGGCCGGCGTCCCAGGCCGGGTTCCGTCAGGGCGACCGGATCTTGAAGGTCAACGGCGTGGCCGTCGCTTCGCAGGAAGAGTTCTACGAACAGCTCTGGTCTCGCCGCGCCGGCGACCTCATCGAGCTGGCCGTCCAGCGCGCCAACAAGGTGCACATCATCGCCGTGCCCTCGGTCGACCGCCATCGGCTCTATCCGGTGCGGTAGCGAGACGCTTCTTGATCAAGGGCGCCGAGGATCCCTATCAGGGGCGGGGCCTCATCGCCGACCCCATCCATCAGTACATCCTCTATACACGGCCGGGCGGGGTCCCCGGCGAGGCGTCCGAGCAGGACCTGATCGACACCGCGTGGGTGCAACGGCTGCGTCGCGTGCCCCAGCTCCAGTCAGCGCGCTGGGTGTACCCGGCGGCCGAGCACAGCCGCTTCCAGCACTCGCTCGGCGCGATGCACCTGGCCGGGCGTCTCGCCCTGCATCTCTACCCGTCGCTCCGCGCGACTTTCCGCGACGCGCCGTCCTCCGCGCTGATCGAGGAGCTGCTGCGCACGGCGGGACTCCTGCACGACGTCGGCCACGGCCCGTTCGGCCACTTCTTCGACGACAACTTCCTGGCGGACTACGACCTGACTCACGAGCTGCTCGGCCAGCGCATCATCCGCGAGGAGCTGGCCGACATCCTCCGGAGCCTCCGGCGGAGCCCGAACAGCGCCTTCGACGCCGGCGAGTCGATCGACCCGGAGTGGATCTGCTACCTGATGGGGAAGAGTTACACCCAGCCGCTGGAGTCGCACCCGAAGTGGCTCCCGCACCTCAAGCCGCTCCTCTCGGGCGTCTTTACCGCCGACAACATGGACTACGTGCTGCGCGACGCCTACATGTGCGGCGTCGCGATCGGGCCGATCGACATCGACCGGATCATCTACTACTCGTTCTTCTCCGATCGGGGCCTCACCCTCGATCGCGCCGGGCTCCAGGCGTTCACGATGTTCCTGAACGCCCGCTTCTACATGTACACGAACGTCTACTACCACCGGACCACGCGTGGCATCGACCTGCACCTCAAGGAGATCTTCCGCGATACGATGCGCATCGCCTTCCCGTTCGATCTGCGGAAGGAGCTCCACCCCTACCTCCATCTCACCGAGTGGACGCTGCTCGAGGACGTGGGGCGGTGGCACGAGGACGAGGACCCGTCCAAGAAGGCGCTCGGCGCGGAGTGGCGTCATATCCTCGACCGGAAGCTCAAATGGCGCATGTCGAGCGAGGAGATCCTCGACCAGTTCGAGACGCGCAAGGGACAGGGCTTCCTCGACATCGACACCGTGAAGCGGCGCGTGCGCACGTTCCTGCCGGCCGCGCTGCGGGAGGTCCCGTTCGAGATCGACATGGCGCTTCAGGATCCGCGACCGCTGAACCCGCTCAAGATGGGCGACCGGCAGATCTACGTGTACGACTCCTCCACGAAGCGCATCTCGGAGGAGCCGCTGACCGAGATCTTGAAGTATCTGCCGGGCAAGGTCGCGCAGTGCCGGATCTTCGCGATGAACCACGAGCACGATGCCGAGCTGGCCCAGGCGTTGAAGCGCGCGCTGAGCGAGGAGCCGCCCTCGATTCTCACCAACGTCTGACCCGGTCCCGGTCGGACGCCGGCACGGAGGCGACATGAATGTGCTCGAGTTCTTCGTGAGCCAGCCCACGCGCCTGCACTCGGCGGGCGTCGGCCAGGTCGAAGGCGCGTCGATCGAGCAGGGCTAGGCCTCGGCCTCTGAAACCGCTAGTATGATCGCACGGCCATGAGCTGGCGGTTCGTCACCTTCGCCGCGCTGTTCGTCACCTGCCTCCTGACGGCCAACACCCTGGCCGCCAAGCTCGTCGCCGTCGGCGGCCTCGTGCTGTCCGCCGGGATCGTCATCTTCCCGGTGTCGTACATCGTCGGCGACGTGCTGACCGAGGTGTGGGGCTACGGGGCGGCGCGGCGCGTGATCTGGCTCGGATTCGGGTGCAACACGCTTATGGTCGCGGCGATCTGGGTGGGCGGCGAGCTTCCCGCCGCGCCCTTCTGGAAGGGACAGGCGGCGTACAGCGAGATCCTGGGCCAGACGCCACGGATCCTGCTGGCTTCCTTCGTTGCCTACCTCGTCGGCGAGTTCGCCAACTCGTTCGTCCTGGCGAAGCTGAAGATCCTGACCCACGGGCGGTGGCTCTGGACGCGCACGATCGGCTCCACGGTGGTCGGTCAGGCGCTGGACAGCGCGGTCTTCGTCACGCTCGCCTTCGCCGGCTCGGTGCCGACCGGCGCGCTGATCGGGATCGCGCTCGGACAGTGGATCGCGAAGGTGGTCTACGAGGCGGCGGCGACGCCGCTCACGTACGCCGCGGTCGCCTGGCTGAAGGTGAGCGAGCGGACCGATGTGTACGACTACGACACCGACTTCAACCCGATCCGACTCTGACGTGACGGAACGCCTGTACTGGCCGAGCTGGTTTCTCGCGGCCCTGCTGACCGGGATCGTCGCGGGCTTCATGCTCGGCCACGCGCTGATTCTGGCGCGGTTCCTCGACTGGCTGCTCCTGTCGGGGGCGCCCGCGCTGAGCCAGGCCTACCCGTCGTTCCGGGGGTCGTCCGGGCGGTCGGGGCTCGAGGCCTACTACGCGGTCGCCGGGCTGCAGGTCGTGGGAACGAGCGCGTTCCTGTTCGTGTCGCTCGCGGCGCGCCGCCACCGGGGCCGGGCCCTGGTGGCGGGGGTGGCGGGGGCGCTCTGGATCGCGATCCACTACGCGTCGGGGTTCGGAGCGCTCGAGGCCCGCGTGCTCCAGAGCGCGAGCGAGATCCCCCGTGAGGTGGCCGACCGGTTCGTCGGCTGGAACGTGCCGATTCATTTCGTTCACGCGGTAACGCTGGCGGTGGCGTTGGGCGCGCTCCTGTCGGTGCCGCTGGCGGCGCTGCGGCGAAGAGGCTAGGGCATGGAAAAGTTCCGAGGCGTCGACTACTACGCGATCGAGGGCCTCTTGTCCGAGGAAGAGCGGATGATCCGCGACGCGGTCCGCGACTGGGTCGAGGCCGAATTCCTCCCGGTGGTCACCGAACACCATCGCGCCGGCAGCTTCCCCGTCGCGCTCATCGCCAAGCTCGGCGAGCTCGGCGTCTTCGGCGCCACCCTCAAGGGTTACGGATGCGCGGGACTCAGCAACGTCGCCTACGGGCTCATCATGCAGGAGCTCGAGCGCGGTGACTCCGGGCTGCGCTCGGCCGCGTCGGTGCAGAGCGGCCTGGTGATGCATCCGATCTACACCTACGGCTCGGAGGCGCAGAAAGAGTGGTGGCTCCCCGCGATGGCGCGCGGCGAAAAAGTCGGCTGCTTCGGTCTCACCGAGCCCGATTATGGCTCCGATCCCGGCGGGATGAAGACGCGGGCCCGCCGCCAGGGCGACGCATACGTCGTGAACGGGACGAAGCTGTGGATCACCAACGGCTCGATCGCCGACGTCGCGGTGGTATGGGCGAAGGAAGACGACCGAGAGATCTACGGCTACCTGGTGGAGCGGGGCACGCCGGGCTTCTCCACGCTCGATATCCACGGCAAGTTCTCGATGCGCGCCTCGATCACCTCCGAGCTATCGTTCCAGGATTGTCGGATCCCGCTCGAGAACAAGCTCCCGAACGTGAAAGGGCTGCGCGGCCCGCTGGGCTGCCTGAACCAGGCGCGTTACGGCATCGCCTGGGGCGCCGTGGGCGCGGCGATGGCCTGCTACGACTGGGCGCTCCAGTACGCGCAACAGCGCATCCAGTTCGGCAAGCCGATCGCGTCGTTCCAGCTCGTTCAGCAGAAGCTCGTCTGGATGATCACGGAGATCACCAAGGCGCAGTTCCTCTGTCTGCAACTGGGCCGGCTGAAGGACGCCGGCCAGGTCCGCCCACAGCAGGTCTCGATGGCGAAGATGAACAACGTCCAGATGGCGCTCGACACCGCCCGGCTGGCGCGCGACATCCTGGGCGCCGCCGGAATCGTTGACGAGCACCCGGTGATCCGTCACATGATGAATCTGGAGACGGTCAACACGTACGAGGGCACGCACGACATCCATACCCTCATCATCGGGCGGGACATCACGGGCCTCGACGCGTTCGGGACGTGAGCATGCGCACCGGACGGGAGCGACGGCCCGGGAAGGGGTTCTCATGCGGGTGCTGATAGCGGACGACGACGCGGACGTCCGGGAACTGCTCGTCGAGGTGTTCCGAGACGCCGGCTTCGACGTGCTGGAGGCGTCGAACGGCCTCGAGGCCCTGCTGTACGTCAAACGAGATCGACCCGACGCCGTGGTGCTCGACCTCATGATGCCGCGCCTCGGCGGCGTCGAGGCGCTCAAGCGGATCCACAACTTCAACCCGGGCATCCGGGTGCTGGTGGTCACCGGGGCCATCGATCCCGAGCTTCACCGACAGGCGACCGCATCGGGCGCGACCGGCGTGTTCACGAAGCCGGTGAGCGCGGCGACGCTGGTGGCCGCGCTCACCGGGCCGGCGCCGACGCCGCCCCCGAAGCCGGCGTCATCCGAAGCCGTGCCCGTCCCGTCCGCCGGGGCGCCGACGGGACGGATCCTCGTGGTCGACGACAACCCCGAGGTGCGCGCGATGCTCGAGGACGTGCTCACCTCGCTCGGCTACACCACGCGCGCGGCGGCCGACGGCGCGACCGCGGTGCGCTCGGTCCTCACCGAGGCGCCCGACGTCGTGCTGCTCGACGTCTACATGCCCGGGCTCAGCGGGGTCGGCGCGCTTCCGACGATCGTGGCGCTCGCCCCGCACGCCAAGGTCATCATGATCAGCGGCGCCGCGAACGAGGACGTCCTGAAGCGGTCGCTGGCCTTCGGCGCCCACGACTACGTCACCAAGCCGTTCGAGATCTCGAGCCTCTCACGCGCCATCGAGATGGCGCTCGCGATGCGGAGGCTGGAGGCGAGCCCGGACGCCAAATGATCCGCTCAGCGAAGCGGCGCGCGTCCGCGGGCGCCGTCAGTCGCCTGCCGTCGGCGGACCGGCGTCGGGATTGTAGACGAACCCGCCGCCGTCGCGATACGCTCGCAGCAGGTTCGCCGCCTCGGCCCGTCGCACGCCCCACACCGCCTCGACACCGCGCTCGGCGAGGTACGCGTACGACTCGGGAAAAACGGGGCCCTCGTCGAATCCGACGGCCATCGCGTCGCCACGCTCCGCGCCGATCACCAGACGGCTGACGCCGCTCCACAGCGTCGCGCCCAGGCACATCGCGCACGGCTCGCAGCTGGTGACGAGCTCGTGCGCGGGCCGACCGGGCGCGCGCAGGGTGAACGAGCCCACGCGCTGCTGGCCGAGCATCAATGCCAGCATCTCGGCGTGCAAGGCGGAGTTCCGCTGCCGGACGACGCTGTTGACGCCGGCCGCCACGACGCGGCCCGATTCGATCTCGAGGACGGCGGCGGCGAACGGCCCACCGGCGCGTCGCGCGACGTTCTCTTCCGCCAGGCGGATGACGAGCGCCATCTTGTCCTCGTCTCGGCGGTACGTCTGGCCGGACGCGGTGACCGCGTCGACCCACGCCGGGACGTCGATGACCAGTCGAGATTGTCTGCTTTCCATCGAGAGGGTCCTTCGGGCCCGCGTCGCGAGGCGACTCGCTAGCGGGGTGCTGCGACGTACAGCTCGACCTCGTGACCGTCGGGATCCCGCACGGAGAACGAGGTCGGCGTCTCGCCGAACGGCGCGAGGCCGTGCGCCTCGGCCCACCGGCGCGCCGCCCCGAGATCCTCCAGACTCGCGCCGACGTCGAACGCGATGTGGTAGAGACCCGGGACGCCCTTCGGCTGTGGCCCGGGCTCCTCGGCGCGCGCCAGCTCGCACGACACGTCGTGGTGATGAACGCCCGCCGAGAAGAAGAGGATGCGCCCGCCCTTGCCGGTGCCGGTCTCCACGAGGCCGAGCGTGTCGCGGTAGAAGCGTCGCGTGGCCTCGAGGTCGCGCACGAAGAGAGAGACGTGGCCCAGTTCGCGGATCGTCAGGCGCTGGGACGATGCGTCCATGGCGGAGTAGTGTAACATTGGGAGGTCATGGCTGACTCGAAGCCCGCGGCCTACACCGCGCCCGCCGCGCCGGCTCTCGTCGCGTCGATCACGGACCACGTCCAACCCAACGCGAAGCTGATCGCGCTTCTGTCGCTCGGTCATTTCGTCGTCGACCTCAACCAGGGGTCGCTGCCGGCGTTGCTGCCGCTGCTCAAGTCGGCGCATCAGCTCTCCTACGCGTCGGCGGCGACGATCGTGCTCGCCGCGAACGTCGCCTCGTCGCTCGTGCAGCCGCTGTTCGGCTACTTCGCCGACCAGACGGCCCGGCGCTGGATGCTGCCGGCCTCGGTGTTCTTGACCGGCGCCGGGTTCGCGCTGATGGGACTGGCGCCGGGCTACGGGGCCCTGCTCGCGCTCGTCGCCGTGATGGGACTCGGCGTCGCCGCCTATCACCCGGAGGCCTACAAGACGGCGACGAACGTCGCCGGAGATCGGAAGGCGACGGCGCTGTCGTTCTTTTCGCTGGGCGGCAATGTCGGCGTGGCGCTCGGGCCGCCGGTGATCACGGCGCTCGTTGCCGGCCTCGGTCTTGCCGGAAGCCTCGGCATGCTGGCGCCGACCCTCGTTGCCGCGGCTCTCCTGCTGGCCGTGCTGCCCTCGCTCTCCCACCCCGCTCCCCGAGCCGTCGCCGCGGCGGCGGCGCGCGGCGTCAACATGCCCCGCGCGATGGGGCTCTTGATCCTCGTCGTCACGATCCGCTCGTGGGCGAGCCTCGGCTTCACGACGTTCGTGCCGTTCTACTACATCGACGTGCTCGGAGCCGACCCACGGCTCGTCGGGCCGCTCCTCTTCGTCTTCCTCGGCGCGGGCGCCCTCGGCACCGTCGTGGCCGGACCGTTCGCCGACCGATGGGGCGCGCGCGCCTTCATGCAATGGGTACTCCTCGCCTCGCTGCCGTTCGGCGTGCTCTTCCTGATGGTCAAGGGTGTCCTGGCGTTCGTGATGCTCGGGCTGTTCGGCGCGATCCTGACCTCGAGCTTCTCGGTGTCGATCGTCCTCGGGCAAGCGTACCTGCCGCGCAACGCCGGGACCGCCTCGGGCCTGATCGTGGGCTTCGCGATCGGCGCCGGCGGCGTCGGCGTGACGGCGCTCGGCTGGGTCGCCGACCGCTACGGACTGCCCGCGGCGCTCTGGATCAGCGCCCTGACGCCCCTGGCGGCGTTCGTCGCCACCCGATTCCTGCCGGCTCCGAGCGTCCCCGAAGCCAGGTGAACGACGGGCTTCCGTTCCAGGACGGTGAGCAAGTCCTGCTCATCGATCAGCGCGGGAAGCGCCACCTGATCTTTCTCCGCAAATCGGAGACGTTCCACTCCGACCGCGGCTGGGTGCCGCATGACGCGGTCATCGGCCAGCCCGAGGGCAGCTGGGTGCGGAGCTCGATGGGGCTTCGCCACCTGGCGCTGCGCCCGACGCTCGCCGAGTACGTGCTGGAGATGCCGCGCGGCGCTCAGGTCATCTATCCGAAAGACCTGGCGATGATCCTCTTCTGGGCCGACGTCTACCCCGGATGCCGCGTCCTGGAGGCGGGCACCGGCTCCGGAGCCTTGACGCTGGCGCTCCTGCGGGTCGTGGGGCCCGAGGGCAGGGTCATCACCTACGAGCAGCGGGACGAGTTCGCGCGGCGCGCGCTGGCGAACATCCACATGCGGCTCGGCGAGGTGGCGAATCTCGCGGTGCGGCTGCGGCCCGTGGAGGACGGCCTCGGCGAAGAGGAGCCGGTCGACCGGGTGCTGCTCGATCTCCCCGAGCCGTGGAAGCTCACGGGCGCGGTCGCGCGGGCGCTGCGGCCGGGCGGGATCTTCCTCTGCTACGTGCCGACGATCGTGCAATCGCACCAGATCGCCGAGACGCTCCAGCGCGAGCGCCACTGGGCGCTCGTCGAGACGTTCGAGACGCTCTATCGGCCGTGGAACATCGAAGGCCAGTCGGTGCGGCCGTTCCATCGTATGGTCGCCCATACGGGCTTCATCACGGTTGCCCGGCGCGTGGTGCCGGAGGAGAGCAGCGCGCCGGACGCGCGGCTGCGCCATCGCGAGCCCGAGGACTGAGCGGCGATGATCACGATGATGCGTCGGTACCGGAAACTGCTTCAGATCGGCCTCCTGGTCGTGATCGCGGCGTTCGTCGCCTCGCTGTTCGTGTTCGGCGCGACCGGGTCCCGCACCGGCGGCGAGTCGCGCGACACCGTCGCGACGGTCAACGGCGAGACCATCCCGATCGAGCGCTTTCAGCGGCGCTACCAGTCGTACCTGGAGGCGTACGCGCAGATCTACCGCGACCGCTTCTCGACGGAGATGGCCGAGCGCCTGGGGCTGCCCCAGCAGGTCATCGGCGACCTCGTCCAGGAGGCGCTGATCGTCCAGCGCGCGCGCGCCGAGGGGCTCTCTATCAGCGACGAAGAGCTGAACGCGCGGATCCACGCGATTCCGGTGTTCCAGGAGAACGGGCGCTTCGTGCTCAAGCGGTACCAGGAAGCCCTCAAACGGCGCGGGTTCACCGCCGCCGGGTTCGAGAGCGAGATTCGTCGCGAGCTGACGCGCGCAAAGGTGGAATCCGCAATCCGCAGCGGCGTTCGGGTGTCGGAGGCCGAGCTCGAGCAGGCGTTCCGCCTCCGGCGCGAAGAGGTGCGCGCGGCGTGGGCGCTCATCGAGGTGACGCCGATCGCCGCCGCCACCGGCACGACCGACGCGGAGCTCGCCACGTATCTCGCCCAGCACCCCGACGAGTTCCGTCAGCCCGAGCGACGGCGCGTGCAGTACGTGACGCTGAACCCGCGCGACGTCGTGGCGCCGGTGACCGACGCCGAGGTCGAGAAGTTCTACAACGAGCACCTCAAGGAGTTCGAGACCCCGCGCCAGGTCCGCGCCGCGCACGTCCTCGTTCGCGTCCCCGAGACGGGCGGGAGCGAGGCGGAGGACAACGCGCGCACCAAGGTGGCCGACGTCATCCGACGGGCGAAGGCGGGCGAGGACTTCGGCAAGCTCGCCCAGGGAATCTCGGAGGATCCCGCGACGGCCTCGCGGGGCGGCGACCTCGGGCTCGTGAGCCGAGGCGAGATGGTGCCCCAGTTCGAGCAGGCGCTCTTCGCGCTGAAGAAGGGCGAGGTGTCGCCCGAACCCATCCGCACGCCGTTCGGCTTCCACGCGATCAAGGTGCTCGAGATCCAGGAGGGCGGGCGCAAGCCGCTGAAAGAGGTCGCGGCCCAGATCCGAAGCCGGCTCTCGGCCGAGGCCGCGGACCGGGCGCTGAAGGCGAAGGCCGACCAGGTCCGGCCGGCGCTCCAGGCCGCCAAGGACTTCATGGTCGAAGCCAAGAAGCTCGGGTTCCAGCCGGTCGAGACGACCATCGCCCGTCTCGACCGCGTGGCGGGGCTCGCCACTCCCGATCCGCTCGAAGAAGCGGCGTTCGCGCTGGCCCTGGGCGGCGTCTCCCCACCCGTGTCGACGCCGGTTGGGCTCGTGGTGCTCAAGAGCGTGGAGACCATCGCCGCCGGCGTGCCGCCGCTCGCCGAGATCAAGGACAAGGTGGCCGCCTCGGTGAAGCGCCAGAAGGCGGAGGCGGTCGCCCTGGAGCGGGCGAAGCAGCTCACCGCCGACGCGCAGGCGGGAGACTTCGCCGGCGCCGCGAAGAAGGCGGGCGCGGTCACGGGCGAGACCGGGCGCTTCTCGCGCGCGAAGCCGGCCGAGCGGCTGCCGGCTGACGCGATGCTGGCCGCGCTCCAGACGCCCGCCGGCCGGCTGAGCGCGCCGATCAAGGCCCAGCAGGGGTACTACGTGGTGAAGGTGCTCGAGCGCGTGCCCCCCGACATGGGCGGGCTGGCGACCGACCGCGACAAGATCCTGAAGGAGGTCGTGGCCCAGAAGCAGAGCCTCGTGTGGGAGTCCTGGCTCAACGGCGCTCGCGCGAACTCGAAGGTCGAGACCTTCCTGCCGGCGTCCCGGCGCGGCTGAGAGATCCTTTGGTGTGCATCGTGCCGGAACCGTGTACACTGAAGCCGCCTGGTGACCCGTCGGTTCAACTGAACCCACCTCACTCATAGGCCGCGACCCGCGCTTCTTCCGAGCTCGGGCCGTGCACGGGGCGGAAGTCGTAGAGGGCAATTCCCATGACGGTCAAGCTTTTCGTCGGTGGTCTCTCGTTCTCCACGTCCAGCGAGCGGCTGCGCGAGGCCTTCGCCGGCTTCGGCGAGGTTCACTCGGCGACCGTCGTGATGGATCGCGACACCGGCCGGTCACGCGGCTTCGGGTTCGTCGAGATGGCGACCGGCGAGGAGGCGAACGCCGCGGTGTCCCGTCTCAACGGCAGCGAGCTCGACGGCCGCCAGATCAAGGTCGAGGTCGCGAAGCCGGCGGGCTCGGGAGGCGGCCAGCGGCGCGGTGGTGGCGGTGGCGGCTTCGGCGGTGGTGGGCGCGGCGGCGGTGGGTGGCGCGGCGACCGGTGAGACCCTCGTGCACGTAATGGCGCTCTCGACGCCGAGCCGACCGGGCTGGCGGTGGCGGATCGTCAACTATGCGGGGGAGCTCGTCGAGGAATCGCGAGACGCGTTCCGTACGATTGCGCTCGCCGTCGCAGAAGGGACGCGACGGCTCCAGCAGATGAACACGGTAGACCGGTCCGAGCCGCCGCGGCCGTACCGTTCCACCTCCCACCTGCGTGGCCGATGGCGAGCCTGACGCGCGCGAAGGTCGAGGTTTCGGACAACCAGATCGAAGCCGCCCTGAAGACCCTCAAGAAGGTGATGATCAAGGGGGGGCTCTTCCAGGAGATGAAGCGACGCGCGTTCTACGAGAAGCCCTCGGTGAAGCGCAAGCGTAAGCAGGCCCAGGCCCGCAAGAAGCGCCGGCGTGCGCTCAAGCGCTCGCGGGTCGAGGACGATGATTAAGATCGGCGGGGGCGGCGCTCCCCCCGATTCCCCCCACCGGGTTCACTCAGCGTCTAGTAAGTAGATCGTGGCGCCGGCTTCGCCGGCGCTCGAACATTCCCCAGCGTATCGGCCAGTGGCGCGAGGCGGCGGCACCCTGCGGGCTCGTGATACGTTATGGCCTATGTCGGTCCAGCGCACGCCGATGACGCGTCCCGGGTACGAGCGGCTCCGCGACGAGCTCGACCGGCTCAAGCGTGTCGATCGACACGCCATCACCAAGGCCATCGCCGAGGCGCGGGCCCACGGCGACCTCTCCGAAAACGCGGAGTATCACGCCGCGCGCGAGAAGCAGAGCTTCATCGAGGGACGGATCGCGGAGCTCGAGACCAAGGTCGGGAACGCCGAGGTGATCGATCCTCCCACCTCGGGTGACCGTATCACCTTCGCTTCGACGGTGCTGCTCGAGGACGAGAGCGGCAAGGAGATCCGCTACCAGATTGTGGGCTCCGACGAGACCGAGCCCGCCCGGGGACGCATCTCGGTCATGTCGCCGCTGGCCCGCACGCTCATCGGCAAGAACGTCGGCGACCGGGTGACCGCGCAGCTTCCGGCCGGCAAGAAGACCTTCGACATCGTCAAGGTGAACTTCCCGTGGACGGACTGAGGCGATAGCGTGCCGTCGGTGCGGGTCGAAGGTGTCAATCTCTACTACGAGGAGCTGGGGCAGGGCGTGCCGCTCGTCTTCGTCCACGAGTTCGCGGGCGACCACCGGAGCTGGCACCTGCAGATGCGCTTCTTCTCCCGACGCTATCGCGCCATCGCATTCAATGCGCGGGGCTATCCGCCGTCCGACGTGCCGGACGACGCGAAAGCCTACTCGCAGGACCACGCCGCGGCGGACATCCGGGGCGTGCTCGACGGTCTGAAGATTCCGAAGGCCCACGTGTGCGGCCTTTCGATGGGCGGGTACGCGACCCTGCACTTCGGCCTCAAATACCCCGACCGCGCGCTCTCGCTCGTCGTGGCCGGCGCCGGGTACGGCAGTGTGGCGGGCGACCGCGAGAAGTTCCGGCGAGACACGGAAGTGGTCGCGCGGCGCTTCGAGGAAGACGGGATGGAGCGGACGGCCGAGATGTACGCCCGGGGCCCGACGCGCGTCCAGTTCATGGAGAAGGATCCGTTCGGCTGGCGCGAGTTCCACGCGCAGCTCGCCGAGGGATCGGCCCGCGGCCACGCCCTCACGCAGCGGGGTGTGCAGATGCTGCGGCCATCGATCCTCGACCTCGGGCCCGCGCTCGAGAAGCTCGAGGTGCCGACGCTGATCATGACCGGCGACGAGGACGACCCGTGCCTCGAGCCGGGGATTTTCATGAAGCGCAAGATCCCGGCGGCCGGGCTCGTCGTCCTGCCGAAATCGGGCCACGCGATCAACCTGGAGGAGCCCGACGCGTTCAACCGGGCCGTGCTCGACTTCCTCACGGCGGTGGAGGCCGGGAAGTGGACGCGACGGAATCCCGCCTCCCAGACGGGCTCGGCTATCCTTCCCTCGGAGACACGCTGATGCCACTACCACTCGAAGGCTATATGGTCCTCGATCTCACCCGCGCCCGCTCGGGACCGACTGCGGTGCGCCAGCTCGCCGACATGGGCGCCAACGTCATCAAGGTGGAGGCGCGCGAGGAGATGGAGGGAGACTCCACCGCGCTCGGCTTCGACTTCCTGAACCTCCACCGGAACAAGCGCGCGATGACGCTCGACCTCAAGCACCCGCGCGGCGCCGAGATCATCAAGAAGCTGGCCGCGCGCGCCGACGTCGTCGTCGAGAACTTCCGGCCGGACGTCAAGAAGCGGCTCGGCATCGACTACGAGGCGCTTTCCAGGGTCAATCCGCGGCTCGTCTACGGCTCGATCTCGGGCTTCGGCCAGACGGGCCCGTATGCCGACCGCCCGGGCTACGACCAGATCGCCCAGGGAATGGGCGGGCTCATGTCCATCACCGGACTGCCCGGCCAGGGGCCCGTGCGCGTGGGCATCCCGGTGGCGGACCTCACGTCCGGGCTCTATCTCGCTCAAGGCATCCTGGTCGCGCTGCTCGAGCGCGAGCGCTCCGGCAAGGGACAGTGGGTGCACACCTCGCTCCTGCAGGCGATGGTGACGATGCTCGACTTCCAGGCGGCGCGCTGGCTCATCGACCGCGAGATCCCGCCCCAGGCGGGCAACGATCACCCGACCGGCATCCCGACAGGCGTTTTCACGACCGCCGACGGCCATATCAACATCGCCGCGTCCGGCCAGACGATGTACAGGAGGCTCTGCACCGCGATCGGCGCGCCCGAGCTGATCGACGACCCGCGGTTCAGGACGCTGGCCGCCCGGTCGAAGAACCGCAAAGTCATGAACGCCGAGCTGGACAAGGTGCTCGTGAAAAAGCCGAGCGCCGAGTGGATCGAGGTCCTCAACCGCGCCGGGGTGCCCTCGGGGCCGATCCTCAACGTGCGGGAGGTCTTCGAGAACGAGCAGATCCGACACCTGGGAATGGCCCAGCCCGTGCGCCATCCCGACCGCGGCGAGATGCTGGTCCAGGGGCTCCCGGCCACGCTGTCGCGCACGCCGGGCGCGATTCGCCGCGCCGCACCCACGCATGGCGAGCATACCGACGAGGTGCTGCGCGAGCTCGGGTACACCGCCGAGGAGATCACTGGCCTCCGCAAGGACGGCGTCGTCTAGCCGCACGCTCCGGCACCGACGGAGGACGAGATCATGAAAGGTCAAACGAGCCGTCGCAGCCCGTGCGCTCGGGCCGCGACCGGTATGCTGCTGTGCGGCCTGCTGGCCGGGGCGTTCGTCGCAACGGCCCAGGCCCAGGCCAAGCCTGAGGGCGAGATGCGCTGGGCGCTGTACGTGACCGTGGCGCCGGCGTGGCTCGATCCGGGCGAGAATCTGGGCTTCATCACGCCGTTCTGGATCCAGTACGCGCTCCACGACGCGCTCGTGAAGCCCATGCCCGGCAATATCATGACGCCGAGCCTGGCCGAATCATGGACGCTCAGTCCGGATCAACGGGTCTACGAGTTCAAGCTGCGCCAGGGCCTCAAGTTCCACAACGGCGACCCGTTCACCGCAGAGGACGTCAAGTTCAGCTTCCAGCGGGCCAAGAGCTCCCGGATCCTCAAAGAGAAAGTCCGTGAGATCGAGATCGTCGATCCTCACCGCGTTCGATTCCATCTCAACGAGCCGTTCCCCGATTTCATGGCCTTCTACGGGACGCTGGCGACCGCGTCGAGCTGGGTGGTGCCCAAGAAATACATCGAGAAGATCGGCGACGACGGGTTCAGGAAGCAGCCGGTCGGGCTCGGGCCGTACAAGTTCGTCAGCAACACGCCCGGCATCGAGCTGGTGATGGAGGCCAACGAGAGCTACTGGCGCAAGATGCCCTCGGTGAAGCGGCTCGTCTTCAAGAGCGTCCCTGAGCCCACCACGCGGGCTGCGATGCTGAAGAAGGGTGAAGTCGACGTCGCGTATCAGCTAGACGCGCCGACGGCGCTGGAAGTGAAGCGCGATCCCAACTTGAAGCTGGCATTTTCCGGCGCGATCGGCATCCACTTCCTGGAGTTCTTCGACCAGTGGGACCCGAAGTCCCCCTGGCACGACCGCCGCGTGCGGCTCGCTGTAAGCTATGCGATCGACCGCCGGTCGCTGAACGAGGCCGAGACGCTCGGAGCGTCCCGCCTCACCGGCGCCATGGTCCCTCGCAAGTTCGAGTTCGCGCTGGCGCTCGAGCCCCATCCCTACGACCCGGTGAAAGCCAGACAGCTCCTGGCCGAGGCCGGCTTCCCCAACGGCTTCGATGCCGGCGATTTCTACCCCTATCCCCCCTATTTCTCGATGGGGGAGGCGGTCGCGGCGAACCTGAGCACTGTGGGCATCAAGACGAAGATCCACTCGATGGAGCGCGCGGCCTTCCAGACGGCGTGGCTGTCCAAGAAGCTCAAAGGGCTCTGCGTCTGCATCCACGCGCCGTACGGCAACGCGGCCTCACGCATGGCGGAGTTCGTGCCGGGTGATGGGGCCTTCAGCCGTGGAGTCGATCCGGACGTGGACACCCTCTTCAAACAGCAGGCGAAGGAGACGGATCGGAAGAAGCGGGAGGCGATGCTGCACCAGATCCAGCACCTGCTCTACGAACGGGTGAGGTTCGCGCCGATCTGGGAGTACATCTGGCCGAGCGGAATCGGGGCGCGGGTGGGGGACCCGGCCTTTTTGAAGATCGACCCGTATCCCTGGTCGGCGCCCCTAGAAGACGTGAGCCTCAGGAAAAAGTGATCGGCCGGCTTCGGCGAAGGCTCAGCGAAGCGCGTCGCGCAGCTCGCGCGTGAGGACCTCGACGGTCCCGCGCGTGCCACCCGCGAGCTTGAGCTTCCACTCGCCTTCGGTCTCGAAGCGCCGGTCGCGCAGCCGCTCGCCCCAGGGCTTGATCGCCTCGCGGATCGCGTGGAGGTCGAACGGATCGCGCCGCAACTCGCGGGCGCGCGCCATCACGTCGGGCGCCGCGCGGATGAACGCGCGGAGCGCAGCGCCGGTCTTGATGGAGTACTTGCGGCCCGCCCACGCGGTCGGGAAGGTGGTCGAGAGAGCTTTGATGTAGTTCAGGAAGAAGCGCTTGGCGCCGCCCCGCAGCTCCTGGAGCTTGCCGCCGCTGCCGACCTTTTCGACGGTCTCGAAGAAGTCGACGATCTCCTCGGCCAGCGGCGCCTGGCTCACGCGCCCGCGGCCGGTGCCGAGCATCTTGATCTCGCCGTGCAGCGGCGACGTGTCGTCCTCGTTGAGCGAGCGGATCACGTCGTGGGCGAGCGCCTGGTTCGCGTCGGGGTAGAGCTTGCGGCCGGCCAGGCTGATGATGTGCGACGGGTTCAGCCGCGTGTGCTTCGCGTTGATCGTGACGAAGAGCTCGACGATCTGGCGGGCGTCGAGCGAGTCGAAGAGCACCGCCGGCACCTCGATGTTCATGTTCTCGCCCGCCTGGGAGAGCGCGTGGAGGGCGAGGAGGCGGTGCTGACCGTCCAGCACGCGCAAGACCCCGTGCTCTTCTGGAATCTGGAGCAAGCCGAGGTCGTGCTGGCCGGCCACCGGCGTGAACGTGAACCGCTTCTCCGACGTGATGATGACGGCGCCAGGAATGGCGGGAAGCGTCGCCGCGTCCTTGCACTCCCGGTAGTAGGCGACCAGCTCGTCGATCTTGCGACGGATCACGGGCCGCTGGTACGCCGCCTCGCTTTCGCCGATCCGCTTCTCGAGCATGTCCCAATTGACGCGAGACCGGTTCATGCGCGTTTTCTTCGACGGCTCGTTCGCGGGGCCGCCCGAGTAGCCCAGGACCTCGAACTTCACTAACCTGTCGATATCCTTGGCAGAAAGGCCAGCCTGGTAGAACTCGACGCCGAACTGCTTCACACGGCGCGTTGGCACGGTAATCATGGGTTCTAGAGTCTAACTGATCGGCAAACCCCTGTCAACAGAGGGGTTTTCAGCGTTCCGGGCACCTGAAGTTCGGTAAGATCGCTCCGTGAGCAACCCGGCCATCGCCCTTGTCGTCTGCGCCGCCGTCCTGCACGCGATCTGGAACGCGCTAGCCAAGCGGGCCGAGAACCAGTTCGTCTTCTTGTGGTCGTCCGTCTCGCTGGCGACCGTGCTCTTGCTCCCTCTCGGCCTCCTGCGCCTCCCCTCCGACGGCACGCCGATCGCCGGGCTCCCGTTCGTCGTCGCGAGCATCGCGATTCACGCGCTGTATTTCTGGGCGCTCGGTCGCTCGTATCGCCACGGCGAGTTCTCACGCGTCTATCCGATGGCGCGGGGCCTCGGCGTCGCGCTCGTTCCCCTGATCGCGCTGCCGGTGTTCGGCGAGCGCCTGTCCTGGCTCGGCTGGCTCGGCGTGGGCCTCGTCGTCCTCGGGATCGCCGGGTTGAGCTTCAGATCGTCGGCCATGCGCTCGGCGCTCGCGCAAGGGAGCCTCGCCGGAACGGCGTGGGCGCTCGTGACCGGCGTGACCATCGCAGGCTATTCCCTCGTCGACAAGGCCGGCGTCGCTCGTCTCCACCCGATGCCTTACATCGCGCTCATCGGGCTGGGCTTGAGCATCCTTCTCGCCCCGCTCGTCCTCGCCGACCGCTCCGCGCTCTCCCGCGAGTGGCGGCTGAACTGGCGGACGATCCTCGTCGCCTCCGCGATGAACCTGACGAGCTATCTGCTCGTGCTCTTCGCGTTCCGCCTCTCGAAGGTCGGCTACGTGGTGGCGGCCCGCGAGCTCTCCATCCTGTTTTCCGCGTTCATCGGGAGCTTCTGGCTCCGCGAGGGGCGGCTCGCGCCGCGGCTCGCCGGAGCCACGGTCGTGCTCGCGGGCGTGGTCTGCGTCGCGTTGGCGCATGATTGACATTCGGAGGGGGCCTCGACCGACGGGCTCCGCCCTTTGGGGCCCCCTCCGATGCCTCCCCCAGACACGGATTGCGCGGGCGAAGCCCGCGCTCGGATCGCGGTTCCGTGCGGTGCGGTTATTTCAGGCCGAAGGTGTCGACGGCGAGGCCCGCGATGTGGCGGCCGATCGCGAGCGAGGCCGTGGCGCCGGGGGACGGCGCGTTGAGCACGTGAATCGCGTCTGCCTCGGCGACGATGCGGAAGTCGTCGACCAGCGAGCCGTCGGGGCTCACCGCCTGGGCGCGGACGCCGGCGCCGCCGCGCGTGACGTCCTCCGAGCGGAGGATGGGAACGAGCCGCTGGAGCGCGCGGACGAAGGCGTCCTTACTCAGCGAGCGGTACATCTCGTAGCTGCCCATGCGCCAGTAGCGGCGGGCCATCTGCCAGAACCCACGGTAGGCGAGGGTCCCCGCCAGCTCGCTCGGGCTCACACGGCCGAAGCGATAGCCCTCACGTGCGAATGCGAGCACGGCGTTCGGACCGGCCTCGACCTCACCGTGCACGGTGCGCGTCAGGTGGACACCGAGGAACGGGAACTCGGGATCGGGGACCGGGTAGATCAGACCGCGGACGATGTCCTGGCGCTCCGGGCGGATCATGTAGTACTCGCCGCGGAACGGGATGATCCGCACGTCGACACGGGCGCCGGCCATCCGTGCGACGACGTCCGAGTAGAGACCCGCGCAGTTCACGAGTCGCCGCGCCCGCACGACGGTGCGCGGCGTGACGATGTCGAGCGCGCCAGCCGTGCGCGCGATCGACGTCACCCGGGCGCCCGTCTCGATCACGACGCCGCGGGCGGTCAGCTCGCGCGTCATCGCCGCGCACACCTCCTTGTAGTCCACGATCGCCGTCGAGGGCGACCGGATCGCGCGGAGTGCCGCGGCGTGCGGCTCGATCTCCCTGAGCTGCGCGGGCTCTAACATCTCGACCGGCACGCCGTTGGCGACCCCGCGCTCGTAGAGGGTCTGCAGGCGCGGCAGCTCGGCCTGGCTTGTCGCGACGATCACCTTGCCGACGTGATCGACACGGATCCCGTGCTTCTGACAGAACTCGAGCATCAGTCCCTTGCCCTCGACGCAGAGCTTCGCCTTGTAGGAGCCCGGCTTGTAGTAGATCCCGGAGTGGATGACACCCGAGTTGTTGCCTGTCTGGTGCGTCGCGAGCTTGGCTTCCTTCTCGAGGATGACGAGCCGCGCGCCCGGCGTGCGCTCGCCGAGGGCGCGCGCGGTAGCGAGACCGACGATCCCGCCCCCGATGATCGCGATGTCGTACGGGTTGTCCATGGCCCATCATTGATAGAATCTGGCACGACCGCTGTCAAGCGTGGAAGCCGCCAACAACCGGGAGGTACCAGCGTGGCCGGAAAGTACTTCGAGGAGCTCGAGATCGGACAGACCTTCCAGCACCAGCCCGGACGCACGGTTACCGAGGCGGACAACGTGTGGTTCTCGTGCCTGACGATGAACCCCCAATCCCTCCATGTCGACTTCCACGCGGCCGCCAAGACCGAGTTCGGCAAGCCCCTGGTCAACAGCCTCTTCACGCTCGGCGTCGCGGTCGGTCTGTCGGTCAGCGAGACTACGCTAGGGACCACCGTGGGGAATCTCGGGTTCGAGAAAGTCGAGTTCCCCAAGCCCGTGTTCCACGGCGACACGATCTATTCCGAGACCGAGGTGGTCGACAAGCGTGAGTCCCGCTCGCGGCCGCAGTGGGGCATCGTCACGTTCGTGCACCGGGCCCGCAACCAGCACGGCGACGTCGTCATGGTCGCGCGGCGCAACGCGATGATGCGCAAGAAGGGCGCCTGAGCGTGGCGCGGCGGCGCCGGTCGCTCCATTTCGTACCGGGCGGCAACGATCGGATGCTCGCCAAGGCCCTCACACTGCCGGCGGACGGCCTGATCCTCGACCTCGAGGACGCGGTCGCCCCCGAGCGCAAGGCGGCGACCCGTGCAGTGGTCCGCGAGTGGCTCGGTCGTCCGGACTTCGGCGGCCGCGAGCGGTGGGTGCGGATGAATCCGATCGCGACGGGGCTCGGGCAGGCCGACCTCGAAGAGACGATGGCGGCGCGCCCGGACGGCTACGTGGTGCCGAAGCCCGGCCGCGCCGCCGACATCCGCGAGATCGTCCGGATTCTGGATCGGCTCGAGCAGCGCCACGGGATTTCCAACGGTGCCACGCGGCTCACCCTGATCGCGACGGAAACGCCGGAGGGATTGCTGAACATCCGCGAGATCGCGACGGCCACGCCGCGCACGGTGGCGATCTCCTGGGGGGTCGAGGACCTTGGCGCGGCGATGGGGCTCGGCCGGGTTCGCGACGCCGAGGGGCGGTATCTCGACATTCCCCGGTATGCGCGCGTCATGTGTGCCGTGGCCGCCGCCGCCGCGGGCGTCGAGGCCATCGATACCGTCTTCACGGACATCGCCGATCTCGGCGGCCTCCGGCGCGAGTGCGAGGACGGAGTGGCCATGGGCTTCACCGGCAAGATCTCCATCCATCCCGCTCAGATCGCCGTGATCAACGAGGTCTTCACACCGGCCAAAGAGGCCGTCGACGAAGCTCGAGAGCTGGTCGCGCTGTTCGAGGACCACGCGAAGCGCGGCATCTACGCGTTCACCTTCAAGGGCCAGATGGTGGATGCGCCTCATCTCACTCGCGCGAAGAAGCTGCTGGCCCGCGCCGGAGCTCAGTGAACGCATCGGGAGGCATCGCCCTGAGCACCCGGGGGATTACGCATCGGGAGGCATCGCGCGAGCCCCGGGGGGTAACGCATCGGGAGGCATCGCGCGAGCCCCGGGGGGGTCTGGGGGGCCATGTCGGGGCCCCCCAGCTACATTGAGGGCGCTGGTCCTTTCGGTCCCGGCGCCGATCGAGGGCGGGCCGCTCCGTTGCGAGACCCGCCCGGTGCCGTCGCCCAACGCCGGCGAAATCCTCGTGCGGGTGAGCGCCTGCGGTGTCTGTCGTACCGACCTGCACATCGTCGAGGGCGAGCTGCCGCTCGTCAGCTCGCCGATCGTCCCCGGTCACCAGGTCGTCGGCCGGGTGGAGAGCGCCGGAGGGGGCGCCACGCGCTTCCGGCCGGGCGAGCGGGTGGGCCTCGCGTGGCTCCGCGGGACGTGCGGTGCGTGTGCTCCATGCCGGCGCGGCCGCGAGAACCTCTGCGAGCGCGCGGTGTTCACCGGCTATCACGCGGACGGCGGCTTCGCCGACTACGCCGTCGCGCCCGAAGCGTTCGCCTACGCGATTCCGCCGGCGTTCAGCGACGCCGAGGCGGCGCCGCTCCTCTGCGCCGGCATCATCGGCTACCGGGCTCTGAAGCGTTGCGCCGTGCCCGCCGGCGGCAGACTCGGGATCTACGGATTCGGCGCCTCGGCCCACGTGACGCTTCAGGTCGCGCGCGCCCGCGGCCTGGACGTGTTCGTCTGCACGCGCGAGCCGTCGCACCGAGAGCTCGCGCGCCGGCTCGGCGCCGCGTGGGTCGGCGACGTTGGCGACGCGATGCCCCTCCCGACGGACGGCACGATTCTCTTCGCCCCGGTCGGCGAACTGGTGCCCCTCGCGCTCCGGAACCTCGCGCGCGGCGGGACACTCGCGCTCGCGGGCATCTACATGACGCCGGTGCCGGCGCTCGAGTACGAGCGCGACCTCTTCTACGAGCGCAGCGTGACGAGCGTGACGGCGAACACCCGCGCCGACGGCGCGGAACTCTTGGCTGAGGCCGCGCGGATCCCGATCCGGCCCGCGACGACGACGTTTCCGCTCGAGGACGCCAACCGGGCGCTCGCGCTGCTCAAGCGTGGAGGATTCGCCGGCGCCGGGGTGCTCTTGACCGGCGAGGGTTCTCGCGTATGATCTCCGCACGGTTTTGACGGAGGCTCACCGATGAGCGATCACGACGATCTTCTGCGCCGCGCCGAGCAGGTCTTGCCGGGCGGCATTCTGGGCAGTCACCGGAGCGGACCGGGCCTCGAGTTCGTCGTCAAGGAAGGCCGCGGCGCCTATCTGTGGGACATGAGCGGCCGACGGTACCTCGATTACCTGCTCGGCTCTGGGCCGATGCTGCTCGGCCACGCGCACCCGGCCGTCGTCGCGGCCGTCGAGCGTCAGATGGCGCGTGGCACCTCGTACTTCCTCCTGAACGAGCCGGCGATCCAGCTCGCCGAGGAGATTGTGAAGGCCGTTCCCTGCGCCGAGCAGGTGCGCTACACGTCGAGTGGCTCGGAGGCGACGTTCTTCGCGCTGCGGGTCGCCCGCGCGTTCCGGAAACGGGACAAGATCATGAAGTTCGAGGGCGGCTTCCACGGCACGCACGACTACGCGCTGATGAGCGTCGTGCCGCGCTCGCCCAAGGCGTTCCCGGCGCCGATGACTGACTCGGCCGGCGTCCCGCACGCGATCGAGGGTGAGGTGCTGATCGCGCCCTACAACGATCTCGCGACGGCGGAGGCGCTCATCGCCGCGCACCACGAAGAGCTGGCCGCCGTGCTCATCGAGCCCTACCAGCGGACGATCGTGCCGGCGCCCGGGTTCCTCCAGGGGCTGCGCGCGGCGACGCGCCGCTACGAGGTGCCGCTGGTCTTCGACGAGATCGTCACGGGCTTTCGCTTCGCCTACGGCGGGGCCCAGGAGTACTACGGTGTCGTGCCCGACCTCGCGGCCTACGGCAAGGTCGTGGCCGGCGGGTTTCCGCTGGCGTGCATCGCCGGGCCCAAGGCGATCATGCGCCATTTCGACGCCTCGCTCGAGGGCACGCCCGAGTACGTCTGGCAGGCGGGGACCTTCAACGGCAACGCGATCGCGTGCGCCGCCGGCCTCGCGACCCTCGCCGAGCTCCGGAAGCCGGGTGCGTACGAGCGGCTCTTCCGGACCGGAACGCGGCTGCGCGACGGCCTGGCCGCCGCGGTGCGGCGGCACGGGCTCGCCGCGCGGGTGACCGGCGAGCCGCCGGTCTTTGACATCTTCTTCACCGACCGCGAGATCGTCGACTATCGTGCGACGCTCACCGCCGATCGCGAGCGGATCAAGCGATTCAACCAGGAGCTCGTGCGGCGCCACGTCGTCAAGGCGGTGAACAAGATCTACGTGTCGCTCGCCCACACCGACGCGGACGTCGCAGAAACCGTCGAGATTTTCGACCAGGCGTTGGCGGCCATCGCCGCGGACGCCTGAGTCGGGAGGACTGCATGAACCTCAGCCGTCGCGATCTGCTCAAGCTCGGCGGCGCCGCGCTCGCGGGGGCCTCGGTGGCCCCTGCCGGCGCGCGCGCCCAGACGCCCAAGCGCGGCGGCACCCTCTCGATCCGGACCTGGGACCCGCCGCACTTCGACCCCTTCGGGACGATCTCCTACAAGACCCACATCGCGCTCAGCTTTACCCACAGCCGGCTGCTCAAGCACAAGGCCGGGCCCAGCGTCGTCCCCGGCACGTTCTCGATTGAGGGCGACCTGGCCGAGTCGTGGACGCAGCCGAACGAGACCACGTACGTCTTCAAGCTGCGGAAGGGCGTGCGCTGGCACGCGAAGCCCCCGGTGAACGGGCGCGAGCTGACGGCCGACGACGTCGTGTTCAGCGTCAACCACTTTCTCACCGTGAAAGGCAACGCGAACGCCTACATGCTCAAGTCGGTCGACAAGGTCGAGGCGGTCGACAAGTCCACGGTGAAGTTCACCCTCAAGGAGCCGTTCGTCTGGTTCCTCGACATGCTCGCCAACCCCCATGCGGTCGCGATCGTCGCCAGGGAAGTCGTCGAGAAGTACGGTGACCTCAAGAAGTGGGAGTCGGTCATCGGGACCGGGCCGTGGATGCTCGACTCCTATCGACCGAACGTGAGCCTCGCCTACGTGCGCAACCCGAACTATTTCTTGCCGGGCTTGCCGTACATCGATCGAGTCGAGATGACGGTGGACGAGGACAACGCGTCTCGAATGGCGGCCTTCCTCAGCGGCAAGTACGACCTGGGCTGGGAGTTCCCCGGCACGATCAACCGCGTCGACTGGGTGCAGATCAAGGACACGCTCAAGCAGAAGCGGCCGAAGCTCCAGACGGTCGAGTTCGTGGCGCCAGTCATGAGCCATATCTCGATGCGCACCGATCAGAAGCCGTTCAGCGACGTGCGCGTGCGCCAGGCGATGGCGCTGGCCATCGACCGCAAGGCCATCATCGAGGCGGTGTTCGAGGGCGTCGGCGCGATGAACCCGGCCGTGCCGGCCGCGCTCCGGGAGTGGTCGATACCGTTCGACAAGCTCGGCGAGGGCGCCAGGTACTACAAGCACGATCCGGCCGAGGCCAAGCGACTGTTGGCCGCCGCCGGCTATCCGAACGGGTTCCCGGGCACGATGTGCTTCACGACCTACGGCTCGACGATCCTGGTGGACTCGATGCAGCTCGTCCAGAAGGACCTCAAGGTAGTCGGTATCGACGTCAAGATCGACCAGAAGGAGTACGGCGCCTACATCGCGACGTGCTTCTACGGCAAGTTCGACTCCATGACCTACGGACCGCAGACGGGATTCCTCGAGCCGGACAACTTCCTCTTCGGCCAGTACTATCCGGAGGAGCTCAAGAACCAGAGCCACATCAACGACCCGGTGGTGGCCGACATGCTCGTCCGCCAGCGGCGCACGTTCGATCCCGCCAAGCGCCGCGAGATCATCTACGACATCCAGCGCCACCTGGCGAAGCACCAGTACTACGTGCAGATGCCGTCGGGCGTATACGTTGCCGTCTGGGAGGGCGCGGTCAAGAACTACGGGCCCAACATGGGCTACGACTACGGCGGGCGGCTCATGGCGGCCTGGCTCGAGCGGTAGCCCGGCGACACGCTGCCCGTGCTGAGGCGGTATCTCGCCAAGCGTCTGTTGGTCGCGATCCCGTCCCTCGTGATCGCGTCGCTGATCGTCTTCACGTTGCCGCGGCTGATCCCGGGCGACGTCGTGGTGCTCATGCTCGCCGAGAAAGCGTACGCCAAGGACCTCGAGGAGCTGCGGGCGAAGCTCGGCCTCGACCGGCCGTTGCCCGTCCAGTACGTGGAGTGGCTGGGCCGGGTCGCCCGTGGAGACCTCGGCGAATCGCTGTGGACGAAGCGGCCGGTGCTGGAAGAGATCGGCCAGCGGCTTCCGCTGACGGTCGAGCTCGCCCTGCTCGGCCTGACCTTCGCGCTCATGATCGCGGTGCCGGTCGGCGTGATCTCGGCGGCGCGCCAGGACACCGTCCAGGACTACCTCGCACGGAGCGCCGCGATCCTCGGGCTGTCGGTGCCCGGGTTCTGGCTCGCGACGCTCCTGATCGTGCTGCCCGCCATCTGGTGGGGCTGGCGCCCCGTGAGCGGCTTCGTCGAGTTCTCCCGGGACGCGATCGGCCACGTGACGCAGCTGCTGTTGCCGGCGCTGATCCTCGGCATCGCCACCGGCGCCGCGCTGATGCGCCTCACCCGCGGCATGCTTCTGGAGGTGCTCCGGCAGGACTACGTCCGCACGGCGTGGGCGAAGGGGCTTACCGAACGCGTGATCGTCATGAAGCACGGGCTCCGGAACGCGATCATCCCCGTCGTCACGTTGCTCGGCACCCAGCTGCCGCAGATCATCGGAGGGACCGTCATCATCGAGACGGTCTTCGGCCTACCCGGCATGAGTCGCTTCCTGTTCGATGCGATCCTCCAGCGCGACTATCCCGTGATCCAGGGGGTGAACCTCGTCGTCGTGTCCGTCGTCGTCCTCGTCAACCTCGCCGTCGACGCGCTCTATGCCGTCCTCGATCCGCGTATTCGGTATTAGTCGGGGGGAGCGCCGCCGCTCCCCCCGACGCCCCCCACCGGTCACGCGGGGTGGCCGATGGCGAGGATTCGATGGCGCCGGCAAAGCCGGCGCTCGAACCGCGAACGCGAGGCGCGGACCGCGGCGGATTCGGAGCAGGCGTCGCTCGCCCCGGCACTCCGGACTGTGAACGCGCGAGTCGAGATCCCAGAACAGCTGGCGGGGTCAAAAACCGCGCTCGAGCACGATCAAGCATGGCTGTCGGCTCTGCGCGGGCTCGGGAGGTTCATCCGGCGGAAGCCCCTCGGGGCGCTGGGCGCGGTCATCGTCGTCGTCATGCTGGTAATGGCGGCGTTCGCCGAGCGGATCGCGCCGTACGGCTACGACGACACGATTCGCGGCGCCCGCATGAAGGCGCCCTCGGCCGCTCACTGGCTCGGGACCGACAACCTCTCCCGCGACATGTGGAGCCGTATCGTCTACGGCGCGCGCGTGTCGATCACGGTGGGCTTCGGGACGATCGGCCTCGCCGTCCTCCTCGCCACCGCGGTCGGCGTCTCGAGCGGCTATTTCGGGGGCGCGTACGATCTCGTCGTCCAGCGCGTAGTGGACGCGTGGCTCTCCTTCCCTTACCTCGTCATCGTGCTCTCGGTCATGGCGGTCCTGGGGCCGGGCCTGCTCAACGTCGTGATGGCGCTCGCCATCCTCATTGCTGCCGTCAATTCCCGCGTGATCCGTGGAGCGACGATCACGGTCGCCCAGAGCACCTATGTCGAGGCTGCGCGCGCCGTGGGCTGCGGGCACGCGCGAATCATCGCGCGCCACATCCTCCCGAACGTCACGGCGACGATCATCATTCTCGCGACCATCGGCCTCGGCACGGCGATCCTGGCGGAGTCGGCGCTCTCGTTCCTCGGGTTTGGCGTGCCGCCTCCGTACCCGGCGTGGGGCGCGATGCTCTCGGGCTCCGGACGGACCTACATGTTTCGCGCCCCGTGGATGGCGATCTGGCCGGGTGTCGCGATCTCGCTCGCCGTGTTCGGGTTCAACATGCTGGGCGACGCGCTCCGCGACGTCCTCGACCCCCGTCTGCGTGGTCTTGCGAGGTGAGCGGCGCCGCGGCGCGAGCCGAGCCCTGCGATGATCGGCGCGAGTGCTTCCTTCCAGGCTCGAGCGCTGGCCGTCGGACGGGGGCTTGACGAGTCGGTGGGCGCAGGAGTAGAGAGGACATACGGTGACGCGAATGGGGTTCGCGCGCCGTCGTGGGCCCACTCAATTCCAGGAGGTGTGGATGGAGACACCACCGGACTTGACAGCCGCGCCCCCCGGAGCCTGCTAGCGGCCCCGAGCGGCGCCCGCGAGTCGCAGCAAATCCTTCCCGGCAGAAGTCGGGACGCGCAGCCCGGTCTGCGCAACTCAACCAGGGGATGCCGTGGGCGAGCACGTCTCGCCCACGCCCCCGACACCCGCCGAGCATCGTCTGTCCTTTCGACGGGGTTCTGAGTCCGCTTGGCGACTGACCTGTTCCTCGCCGCCTCCGGCTGGCCCTCTGATTCTCTCGCCGTCGCAGTGCCGCCGTCGTGCGATCGTGGAATCGTCCGTGCGCCGTCCCCACAGGCCGATCGAGACGATCTGGTCGTGGCGCTTCCCGAGTGGAGCCCCCGGCATCCCGCTCATCGCCTGGTCCCGGCGTTCAGCGTGCTCGGCGACAGCGTCCGCGGATTCCGCTTCGAGCTCTCCACGTTCGCCGCGGGGACCTGGTCGCCCTGGGTCGTGGGCGCCACCGTCGGGCGGGCCAGCTTCTCGGACGGCGTCACGCGGTCCCGAACCCTCATCGGCGAAATCGACGAGTTCCTCGCCGCTCCGCCGGCCGAGCGCGTCCGCGTCGTCCTTCGCGCGAGCGCCGGTGCCCCGGGGACGCCGTTCGCCTCGCCGTGGTGCGTATCGCTCTCGGCGTGGAGCCCGGCGGGGACCGACGCATCACCCCCTGAACGGGGCGCTCGGCTCGTCGTGCCCGCCTTCAGTCAGATGGAGGAGGCCGCCGCGATCCGCCATCGTGTCTGCTCGCCGACGTGCGTCGCGATGGTGCTGGCCTACTACGGTGCTCGCGTCGAGGTGGCCGACCTCGCCCGGGAGATCTTTCAGCCGGAGCTTGATCTCTACGGCGTGTGGCCGGCGGCGGTCCGCGCCGCGAGCCGGCGCGGCGTCGCCGGCTATCTCCTGCGCTTCCCCGACTGGGGGACGGCGGCGTGGTGTCTCGAGCAGGGAATGCCGATCATCGCCTCGGTCCGCTACGGCGCCGGTGAGCTCACGGGCGCGGCGATCGCGGAGACGTCGGGGCATCTTCTGGTGCTGACCGGCTACGCGGGCGACGATGTCTTCGTCAACGATCCGGCGGCACCCCGGGCCGCCGAGGTCGCGCGCCGCTACCGGCTCGACGAGATCCGTCGCATCTGGCTCGATCGATCGGGCGTCGGCTACGTGCTTTTCGCTCCCACACCGTCGCCGCGCCGTCCCCCGGTGGGGGCGTGAGGATTCGACGACGGACGGGTTGCGGTACAATCGGCGCACATGCGGGGGAACGTGGCGTTGAGCGTGCTCGTGATCGGCATCGTCGTGTCCGCGTGCGCGACTGATGACCGCGAGTGGCTGAAGCTCGATCAGAAGTACACGACCGCGGAATTCCGGCGTGACCTGTCCGAGTGCACGATCAAGGGCAAGCTCGACGATGAATGCATGAAGGCCCGGGGCTGGGTCTCGGTGACTCCGCCCAAGGCCGAGCAGAAGAAAGAAGATCCTCTCTCGCAGCCCGCCGGCCGCGGCTATCGCCGATAGTGCCGGCACCGTTGTCCACCGCGATCGTCTTCGGCGTGTGATCGGTGCCGCCGGCGTGAGCCGGCTGGCCCCGGCCTTCCGCTAGACGGCTTCCGTCCGCTCCTCCGCCAGCGACCGGTCCGCCAGTTGCGAGACGAGGAGGCGCACGCGGTCGACTTCCGCGGCATCGTTCGCGCGCACCGCGAGCCCCTCGGCGACGCGGATGCACTGCTCGACGGTCGAGCGATCGCCGAGCAGGCCGAAGGCTTCGGCCGCGTGCAGGACGCCGTTGAGCGACCGCTGCTGCCGCGCCCGGAAGAACGCGATCCAGTACGTCTCCCGCGCCCGCGCAGTGGCGGCGCGCGCGAGGCCCGGGAACGCGCCGAGCCGGAGCGAAGCGTCCGCAACCGTGAGGAGCCCGAGCCAGCCCGGATGGCTGAGCGCGGCAGAATAGGCCTGTCGCCACTCGCGAACCGCCTCGCCCGGATCGTTCACCGTCAAGGCCTGATCCATCGCCTGAATGTGCGCGGTCCAGGGACCGAGCGTCTCGATCTTGCCGAACAAGGGACGCATCATAGCTCCACCTCCGCCAGGGCCTCTGGCGTGTCGTCTCGCGCGGAGTTTGCGCGCCGCTCGAGATCAATGAGAATGCCGTGTACCTTCCTGACGTCGTCCTCGGGACGATGCAACCGATCCTTCCTCCGTGAGATGACCATCTGCCCTATGGGGTCGAGCCCAATTGATCGGGCTCGAGCGCGTTCGCCGCCCAGCGCTCCGTCGAAGGCCCGCACGCGCTCCTCGGCGTGCGGGCCCTTCGTCTGGGCGGCGACGCCCCACGCGACGCGGATACACTGCTCGACGACCTCGCGATCGCCGAGCTCGGCGAAGCGCTCGGCGGCGCGCAGCACGCCCTCGACCGATCCTTCGGTCCGCGCGCGGAAGAGGGCGGTGAGATACGTCTGGCGCGCCTTCGCCTCGGAAGCCTTACGAAAGCCCGCGCGCGCGCCGAGCACGCGATAGGCGTCGCCGACCGCCACCATGCCCTCCCAATGACGGCTCTTCAGGGCGGCCGCGTACGCCTCGCGCCAGACCAGCTCGGCGTTGGCGAGGTCGCCCTGAGCCAGCGCGTCGGCGACTCTGAGGAGGTGCGTCCTCCAGGCGAGCTGCGGCTCGGTCCCGAGCGCGTGATCGCCGAACACGTCCGCGACCGTCGCCGCGAAGAGCGTCAGCCCGAGCACCGCGGCGAGCGCGGAGAGCCACGAGCGAGGCAGGCGGCTCGATCGCGGTTCCTTCATCGTTGTCTTCACGGCGTGCTTGATACGGCAAGTTAGATACCATCCGGAAATAGTCAAAAAGACGCTATGTTACGCTGATGTAGACAGTTCAGGCGAGCTCGCGGTGGTCAAGAGTTGAACACCAGATTGACCGGCGAGTAAGATGCTGGGGCGCCATGAAACACCTGACCGACCTTCTAGGTAAAAGCCCCGGGGTCGAGGCGATCCGCGAGAGGGTCGCGCGCCTCCTGGAGCGGCAACAGGATGCTCGCCGCCTGCCCCCGGTGCTCATCGAGGGCGAGACGGGCACGGGCAAGGGGCTCCTGGCTCGACTGATTCATCGATCGGGTCCCCGTCCGGACGGTCCGTTCGTCGACGTCAACTGCGCGGCGATCCCCGAAACCTTGCTCGAAGCCGAGATGTTCGGCTTCGAGCGCGGAGCGTTCACCGATGCGCGGCGGGCCAAGCCCGGCCTGTTTCAGGCGGCGCACCGCGGGACGATCTTCCTCGACGAGGTCGGCCTCTTGTCCGAAGGTCTGCAGGCGAAGCTCCTCAAGGTGCTCGAGGAGCGGTCGGTGCGGCGGCTCGGCAGCACGCGCAATGAGCCGATCGACGTGTGGATCCTCACGGCGACGAACGAAGACCTGCGAGCCGCGATCCAGGGCCGTCGCTTCCGCGAGGATCTGTACCATCGTCTCGCGGTCCTCACGCTCTCGCTGCCACCGCTGCGGGCGCGCGGCGACGATATCCTGCTGCTCGCCGAGCACTACCTGGGCCGCGCGTGCGCCGACTACGGCGTGTCGCCGAAGACGCTGGCCCCCGACGCGCGCGCGGCGCTGCGCGCGTACCCGTGGCCGGGCAACGTCCGCGAGCTCGCCAACTTGATGGAGCGCGTGGCGCTGCTCTCGTCCGAGTCGGAGATGACTGCGGTCATGCTCGGGCTGCCCCCGGTCGCCACTGCGGTGTCGTCGGCGCCGGCCGCGGCCGGCGTGGCGAGCTCGCTCGACGACGCCGTGCGCGACCGTGTCGCCGAGGTGCTGCGCCAGACGAGTTGGAACATCTCCCGCACCGCCGCCCTGCTCGGGATCTCGCGGAACACCCTGCGCGCTCGTATCGAGAAGTACGACCTCCGGTCGGGCCAGGCGCCTGCGTCGGCTCCGCCGCCGCGACCCGAGCGGCGCTCGGCCCACGCCGCGCCCGCGCCGGCGGCCGTCCCCGCGCCGCCGCCCCCGCCCCCTCCGCCGCCCGAGGCGCCGCCGCTCCAGTGGGAGCGACGGCGCGTCACACTGCTCCGCGCGGCGCTCCTCGCCCCCTCGGCGCCGGAAACGCTGCTCGAGACCAATCGCGCACTCGAGTTGCTGCTCGACAAGATCCGAAGCTTCGAGGGGACGATCGAGGGGAGGGGCCCCACCGGAATCGCCGCCGCGTTCGGTCTCGACCCGACCGAGGACGCGCCGAGCCGGGCAGCCCACGCGGCGATGGCCATCGTCAAGGCCGTCACGCGCGCCCGGCAGGACGCCGGTACGGGGCCCGCGATCAAGGTGGCCGTCCACACGAGCCAGATTCTCGTCGGCCAGGGGGACGGCGCCCCCGAGCTCGATCTGGAGGGCAAGCACGCCGCGTTGATCGTGCTCAACGCCCTGATCGAGCGCGGCGGCGCCGACACCGTGATGATCAGTGACGCTACCGCGCCGTTCCTGACGCGAGGGTTCGAGCTGTTCGAGCTGGGCGGCGAGGATCTCCCGCGTGGACGCGCCTTCGCTCTGGTGGGTCGCGGCCACACGGGCCCCGGTCAGGGCGGGCGCGCATCGGCCTTCGTCGGCCGCCACCGCGAGCTCGAGCTTCTATCGAGCCGGTTCGAGTCCGCGATCCGCGGCCGAGGCCAGATCGTCGGCATCAGCGGCGAGGCCGGCATCGGCAAGTCTCGCCTGATCTTCGAGTTCCGCGAGAGCCTTGCCGGGAAGTCGGTGACCTATCTGGAAGGGCAGTGCCCTTCGTACGGCTCGGCGATCCCGTACCTTCCCGTGCTCGACGTGTTCAAAGCGATCTGCGGCATCGCCGACGGCGACACCTCGGCCGAGATGGCGGACAAGGTGCGCACGAGCCTGCTGGAGGCCGGGCTGGACCTCCTCGAGACGGCGCCCTACCTCCTGCATCTGCTCGACATCGAGCACGACGCCGAGCGGTTCACCACCCTCACGCCGGAGGTGACGAAGGCACGCATCTTCGAAACGCTGCGGCAGCTGATCCTCAAGAAGAGCCGCCACACGCCTCTCATCCTCGTCGTCGAGGACCTGCACTGGATCGACAGCACGTCCGAGGAGTACCTCACCTCCCTCGCCGAGATCCTCGCGGGTGCCCGGGTGCTCCTCGTCTGCACTCATCGCGTCGGGTACCGGCCATCCTGGAGCGAGAAATCCTACACGACGCACGTGGCCCTGCAGCCGCTCGCCCCCGAGGAGAGCCTGCGCATTGCGAAGTCGATGCTGGGCATGGACAAGGCCGCCGACCCGCTCCACGACCTCATCGTCGCGAAGGCCGAGGGCAATCCCTTCTTCGTCGAGGAGCTCGCGCGGACCTTCCGGGAGCAGGTCGGGCTCGTGACGCCGGTGGCCGTGCCCGACACGATCGAGGAAGTGCTCGGGGGACGGATCGACCGGCTCGCCGCGGAGGACCGGCGGCTGCTCGAGGTCGCGGCGGTCGTGGGCAAAGACGTGTCGTTCTCCGTGGTTCACGCCGTGACCGGGATGCCGGAGGACGCGCTCCGTCGAGCGTTCGAGCGGCTCAAGAGCGCCGAGTTCCTCTACGAGACGAGCCCCGGACCCGAGACCGAGTACACGTTCAAGCACACCCTGACCCACGAGGTCGCGTACGGACGGCTCCTGGCGGAGCCGCGGCGCTCGCTGCACGCGCGCATCGTCGAGGCGATCGAGCGTCTGTATCCCGGGCGGCTCGCCGACCACGTCGAGCGCCTCGCCCACCACGCGTTCGAGGGCGAGGCCTGGGCGAGAGCGCACACGTACCTCCACCAGGCCGGGAAGAAGGCGTTCACCCGGTGCGCTCACCAGGAGGCGGTGACCTGCTTCGAGCGGGCCTTGAACGCTCTCGGGGGGCTGCCGGAGGGCCGCGAGCGCACGGAGCACGCCGTCGATCTTCTGTTCGATCTGCGCAATGCGTTCCAGCCGCTCGGGGAGTTCGGGCGAATCCTGGAATGCCTTCGCGACGCCGAGACCCTGGCGAGGACCCTGGACGACCAGCGCCGCCTCGGCGAGGCATCGGCATACCTGATCGACTATTTTCGGAACATGGGCGATCAGGATCGTGCGATCGGGTACGGCCGCCAGGCCCTCGCGATCGCCGACGCGCTCGGTGAATTCACACTCCGGCTACGGGTGAACACCTACCTGGGGCAGACGTATTACGCGCTCGGTGAATATCGTCGTGGGGCGGAGTTCCTGACGCGCAACGTCGAGTCCCTCGAAGGCGACTTGATGCGTCAGTCCTTCGGCTTTCTCCAGTTTCCCTCGGTCCACTCGCGCACCTGTCTGGTCTGGTGCCTCGCGGACCTCGGCGACTTCGAGGACGGCGTCAGGATAGGACGCGAGGCGGTGCGCATCGCCGAGGCCGTCGATCATCCCTTCACCCTCGTCACCGCGTACGCCGGGATCGGCAGCCTGTACCTCTGGCGCGGCGATCTCGAGGCCGCTATTCCCGTCCTCGAGCGCGGTCTCGATCTTTGCCGGACCTGGAACCTCTCGGTCTGGTTTCCTCCGATCGCCTCGTCCCTGGGTGCCGCCTACGCACTGTCGGGGCGCGTCGTCGAGGCGCTGCCGTTGCTGGAGCGGGCGGTCGAGCAGTCCGCCGCAATGCGGGTGGCGGCGAGGCACTCGCTCCTCCTGGTCGGCCTGGGCCACGGATATCTGCTGGCCGGCCGCGCCGACGAAGCGCTCGAGGTCGCGCGCCGCGCTCTGGACCTCGCGCGTGAGCACAAGGAGCGCGGCCACGAGGGGTGGGCGTGGCAGCTCCTCGGCGAGCTCTCCCTGCGCTCGAAGCGCGCCGTGAGCGCGGCCGAAGAGGAGTTTCGGCGTGCGCTGACCTTGGGGACCGAGCTGGAGATGCGTCCGCTCATCGCGCACAGCCGACTCGGTCTCGGCCTGTGCCACCGGCGGGCGAGCAGGCGTCCGGACGCCGAGGAGCACCTGCGCGCTGCCGCAGTCCTCTTCGGCGAGCTCGGTATGCGGCGCTGGCTCGCGCAGGCCGAGACGGCGCTCGAGAGCCTACGGTGAGCGGCGGGTCGCCGTGGCCCGCATCGTCTCGATCTGCAGCTCTTTGATCCTCCGGCCGTAACGCTTCGCGAGCCGACGGATCTCGAGCTGCAGAGCCTCGGCGTCGTGGGGATCGAGATCACCCACGATCCGGATGCGATCGACGCGCTCGCGCCGTTGCTTCTTCACCCTGAACGGTAGGCTCGACGGCGCCTCCCCGGCTTACTTGCTGATGGTCGCCTTGAACCGCTTCGCGAGCACCCGCACGCCCTTCTTGAAGCGCGCGAACTGCTTGGGCGTCATGTCGCTCCTGAATTTGAGCGCGATTCTCCGCGTGTGGCCTTTTTTCGGGGGCGGCGACTTGAAGGGCATCAGTGTTCCTCCGTGATTTGTGTCGTCAGGCTTCGGGAACCTCATTCGCGCGCGTCCACGATCTTATCGAACAACTCGTCGGCGCGGAAGATTCCTGTGGGCGTGTCCAGGTCTCTGACCGTGTAGTAACCCTCCGCGGGATCGTACTCCTCGCGGAGCTCGACGGGCTCGTCCAGGGCCACCCGGACGTACATGGCCGCCAGGTTGAATCGGCCGGTGAGGTCGAAGATGTTCGTTCCCGACGGGAACCGCCCGGCATTGATCTCGGTGAGGCACGGGACGCCGTGCGCGTTCTCCCGAAGATCGAAGTTGAAGGTGCCCGAGATCTTTCGGTCGATCGCGCGGATGGCCGCCGCACAGACCTCGACGACCCGTGGCGCGAAGACCGTCTTGGCGAGCTGGGAGACGGACGAGGTCCCGCTCGGATTAGCCCCGCCCCCGAAGTAGGAGAGACGCTCGGCCGTCTTCACGAGGATGAGCGCCCCGTCCTTCCACAAGGCCTGGCACGAGAAGTCGCGTCCGGGCAGATATTCCGAAAGCGTGAAGGACCTGGTCGGGACCCCGCGCATCTCGTTCCAGTACGCGATCCAGCTTCGCGCCTGCTCTGGACGCTTCACGGGAATCGCCCCGACCGACCCACTCCCGCTGCGCACCCGGCACCACACCAGCGTGCGCGCCGGAAAGCGAGCAAAGAGGGCCTCGAGCGCGTCGAGGCTGGTCACCGGGTAGGTCAGGGGCGCGGGAATGCCGCGAGCACGGAGGACGCGATTGAGCCGGTACTTGTCCTGACACAGGTCGACGACGGCCTTCCGCGGCAGGAACAGACGGCACGGGATCTTCGTCCGGAGCCGCGTGAAGGCGCGGACCTCCGCGTCCGTGGTCGGAATGAGCAGGTCGACCTTCTCCCTCGCGATCACCCGCCGCAGAGCCCGGAAGAAACCGGGGTGGGTGAGCGCGGGCACCAGATAGTTTCGATCGGCGGTCGACTTCCTGAGCATGAACCGGTCGCTGTGACATCCAATGAGCGTGAGGGGCCGACCTCCGGCCCTGAGGCTTCGAATCAGGTTGCTGGTGGCCGCCGATCCGGCGCCGCCGAGGAGCAGGCGTCGCCTCATGGGCGGCCGACCCGTACGGTGATCCGGCGCCTGGCGAAAGCGCGCCGAATGATCGGGCCGTAGCGGCCGCGATTCAAGGACACGTCGGCGGCGAAGATGTTCGAGGCCACCCTCGAGAACGTGACGCCGGTGCGGCGAGACTTCCGCCACGCCCGGGCGAGCAGCCGCGCGAAGTCCGCGGTGGCGTCGCGCAACGCGTCTGCAAAGCCGTCGGGGTTCTCCTTGAAGCGCGCGGCAAACCCCCGGCGAATCGCGGGCTGCGCCGTGGCGGCAGCCTCTGTCGAGCGGTCGGCGAGGTCCCGCGAGATGAGCCCACGCCGGACGAGATGGGCCTCGTAGATCTCGACGAGGATGTCGAAGGCGGCGCCGAGCAGGGGCTGCGCGTACGTGTACTTGTCCTGCCGCTTGCGGGCCCGTGCGACCGCGCGCATGGTCCGGTGGTGGAACGTGAGTCGGCTGGCCCGCCGCCCACTCTGGCCCAGGCGGTACTCACCGATCTGCGAGAGAATGTTCACCGAGAAGAGCTTCCCGCGCGTCTGATCGAGCACGGCAGCGATGACGCGATCGAAGTGAAGGATCGATACAAGAGAGACGAGATCGGCGCCGGCCTCGTCGTGCGACCTGCGCTCGAACTCGAGTCGACCCTCGGGCGCCGCGCCGATCACGCGCTTGAGGATGATGTGGCCGACCTCGTGGGCCACGACATCGAGGTTTTCGCAGTACGGTTGCGGCGGGTCCCGGTGGGCGAACCCGAACTCGAGGAATCCCTCGCCCGACCACGCCGTGTCGCCGACCGCCGTCACCTGCGGAATGATCTCGAGCTTCCTCTGGCCGCGCTCGCGCACGAGTGGCAGGCGCCGGCCGAGGAAGTGCTCCCAGATCTCCAGGACGCACCGGACCGACGCGTAGACGGCGGCCGCCGAGAAGCGCCGCGTGCCCGGCTGGAGGTAGTCGAAATGCCCCTCCGGGCCGGGGAAGACCGGAGCGTCCCGGAGCTTGGTCTTCGGATAGGGAGGGTGCCAGATGTAGTCGCCGGTGAACGCGTCCCGGTAGGGCGCCTTCCGGATCGCGTCGACCACGTACATGCGGCGATCCTCCGGACCAGGCCTGATCGTTCCGGGGCGCGAGTTCACACGAACGAGCCGCGGCAGCTCGAATCCAGGGACGGTTCGCGACTGCAGGTAGATCAGGAACCGGGTGCCATTCTCGTTGAAGCGGAACCACCGCGAGACAGCGGCAGGCGGCACGGCACGAATCTAAGGCAAACGCCGCCGGCGCGCTACCTCATCGTGCGCGGCGCTGCACCGCGTGGCCGTCGGCGTCCCGCACCGCCGATCCCCGGCGGACGGCGAGCAGCGCGGCGGGAGCCGACACGACGCCGGGCCGCACGGTCACGCCCGCTGCATTACGCGGCGTGCTGAAGCGGTTTCGTCGGCTGAGCGCGGCTGGTCTGGACGACGAGGTCGTAACCGGCGGGTGTGCGCTTGAGGACGTCGCGCCACACGCTGGCGGCGAGATCCTCGTAGCCTTCGGGCGCCCAAAGGACGACTCGCCCGGGATGCCAGGGCGTCTTCGGGACGACGTCGACGGTGAGCAGCGACTCGCCCTGGAGCCGTCGGTTGATCGCGCTTCGAATATCGGCACGCAAGAGGTCGGCCCGGTCGCGCCGCCGGTCGGCGCCGATCCGCCAGACCAGCGGAACCGCGACCAGCGTGACCAACAGGATCGTCGGCAGTATTGCAGTCATGGTCATTGCCTCCGTCATTCTGAGGATCAGGCAGCTTCCGAGGATTCTTGAATCGAAGGCGCCGCTCGCTGGATCTAAACAACTGATGGTGCCGAGCGCCGCATCGGCGGCTTCGCGTCGGGGACCATCGCGGGCTCCTTGACGCGCCGCTATCACAGGCTGCTCGTCGCCGCGCTCGAGCCGCCGCTGGGGCGCACGCTGCTCGTCGCCAAGGTCGACGAGACCCTCGCCTACGACGGAGCAACGCTTGCCCTTGCCACCAATCGCTGGGCCGGCGGCGCGGTCGATCCGCTCGGCTACCGCGCGATCGAGCACTTCGCCCTGGACGGGACCACTCGGGTATGGACCTACGCGGTCGCCGACGCGCTCGTCGAGAAGCGCGTGTGGCCGAACCGGTTTCCCGAGACGGGCGCGGTGATCGAATACAACACCGTCGATGCGACGCTCTGGTACTTCGAGGCGATTCGCGCATACCACGCGGCCACGGACGACGACGGACTCCTCAAAAATCTCTACCCGGCGCTCGAGGAGATCGTCCGATTTCACCGCACCGGCACGCGGCACGGGATCAGGGAGGATTCGGGCGACGGATTGCTCACGTCCGGCGAGCCGGCTGTGCAGCTCACCTGGATGGACGCGAAGGTGGATGACTGGGTCGAGCTCGCCGGCGCCTGAAGCGTGTCAGCGCCCGACGATCCGCGTCGGCGTACCCGGCCCGAGGTCTTAGCGGTATCCTTGGTGACGGGTGCCTCTGCGACTCATGGTGGCCACGACCAACGATCCCCTGGTGGCGCTGGCGACGCGCGCCCTCGACTTCGTCGAGGACGGCAGCGTCGTTGGCCTGGGCGCGGGCCGCGCGGCCAGCGCATTCGTCCACGTCCTCGCCGGGCGCGTCCGTGAGGGGCTTCGGGTCCGCGGCGTGCCGGCATCGGAGGAGACGGCGCGCCTGGCTCGTGAGCTCGGCATCGGCCTCGTCGGCCTCGAAACCGAGCTGGACCTCACCGTCGACGGGGCCGACGAGGTCGATCGCGAGCTGAATCTCATCAAGGGGTACGGCGGCGCGTTCGTGAGAGAGCGGATCGTCGCCGCGTCGTCGCGGCGGCAGGTCATTCTCGTGACCACGGAGAAGCTGGTCGAGATACTCGGCAGTCGCGGACGGCTGCCGGTCGAGGTCCTGCCGTTCGCGCTCCCGCTCTGTCGCCGGCGGCTGGACGGCCTCGGACTGAAGCCCGCGTTGCGGACCAGCGAGGAGCGGCCGTTCGTGACCGACAACTTCAACGTGATCGTCGACTGCGCCGTCGGTCCCATCGCGGATCCCGCCGGGCTCGAGCGGGCGATCCTCGCGATCTCTGGCGTCATCGACACCGGCCTCTTCCTGGGTACCGCCGACACCGTCCTCGTGGCCGACGGCCAGACCGTTCGCGAGCTGGTCCGGCGCCGGTCACCGTGATGGACGACACGACGACCTTCCAGCTGCCGGCCGACCTCGCCGCGGCGGTGCGCGCCACCCTCGACGAGTGGGCTTCGGGTGACAAGGTGCGGCGGCTCTGGGCGCGGGACGCGACCTTGTGGACGGGCGCGGACGAATCGAGCTGGCTCGGCTGGCTCGATGTCGCCGGTAACCAGCTCGCCCGCGTGAACGAGCTCCGCGGGCTCGCCGAGGAGGTCCGGGCCGCGGGCTTCACCCACGCGCTGGTGCTCGGCATGGGCGGCTCGAGCCTCTGCCCAGAGGTCCTGAAGACGACCTTCGGCAGGATCGCGGGCCATCCGGAGCTCTTCGTCCTGGACTCGACCGACCCGGCCCAGATCCGCGCCATCGAGCTGAAGACCGACGTGGCCAGGACGCTCTTCATCGTCTCGAGCAAATCGGGTAGCACGCTCGAGCCGAATATCTTCAAGGAGTACTTCTTCGAGCGCGCCCGGCAGCTCGTGGGCGCCGATCGGGCCGGCGGTCGCTTCGTCACGATCACCGATCCGGGCTCCAGGATGCAGGAGGTCGCGGCGGCCGACGGATTCTTTCGCATCGTCTTCGGCGTGCCGACGATCGGCGGTCGCTATTCGGCCCTGTCGAATTTCGGCATGGTGCCCGCGGCGATCATGGGGCTCGACGTCGCCAGACTCCTCGGCCACGCCGACGCGATGGCCGGGCGCTGCGGCGCGTCGGTGCCGGCCGCGGAGAATCCGGGCGCCCTGCTCGGCGTCCTCATGGGCGTCCTCGCACGGCACCGGCGCGACAAGGTCAACCTGGTCACCTCGCCCGGCATTTTCGATCTCGGCGCGTGGCTGGAGCAGCTCCTCGCCGAGTCCACCGGCAAGGCAGGCAAGGGATTGATCCCCGTCGATCGCGAACCGCTGGGCCCGTCGGCGGTGTACGGCGACGACCGGCTCTTCGTGTACCTTCGCCTGGCCGCAGCACCCGATCGCGCCCAGGACGAGGCGGTGGCGGCGCTCGAGCGCGCTGGCCAGCCGGTCGTGAGGATCATCGTCCCCGATCCGTACCATCTCGGCGCCGAGTTCTTCCGCTGGGAATTCGCGACGGCCGTCGCCGGAGCGATCCTCGGCGTCAACCCCTTCGACCAGCCCGACGTCGAGGCGAGCAAGGTGGCGACGCGATCGCTGACCGACCACTACGAGAAGACCGGTGTCCTGTCGACCGAATCGCCGCTGCGCGTGAGCGATCAGGCGTGCGGGGCGGCCCTGAAGGCGCACGTGCAGACGATCAGGCCCGGCGACTACGTGGCCTTTCTCGCCTACGTGCCGATGAACGAGGCGCACGAGGCCGAGCTGCAGGCGGCTCGGGTCACGGTGCGCGACCGGTTCCGGGTCGCGACGTGCGTCGGCTTCGGGCCCCGCTATCTCCACTCGACCGGGCAGGCGTACAAGGGCGGACCGAACGCCGGCGTCTTCATCCTGGTCACCTGCGACGACGCCGAGGACCTCCCGGTCCCGGGTCGGCGGCATTCCTTCGGCGTGGTGAAGGCGGCGCAGGCGATCGGCGACTTCCAGGTTCTGCGGGAGCGCGGGCGGCGGGCGTTGCGCGTGCACCTCGGGAGCGACGTGAAAGCCGGGCTGGCGCTGCTGCGCCAGGCCGTCGAGGCGTGAGGAGAATCTCCATGCAGGTCGGAATGGTGGGGCTCGGGAGGATGGGCGCCAACATGGCGGTGCGCCTGATTCGAGGCGGCCACGAGATCGTCGGCTACGCGGCGGACCCGGCGGGTGTCAAGGCGATCGCCCGTGAAGGCGCGACCGGGACGACGACGCTCGACGACTTCATCCGCGCCCTTCGACCTCCGCGCGTCGCGTGGGTGATGGTGCCCGCCGGCGCGGCCACCGAGCAGGTCGTGACGGACCTGGCCAAGCGCATGGCGCCGGACGACACGATCGTCGACGGCGGTAACTCGTTCTACAAGGACGACGTGCGTCGGATGAAGGTGCTGCGGGACAAGCGGATCCACTACGTCGACGTCGGCACGAGCGGGGGCGTCTGGGGCCTCGAGCGCGGCTACTGCCTGATGATCGGCGGCGAGCGCGACGTCGTCGAACGGCTCGAGCCGATCTTCAAGACGCTCGCACCGGGCAAGGGCAGCATCCCGCGCACACCCGGACGCGAGACGACGGGCGGGACGGCCGAGCAGGGGTATCTCTACTGCGGCCCCTCGGGCGCCGGCCACTTCGTGAAGATGATCCACAACGGCATCGAGTACGGGCTCATGCAGGCATACGCCGAGGGGCTCGACATCCTGAAGAACGCCAACGCGAAGGACCTGGAGGCCGACCTGAGGTACGAGCTGGACATCCCCGACATCACCGAGGTGTGGCGGCGCGGCTCCGTCGTGAGCTCCTGGCTCCTCGACCTGACCGCGCAGGCCCTCGTCGAGAATCCAACGCTGTCGAACTATACGGGCGTCGTCGCCGACTCCGGGGAAGGGCGGTGGACGGTCATGGCCGCGGTCGAGGAGGGCGTCCCTGCCGACGTGTTGTCGGCCTCGCTCTACACGCGCTTCCGCTCGCGCCAGAGCCACACCTTCGCCGAGAAGGTGCTCTCGGCCATGCGCCAGAAGTTCGGCGGCCACGTCGAGCCGCCGGCCGGAGGGTAGTCGAAGCCCGAGGGCCGGCATGATCCTCGCGGGCGACGTCGGCGGCACGAAAACGGCCCTGGCGCTCTTCGAGGAGCGGGGCCGCGAGCTCGTCGTGGTCCGGGAGGACGCGCTCCCGAGCCACGGCTTCGCGACGCTCGAGGACGCGATCGCTCACTTTCTCTCCGCCGGCCCACCGGCCCCGGTGGACGCCGCCTGCTTCGGCGTCGCCGGCCCCGTGGTGGATGGCCGATGCACCGCGACGAATCTTCCCTGGGTGGTCGACGACGCATCGCTCGCGGCGAGCGTCCCCACCAAGCGCGTGAAGCTCTTGAACGATCTGGAGGCGACCGGCTACGGGACCCTCGGGCTCTCGCCTTCGTCGCTGGTACCGCTCCAGCGGGGCGCGCCGCGCCCGGGAAACATGGTGCTGATTGCGGCCGGCACGGGGCTCGGCGAAGCACTGCTCATCTGGGACGGGGCGCGGCATCACGTGGTCGCCTCGGAAGGAGGCCATGCCGACTTCGCGCCGCGCACCGAGCTCGAGATCGAGCTGCTCCGGTTCTTGCGCCGCGAGTTCGAGCGCGTGAGCTACGAGCGAGTGATCTCCGGACCCGGGCTCCACCACATCTATCGCTTTCTCCGCACGAGCGACGGCGCCGCGGAGCCCGCCTGGCTCCGAGAGCGGATCGGGGCGGGCGACCCGAGCGCCGTGGTCGCCGAGGTAGCGCTCGATCGACGCGATCCCCTGGCCGTGCGGGCGCTCGAGCTGTTCGTGTCCATCTACGGCGCTGAAGCCGGCAACCTCGCGCTCAAGGCCCTCGCGGTCGGCGGCGTCTTCATCGGTGGGGGTATTGCGCCCAAGATTCGCGCAATGCTCGTGGAAGGCACATTCGTCACCGCCTTCCGCGACAAGGGCCGGCTCGCCCCGCTCATGGCCTCGATACCGGTGCACCTGGTCCTCGAACCTCGCGCGGCGCTACTGGGCGCGGCGGCTGTCGCCCGGGCGCTCTTGTCCTGATTGCTCCACTCGGCCCCGCTCGCGTGTCCAAGCTTTGAGCGCACGAAAGACCATGACCAGGGAAGAGCTGCGGCTCCACAAATCTCAGGACCGCACCGCCCACTGGAAACGGTGGGGACCGTACCTGGCCGAGCGCCAGTGGGGGACCGTCCGCGAGGACTACAGCCCCCACGGCACCGCGTGGGACTCCTTCCCCCACGACCACGCCCGGTCGCGGGCGTACCGGTGGGGCGAGGACGGGATCGCGGGGATCACCGACAACCACGGGCGGCTCTGCCTGGCGCTGGCGCTCTGGAACGGCCGCGACCCGATCCTCAAGGAGCGCCTGTTCGGGCTCACCGGCCGCGAGGGGAATCACGGCGAGGATGTCAAGGAGTACTACTTCTACCTCGATTCGACGCCCACCCATTCCTACATGAAGTACCTCTACAAGTATCCCCAGGCGGCGTTTCCCTACGGAGCCTCGTGGAGGAAAACCGGCGGCGCGACCGCCGGATCCCGGAGTTCGAGCTGATCGCTGACCCTCTTCTACGAGTACTTCCACGGCGACAACGGCGCGGGCATCGGCGCCGGCCATCAGACGGGCTGGACGGGCATCGTCGCCAAGCTCCTCCGGCAGAGCGGCGAGCGATGAGCTTTCTCTCGGGCCCGCTCGGTAGTATTTCTTGGGAAGGCCCGCCGCGCCGCCCCCGAGGCTGCGGGTGAAGCCGTGGAGCTGCGGCCAGCACCCGCAAGGCGGGGATACGGTCCCCGCGCCAGCGCCGCGGATAGCCGTCGGAGTAACGTCCGGCCGGCGGGCTCAGTTCAAGCCATGTGCCGCTACTTTCACTGTCTGCATCTAGTGTCCTGAGTTAGAGATTCGATGACAAAATCGGGCGACGCTCGCGAGGATTTCATCGGCCGTCTTGGTCCACACGAATGGCCGCGGTCGTTCGTTCGTGACCTCAATGTACCGGCCGATGGCCGTCTCCAGCTCGCGCGTGCTGCGATGCACGCCGCGTCGCAACTGCTTGTCGGTGAGCGTCGCGAACCAGCGCTCGACCAGGTTGATCCACGAGGCGCCCGTCGGGGTGAAGTGCACGTGGTAGCGCGGATGGCGCACCAGCCAGCGGTGAATGAGCGGCGTCTTGTGGGTGCCGTAGTTGTCGAGAATCACGTGCACGTCGAGCGCCGGCGGCACGGCCGCCTCGATCGTGTCGAGGAACCGGCGGAATTCCGCCGCGCGGTGCCGGTGGTGAAACTCCCCGATGACCTTGCCCGTCTTGACGTTCCGCGCGGCGAAGAGCGAGGTCGTGCCATGGCGCGTGTAGTCGTGGGTCCGGCGCTCCACCTGCCCGGGCCGCATCGGCAACAGCGGCTGCGTGCGATCCAAGGCTTGAATCTGGGCTTTCTCGTCGACGCACAGGACCAACGCCTTGTCCGGCGGATTGAGGTAGAGCCCCACGATGTCGCGGACCTTTTCGATGAACAGGGGGTCCTTGGACAGCTTGAACGTCTTGACCCGATGCGGGCGCAGGCTGAACGCACGCCAGATCCGACTGACCGCCGTTTGGCTGAGCCCACACCGGCGCGCGAGCGTGCGGGTGCTCCAGTGCGTCGCGTCGCGCGGCGTCGTTTCCAGCGTCACCCGCATCACCCGCTCCACATCGGCGTCCGTGATCCGGCGCGGCGCGCCCGGGCGCGGTTCATCGAGCAACCCGTCGAGGCGCTGGCCGAGAAAGCGCGTGCGCCACTTGCCGACGGTCTGCTTGGTCAGGCGCAATTCGCGCGCGACGACGGTATTCGTCTTGCCGGCGGCGCACTCGAGCACCAAGCGCGCGCGCTCGGCGAGGGCGCGGGCGGTCGTCGGTCGGCGTGCCCAACGCTCCAGCGTGTCGCGTTCGTCCTCGGTGAGGGTCAGCGGGGGTATCGGCCGTCCCGTGCGCATGGGCGTTCCTCCTTCTATCGGAGGAACGCTCGGCGTCCGCAATTTGTTCCATTGACTTACGA
>QHSU01000040.1 GCA_003220535.1 Candidatus Rokuibacteriota bacterium
CCCTTCCGCATATAGGCGGGCGTCTCGCCGGTGAGGAAGTCTTCGCGAGGCGGCGCGAAGATATCGATCACTTCTGTGTCCTCGGGGAACCACGCCTCGTGCTCGACGCCGCCCGGGATCACGCCGAGGTCGCCCGGACCACAGGTTCGTTTCTCGGTGCCGAGGCGGAACTCCATCTTCCCCTTGAGCACCCAGAAGAGCTGCTCGTGCGGGTGCTGGTGGGCCGCCGCGTGCACGCCCGCCTTCATCGACCACCAGACGACCATTTCCTTGTCGCCGACGAGGATCCGGCGCGAGATCTTGTCGGTGACTTTCTCCTCGGGGAGATTCTTGAGCGCGTGATAGCCCTGCATGCTGGGCATGGGACAGCCTCCTTCGATGGGATGCACCACGGTGTAATCGTCCGCGAGCGGCCTGTCAAGTGACTCACATCTGCACCCGTGCTAGGCTCTCGCCCCATGGCCCGGCTCAAGATCGGCTTCATCCCCATCGAGGGGGGCCAGTACTATAAGGAAGCGCTCGATGAGGTCACGAAGGCGGAGGCGCTCGGCCTCGACTCCGTCTGGATGGAAGAGCACCACGCGGTGACGAACCACTACTGGCCGTCGCCGCTGACGGTGCTCGCCGGCTTCGCGACGCGCACGTCACGGGTCATGCTCGGCACCGACATCGTCGTCGCCGCCTTCCATCATCCGGTGCGCCTCGCCGAGGACATCGCGATGCTCGACGTCATGTCCGGGGGCCGCATTACCCTGGGCATCGCGATCGGCTACAAGCCGGACGAGTTCGCGCTCTACGGCGTCGAGCTGGAGAAGCGCGGTGCCAGGTTCGAGGAGCAGCTCGCGATCATGAAGGGCCTCTGGACCCAGGACCGGGTGAGCTTCAAGGGCACGTACTACACCGTCGAGGGTCGCCTCGAGCCCAAGCCCGTGACGAAGCCTCACCCGCCGCTGTGGATCGGCGGCTGGGGCGACATCACGCTCAAGCGAGCGGCGACGCTCGCCGACAACTGGATCCCCGGGCCGACCGCCGACCTCGAGCGGCTGCTCGCGGGGAAGAAGCGATTCCTCGAGAACCGGCGGGTGGCGGGGCGGACCCAGCCGATCACCGAGTGGCCCCTCACGCGCGATCTGATCATCGCCGAGAGCGACCGCAAGGCCCGTGAGCTCGCCGAGGAGCACATCATGGTCGCCTACCGTAAGGAGTACGCCGGCGGCTGGCGCCATCCCTTCATCGACGCCTCGATCGCGACCGACCTGGACCGCCTGATGGAGGACCGCTTCATCATCGGGGGGCCCGGTCAGTGCGTCAGCAAAATCAAGCGCTTCGTGGAAGAGTACGGAATGACTCATCTGATCTGCCGGACCTTCTTCCCGGGCATGCCGCACGCGCACATCATGCGAGAGCTCGAGCTCATCGCGACGGAGGTGGCGCCAGAATTTCGATAGGCTGGGCCCTAAGTACGTGATATACTAGGCGCTTACTAGGGGAATCCTGGGAGAAAGGAGTGAGCGCGCGATTTCCCAAGGCGCCTATCGTGTCGATCGTTCCTACCAGTGGAACTACACGCACGCTCCGGGTTTGCCTCGGGTACGGCGTCTGCCGCCCGGACCCGGCGGCAAGCTCTTCGGCCGCACGCTCAACTCGAACCTGGGCATCGCCGCTGGTCCCCTGCTCAACTCGAAGTGGGTCGAGGGCTATGCCCGGCTCGGTTTCGACGTCCTGACCTACGCGACCGTTCGCTCGAGCTTCCGGCCCGCGCTCGCGCTTCCCAACATTCGTCACGTGGAAAACCGCGAGCAGGCGGCGGTCGTCGCACGACGCCCGGCCGTGAACGGCGACACCACGATCGCCGTCTCGCTGGGCGAGCCTTCGATGGAGCCGGACGTGTGGCGCAAGGATGTCCGGCGCGCCAAGGATCGCGTCGGACGCGGCCAGGTCTTGATCGTCAGCGTCATCGGCACGTCCCATCCCGGCGGCGACGCCGAGGCGCTCATCGCGGACTATGCCCAATGCGCCTGCTGGGCAGCGGAGAGCGGCGCCGACGCGGTCGAGGTCCATCTCGCCACACCGGACCCGTTCGTCGAGCAGCCCCAGATGATCTACGAGAACGTGCCACTCGCCGCGCGGATCCTCCATCGCGTGCGAACGACGGTGACCATCCCGGTGCTGGCCAAGCTCGGGCCGTTCAAGACACCACGCCTGCTCCACGACACGGCCACCCGGCTCGCGCCGTGGGCGAACGGCTACGTCCTCGTCCACGGCATCAGCCGCAAGGTCCTCGACGACAAGGGCTCCCCCGCCTTCGAGGGTGCCGGCCGCGAGCGTGCCGACGTCGTGGGCGCCCAGACCTTCGCGGTCGCCGCGCGCCAGATCGAAGAGATGCTCGCGTGGCGCAAAGCCGGGGCCTGGGATCGGGCCATTCTCGCCGTGGGTGGCATTTCGACGGTCGAGCGCGCGCTCGACCTGTTGCGCGACGGCGCCGACGCCGCGCTCGTCGCCACCGCCGCGCTCTTCGATCCGCTCTTCGCGGCTCGCTTCCGCCAGACCCGCACCGCCGCCGTCGCCTGACCCTCGCTGGTCGACCAGACGGCGGCGCCTGACCGACCCTGAGCCGCCGGATCCCTGTGCTACGCTACGACCCGTGCGCTGGCTGGTCGTCCTCCCCTTCGCACGGCCCGGGCTCATGGGGATGGACTTCGCCGATGAGCTGCGCGGTCTCGGCCACGAGGTCCAGACGTTCGAGTACCGCAAGGACAATCCCCTCTACAAGAACCGCGCGACGAAGGCCGCCTACCAGGTCCTGATCTCGCGAAACCTCGAGCGAGTGTGCCTGGCCTGGCGGCCGAGTCTCGTTCTCGTCATCAAGGGCGGCCCCATCACCGCCGGACTCATCGCCCGCCTGAAGCGGAAGCTCGACGCGCTCTTCCTCAACTTCTTCCCGGACAACCCGCTCTGGATGCTGCCCTTCGAGGCGATCGAAGCGTACGACGTCTTCTTCACCAAGGAGCGCTACGCGATGAAAAGCCTCCAGCAGGTCGGCATCCGGAATCTCGCCTACCTGCCGATGTACTGCGTCCCGTCGGCCCACCACCCCGTGACGCCGACGCCGGACGAGGCCAGCCAGTACGGCGCCCCGGTCGCGTTTGTCGCCAACCGCTACCCCTACCGGGAGCGCTTCGTCAAGGCGCTGCGGGACTATCCCCTCAGGCTCTGGGGCAGCGGCTGGGCCGCCTCCGGCGACCCGGTGGTCCGCGCGATCGCGGGACCGCCGGTGCTCGGACGCGAGAAGCTGCTCGTCTACGCGGCCTCCACGCTCTCGCTCAACCACCATCACCCGATGAACGATATCGTCGGCGTGAACACCCGCACCTTCGAGCTTGCCGCCGCCGGCGCCTGCCAGATCGTGGACCTCAAGGAGGACCTTCGCGATCTCTTCAAGCCGGGCGAGGAGGTCGTCGGCTATCACGATCTCGGTGAGCTCCGCCGGCAGCTGGATCTGCATCTCGCGCATCCCGACGAGGCCCGCGCAATCGGCGAGAACGCGCGGCGCCGCGCCCTCGCCGAACACACGCTGCGCCACCGTATCGAGGAGATGCTCGCCACGGTGAACGACCGCTTCGGGGGGTTCGCCCGAACGGCGGGCGCGGAGGCGCCCCGACGGCAAACATGAAATCGGACTCGTTGGCGGAGAGCCTCACGTGCATCGACTGCGGCGCCACCTACCCGCTCACCTACCGGCTCGAGTGTGAGCGGTGCCGGGGCCTCCTCGAGCTGCGCTACGACATCGCGCGGCTGCGGGCGGTCGGGCCCGAGCTCTTCTCGGGCTCGGGGCTCTGGCGCTACGCGCCGGTGCTGCCGATCGCGGACCCGGCGCACCGGTTGACGCTCGGCGAGGGCGGCACGCCGCTGCTCGACTGCCCGCGCCTCGCGGGCGAGCTCGGGGTCCGACGGCTGCTCCTCAAGTTCGACGGCCCGAACCCGACCGGGACGGTCAAGGACCGCTCGTCGGCGACCGCCGTTGCCGCGGCGCTCGGCTTCGGCTATCGCGCGACGTCGGTCGTCAGCTCGGGTAACGCGGGCTCGTCGGTCGCGGCCTACTCCGCGCGCGCCGGTCTGCCGTCGCTGATCTTCGCCTACGAGCGGGCATCGGCGCCGAAGCTCCTGCACATGGCGGCGACGACGACGAACCTCATCATCTACAAGGGCGTCTACGACGACCTCATCACCATCTGGGACCGGCTCGTCGAGGAGCGCCTCTTCTTCGACTGCGGCGCCTCGCGCAACGCCTACAAGCAGGAAGGCAAGAAGACGCTCGCTTACGAGATCGCCGAGCAGACGCGCTGGACCCCGCCAGACGTCGTCGTCGCTCCGGTCGCGGTGGGCGAGACGTTCATCGCCACCGCGCGCGGCTTCCGGGAGATGCGCGAGGCGGGCTGGATCGCGCGCGCCCCGCTGATGGTCGCCGCCCAGGCGACGCGCGCCAACGGCGTCGCGCGCGCGTTCCGGGACGGAACCGCGATCACCCCGCTCAAGATCGGCTATACCGTGGCGGAGGGCCTGGCGGCGGGCGATCCCGGCAAGAAGGGCGCGTGGGTCCTGCGGCTCCTGCGCGAGGGCAAGGGGCTCGCCGGCGACGCCGAGGACGATGAGATCCTCGCGGCGCAGCGTCGGCTGGCGCGGGTCGAAGGAATCTGGGCCGGTCCCACCGGCGTAGCGACGCTGGCGGTCCTCGCGCGCCTGCTGGCGCAGAAGCAGCTCGACCCGGCGCAGACCATCTGCGCGATCATCAGCGAAACGGGGCTCAAGACCGAGGCGGAGCCGCCGAGTCGGACGGCGATCGCGTTCGACGACGCGACGTTGAGACGACTCGTCATCGAGCGTCTCGGCTAGGTGCCGCTGCCCCGTCGCTTCTATCGGCGACCGGCGCGCGCCGTCGCGCGCGATCTGCTCGGCTGCGTCCTCGTCTCACGGCGCGGACGGACCGTCACGGCGGGTCGGATCGTCGAGACCGAAGCGTATCTCGGTCCCGACGACGCCGCCTCTCACGCCGCGTTCAGGCCCGGCAGCCACGTCCTCTTCTACGGTGATGGCGGCTTCGCCTACGTATACCTGAACTACGGGATCCACTGCTGCCTCAACGCGATCGCCGGCGCGATGGGGCGGCCGGGATGCGTGCTCATCCGTGCGCTGGAGCCGGTCCTGGGGCTGGCGGTCATGGCGAGGCGGCGCCGCGTCGGATCCGACCTCCAGCGGCTGGCCAGCGGCCCCGGCAATCTCACCCGGGCGCTCGGGATCACCCTGCGCGACAACGGCGCCGATCTCACGCGCGGATGCTTCACCATCGAGCCGCCCGACCGGCCGCGCGACTTCCGCGTCGGCGTGGGGCCACGCGTCGGCATCACGCGTGCCGTCGACCTTCGCCTCCGCTTCTGGATCTCCGGCAACCGCTTCGTCTCACACTCCTGAGCTCTGCCAAGGGCCTCTGAGCCGACATGGGTTTCCAGCGAGTCATTCTCAAGGATGACAAGTGCCGGTGACCGTCTGTGCCAGCAGCACGGCGCGAGGGACATCTTGTCCGTTTCGTGTCGCGGCTAGAGAGGCGAATTTCCTGCGCTGTCCGGGGTTTCCGCTCTGGTACGGCCCTTGCGGAAGGAATCGGGAGGAGAACGAGGACGAATCCTCGACACGGCCCGCACATCCTCTTCACCTGGACCGTGCCTCCAGCGAGCGGGAGGCGACGATGAAGGGGCGCGTGATATTTGTCGCGGCGGGAGTTTCTCTGATTCTGACGGGTGTGGCGATGCCGATGATCAGACAGTCACCACGGCTCGGTGATCCGATGCCGGGTCTGTCCCAGGACGAACTCGCCCGGTTCACGCAGGGGAAGGCCGTGTTCAGTCGGGAGTTCACCGCGAACACCGGTCTCGGGCCATTCTTCAACAACGTGTCCTGCGCACAATGCCACGAAGACCCCACCACTGGTGGCGCGGGCGCGTTCAACGAGGAGGACGTCGACGTGGAGCGGCATGCCACAGCCGGCGACCAGCCGACCTGCAACGAGCTGTCGGCGTTCGGCGGACCGGTCTTCCGAGAACAGACGACGGGACCGCCGTTACCCCCGATTCCTGCCGAGGCGGAGGTGCATGTCGGGTCACGGTCAACCCCGATGCTCTTTGGCTTTGGCCTCATCGAGGCCATTCCGGAGAGCGCGATCCTCGCCCATGAGGGTCGGGCTGGGGGTCGGGCGGCCAGGCTCCCGAATGGACGACTCGGACGTTTCGGCCGGAAGGCCACCGATCATGATTTGCCAACCTTCGTGACCGGCGCCTTTGTGAACGAGCAGGGTGTGATCGTGGAGGGTGTAGACGTGCCTGTTGAGTTGAGCCTCGCCGACCGTGATCTCACCGTGGACTTCATTCGGTTCCTCGCGCCACCCTCACCAGTCCACCGGGATCGTATGGACCACGAGGGCCGCGAGACCTTTCACCGGGTCGGGTGTGCCGAGTGTCATGTCCCATCGTTCGTCACGAAGAGCCCGATCAAGGTGCTTGACCAGCAGGTGGTCTATCTCTACTCCGATCTGCTCCTACACGACATGGCGCCGGCGCTTGCCGATCTTTGCAAGGGGGTCGCCGGGCGGGCCGAGTTTCGAACCGAGCCGCTCATGGGCTTGCGAGCGCGGACACGCTTCCTCCATGATGGGCGGGCGCTCACCCTCGAGAGTGCGATCGTCCAGCATGGCGGGCAAGGGGCGCCGGCCGCCGCGGCGTTCTTGAACCTCTCGCGCCGAGATCGGGACGTCCTCCTTCGATTCCTGAAGAGCCTGTGAGGGTCGCCGGTCCACTGGTCGTCCGGGCTCGAGGCACGAAGGCGGGCGCTCGGGAATAGGTCCCAGGCTGCTCAGAGCGGGTACGGCACGAGCTCGCGCGCGATCTCGACTTCTCCGGCGAACCGCTTGCGCGCCTCCTCGGCGAGCAAGTCAACCTCATCGTGATACTCCGCCTCGATGTGGGTGAGGATCAGACGCCGCACGCCGGCGCGGGCGGCGACCTCGCCGGCCTCCCCAGCGGTCGAGTGCGCGCCGACGCGGCTGCCGACGCGACCGCGGTCCCGCTCGGAAAACGTCGCGTCGTGGATCAGAGTGTCCGCGCCGCGCGCGAGCGTGACCACGGCGTCGCAGGGCCTGGTGTCCGATGAATAGACCATGCTCCGACCCCCCTTCGCGTCCACGCGCACGGCGAAGTTGGGCATGGCGCCGTGCTCGTTCGGCGAGGTCCGCACGCTGAGCGGCCCCAGGTCGAAGGCGTGGGCAACCTCCGCCAGGTCGATGGCGCGCACGGTCAGGGTGAACATGCCCGGCCGCTCGAGCGTGTTGAACAGGCTGAGCAGGCTCCGCACGGGCTCGACGTGCTCAGGCCGGCATCGGATGGTCAGCGGCGCCTCGCGGCCGAGGACGGCCAGGTTCCTGACGAGCGCCGGCAGCCCGTAGGAATGGTCCGGGTGGAGATGGGTGACGATCACCGTGGCCAGCGCCTGCGGGTCGATGCCGAGACGCCGGAGCTTCTGGACCGGGCTTCCGCCGCAGTCGAGCAGCACGGCGCCCTCGGGCCCGACGACGACGATCGACGTCGTATCGCGGGTGGCGGACGGGATCGAGCCCGACGTGCCGAGAAACGCGAAGTGCATCAGGGCGATCGGAGGCTTGCCGGGTCGAAGAGCGCGTCGGCGGGGTTCGTGTTGATCGCGACCGAGCGGACGGTGAACAGCACGAGGAGCCTGCCGTCGACGAACACTTCCTGGCGGTACGGGAAGTACAGTCCGCCGACCAGAGGTCGGTGCTCGGAAAACGTGAGGTCGAGCAGCCTGGCGCCGTTCGGCAGCCGCTCCCGCGTGACGATGCGGACGATCCCGTAGTCTGCGTCGAGCCACACGGCGGGCACGTCGCGGTCGCCGGGGCGGGCGCCGATCACCGTGACGGGACGCCCGCCCAGGCGCGCCACGTGGCTCACGTCGTCCCGCACGCCGCGAGCCCGCCACTCCGCGAGCAGATCGGCAGCGCGGCGCTTCACCGGGACGAGCAGGTGCGTGAGGGCGCGCACCGGCTCGGGCGTGGGGATCTCGGAGACCTTGCCGTCCGCCCGCCGTATCCAGACGCGATCGCCGACCGTGAGCTGGATCTCGCGCTGCCCTTCCACGGTCTGCTCGACGCGCTGGCGCTGCGGAAGCTTGAACAGCATCCGCTGCTCGCCTCCCGACGCCCGACGCTGCCCGTCGGGGTGGTACAGGGTCAGGTTCTGGTCGATGACGAGATCACTGATCCGGACGTCCGCGGCCCTGGCGACGAAGGCTTCGACGGCGGCGCGGGCGTCCTGACCCGACGCGGCCGGTGCGCCCACACCGATCACGGCCAGCAGGAGCGGGAGGACGAGGGCGCGCCCCACGGATGTGGTTATAATGCCGTAGATGTATTGAACGCAAACTAAAGGAGCATCTGTGCCCAGCGACACGCTGAGCTCCGGCATCTTTGCCCTCGTCTGGAACTCGGGTCCGATCGCCAAGGCCGTCCTGCTCGTGCTCATGGTCTTCTCGATCGTGAGCTGGGCGCTCATCGTGGAGAAGGCGTGGCAGTTCCGGCGCGTACGCCGACAGACGTTCGAGTTCCTCCGGGTGTTCCGTGAGGCGCGCCGCCCGTCCGTCGTGCACAGCGCGGCGCGGAAGCTCCGGCAAAGCCCACTCGCCCAGCTGTACTTCGCGGCCTACCAGGAGGTCTCAGGAATCCCGGAGGTCCTCGACAAGGTGCTCGACGATCTCGACGAGGGGCTCGGCGCCGACCGGCTCGAGGCGGTGAGCCGTGCGCTTCGACGCGCGGCCGCCCTCGAGGTCGCCCGCCTCGAGCACTATCTCCCCTTCCTCGCGACGACCGCGAGCGCCACGCCGTTCATCGGCCTCTTCGGCACGGTGTGGGGCGTTATGGCGGCGTTTCACGGGATCGGCGCTCAGGGCTCGGCGAGCCTCGCCGTGGTCGCGCCGGGCATCTCCGAGGCGTTGGTCGCGACGGCCGCGGGGCTCGGCGCCGCGATCCCGGCCGTCATCGGATACAACTACTTCGTCAACCGCGTGAAGCACTGGGCCGTCGAGATGGAAGGCTTCACGATGGACCTCCTCAACCTCTTGAGCCGCCCCGCCGCCAAGGTGGGACGCGTCGCCAAAGATGGCATTTAGGTTCGACGAGCCGCAGGGCGCGCGCCGGATCGGCACGAACCTCGCCGAGATCAACATCATCCCGCTCGTCGACGTCGTGCTGGTCCTGCTGCTGATCTTCATGCTGACCGCACCCATGATGTACCGCGGGATCGACGTCAACCTGCCCAGGGCGGCGTCGAAGCCGACGGCCGTCGAGGAGCGCATGGTGCTCACGGTCACCAAGGACCAGTCGCTGTTCTTGAACGAACGACGCGTGCCCCCCACCGGGCTCGAAGGTGCGCTGCGGCAGGCGTTCGCCAACCGGACCGACAAGACCCTCTATCTGAAGGCCGACGCCGCACTCTCCTACGGCGCGGTCGTGGAGACGATGGATCGCGTCCGTCGCGCGGGCATCGAGCGACTTGGAATGGTCACCGAGCCGGCTCGGGAGCGCTGAGACCGCGACGGCAAGGCTTGCAGTGGCTCTGCGTGTGCCCTTCCACATCGGACCGGCGCTGGGGCGGCTGCGGCTGCCGCTGTCCCCGATGGTCGTGTCGGCGGTCGCCCACGCCGCCTTCTTCTCGGCCGTGATCTACGGCGCGTCCATCTGGAGCGATACGCGGTCGAAGCCGGTCTTCGTGGTCCTCACACCCAGTATCGCGGCTGTCGGTTCCCCCCGGGGCGTCTCGCTGCCGCCGAGCGTCGAGGAGGCGCCGATCCCGAGGCCGACCCCGGCCGAGCTGCCCCGGCGCGAGCCCGCGCGCGACCTGCCGGCGCGGGACCTGCCGGCCCGCGAGCTGCCGCCGCAGCGCGACTCCGTCGGGTTGCCCGACAGGAGTCTGCCGCCGCGGTCGCCCGCGCTGCCGCGACCGGACGACAAGGAGCTGCCCACCGTCGCGAGCGCCTCAGCGTCGACCGCTCCGACACCGGCGCCCGCTCGACGCGAGGCGAGCGCACCGCCGCCCCCGCCGATCGGTGCGGCCTCGGGTTCAGCCTCGGGCACCGGCCCGCTCACGCTCAACGTCACGGACTTTCCGTACGCGTATTACATTCGGCAGATTTCGGAAAAGATTCGGGCACAGTGGAACGGACGGGCCATCCCGGGCCAGCAGCCGGCCGTCGTCTTCGAGATCCGGCGCGACGGGAAGCTCAGCCAGGTGGCGATCGACAAGAGCTCGGGCAACGCCTACTACGACCAGGTCGCGCTCCGCGTGATCAATGACGCCAGTCCGTTTCCGCCCCTTCCCGACGACTTCAAGAAACCCGTGCTGAGGATCGGGCTGCAGTTCGTCTTCGATCCGACAGGGGGATAATTCAGTGGAACGCGTCGCCGCCGCCGCCATGCTCGTCGGGCTCGCGATCGCTACCGTCCTCGGCCTCTGGGCCGCGCCGCCAGCGGTGCGCGCTCAGGCCGTCGACGTCTACATCAACGTGACCGGTGGAGGGAGCAAGAAGCTCAACATCGCCATCCCCGAGTTCACGGTCGTCGCCGGGACCGATACCGGGGGTGTCGCGAAGCTCCTCGCCTCGGTCGCCGGCAACGATCTCACGCTCTCCGGGTTCTTCAGCGTCGTGGCGGGGAGGCCCGCGCTTCCCGCCAACAATCCCGAGGCGCTCATGCAGGCGTGGACCGAGGCCGCCGCCGCCGGCGCTCACGCCGGTGTGCACGGGTTGCTGGGGATCCGCGGCGAGCGTCTCGAGGGGGAGATGCGCCTCTACGATCTCACCACACCGGATCAGCGCCTGATCGCGTCGCGAAAATTCGAGGCCGCCGCGCCGCAACCGGCGCTGCCGAGCTTCGACTGGCGTCGCCGCCTGGCGCACAAGATCGCCGACGAGATCGTGCTGCAGTTCACCGGTGAGCCGGGGGTCGCCGACACCAAGCTCGCGTACCTCCTCGGGTCGCCCGGGGCGAAAGAGATCGTCGTCGCCGACTACGATGGGGCCGGCACGACCGGGGCGACCCGCAACGGATCGATCAATCTCTCGCCGGTCTGGGGACCGGACGCGCGATCGATCGCCTTCACCTCGTTCATGAACGGCTACCCCGACCTCTTTCGCCTCTTCCCCTTCGAGCCGCGGCGGGGGGTGCAGACCCTCGCGTCGTTCCTGGGGATCAACTCGTCGCCGGCGTGGAGCCCCGACGGGAAGTCCCTCGCGCTCACGCTCTCGAAGGACGGGAACCCGGAGATCTACGTGCTCACGGTCGCGACCGGCGTGCTCCAGCGTCTCACGCGCCACGCGTCGATCGACACGGAGCCCACGTGGTCACCGACGGGCGAACAGATCGCGTTCGTCTCCGACCGTGCGGGGCAACCGCGAATCTTCGTGATGGACCGGGGCGGCGCGAACGTGCGCCAGCTCACCTCGGGCGGCTTTCACACGCAGCCGCGCTGGTCCCCGAAGGGCGACACCATCGTGTACACGCAGCGTGGCGCGACGCACGACCTCTGGGCGATCAGCCCGGGCGGCTCGAGCCCACGGCCCCTGACGAGCGGCCCGGGGGACAATCAGGGCGCCACCTGGGCCCCCGACGGCCGCCACATCGCGTTCCAGTCCAACCGCACCGGTCGCTGGCAAGTGTTCTTCATGCTGCTCGACGGATCCGCGACGACACAAGTCACGCAGGGCACGGCCGAGGCCACAAGTCCCTCATGGTCGCCGCGTCTACCGTGATAGCATTAGATGCCAAAATACCGGGCACTCGAGGCTGAGGCCAAAGGAGACGTCATGGTCACACGCGCCGCGCACGTCACGGTGATGTCGCTGCTGCTTGCGGGGCTGATCATCAGCGGTTGTGCGAAGCGACCCGCGACGACGGCGGCGACGTCAGCGCCGGCACCGGCGCCTCGCGCCGCGGCCCCGGCGACGGCCGCGCCCGCGCCCGCCGCGCCGGCCCCCGGCCCGAGCGCCGCGCCCGCGCCGGCAACGGCGGCCCCGACCACGCGGCCGTCGCCCAAGGAGTTCACGGAGAGCGCCGCCCTGAAGGACGTGTTCTTCGAGTTCGACAAGTACGACATCCGCCCCGAGGACACGAAGACCCTCGACGCCAACGCGGCCTGGCTGAAGTCGAACGCCGACAACCTCGTGCTCATCGAAGGCCACTGCGACGAGCGCGGGACCAACGAGTACAACCTGGCGCTCGGCGAGCGGCGTGCGAAGTCGGCGATGAACTATCTCGTCTCCCAGGGCGTCCAGGCCAACCGCATCACCATCATCAGCTACGGTAAGGAGCGGCCGGTTTGCAACGAGCAGAACGAGTCGTGCTGGAGCAAGAATCGCCGCGCGCACTTCCTCGTCAAGGCTCGCTAGGCCCACGTGAGGTCCGACCGATGAGGAGGTGCAGCCTCCTCCTCGGAGTCGTTCTGTCGCTCGCCGGCTGCGCGGAGGTCCAGGAAGCCACCGGCGTCGCGACTCAGCAGGACATCCTGCAGATCCGTCAGGACGTGGCGGCGGCCCAGCAGGCGGCCCAGCGAGCCAAGGCCGAGGCCGACGGCGTGTCCGCGCAGCTCGACCGTCGCCTGCGCGAGCAGTCGGGCGAGAGCGATCGGGTCTCGGCGCTGACCCGCCAGATCGACAGCCTCAGCGACACGCTGACGACGCTCACGAGTCGCGTCGAGGAGCTCGGGACGCGGCTGGAAAGCCTGAACCGGCAGCTTCGCGGGCCGGGCTCGACTCCCGGCTCTTCGACGTCGGGCGGACCTCGACCGCCGGCGGCCGGGATGTCAGGACCGTCCTCCGGCGCCCCTCCGGGTTCGATGGCCGCCGTGCCTCCGCGGCCGACGACGGGCTTGTTGCAGCCCCAGGACATCTACCAGGCGGCCTATATCGACTTCAGCAAGGGAAGCTACTCGCTCGCGATCGCGGGCTTCCGTGAGTTCCTGCGGCGCTACCCCGACCACGAGCTGGCCGGGAGCGCCCAGTACTGGATCGGCGAAGCGTACCTCTCCCTGGCGCGTGGGTTCGCCGATTCCGGCCAGGGCGACAAGGCGTCAGAGTCGCTCGAGCAGGCCGTGCAGGAGTTCAAGAAGGTCCTCGCGAACTATCCCCGAGCCGACAAGGTCCCGGCGGCCCTCTACAAGGAAGCGCTCGCGCTGATCGACCTCAAGCAGCCCGCGCTCGCCCAGGCGCGGCTCCAGTATCTCGTGGACAATTTCCCTCGGGCCGAGGAGATTTCTCTCGCCCGCGAGCGCCTCGCTTCTCTCAAGACTCGTTGAACCCGCCGGCCGCTCTGGCCGGGGTGGGTCCCCTCCGCGACCACGCTAGCCCACAGGCCTCGAGGCCTGAGTTTCGCTATGCGATTCCGGTAACCCTGACTACACGGGTCGCGGAGGGGACCCACCCCGGCCAGAGCGGCCGGCGGGCGTAGCGGGTTTTTGTTCGAGGAACGAGGACGGTCTTGGGAAGCTGCGGAGCGTGGGGCGGGTGGGTCAGTCGGAGTCGTCGAGGCCGAGGACCCAGACGACGGTCACGTCTTTCTCGTTGGTCGAATAGACCATGACGGTGCCGCGCGGATCTTCCGTGTGAGCCGAGCTCACGATGATGGGAGCATCCGGGGCGAGCGGGCCGGACATCGTCTGCCAGAGCGTCAGCGATACCAGGACGGCGGCCGCCAGCGCGCCGCCGAGCGTCAATCGGGGACGCCACCACCACCTCGGGGTTGCGATGGCCGGTGCGTCACGGTGTCGTGCGTCCTCGATACCGCGGACAACACCCGGCCAGAAGCCCGTCCAATCCGGTTCCGCCCGGCTCGCGCTCGGGACCATGGTGCGCTGCAGCAGAGCCCGCATCCGGCGAAGCTTTTCCTCTTCGCCTTGACAGGTGCTGCATCCACTCAGGTGCCGGGCGGTCGACTGTGCGGTTCTCTCATCGAGAGCCTCATCCAGATAAGCGCCGATCCGACGGCGGGTGCGCAGACAGGTCAACACGATCATTGGACGGGCACGCCCCCCATCCGTATTCTCATGACGGCATGATATCCGAACAGCCGTTGACGGTGACCGTGGGCGACGATCTGAGCCTCGAGGCGCGCCTGGCCTTGCCCGCCTCCCCGAAGGCCGGTGTCGTGATCTGCCATCCTCATCCTCTCTACGGCGGCGACATGGACAACCCCGTCGTCGTGCGCGTCCAGGAAGTGTGCGCGGACCTCGACCTCGCCACCTTGCGCTTCAACTTCCGCGGGGTCGGCGGCTCCGGGGGCAGTCGCGGCGGTGGCGTCGGCGAGCTGGAGGACGCGGCGGCGGCCCTCGACGCCCTCGAAAAGGCCATGGGCGGAGGACTGCGCGCGATCGCCGGATATTCGTTCGGCGCGCGGGTCGCCGCGCTCGTGGGCTGCCGCGACGCACGCCTCGGAGGTCTGGTGCTGATCGCGCCGCCCCTCGCGATGTACGACTTCGGGTGCCTCGAGGGCCGGCAGCACCTTCCGACCCTCATGGTGGCAGGCACTGCGGATCCCTATTGCCCGCCCGCCGACTTCGCACGGCTCACCGCGCGCTTTCCGTGGGTCGCCACCGCCGCCATCGACGGGGCAGATCACTTCTTCTTCGGCAAGCTCTACCCGCTCGGCCAGGCGGTCGCCGAGTGGGCACGGCACCTGCCCCGGGAGCGCGAGGTCCGCTAGCTCCGCGGGAGCTGGCGAGGGGTGGCGTTCCCGGCCGACAGGATGATGCGGACGCCTTCCTCGACGGCCAGTCCTGTCGGGAGCACATCGTCGCGCGGGACGAGCACGATGTCGCCCAGATAGAGGTTGTTCGTCGGGATGAACAAGGTCACCATCTCGCGTTTGCCGTCCGGGGTCTCCACCAGGACCTGGCTCGTGATGAAGGCGAAGGCATACTCGCCCTGGCGCGGATGCTCGACGAGCACGACGGCCCCGAACCCGCTGCGCCGCTCGGGCGAGAACGAGTCGATCAGCATCTTGACCGACGGGTAGAGGCGTCGGTAGATCGGCACCCGCAACAGGAGCGTATCGCCCCAGGCGAGTACGCGGCGGCCGACCACGTTCCGGGCAATCGTGCCCATGACCAGGATGATGCCCACCGCGGTCAGGAACCCGAGCCCCGGGATGGGGCGCCCGAGGATCTTCTCGTACATCGGGGCGAAGACGTCGTCGATCCGGCTCCAGAAGATCCAGAGGAGCCACGCGGTCAGGAAGGCGGGAACCGTGACGAAGAAACCCGCGATGAATCGGACCTTGAGCCAGTTCTTGACACCGATCGCCATGAGTTCTTTCAGAGTAGCATCTCGGGCCATCGGCGTCGGAAGAACAGCGCCGCCGTGTTCGAGCGGCAAGGTCGCGACGACGTGAGCGACGCGCTGGGGACTAGGGCGGTGTGATTCGCCCGCCGCCCATTACCCGAAGGAACTCGCCGAGGGACGCAAAGCGCATGAAGGGATTGCCGCGCTTCTCGTCGCCGATCGTCGAGGACGGGCCGCCGTAGTTGTGGCCGGGGAGGAGAATCGTGGACTCGGGCAGCGCGGCGAGGCGTTGGGTGAGCGAGTAGTACATCTCGGATGGGTCGCTGCCCGGCAAATCGGTCCGGCCGCACGAGCCGATGAAGAGCGTGTCGCCCGACACGAGCCGGCCGTCGATCAAGAAGCACTGAGAGCCCGGCGTGTGCCCGGGGGTGTGCATGAAGGTCAGCGTCAGCCGGCCGATCGTCAGCGTCGCGTGGTTGTCCACCTTCACGAGGTCGGAGCCGAAGCCTTTGAGGAACTCGCGTTCGGCCTTGTGCACGTAGACCTTCGCCTTCACGCGCTCGAGCAGGTCCTCGACGCCGGGAATGCGTCCCGGCATGCCCCAGGAGTCGAGGCTGCCGCCCACGTGATCCTGGTGGGTGTGCGTGACGAGCGCGCCCGTGATCGTCATGCCCCGGGCCTGCGCGGTGTCGACGATGGTGTCGATCTCCCACGCCGGGTCGACCACCACGCACTCGCGCGACTGCGGATCGCCGATGAGGTAGACGAAATTCTGCATCGGCCCCAGCTCCATCTGCTCGAGGTAGATCGCCTCGTCCGGCACGGCCACCATCCTACCGCAGTGACCCCGACGACGCTAGAATGCCCTCTCGAATGCATGCCCCGTTCGCTCGCCCGGCGTGGTGCGCCGCGCTGGCCCTGACCGCGACCGCGTGCACTTTCCCGGTCGAGGGAACATTCGCGGGCCGAGCCATCGACGCGGACCCGGCGCGGACGATCGTGCTGATCTACAACCACGGCTTCTCGCGGACACCGCCGGCACCTACAAGCCCCTGGTGCCATCGATCTTGCAGCTCGCGGTCGACCGGAACCCCGACGTCGTCCTGTTCTCCCAGGTCCGCAACGCCTCCCGCCTCGAGCGGACGCACCACGGGGACTACATCGAGGCCGCCGTCGAGCGCTTCCGTCGGCGTGACGGGGTCCCGCTGGAGAACATCATCCTGGTGGGGCAGAGCTGCGGCGGCTGGGGCTCGCTGCAGGCGGCCGCCTTCACGTATCCTCGCGTCGGGGGCGTCGTCGCCTTCGCGCCCACCTGCCACGGCCAGCTCCCGCACTCCAGCGAGGTCAAGCGGGCGCGCGAGTCGGAGATCGCGCAGCTCGCCGCACGCGCCCGGTTTCCGGGCGTGATCTTTCTCTACGAGGGCGACTCCTACTATGACCTCGCCGACTGGGCGGGCTTCGAGGCGCGTGCGCGGCGAGCGCCCGACCTCAAGATCGCGCGTCTCGCCCGCGGGCGGGTCCTCGAGGTCTGCGCCCGCTGTGCGCGCGACAGCCACGGCGCCATGTCGGACGCCCGCTTCGGCGCCGCGTTCTTCGCGTCTCACGTGCAGCCACTGATCGACCAGGTGCGCGAGCGCATTCGGGCGCGGGCGGCGCGATCAGGGTAGAATGGCCGGCCGGGCCCCGAGACGATATGACGATCCCGATCCGACCTGGAGCTCCGAGGTGACTGCATGACGACGACGCGGGCGGCGGCGGCCCGACGCGTGACGTACCAGCTCGAGACCCTCTGGGACTACGACTATCTCCCGACCCACGAGGAGCTCGCGACCCTCTACGAGACGGCCAAGAAGAATCAGTGGAACGCCTCCACGGCGATCGACTGGACCCGACCCCTCGGTACCGAGGGGCCCGTGCTCAACGTGCAGATGGCATTTCTGGGGACCGACTTCTTCCCGAAGCTGACGCCGGAAGAGCAGAGAGAGGTCGAGATCCGCGTCTCCGCCTGGCGCCTGTCCCAGTTCCTCCACGGCGAGCAGGGCGCGCTCGTCGTGTGCGGCCAGCTCGTGAACTCGATCCCCGAGCTCGACGCGAAGCTCTACGCCTCGACCCAGGTCGTCGACGAAGGGCGACACGTCGAGGTCTTCGAGCGGTACGTCAAGAAGCTCCACAAGATCTATCCCGTCGACCCGCTCCTCAAATCGCTGCTCGACGAGATCCTGGCGACCAATCTCTGGGAGCTGAAGCTCCTCGGCATGCAGATGATCGTCGAGGGGCTCGCCATCGCCGCCTTCAACGTCATGCGCAAGCAGACCGGAGACCCGACGCTCGGGCAGCTGCTCGACTACGTCCTCCAGGACGAGGGGCGTCACGTGAACTTCGGCTACTTCGCACTGCGGCGATCGATCCCGAACATGGAGCCGGCCAAGCGCGAGTACCTCGAGGACTTCACGTTCAAGGCGTGCGACCACATGTACGCGCGCGACGAGCGGACAGGATTTCAGTCGGTGAAGAACGTCTGGACCGAGATGGGATGGGACGGGGACGCCATCTGGAAGGACACCGTCACCCACTCGCAGACCACGAAGTCGTTCAACAGCTTCCTGTTCCAGGACAACCTGATGCCGCGCCTGCAGCGGCTCGGTCTCATCTCCGAGCGGATCGCCCCGCGCTACCGGGAGCTCGGCCTGCTGGCCTGATCAGCCCCTGAAGTCGTCCGGCACCTTGGGCGACTCGCCGAGCTGCTTGGCGTCCACGGTGTAGATCGCCGGTCCCGCCTTCAGCTTGACCCAGGCGCGCTCACCGTCGCGCTTCCCGACGAGGACGGTGGCGAGCTCGCTCCCGTCCGCCTTCAGCAGCCCGACCTCGAGCGTGGGCGCGTCGAGCCCGTACCTGGCCGGCTCGTCGCCGGTGGGCGCGGCGACCGTCTTCCACTTGAGCGCGCGGAGCGCGTAGAGCAGGTTGTCCACCGTCGCGGTCTTCGCCGCGCCACGACCCCCCTCGACCAGCTTCCAGTCGAACTCACCGCTACGCTCGACCACGATCGTCTGGCCGCCGGCGCGCACCCGCATCCGCTTGATGTCCTTCGGGTCGAGCCCGGGCAGGAGCGTCCGGTCGCGCAGGTCGTCGAGCGATCGGCCGAGCTCCTCGAGCGCCTTGCCGTCGACGAGCACCACCGGGCCCTGTCCGGCCAGCGCCGCGTAGGCGCTCGGCGCGCCGCCACGGCGCTCCGGCGAGGGCGCCAGCAGGAGGATGCGGGGCAACGGCGCCCCTTGCTCGGTGACGCTCACGCGCACGGCGGGCTTCGCGAGATAGCGGGGGATGCCCGACGCGTCGTCGGTGAGGAAAGCCTGGGCGCGGAGCTCGCGCAGCTTGAAGAGCACGGCGCCGGCCTCGACCTGGTCGGCCGGCAGCGCCTCGGGCGCTGTGATCTTCCAGCGCTCGCCCTCGCGCGCGAGCGTGACCGCACCCTTCAGGCTCTCGATCTCGACCCGCGTCACCTTGTCGCGCTCGACGCCGACCACCGTCTTATCGCGGAGGACCGCCACGTTCTTCGGCACGGCCGTCCACGTCTCGTCCGGGATCAGCATGACGGTCGACTCGCCCGGGCGCATCGCATAGACGCCCTTCTTGACCGGGTCCCCGCGCCCGAAGAGGAGCGCCTTCGTCGCGCGGTCCTTCTCCCGCCCGGTGTGGATGGAGAGCCGCACGGGTCGGTCGAGCCCGAACGGCGCGAGCGACGGCGGCGCCTCGGCCACGAACTCCTTGACCCGCGCGGAACGGAGCTTCTCGAGGAAGTCCCGCACCGTGTCGGCGTCCGCCGGCAGTGCCCGGGGCCGAGTCAGCTTCCACCGGCCGTCGGCCTGCTCGACGGCGAGCGTGTCGTCACGCGTGACGATGTCGAGCGCCGTCACGTCCCGCTGGTCGAACTCGAGCACGGTCTTGTCCCGGAAGTCGGCGACCGCCCGCGTCGTGTCTCTCAAGACCGAATCGGGCACGACGAAGACCGCCGGCTTGCCCGCCTCGCGCGCATACACCCAGACGCCGGTCGGACTCTTGGCGCCCAGAGCCAGGCCGAGCTCCTTGCCGTCCTTCAGGCGGAGTGTGACGTCGGCGGCCGGGCGGTCGAGGCCGAAGTCGCCGAGTGCCTGCGGGGCCGAGGCGATCTCACGGTCCATGCGGGCGGTGACGACCGAGGTCACCGTCTCGTCGACCGGTCCGCGGTCGCCGCGCGCCTTCACGGGCGCGAGGATCTGCCAGCCATCGCCCTCGCGCTTGAGCTTGACGACGGAATCGGGTCGCTTGATCTCGACCTCGGCGACATCACCGGGCTCGACCGAGAAGACGCGCCCCTTGCGGCCTTCGGTCTTCTCCCGCTCCGGACCCAGCCGAATCTCGTAGACGTAGTAGAAGGCGCCGAGCCCGAACAGGATGACGGCCAGTACCGCGGTCGTCTGCCAGCGCATGACCGGCCGGTCAGTTCGCCGCGCGGCGGCGGACGACGGCGACGATCCCGCCGACCAGCACGAGCGCCGGCAGGACCACGACGGGCAGGAGGAACACGGCCTGCGCCTGATTCGAGCTCATGAAGACCGGGGTCTGCTTCACGTCTTTGGGGCGGATCGAGATCTGATCTTCCTCCTCGGCCAGCCAGCTCACGGTGTTGAGGAAGAAGTCGCGGTTGCCCTGGATGTTCAGGAACTGATTGGCGGCGATGTTCGACGTGCCGTACACGACGATGCGCGCCTTGTCGACCGTCGCGACCGCCGCGACGGTGAGCGGCCCTTTCAAGTCTTGCGGATCGGGCTGCGCGACACCACGCTGGAGGTCCGCGCGGTTGGTCTCGCCCCAACTCTCCGCGCTGGTGCGCGCGAGCGCCTGGACGTTGACGCCCTTGGGCGGTGTCTTGAGCGCGGTGATCGACCGGGTGAGCGGGAACAGGGTGGTGATCCCGCTCATGTCGCGCGTGATCGGATGGGATTCGTACTGCTGGACGATCGGCACCTCCGGTCCGATCCCGAAGAGGCGCCCGATCGGGTTCTGCTCCACGACGAGGTCGTCGTCGAGCTGGAACCCGTACTTCACGAGATGCTTCTTGAGCCCTTCGTTCTGGAACGGATTCACCATCGCGAACACTTTGCCGCCGCGCCCCAGATACGCATCGAGGGCTTCGAGCTCCGGCGGGAACAGGTCGTTGCGCGGCCCGGCGAGGATGACGACCATCGCGTCGTCCGGCACCTTGCCAGCGCGCGCGAGGACCAGGGGCTTCACGTCGTAGTTGGCCTTCTCCATCGCCGACTTCGCTTCGCTGAACCCCGGCCGATCGCTGTTCCCGAGCTCGTGCTCGCCGTGCCCTTGGACCACATAGACGACGCGCTTGCCCTCACGGGTGACCTTGACGAGGCCGTTCGTCAGCTTCTCCTCTTCGGCGTCGAGCACCTTTTCCGACTTCGTCTTGGTCTCGAGCACGATCGTCCCGTACGATTCGATCCCGTAGCGGCGGGCGAGGCCGGGCTCACGGTCGGGGTCGACGCTCCGCCACGTGAACTTCCCGTTCGAGTAGCGCGCATACTGCTTGAGCAGGTCCTCGGCCACGCGCTTGCCGGGCTGGTCGCTGCGGTAGAAGGCGACCGCGCTCACCTCGGTCTTGAGCCCGCCGAGAAGCTGCACGGTCTGCGGCGAGAGGCTGAACCGCTTGTTCTCGGTGAGGTCCCAGCGGGCACTGTGCCGGAACGACAGCGCCTGGACGACGACGGTCGCGCCCAGCACCAGCGCGACCGCCACCGCGGTGTTCAGGCCGTATCGCATCGCCCGGCGGCCGAAGAGGCCGCGGAAGTCCTCGACCCGCGCGAACAGGGACGCCAGCACGAGCAGCACGCCGGCGGCGACGAGCGTCCAGCGGAACCGCGTCCACTCCGGCCGCAGGAACGGCAGGATCGCCGCCGCCACCAGCACGACGAGGCCGCCGTAGCCGCCCCAGTCGAGAAGCCGCCGGATCATCCTCTCCACCGCCGCGCTTCCAGGGATCGGAGTGTCAGGAACAACGCGAGCACGGTGAAGTTGAGATAGTAGAGGACGTCCTTGGTGTCCAGGACGCCCTTGGCGAAGCTCTCGTTGTGCTCGAGGATCGACAGGAACTGGAGCACCTTGCCCAGCGTTCCGCCCGCGTAGTCCGCGCTCCAGCCGAGGATCCAGAAGATGAGGAGGACCCCGAACGTGGTGATCGAGGCGACGATCTGATTCTCGGTCAGCGACGACGCGAACACGCCGACGGCGATGAACGCCGCGCCCATGAGCAGGAGCCCGAGGTACCCCGTGACCACCGGCCCCCACTCGAGCCGCGCGAAGTACACCACGATTCCGGGGTAGAGCACGGTGAGCCCGATCATGATCGCGTAGAGCGCGAGGGCCGCCAGGTACTTCGCGGCCAGCACGGCGCCGTCTCGCACGGGGTACGTGAGCAGCAGCTCGATCGTGCCCGAGCGCCGCTCCTCGGCGAAGAGCCGCATCGTCACCATGGGCAGGAGCAGCAGCAGGATGACGCTGATGTTCGAGAACAGCGGTCGCATCACGCTGTCGGTGACGTTCAGGTCGCGCCCCATCGACGGGTTCATCGCCGACTGCATGGAGGCGAGCGTGTAGAACGCGAAGATCGAGTAGAAGAAGTAGCCGCCGATCAGCAGGAACATCGTGAACACCACCCACGCCACCGGCGACGTGAAGTAGAGGCGTATCTCCTTCTTGAAGATCGGCCAGATCCTCACGACCGCGTCTCCTCCCTTGCTTCCTCGCCGGCTTCCTCACCCGCGACGACCCGGATGAAGACCTCCTCGAGCGTCATCCCGACCCGCTTGAGCTCCAGCAGGTCCCACCGCTGCTGCGCGGCCAGCTGGAAGATCTCGGCGCGGACGTCACGGCCTCGCGCCGCCTCGACCACGTAGCGGGCGGCGCCGTTCGCGAACGCCTGATCTTGCACGGACAGGACGCCGGGGATCGCGCGGATCCGGTCGCGAACGGCGGGCGGCGGACCGACGATCTCCACTTCGACCCGCGCCGTCGGGAAGAATTGCTCGACCAGCGTGTCGATGGGGCCCTGGGCGACGATCGCGCCCTTGTTGATGATGATCACGGCCCCGCACAGCATCGACACTTCCGGGAGGATGTGCGTCGACAGGATCACGGTGTGCTGGCCGGCGAGCGACTTGATGAGCGACCGGATCTCGGTGATCTGCTTGGGGTCGAGACCGATCGTGGGCTCGTCGAGGATGAGCACCTCCGGATCGCTGATGATCGCCTGCGCCAGACCGACACGCTGGCGGTACCCCTTCGACAGCTTCCCGATCAGGCGGTTCTGGACGTCGGCGACCATGCAGCGGTCCATGACGTCGGCGACGCGCCGGCGCCGCTCCGGCCTGGACACGCCCTTCACCTCGGCCACGAAGTCGAGGTAGGGCGCGACGCGCATGTCCGGATAGAGCGGCACGCTCTCCGGCAGATAGCCGATCCGACGCCGCACCTCCATGGATTCACGGAACACGTCGTGCCCGGCGACCCGCGCGACGCCGCTCGAGGCCGGCATGAAGCAGGCGAGGATCCGCATGGTCGTGGACTTCCCGGCCCCGTTAGGCCCGAGGAACCCCACGATCTGGCCCGGCGCGACGCTGAACGACACGTCGCTGATCGCCGTGACCAGTCCGTAGTGCTTGGTGAGGTGTTCGACTTCGATCATCGAGGCCGGTTACGAAGTATACAACGGCCGGCCGCTCACTTCGACGGAACGACCGGCATGCGCTCCAGGAGCCAGGGCGGCACCGCGACCATGGCGCTGGTCGCCGGATCCAGGCAGGCGTGGAGCGTCGGGCCGGTAGCCACCCCTTCGCCCGCCTCGTTTCGGATCTCGTAGGCGAAGCGGAAGCTGGCGCGCTTGCACTCGCTCACCCAGCAGCGCACCTCCAGCAGGTCGTCGAGCCGAGCCGGCTTGCGGAAGCGCACGAGGGCTTCGACGACCGGGAGGTGGATCCGCTGATCGACGTCGGACATCGCGAGGCCCTGCTGGCGGAGGAACTCGACGCGCCCGACCTCGAAGTACGTGAGGTAGTTCCCGTAGTAGACGACCTTCATGCAGTCCGTGTCCTTGTACCGGACGCGAATCGTCGTGGACGCGATCATCCTACAGGTACTGGCCGTAGCGGATCTTCTCGACGACTCCCCGCACGCCCTTGTAGTTGTCGATCGCGTCCAGCAGGTCTTCGGTCGAGACGGGCGACGCGTCGGCGTGCTCGGCGGAACCGCGTACCTTGACCTCGAGCGCGCGCCGGACGATCACGGAGAGGTCGGCGCCGCTCATGCCGCCCATGACCGGCAAGATCTTGTCGTAGTCGATCTTCTGGAAGAGCGGCCGCCCGGCGTTCTTCTCGGTCCGGCCGCGGATCAGCTCCAGGATCTCCTTCTGGGCGCCGGGATCGGGCAACGCGATCTCGATGAGATGGTCCAGGCGGCCCGGCGCGACGAGGGCGGGGTCGAGCGCGTCGGTGTGGGTAGTCGACGCCACCACGAGGATGCGCGCGGTCGTGCTCATCGCGTCGAGCTTCTCGCACAGGGCGGCGACCAGCCGGGCGCTCGCCTCCCGCGCCTGGGGCGGCGGCAGCAGGTGCTCGAGCGAGAGCGCCTCGGCCTCGTCGAGGAACAGCACCGCCGGTCCCTCGGCCATCGCGATCCGGAGGATCTCCTGGAGCAGGTCCCCCGTGTTCGCGGCGAACTTCGAGGTCAGATTCATCAGCTTCAAGTGGTAGAAGATCGCGTTCGAGGCGGTGGCGAGCGCCTGAGCGAGCTTCGTCTTCCCAGTGCCCGGAGGGCCGTAGAGGAGCACGCCTTTCGGCGGCTCGATGCCCCACTGCCGGTAGAGATCGGGATGGCTCAGGGCCAGGGCGAATCCCTTGAGCACCGTCTTCGCCGGTTGGAGCCCGCCGACGTCGTCGAACGTGACCGTCGACCGGATCTTCGTCTCGACCCGACCGGTGAGATCGCCGTATTTCTCGCCGAGCTTGACGAAGACGTCCTCGAGGCGTCGCTGCAGCGCCCACTCCTGGTCGTTCCGCTCGGGCTCGGCCATCGTCGTCAGATCGACGGTCGCCGCGGCGGCGCGCTGCTCCCGGCTTTGTCGAAGACGCGTTCCTCGACCAGGACCGGCACCTTCGCGCGGATCGCGAGGGCGATCGCGTCCGACGGGCGAGCGTCGAGCTGGAGCTCCGGCCCGCCCGCGTTGAGGTAGACGATCGCATAGAAGATGTCGTCGCGCAGATCGGTGATCACGACGCGCGTGAGTGTCACCTTGAGCCGGCCGAAGAGCGTCAGGAACAGATCGTGGGTGAGGGGCCGGGGCGGCGTCACGCCCTGGAGGGGAACGGCGATCCCGGTCGCCTCGGCCAGCCCGATGGCGAGCGCGACGGAGCGCTTGTCGCGCTTGCCCTGGAGCAGCACCGTCGGCTGCTGCGTGCTCTGATCGACCAGGACCGCGACCACGTCGACCTCCTGAGCGCCCGTCGCCTTCGGCGGCGCGACCTCCGGCCGATCCGGAGCCAGGACGGCCGGGTCGGGCAGGCCGAGCACTGCAAGCATCGACAGCGCGATCACGCCGATACGGACGCTCGTGTTCATGCCGACTCCTGTCCCCGAAACGGTGGGGCCAGTATAGCGCCGCCGGTCAGGGGGCGCGACGATCGGTCAGCGACATGCTGAGCGCGGCGCCGAGCAGCAGCAGCGACGCCAGCATGGTCCACATGAACGCGTAGCCGATGGCGTGCGTGATGTAGCCGAACGCGAACGAGCCCACCGTCTGTCCCACCAGGAAGACCGCACTGAACATGGCGACGATCACTCCGCGCCGCGTCTCCGGCGCGTGGTCGGTCACCAGCGCGGCCAGGCCCGGGTAGAGCAGGCCGTGAGCGCTGCCCGACATCAACCCGGCCACGAAGAGCACCGGGACGACCGGGGTGAGGCTCGTCCGGCTGACGAGGAAGCCCAACAGGGCCAGCAGCGCGGTCGCTCCGGTCTGCACGAACATCGACGGCACGATCACCGCGCGCCGGCCGTGCGTGTCGATCAGACGGCCGCCGAAGACCCGCACGCCGATCGCGGCGACGGCGAAGGCGGTGTAGAAGAGCGCGAGCGTCTCCACGCCGAGGCTGTCGGCGAAAGTCGGCAAAAAGACGAAGATCGTGCCGGCGCCGAGACCGAAGAACAGCGTCACCGCCATGTGGCGATGGCGGAGCTCGTCGAGTCCGCCACGCTCCCATAACGAGCCGGCCACCGGCAGCGGGCTGCCCGGGCGCCCACGCGGCAAGCTCCAGACATATCCGGCCGCCACGACCGCCATGGTGGTTGCCAGAAAGAAGAGCGGGCGAAACCCCATCCGGCGGACCATCCTCTCCCCGATCAGGGGCGCGACAGCGGTCGCCACGAGCCCCGCGACGCCATAGATGCCGAGGGCCCAGCCCCGGCGCGCCGGCGGCGTGCGGTCGAGGACGTACGAGTAGTTCGCCACGAAGAAAGCGGAGAAGCCGACGCCCTGGAGCCCGCGCACGAAGGCGAGCATCGGAATCGACGGCGCGGCGGTCGCCAGGAGCGCCGCCACGGTGACGAGGCCGGCGCCCACGAGCATGAAGGGGCGGCGCCCGAACGCGTCGACCAACGGGCCGACGAGCGGCTGGCAGAGGATGCCAACCGCGTTGTACACGCCCATGACGACGCCGATTTCGATTTCCGTCCCGCCGATTCCCTCGATGTAGAGCGGAAGGAGGATGAAGCAATTGAGGCTGAAGAAGAAAAAGAAGTTGGTGATCGTCGCCCGGACGAATGCCTTGTCGGCTAAAATGGGCGGCGACACGCGGAAATTATCGCATGACCACGATCGACGCCACGCTTCGCCATGCCCTCGAAGTGAGTGGTCACGATCTGATCCTGACGCTCGATCCCGCGCTCCAGGGTCTCCCCGAGACCGCCCACGGCGGCTCGGTGCTCGCCGTGTTCGACGCGCTCGCGGACGCGCCGGCGCCGCGTGAGGTGTCCGGCATCTACCGCCGACGCGTCCCGCTCGGCACGCCCCTCACGCTCCAGCGGCGCCGCGCCGACTCGACGCACACGTTTGTCCTGTCCGATCCCTCCTCAAATGTTCTCGTCGATGGTCGTGTCGCGCCGCTGGCAGCGGATGCAAACGACGCCGCGCCCAGTCGGGCGGGTGGGGGTGGGGCGGCCCCTCGTCGACCCGTGTTGTCAGGGTTGACCCGACGCGAAGCAGCAGAATCGGTCTCGCGGGCTGTGGCTAGCGTGGTCGACGAGGGGCCGCCCCACCCCCACCCGCCCGACGAAGACGACGACGCGCGCCCGTATCTGCTGCCGATCTCGCGCGCGTGCTTTGCGTGCGGAACGGACAACGAGCTAGGGCTCCGCGTTCAGCTCGAGTTCGACGCCAAGGTGGTTCGAGGGACGTGGCAGCCACGCACGTCCTTTCGGAGGGCCGACGGCTCGCTCGCGCCGGCGGCGCTCACGACGCTGCTCGACGAGGCCGCGTTCTGGCTCGGCGCCCTCGCCACCGGCGAATCGGGTATGACGACCGAGCTCCGCGTCTCACTCCATCGACCCGCCCCGTTCGGCGCGCGCGTCACCGTCACCGGCGCCCGCGCGGCCGTGCGCCCGCGCGGCGACGATCCGCGCTACCGGGAGACCGACGTGGTGGCGCTCGCCGACGGCGCCGTCGTAGCGACGGCGCGGATCACGTTCGTGGTCGTGCGGGGCGCCGCGCGCCGCCTCGTCGCCGGGATGCTCGCGATGAACGATCCGGCGTGCGTGCGGCGCGTGTTCCCCGCGTACGCGCGCTGACGCGTCGATGGCCGGCGCGCGCGCAGCCGTCCTCGTCGTCCCGGCGGCGATCTACGTCCTCTCCTACGTCCACCGCATCGCGCCGGCCGTGGTGGCGACCGATCTCATGCAGGCGTTCGCCATCTCCGCGGCGTCGCTCGGCGCGCTCGCGGCGATCTATTCCTACGTCTTCGTCGTGATGGCATTCGTCGGCGGAAGCCTCGTGGAGACGCTCGGGCCCCGCCTGACGCTCACGACCGGCGCGACCACCATGGCCATGGGGCTGACCGCGAGCGGCCTGATCCTCGTCTGGTCGTGCGTCCGCGAGGTGAACAACCCCGCGCACGTCGGGATCGTCATTGGCATCTGCAACGCGCCTATCTTCCTGGCCCTGGCACTGCTCCAGTGGCTGACGGGAGCGATCCTGGACGCGAAGTGGGCGGGCCTCGCCGCCGGGGGTGTGCGGATCTATCCTGAGGGAGGCTATCGGGCCGCATTCGTCGTATGTTTAGCGGTGGCGGCGGGCTCACTGGTGTCGACGCTGTTCGTGACCGAGACGCGGTGCCGCAACATCTGGAAGCGT
>QHSU01000009.1 GCA_003220535.1 Candidatus Rokuibacteriota bacterium
CAGGTTGCCGATTGTCTTGTCGTTGTTCGAGGCGATCGTCGCGACCTGGGCGATCTCCTTTTTGTCCTTCGTGGACTTCGAGACCTTCTTCAGCTCCGCGGTCACCGCCTCGACCGCCGCCTCGATGCCGCGCTTGAGCCCCATGGGATTGGCGCCCGCGGTCACGTTGCGGAGCCCCTCGCGGAAGATCGCCTGGGCCAGGACCGTCGCGGTCGTCGTCCCGTCACCCGCGATGTCGGAGGTCTTGGAGGCGACCTCCTTCAGCATCTGGGCGCCCATGTTCTCGTAGGGATCCTTGAGCTCGATCTCCTTGGCGACGGCGACGCCGTCCTTGGTGATCGTCGGGCTGCCGAACCTCTTGTCGATGACGACGTTGCGGCCCTTCGGGCCCAGCGTCGCCTTTACGGCCGCCGCCATGATGTTGATGCCTCTGAGCAGCGCCGCCCGGGCGTCCTCGTCGAACTTGAGCTGCTTTGGCATGGGTAGCGTTCCTCCTTCTTACTCGAGAATGGCGAGGACGTCGTCCTCGCGCATGATCAGGTACTCCTTGTCATCGATCTTGACCTCGGAGCCCGAGTACTTCCCGAACAGGATCTTGTCCCCAGCCTTCACGTCGAGCGGGATCTTCTTGCCCTCGTCGGTGACCTTGCCGTTGCCGACGGCGATCACCTTGGCCTCTTGGGGCTTCTCCTTGGCCGTGTCCGGGATGATGATCCCGCCCTTCTTGACCTCTTTCTCCTCGAGCCGCTCCACCAGAAGTCGATCGTGCAACGGACGAATCTTCATACGCTCCTCCTCCTAGGGTGGACTTCGCCCGGGCCATGCAGCGTGACCAGGTCGAGGCTCGACCTGGTCACCCGGGATGTGAGGTTCACGTTCCTAGGCGTGCGCCCAGACCTTCCGCTGGGCCACGAGCACGATGACCGCCCCGACGAAGGCCACGTACACCGTCGGGAAGAGCCCGCCGCCCGCGGAGACGCCCAGGGCCCGGAAGATCCAGCCCCCCACGATGCTCCCGACCAGACCGAGCACCAGATCCCCGATCAGCCCGTACCCTCCACCCTTCATCACAAACCCGGCCAGCCAGCCAGCGAGCAACCCCACGACCACCCACGAGACGAACATTCCGAACTCCATGATCCGTCCTCCTTCTCCGGAGGCTGGGAGCGTTGGCCTCCGACTCCCTTCACGATTGCCCCTTGACTTGATCGTATATCATAATATAAATTATATGTCAAATAGTATTAATATAATTCTGAGCGGCCGGCAGGGCTTCCGTCAGCCGGGCTGTTCGTGAAGTCGGCGGACGCGGGCTGTGCTGCTCTCAGGAGGTGCTCCATGCGAAACGTGACGCGGGCTCTTGTTGGCGCCATCGTGGCGAGTCTTGTCGCGGCGGCGGTCAGCGTGTATGCCGAGACGCCGACGGAGGCCGATTTCGCCGTCTGCAACACGGACGCGCAAGCCGCCATGAAGGCGGGCACCGCCACTCCGACGACAAAGGACTACGTGCGCGTAGAGTCAGCCCTAACGGACAGCGCCGCGACGTGGACCACGTGGGTCCGGCCGATCAGCATGGAGTCCTCGGATCCCCAGCTTATTGGGATGGCGACAGATGGCATCACGGACACCGCGTATCAGGCGACATATCGCACGTGCATGCGACGGAATGGATTCTGAGAAGACTCGAGCGTAAGCGCGACGCGGGCCACTACCAGCGTGATACGGAGGATCGTAAAGGGATCGCGGGAATGGGCAGCGGGAGGCGACTCGGCGGCGGTGCCTCTCGACGGCACGATCGGTGTGCTCTAACCAGGAAGCCACCGGTCACACATGCCCCAGGGTTTGCCAGAAGCACCGCCGGCAACGTGTCGGGAAGCGTGAACGACTTGACTGACGGGACAGTCGCTCGGTGGACGCTCCCAGTTCAGGAGGTCTTGTCAATGAAGCCAGAGACGGCAGCGAAGATTAAGTATGGAGTTTGGGGCCTGATTTGTGGGGCAGTCACCGCAATGATCATCGGCTTTGCGTGGGGTGGCTGGACAACCTCCGGCACTACCCAAACGATGACCAAAGAGGCGGTCTTGGCGAGTCAGGCGGCGATCTGCGTCGCCCAATTCATGAAGCAACCGAACCATGAAGCGAAACTCAAAGAACTCGAGGCAGTAAGTAGCTGGCAGAGAGCTGAAGTCATTGAAAAAGGTGGCTGGGATAAGATGCCCGGGCAAGAAAAGGCTGGCTATGCTGTAGCCCGAGCATGCGCCGATGGGCTCGAACTTCTTGTCAAGAAATGAGATTGGGAGAGCGATCCTCGAATCGCCCTGAGCGCCAGCGACATCCAAAGTAGTGATCAAGTCTGGTCGTAAGGAGTTCTCCGTGCTGAATGGGCTAGAGTGGATCGTCCTCACGGCGGCTGTTCTCGGGGTCTTTGTCGTGGGGGATCTCGTCTTCTGTGGCAGCCAAGCCTGCCGCAGGCAATTCATGGGCCGGCAATAGCAGCGACGGCCTTCCACAGCAACGCGATCGCGCCGGGGATGGTGGCGATCACCGTGACCAACCACGCCGGCGACGGCCACCGCCAGAACTTATTTAGCATTCGCGTTCCCGAGCTAGCCTTCACCGCCGGCCTCCCTGTAGGGCTCGCGCTGGAGTGCGCCGAGGGCGACGGGCTCCCGAACGACGTCCCGTCGATGTCGATGTACACGATGGCTTGCGGTCACACCCGGCCGATTCACCCAGATCGCTGACGCCACGGTCTCCGTGCGCGCAGTGACGCCCTGCCACGCGCGGCCGGCCGGCGGAGACAGGGCCCCCACCCCGGCCGACTTCCTGCTCCGCGACGGGTGTGACAAGAATGCGACAGATCCCCGATCAGCCCGTAGCTTCCGCCCTTCATCACGAACCCGGCCGGCCAGCCGGCGAGCAACCCATGACCCTTCCTCTTCTCCGAGCGCGCGAGCGTCGGCCTCCGCCTCACCCCTCGCGATCTCGCTTGACTTCCTATCGACGTTTATTATATATAATATATCTAATAGAAATTATATAACAATAGCCGGCCAGCAAGCGCCGGGCGTCGGGTCAGGAGTCCGCTGGGCCGGCAGGAGGTGATGATGTTTGAGAATAAGACGAAAGTCCTGCTCATTCTCTCGCAGGATGTCCTGGACCAGGCTCGGATCATTGCCGGGAAGGCAACGATGACGCTCAAGCTCCCAGTGAGCCTTCAGATCGTCCTCCGGGCCCTCATCGAGGAGGGGCTGAAGCGAGATGGCCACCCGACCCTTCTCGCCAACGTTGAGAGCCAGGCCAAGGCGCTCCGCCGCTTTAGGAGCGTGGCACGTCAAGGTGGACGAGCTGAAGAGGAGCCCGGGGATAGACAGTCTGGAATCTGGCAGCGGCCGAACGATCGTGAGCGGCCGAAGCGCCGGAATTGAGGAAGCGTTGGGGCCATCCAGCGGCGAGGCAGGCGAGCCGAAGCGACGGGACGACGCCAGACAGACGTGACGACGAACGCTGAGGATCAGCGTCTGGCAAGGAGACGACGATGTCGAAATGGATAGGGATCACAACCGCGCCCGCGGTGACCGGTCGCTCTCTCCTCGAGTCACCTTCAACCGAAGTTCGGGGCCTTGAGGGTCGCCCTTTGGGCTTGTCCAGCTCACTGATGCTCCAAGAGTCTTCGCGGTTAAGGCTGTTGGAACTGGGGTCAAGTTTCGTCGCCGCACTGGCGGAACAGCGGCAACCGATGGCAGGTCTCATGAGCTTCGCGAGCAGGGCCGGATAGCCAGCGGGGCAATGGCTCCAGCCGAACTTGGCCTGCGGCTCGGCCCCTCCAAGGGAGCGATGACCTCTCTCGCCTTTCTATGCTGGCGCTGCAAGGGAAGGTTCGTATTTGCTGGTTGAATTACCGCTGGGACGGGCGCGGCACAAGTCCCCGGCTCAGCCCTAGCGGGTGACGGGAGGCCGGAAATGGAAGAACGACAGACTCTGAGGCAGGCGACGAAGCTATGGCAGGAGGCCTACCGCTACCAGACGGAGGGCGAGCTGGACCGCGCGATCGAGCGCTACCAGCGCTCCATCGAGGCGCACCCTACGGCCGAGGCGCATACCTTCTTGGGGTGGACCCTGAGCTTTCAGGGCCGTTTGGCGGAAGCCACCGAAGAGTGTCTCCGGGCGATCGCGATCGACCCCGAGTTCGGCAATCCATATAACGACATCGGGGTCTATCTGATGCAGCGGGACAAGCTGGACGAGTCGATCCCGTGGTTTGAAAAGGCCAAGCAGGCCAAACGCTACGAACCGCGCCAGTTCCCCTTCATGAACTTGGGGCAGATTTACCTCCGGCAGTGGCGCTGGTGGGAGGCCCTCAATGAGTTCGAAGGCGCCGTGCGGCTGGCACCGGGCGACCACCATGCGGCGAAGATGCTTCATCGCCTGCGCGCTCGGCTGAACTGACGCTTCACCGACGAGAGAGGGTGCTACATGCCAAAGGATAGAGTCTTCTTATCGCCACCGTTGTTGTAAGCCGAGACGAAGGCGGGAACTGCCACTGCGATACCTCAACGTGGAAGATCACGGGATCCTCAGATCCTCAGCTTGTCGGTACGGCGGCGGCGAAGGGACCTCAGATGCCGCATATCAGCCGGCCGGATTTTCAGGTCTCGACCCGAAATCGCGGGAAGAAGGTAAAGCCGGGGCACGTGCCGGTTGGCACCGGCACGGCCCCTGTCCGAGCGGCCCTCCGATCAGGCGGCTTTGACTTCGATCGTCCTCGGCATTGCGGCTTGCGGTGTGGGGACCCTCACTTGGAGCATGCCGTTCGCGTACTTCGCCTCCACATGGGTGGCGTCGACACCCTCAGGAAGCGCGAAATTCCGCTCGAACGCGCCGTACGCGACTTCGCGGACGAAATAGTCCTTGCCCGCGGTGTCGTGGTCGGCCTGGCGCTCACCCTTGACGGTGAGGACGTTGTCCTTCAATGACACCTCGACCTTTTTCGGATCGACGCCCGGGAGGGCGATCTGGATAACGTAGGTGCCGTCTTCGATCCGCCCCTCGGCGGCGGGAAGCCACGACGGACGCTGAGCGGCCTCATCCGTTGGGCCGCCGAAGAACCTCACGAGCATGTCGTCGGCGTCACGGTGGAAGTGGAACTGCCGGGTCGGGGACCAGCGAAGCATGGTACTCATGGCGCTCTCCATTGGAACTATCTTAGTGTTTATTACTAAGATTGATTTAGTTAAATACACTGATATCATCATAGATAGCTCGTGTCAATAGCCAAATATGCCCGGCCCAGAAGGACCAGCAACTTCCTGTTTCTATTCGAGTTCTCATACGGTGGGTCCTGACATCAGTCGGGCTTCTACGACAGTCGGGCTCTACGACAAAACTGTTTGAATCCCCCATTGGGTCGAACCGCGACCCTCCGGCCGCTTCCACAATTGGTGACAGGCCCCGCTCTGCGCTGCCCGAAATTCGGTCCGAGACCTTTGGCGCGCTAGCGGAGTTCCACGCGCGAATGTTCTCGCCCTTAGGGGGGACGGTGGAGGATCCTGCCACTGGCAGTGCCAACGGCGCGCTCGTTGCTCTCCTGGCGAGCCTCGATCCGGCGGCGAACGCTCTTCTGACCGTCAATATTCTGCAGGGGGTCGAAATGGGACGACCCAGTGTACTTGCGGTGAGCGCCGAGAAACGAGGTGGCTCGCTCGTCGGGGTGCGGGTCGGTGGGCGCTGTACTCCCGTCATGGCAGGAACTCTTGTCGTCTGAACATCAGACGTTCGAGAGGATCCCCGCCCTGATGCCTCGTGGTACTGGGCATCAGTTCGTCCTGTACGGGGACACGTGCTCCGGCGTTTCGGGTAGGCTCCACGAGCGGACCTTTGCCGCCGTCAACGCGGTTGTCCGGCGGCTGGTTCCATCGCCAGACTTCATTGTCTTTACCGGCGACGAGATTGTCGGCCTGACTGCTGATCCCGAACAGCTGAGGGCGCAGTGGCAACATTGGCTGGCCCGTGAGATGGGCTGGCTCGACCGCCAGACGATTCCGATCTGGCATGCCACCGGCAATGACACCACCTACGACGAGATGAGCGAAGCGATGTTCCGTGACGTTCTCAACATGCCTTGCAACGGTCCGCCTGGACAGGAAGGCCTTTCCTACTGGGTGAGACGTGGCGACCTCCTCTTGATTTTTGTTCACACGGGCTGGTCCGGCCTGGGAGGCGAAGGCCATGTCGAGACTGAATGGCTACGGAGAGTGCTGACGCAGCACGCGGACGCGCGACACAAGCTGGTCATCGGTCATCATCCCGTTTATCCGATCAACGGCTTTTCCGGTTCCTATCAACGAGAAGTTGGGCCCGAACACGCGGCGGCATTCTGGACGATCCTGGTCGACGCGGAGGTACTTGCTTACATCTGCGGTCACATCCTCGCCTTCGACGTGCAGGTCCACCGTGGTGTGCTTCAGATCTGCACGGCGGGAGCCGGTACGGCGCATCGAATGCCGGACGACGTCGAGTATCTGCATTGCGTCCAGGCTGTGGTCGATAGTGACGGTCTCCGTTATCAGGTTCTGGATGCGACCGGTCTCGTTCGCGAGCGACTTGAGTGGCCCATTCCCAGGCTTCCTGTCGAACGGTGGCGCGCGCTACCCGCGGGTGAGAGCGTGGCTTTGCTAACGGGCAGGTTGGGTCCGGGCCGCTTTGTCGTGTTCCGCTTCGAGGGCCAAGCTGCGGCGAAGGATACCAGCCTCGCGCAGACACTACTCTCGGCGTTTTCTCCTGGCGTCCTGGCGCCATTGTGGATCGGCCTCCATGGGCCCAGACAAACATTGACGGCGATCCTTGGAGGGCAACCCGGGCGAAGTCCGCACTATTGGCACGGGCCGGAGTTCGAGCCCAGTGCCCGCTTCGATCTCTATCTCCTTGCTTATGCCGACATGGGTCCCGGGGGCATCCTGTATCGCTTCGGCGATCACGATCATTGGTCTTCTCTCGCTGCAGCATCGGCAACTGGGCCGGAGCGGCTGGATTGGCCCGACCGGTGGAGCGTTGGTCACGCTCAGGGCGGCCCCACTGATCGCCGGTTTCTGGGGCCCACTCTCACAGCTTCCGTAGCAATCTGTTGACGCGTCCAGCGGACGCGCTTGCCTCGGCCAACTCCTCAAGAGCCCCGCGTCAGCTGATTTGCTGGTGCGCCTGGCAGGACATCTTCGGTGACAGCTAAGCGGGCTCCTTGACTCGGCTGCCGGCGCCACTGCAGAATCGGCTTCGCTCTTCCGCTGGTCCAGAGTGACGCGATCGGCGGCGAGAAGGGACCCAGACGGTTCCGAGTTCTGAGCGTGGAGGCGGCATCGTGTCCGACGACCGGGCGGAAGATGCGCTGAAGCGCGTTCCCAGCGGTGTCGAGCTCACCGCTCTCGATCCAACCTTTCGCGCGGACCCGCATCCGGTACTCGCCCGTTTGCGCCAGCGCGAGCCCGTCCACTATGACGAGCAGATCAAACGGTGGGTACTCACTCGCGCCCACGACATCGATCGCGTCCTTCGGCCGGCCGCGAGCCCAGCGTGCGCTTCCGCGTTTCGGGGGCTGGTGACGCTTCGGGTGGTCGTCTAAGGCTTGGCGATACTGTTTTACGGCCGAATGCCGGGAAGTCGGTGCTGCGAGTACGTGAAAGAGAAGAGGGCCGGCGGTGAACCGGCCCCTCGGTCTCCTGACCCTGGGTGGTCGCTCGGTTAGCGACGCGAAGCCTACCGCCGCGCGGTCGTCGGCGGCACGATTCCGTTCATCCGCAGATAGACCACGAGCTGGCCGTGGTGGTTGCGGATCTGGTACAGCGGTCCCTGCCAGAACGTGGCGCGGGTGACGGTGCGGTCGCCGAACGGGAACTTCACGGGCTCGAGGCACTGGGCGTCGGTCAGCGGCGTAATCATCTCCTGGGCGCTCTGGAACGTCTTCTTCAGCAGGCTGATGACCTCGGGCTTCGCCATCGCGCCGTGATGGGCGGCTTCCGTCTTGGTGCCCTTGGCGGTGTCGATGAAGCGCTGGGTGATGCCGGCGACGTGCACGAGCTGGTCGCCGAAGCTCGAGATCTCGGACGTCGGCTTGTACCCGTACTTCTCGGCGGGCATCACTTCCGCGACGTCGAGGATCTCATTGGCGGCGCGCTGGAAGCTCGCCGCGAGCTCCTTAGCCAGGCTCGGCGCCGGCGTCTGGGCCGAGAGCAACGAGGGCACGGCGGCTGCGACGAGGGAGAAGAACACCACGCACGCGTAGGTCAGGGTTTTCATGGTCGCCTCCCGGCGAGATTCATCCTACACCGTTCACTCCTGGTCGAGGTGGCCGACCCAAGCGCGCGTGCGTGGGCCGTCACCGGCACAACCGGCGGTAGAGCGCTTCGTAGCGCGGCACGATGACCTCGGCGGAGAACCGCTCGCGCGCGCGCGCCTGCGCCGCGCGCCCGAGGGCGTGGCGTCGCGGCTCGTCGTGAATCAGGGCCTCCAGCGCATTGGCGAGCGCTGCGACGTCGCCGGCCGGCACGAGCAGAGCGCTCTCGTTGTCTTCCACCACCTCCGGGATGCCGCCCACGCGCGTGGAGACGCTCGGGCAGCCGAAGCACATGGCTTCGAGGATGCTGAGGCAGAAGCTCTCGGCGTCGGAGGTGTAGAGGCCGACGTCAGCGATTTGAAGATAATCCTCGATGGCGTAGACCTTCTCGCGGACGATCACGCGGTCGGTCAGGCCGAGGCGCCGCACGTCGCCGGCGAACGGCGCGAACGCCTCGCCGGCGAGGATGAGGAGCTTGAAGGCCCCGCGCGGGCGCACGCGCGCGACGGTCTCCAGCAGGAGGTCGACGCGCTTGCCGTGGCGCAGGTTGGACGAGTGCACCACGAGGACTTCGTCGCCGAGGCCGAGCTCACGGCGGACGACCTCGGGCGGGCGGCTGGGCGGGCGCGGAGTGAAGAAGTTGTGGATGACCTCGATCGGGCCGTCGAAGTCGAGCACGCGCTGGGTTTCGCGCTTGAGCGACTCGGACACGGCGGTGACCGCGTCCGACGAGGTCAGCGCGTGCTTGATGGCGGGCGCGTAGCCGGCGTCGTG
>QHSU01000083.1 GCA_003220535.1 Candidatus Rokuibacteriota bacterium
CCGGTTCGCCCTCCGATCCGACGCACAACCCGCGTCACCACCTTGTGGGTGATTCGCTGGCCGGCCGCCGTCACGAAGAGCGGTGCCTCCGGTCCTGCTTCTAGTCTGCTGGCCAGGTACGCCTTCAGCATCCTCTGCGCTGGCTTCGGCAGGCTGATCACGCGATCTTTGTTGCCCTTGCCCAGGACGTGGAGCGTCGCCGCCGTCGGCGAGAAATCCCCCACGCTGAGCCCGACCCCTCACCGCGCCGCAACCCCGCGTACACCAGCACGCCGAGGATCGCAGCATCGCGCGACTTGGACTCGGCCCGAACCGCCGCCGCAAGGATCTCCCAGTCCACAACGTGGGGCAGCGGGCGGCGCTTGCGTGGTAGCTCCATCTCCGCCAACGGGTTGGTCTTTGCGTGGCCGCGCTTCACCAGCCACACGCCGAAGCGGTTCAGCGATACCAACCGCCGCTGCACCGTCGCCGTGGCCCACCCCTGCTCCGCCATGTAGTACTGGTAGTCCCTCACGTTTCCCATCGAGAGCGCACCCAACAAGTCCTGACTCACCAGCCCCCACCGCGATTGACTGCGCAAGAACTCAGTGAACTGCCGAAAGTCGCTCCGGTACGACGTCACCGTCTGCGGCGAGAGTCGCCGCTCGACCTCGCAGTACAGCAGAAACTTCTGGTGCACGCCACTCAAGGTCTTCGTCTCCTTCCTGACAGACCGCCCGATCCCTGGTCTCCTGCAACCACCGAAGTCGAAAGCCTGGGCCAAGCCCAGGCTTTCGAGCATTGGAGCACCCTTCACAGCCCCCGTCGCCCCATAGAAGCGGCGCTGGCTTATTTCAACGGGCGTGCAGATCATCGGCTCCAGGTTCTGACGGAAGAAGGCGTTCATACGGGGCTCAGGACAGCCAGGGAGGGACGTTTTGTGATGCTCTTCTATCGGCGCGGGGCTCTCCAAAAAGTGGAGATCACGGCCGCTATCACGATGACCACAAGGCCGATGGCGCGCAGGAGCGCATCGCCGGCTCGATCCCCGTTGATGAACAGCCCCAGCCCAACCAGTCCAATCGAGATGGGGACGAGGATCCGTGCCCAGCGCATATCGTCATCTCAGCGCGGCTTCGGCGGTGCCGGTCGAGGGGGCCGTGGCGAGCGAGGCGGACGTGCCGGCTTCGGCACCGCTGGAGCCGTGGCAGTCCTGCCGCGCGACTGCCGGATCACTGAATGATTTGGTCCGCCCGGATCAGCAGCGATTGCTGGATCGTCAGTCCTACTCACCGGGCAGCACCCAGGTAAATCGACATGAAGCGCTCGCGCTCCGATTCCAAAGTCTTTCGTCTGTCACGTTCGAGAGTTGTCTTCACTCGGTGGCCCGAACTAGTCAGGCATGCCTCGTAGTACCGCCTGAGCCCGTCGATGCCACCTGTCGCGAGCGCGCTTTCCGCGTGCTCCTTCAGCTTCCAACCCGGGATCAAGTCCTTACCACCTTCGTATATATCCAGAACGACCGCCAGCATCGCCGCCCCTCTGTCCATTTCAACCCTCCTAGTCTTCTCGACATCCCGCACCCATCCTCTCCCGAGGGGTAGTATGGGCTGATTTTGGAGAGATAAAACATGAGTCAGCCTTGGACCTGCGCAAAGTCTGATCAGCCGATTCTCAAGGGCCAGCCCTTCACGACAACTATCGTCCCGGGCGGTCGCCCAACCGAGGCGTCGTCTCGGGAAGGTCCTGGTTCACAAGAACGAGGAGGATTGCGAGAAGCGCTAATCTAATTTAGACGGGTCAATGCGGAGGACGCGGTGGAGCTGGACGGTGACCACGCCTTCGGCGACTGCGGCTCCCGACGGCCCTAACGGGCGGCGCCAAAGAACCCTTGCCACATGCGAGGCAACCCGTCTACCGAAGCGGGCCGGGGTACCGCCGCTGCTACGTGCAGCGTCCAGCCCGAGCGGATTCTACATCTCTTGCCGAGGCTCCTGCCAGTCGGCTTGTGGGGCGTTGAGGAGGTGTGCCGGAGGTGGTGTCTCGATTCGGCTGGCGTCCCGTCTGAAACGTGAGGGCATCTCCGGCGTCACGCTGATCCGCGGGGAGCCCGGTGATCCGAGCTCCCACTGGCCGCTTCGGCGGACTGGCGGTGCGATCAAGAACGCGCAACCTGCCACCTACGCCCGGCGCGCTCACTAAACCTTTACCGCATCCCCGCGACGGATCATGCCGCCGCGCTCGACTGTCGCGTAGACACCGACGCTGACCTTGTTGTGTTGGGCCGCCGTGCGCAAGATGCCCGGATCCCGTGGCAGGTCCCCTTGGGCCAGGGTCGTCATGACACAGCGGATGCAGGGCCCGGTGATGCTCAGGCGAACAGAATCTCCGATGGCGAGCTCGCGGCCAACCCAAGTATTCTCGACGAAGTCCATCTCACCCGAGGTAGGCGTTACCACGATGTTGGGGCGAAAGCGCGGGATTTCGAAGCGCCCTTGCGGATAGAGTTGGTGGAGCCGGTCGAGCGTGGCGGTCGTCAGCAGGTGCACCATGGCACAGTCGAAGAACGTCCCCTCGGGGAGAGGGAAGTCGGTGACGGTGTCTCTGTGGTCGAGTCCCTCCATGTCGGGCCAGTACTCTTCGGCTTTCACTGCTCCAGCGTCGGCGCGCCCGGCGGCATTCAGTGTCACAGTGCGACTGAGCGCTCTCGAGAGGACCTGGTTGATATTCGCCTGCTGGCTCGTGATCGTGGTTCCATCCGGCAGCGTAATGCGGACCGACGGCACACTCGCCCCGGTGTGCGGAGGCTCGATGAAGGTTGCGCTGAAGCCGAAGAGCGTCGGCCACTTCCTCGGGTTCTTGGCAGTCGCAGCCTTTCCATCGGCGCTGTCCACCAGGGCGTACGCCCGATCGCCGAGCAGACCGCGTTCCGTCACCTCGATAGCGCTGAGCTCCTCTCCGAGCATCGACTTGACCGGATATCGCCACAGCGAAGCCACCGAGCCTTGTGTTGCATTGGGCATGTCGTCCTCCTCAACCTATCGGGCGCAGTATGCTCTCCATACAGCCGCCACGCCTGATCTTCCGGTGAGGCTAACCAGTCATGGAACTCAACAATCTAACTAAGGCTGGATTCGTGACGTCGCATCGGCGCCGTCGAGCGCGGCATGGCGCACCAGGGCTACGACCTCCAGCTCACGCGGTACGACGCACGCGGCTGGCGGGCCACGTTCTACACGACCGGCATGGAGCACTCGATGACGAGCGCGACAGCCTCAGCGTGGGAACCCACACCGTGGCCCGCGGTGCAGGGCGCGGTCCGGGCGGCGCTCCGTGATTCCAGGTAGGGGGTGTGATGTACTCTGGGCCGACCTTTTGGATCAATGTTAGCGGGACGCTCGTGCACCTCAAGTGTTTCGACGCGACGAATGTCCGGTTCTGCCAGAAATGTTCCACGCCTGTGGGCAAGTGTCGATGCGGTGCTAATCTGCGCAACGCCCTCGAAAGTCCGAGTCGGCTGAGTGAACAGGCCGTCTGGTGTACCAAGTGCGGGCAGAAGTATCCCTTCGTCAGTCCGCGTGGCTGTGCGAACGAGATCCTCTTCGTTTGAGCTGGCGTAGTCTGGATGGAGAGGCAACCGCCCGCGAAGAAGCCCGACCCCGCGCCGCCGGCCCGTGGCAGAGGGAATGATAGCGATGAGCTGGCAACAACCGTTTAGAGAGCTAAATCCGAAAGTCGAAGAGCTGATGGTCAAAGTGCTGGAAGAGGGAAAGGGCGCGGGGCCGAGCCCCGAGTGGCAAACGCTCGGAAGCGTCACGCGGCTCGACTGCCACAATCCCCTCTGTCAACGTGGCGGGGTTGACCTCCATCACACGCTGCGCGAAATGGTCGCTACGCGCCGCGCAGAGTTGGAGACTGTCAAGATGTGCGGCGGCATCGAAGGGGGCGGGTCCAGTGCCGCTCCACGGCACTGTCTGAATCGCTTCGCGTTCCGCATCTCGCTTGCCTACAAGGCGGAGGGCGACCCATGATCGTCGCCATCTACGCCCGCGAGTCCGAGCACTTCTCAGGAGGCCGTCGCATGAAGCTGCTGCGTCCTCGGTGGGGAGGGAGCCCTGGGTCTTCACACGTCGGCGGCACAAATCCTGGTCGTCGACGCCCATGGAAGTCCGCGCCAATCGGGGGGTCCAGCGAGCCGGTTTTCGGTGGCCGAAAGGAGTACCTTTGGGACGGAGCGCCGAACCGGGAGGGCGAATGAGTACCTACGGCTTGCCGCTGAGTCGAATAAACGCCGCGTATCTCGATCGGGTGGAAGGTAAGGATGTCCGCGACGCCACTCACTGACAAGAGGCGGTTCTTCGTGATCAACACCGGCGAGTGCTTCATGCCGATGGGCCACTACGACGGCTGCCTGTGCGAGCACGGGATCGAGTGCCGGGTTTACCGCGTTGAAGCCGATGGTCGCGAGCACTACGCGACGCGGCCAGTGTGCGCGGTGGGCGGACTATACGGTGCGGACGCGCTGAGCGAAGAGCACGAAGCCCTGACGCTGATCACGCGAGGGAGGCGCTGAAGGGATGACTACACGAACTGATCCTCGCGATGCCACCATCGCCGCTCTAGCAGCGGCTCTGGAGAATGTCCTGGACACGCCGATGACGGAGTCCGAGCGATTCCAGGGGCGCCCACTCAGCGAGCGTAGAGTTGAATCGAAGCGGCAGGCGCGCCTCGTTCTCCGCAACCACGGGGAACGGATCAAGGCGGCAAGGGAGGCGCTGAGAGGCTAGACCCTGGTGGCCGGCGCGCGGCCGAAAAAGTGAGCCTACGAGCGAAGAGTTACTGCCCCTGCTGATTCTGCTCGGTCCCGCTCGCGTGCGTCGCGCGATGGGGCGCCGCCCACGCGCTCGTGATGGCTGTTCCGGGAGTCTATGTCAGACCGACCTCCAACGCGAGGTGGTTAGCCTGGCTGCCGTAGAGTCACCATGCCCATCGAAGGATCACTCCAACCCCGACCGTACCGAGGACGCTCAGGGCCAAAGCGATCTGCACACAGATCATCACTTCCTCTTCGGCCCGCGCCGCGCCAGTGGTTCATCGTGTCCTCTGTGGCGCGCCCGGGGGCGTGTCAGCGGGTAGGACCTCGGATCGTTTGCACGTTCATTGGCCTCATGGCCTGCAGATGCAGTTCGATGTTTACGAGCGAGTTCGCGATCCGCTTCATGGTCGACATAAGGTCGGCGGTGTCCGCGAAGGCTTTGCTCAAGTTCTGGATCGCTGTTTCAGTCTCCGCGTTCATGTGGTCTCCTCCGTCGCGTTCTACCCGGAGCACTGTCGCTGCGCGACCTTGACGGCGATGTCGACGGCGACCGCGTCTGGGTGACGTGCGGCTCAGCGATCAGCCGGAGGTGTGGCGTCGGCACCCGACGGGCGAGGTACACCTCGTTAGTCCAGATCTGATAACACGGGACGTGCAACCGCATGGGCATGGCGTCGCCAGCCTTCCTGGTGTTGACGCCCTCCTCCATCACAAACTGCACCTTTGTGACAGTCCATCCGCAGGCGTCGCACGTCTCCCCGTTGCCTGGACCACCCCGAAATCGCCCGATGTCGCTATGCGGTAGGCGCCCGTCCCGCAGTTTGCGCCTGATGAGAAGACGGAGGGCTTCTTGGTCGTCCATCGGTGGCCTCTACGAGTACGGTAGCGGAACTGCCAGATTCACCGGGGTCCCGACGCCGGGAAGCGTCAACCCATAAGGCCAAGGTGCAGGCACATGAACAGTAGCACGGAGCCCAATCACCCGCCCGAGTTTCGGGCTAGACTCGCGGCCGTGACCCTGCGCTCAGCCCTCGACCTTCTACTTGGAGCACCGCCGCTGGCGCCGAGCCAGAGAGCGCCGAGCAGCAGCAACAGGCACCGGCTCTGGAGCCTCAGCCGCAGCAACAGCCGGAGCCTCAGGGCGCGCAGGGCGAACCCTACACGCTCGCAATGCCTGCGCCCGCCTCGCTCTCCGAGGCCGGCGAGTGGCAGCCGGTGCTGGAGAGCTTCAGCGCCGCCGTGCACGCGGACCGCCTGCCGGCCGCGACGGCTCAACACCTTGCCGACGTATTCGCTCACACCCGCTCATCGTGAGGGACAGGCGTCGGCGAGCCGGGCACTTCAACAGCGGTACTCCTCTCAGAAACCGTGAGAGAACTCGACGACGGAACAGAACCCGGCTTACAGGCCTTCTCTGGCGCTTTTCATCGCATGAGGCATGGACCGAGCCTCCTCGTGGCCTGGAGATCCGGGAGTTGCTCGGAGGGTCCTTTGCCGAGGCCGGAACGATAGTGACATAATCCGCTCGAAGCCCTTCGGCGAGCCGCCTCGAGGCTGTGCCGAAGCCGCATGAATCGGTCTCGCAACCCACACTTGGGGGATGACGTGCCGGCCTCAGACGAGTGGGATCTCGATCACGGCGCCGTTTGGACGGAAGTCGTATCGGACGAGGGCCGGGCTATCACGCTTCGGCACCCCACCAACCCGTACGTCGACCAGTGGCCGGACGAGAACCCCGATAGCCTTGTCAAGATCGGGGCCGCCTACCTTCGGAAGGTCAGAGACGCCTTCGGTCTGCCTGCTCATCTCTTCGATGATCACGAGTTGGAGTTCAGAATGCCGCCATCGGGACTTCCGCTGGCATGGCTTCCGCTCGGCCCCGAGGACAGCCCTGGGCCCGGAGCGTCCTTTTGGATCAGGCGTTACGAGGATCCGATCAATCATACTGGTCATGCATCGCGCCAATCCCAACCGTGGGCCTAAACTTCGTGAGCTTCCAGCGCAACTTGGCCCCTTTCACAGAGATCCTCGCGCGGCCAGGCTGGATGAAAACGTCCCGCCGCAGGCGGCGCCGTTTCTGGGCGCCACGATCTTCCGGGAGCGCGGCATCCGCGAAGCAGAAGTAACACCTTTTATGCCTGTCTGGAGCCCTGTGGGCGGCCAATCCGCGGCTCCGGTCGCCGTACACTTTCTGACCAAAGCGTGTGGTCTCCCATGGCCGGGACTCACCGATTCGGCGACTCGCTTGCCAGGTAATATCCTGACCAGCTCCAGCTTAAGTAGCTAATCCTAAGGGGCATTCTCGGTGGGGCACGGTATTTGCCCCTTTAGCCGGACATGGACGGCACGGGTCGAGCGACTCCAGCTGGGGACCATGAATCGACCTTGGAAGGGCGTGGCGTCGGGCGCCCGTCCCTGCTGGGACAGCAGTACGAGGCTCGACTGGCGCTCTGGCTCCGCGAGCAGCCCGATCTCACGAGCGCCGAAATCCTGCGACGCCTCCGCGTCCGCGGCTATCGAGGCGGCAAGAGCGCGCTCTACGAGCTCGTGAGGCGAATGAGGGTTCAACGGGCCGTGACCGACGGCTCCGTATCAACCCGGGAGCTCAAACAATGATCCGTCGGCACCTGCTGGGCTTGGGCGTTCTCGTTCTGACGATGATCGCGGGCTACGTCACGTCGTCGATCACGGGAGTGCACGAGGGCTCGCCCGTCGGCGACGCACCGACACCGGCCGGTGTCGAGGAAAGGCCCGAGAGCACCTCGGTCAGCGTGAAGATCGATTCCCACATCGCGGACATGGCGATTCGATACGGTCTGTCGAAGGACCTCATCGCCGCGGTGATCGAGGCGGAGTCCCAGTACAACCCGCGCGCCATCTCCCCCCGGGGCGCCCAGGGGCTCATGCAGCTCATGCCCGAAACCGCCGCGATCCTTCGCGTGGGCGATCCGTTCGATCCGCGAGAAAACATCGAGGGGGGCGTCCGCCACCTTCGCAGCCTGATGGACCGCTTCGACAACAATCTGCCGCTCGCCCTGGCTGCCTACAACGCCGGAGAGCAAGCCGTGGTCCGCTACGGCGGAGTCCCACCGTATCGGCAGACCCGTCAGTACGTCAGCCGCATCCTGCGCCGGCTCGACCGCGAGGGCGCGAAGCTCTGACACGGATTGCCGGAGCCATTCGGCGCGCGCGGCGGCGACGTCGAGCCCCCTGCTTCATCGAGCTGGTGAAGGCGTCGCCATCGCCGGCGCCACCTCCTCCGCGAAGAGCCGCATCGACCGCAACGCCAGATTGCTCGCGAGCCCCGGGAGTGCCATGAGCAGCAGCACGCGCTCGTAACCGGTGGCGTCGACATACCGGCTGAGGTTGTCTCGGACCTCGCTCGGCGTGCCGATCAGCGCCCAGCCGTCGGCCAGGTAGTCCGAGAAGGCGCGCAGGCGCAGGAGCGATCGGTCGAACGAGCTCGGCACCGAGCCGCCCGTGGCGTCGGAGCGCAGGACCGACATGCGCCGTTGATAGCCCATGAACGGCGCCTCCGTCGCCCGCAGCGCTTCGTCGTGATGCGGCGCGATGTGCACGACGCGCATGCCCCAGGCCTGGCGCTCGAGCGTGGCGACCGCCGACTCCGAGCGTCCGACGGCGAGCGCGGTCTCACGATAGAGCGTGTGTCGTCGCTGCAGCTCCGCGATCGGCACGAAGAACGACGACAAGGTGGGCAGGCCCAGGCGCGCCGCCGAGACCACGCTCTCCTCGCTGTTGGCGGCGATGAAGAGCGGCGGATGCGGTTGCTGCGCGGGGCTCGGGCGCACGTGCAGCCGCTCGGCGGAGTGGAACCGGCCCTGGAAGTCGAAGGGCGCGCCGCTCCAGGCCCGGCGCATGAGGGCAATGCCCTCCTCGACGCGTTCGCGGCTGTCGGCGCGGTCGGACTGGAAGGTCTGGTAGTCCTGCAGGGTGCCACCACGGCCGATACCCACGTCGAGGCGCCCGCCGCTCACCACGTCCAGGACGGCGAGCTCCTCGGCCAGGTCCACGGGATGGTGCAGGGGCAGCAGGCTCACGCCCATGCCGAGGCGCAGGGTGGTGGTGCGGGCGGCGACGAACGCGGCCAGCACGGGCGGGGCCGGGCAGAGGCCGTAGTCGTTGAAGTGGTGCTCGGCGATCCACACCGACGAATAGCCGAGCGACTCTGCGGCGAGCATCTGCTCGAGGCCCGAGTCGTACACGGCCTGCTCGCTCCACGCCTCGTCCCGCTGCATCAGGAAGAACAGCCCGAATTCCATCGCGCCCTCCGTCGGGTGCCTAGGGTGCCTCGACGCGCTTGGGGACACTCACCGGTGTGAACGACACGAGGACCTTGCCGACCTTCGTGTCGGTGCTGAACAGCCCCATGGCCGAGATCCGTCTGTGCTCGGCCTCGGCGACCTTGCCGACGCCATCGGCGTAGAACGTGTACAGCGTGTCCCTGACCGTGACGACCGCCAGGATGTCGATCTGATAGTCAGTCCTGATGAGGACGGCGCTGAAGGCGCCGGCGGGCGTGGTGACCCGATACACGCCGGCGTACACGGTCGTCGCTCGGATGCGGCCGGTGTACCACTTCATCGCCGGATTGTTCGAGCTGTACACGTCCATCCGGCCGTCGAACACCCGGCTCTCCCCAGGCCCGAGACCCACGATCAAGTAGCTCAACGGCGGGTCGAAGTGCACCAGCGCCTCATACGCATGCGTGACCTGACTGGGCAGGACGAGACTACCTTCGTCGGTCCAACGCAGGTACAGCGTAGACTCTTGGCCGATCGTCCTCTTCCAGGTCTCGCCTCGAGTCGTCAGGCCGATCGGTGCCAGACTCTCGAGCTCCATCTGACCGCGACGCGCGCCGGCCGTGATCCGGTAGCGCCATTCGCCAGCCTCCCACCGCGCGACCCTGGCCGGGTCGCTCAGTGACGACGCGGCCGTCGGGTCTCCTACGACGCCCTCACCGAGAACCAGAAGCAGATCACTCGGCGCCCGACTCGGTGAGATGCCCTGGGCGCCGGCAATCAACGGCGACGGCCCATCCAGCGAGCCGGACGAGAGGATGATCCCGGCCAGCACGAACACGATCCGCTCTCGGAGCATGGCGTCTCTTCTCGGCAAACTGAGCGATGATACCTCCGCCGCGCTCACACGCATCTACGTACGCGATCCTGCGCGTCACGGTTCCCGAGTAATCCTTGAGAGCCTCCGGACACCGTGAAGAGTTTCCGGAGGCGCTGAAGAAGAAGGCACCGCCGGTGAATGTTTGAGCGGCGCGAGCGGCCCGGACTCGATCTCGAGTGATCAGAGCGAACCGTAAGTCTCAGCGGGGCCAGAAAAATCGGTCGTGCCGCATCGCGGCACGATTGGCACGGTCACTGCAGTAGTCCAGACGGGCCTGAGCACAGGCCGCAACAGCGCCGTTGCGAAGCTCGCAGCGGCGCTGTCTTTTTCGAGGAGCGAGCGCCGATGAGGAGGGACCGTTCGGGATGACGATGCGCCAACGAGTCGCAAGCTTGACAGTCGCGGGTCTACTCGTCACTGGCAGTGTTCTCGAGCTCACGCTGCCGCCGTCTCGACCGGCGAGCCCCGGAGCCGACGCGCGGACCCGGCAGTCAGAGCGTCGAGCGATGTGGGCGACGCGGGACACGGCGTGGGTCGCTCACGTCGCCGTCGTGGACGAGGCGCTCGCCCGCGCTGACATCAGCGCCGCGGTACGGGCCTGGCACGACGCGTACGGCGCCGCCCTGGCGGCCGGCAGCTGGGAAGCCATGCTGAGCGTCGGCGACGCGGTGGTCAGGGTCGGCCAGGCCGCCGAGGCGCGGATGGGAGCTCGTCCCAATGCGCGGCAGGCGTATCTGACCGCACTGCTTCGCGCGCAACGGGACGGCTCGGTCGACGGAGTGCTCCGGATCGCGGAAGCCTTCCACGCCCTCGGCGATCGCGCCGTTGCGCTACAGTGCGCCCGCCTCGCGATCCGGATCGCCGAAGCGCAGGTGGACGCGGTCGAGATGGAGCGAGCCAGAACATTCACAGCCACCCGGCTGGGATCTCTCATGACGACGGAGAACTGATGGCGAAGCGAATCCTTGTCCCGGTAGACCGAACGCACGAGATGGAGTTTGTCCTGAGCCTCGTGCGGGTCATCGCACGTGAGAGCGGCGGCAGCGTCCGCTTGCTCAGCGTGATCCCGGTCCCTACACCGATGCGCGACCGCCTCGATCGTGTGATCGTCTCGACCGAACGGCAGATCGAGCGGCTCGAGCGGCGCGCCACCGATGAGCTTCGCCGGATGGCGGTGATCAACCTCGACGGCGTCCCGGTCGAGACGAGCGTGATCTTCGGCGATCGCTCCGTCGAGATCGGCCGGGAGGCGGAGTGTTTCGGCGCCGACCTCGTCGTGATGCCGCCGGAGCGCCGGCGCGGCCCAGCCGCGAGGATCGCCGCGCTCGCACGGAGCCTGATCGCCGGACGGCCGCTCGCGGTCGATGTCATGCGTCTGCGGGCGCTACGGGCCGAGCCGACGATGTGACACGGCGCTCCTCCCCGGCGGCGAGCGCGCGAGTGCTCGGTCGGCCTCGAAGCTCTACGTCGTCGGCAACCGGCCGAATCCCGTGATCGGCTCACGAACGCCGGCCAGCCGGAGCGCCCGCCAGAGCGACGCCTGATTCGACGAGATGACGGGCTTACCGAGGTCTCGCTCGAGCAGCTCGAGAATCCCGACGGTCGGAAGGCCGGTCCCGCTCAGCAGGACGGCGTCGGCCCGCGGCACGTCGGCTTCGCGCGCCAGGCGGTAGGCACGCTCCTCGCTCTCGTCGTAGATGTTCTCGACGCTGGCCAACCGCCGATAGCCGACGACTTCCAGCCCCGCGGCCTCCCAGTACGCCTTGCCCAGCGCGCTGATGGCCTCGGGATACGGGGTACCGAGGGCCAGCTTCTTGACGCCGAGGTGCTCGAGCGCGGCCAGGATCGCCTGCGCCGCGGTGATCGCGGGGTGCCCGTGAGCGACGCGATCCGATCGGCCAGGGCCTGCTCGTGGGCGAACCCGTTCGCGTAGCTCGCGGCGGTGAACGCGAGCACCACGACCGCCGGGTTCACGGCGGCGAGGGTCCTGGCCGGACCGGGAAGGGAGTCGACGTAGGCGCGCGTCCGGTCTTCCATCCCAGCGTGAGCACCCGGTGCGCTCGGGGACGCTGACGAGTCGAGGCGAGCAAAGTGAATCGACACACCGAGCGGCGCCATCCGGTAGAGCTCGGGCTCGACCGTGGGATTCCCGGGCGGCACGAGCACGCCGATCCGCGTTCGCCAGCCGTACATGGGATGGACGTCATCCTCGCTCAGCCGGCGAGCGGAGTAAAGCCGCTCTGGGAAGAGGCCTTGGGGTGGGAAGGACCCGCCGGCCGGCGGCCGGGCCGTTGGCCGGCGGTTTGCTACGCGTCGGTCACTACCGCCCGATGCCGAGCAAGAACAGGATCAAGATCAGGGTCAGCGGAGCCCCGAGCAGCCAGAGCAAGATGTAGATCATCGCGTCTCTCCCCACGCACGGCCGTCGTGGCCGTACGGTCGCTTTACGTAGCCCAATGTCATGCGCTCGCCGGAGCCCATCCAGCCTCCGACGACACCCCCGACGAGACCGAGCAGCAGCGCCGTGAGCGCCCCGAGCGCCCCGTTGCGCGCCGCCAGCGCGGCGCCAGGGCTCTCGATGGGCGTCGCTTGCGGCGCCCATGCCGGCGGCGCGGCAAGGCCGGTGTACCAGGTTCCGAAATAGCCGCCGGCGCCCAGCGCGGCGAGGAACAGGAGGCCCGGGATCGCCACGAGCCAGACGATGGCCCCATGGAGCATGGCGGGCTCAGCGCGCCGGATGCCGGCGATTCGTGCCGCGACCCAGCCTCCGAGGACGAACGACAGGAAGGAACCGAACACGCTGAACGCCAACGTGACCAGGTGGAACTCGTGCCAGCTCCCGATTCGGCGGCCGAGCTGGTGCGCACCGACCGCAATTCCGGTCAGGCCGAACACGAGCAGCAGCGCGACGGCCGACAGCGCGCCGACCCAGACCCCACTCCAGGACAGGTACCAGGGCGAGAGCCCCTCGATCTCTTCGCTCACGACCTCATCGACCTCGATCCGGCTCACTTTCATCGTCCTTTCCTCATGCCTTCCGCCTCGGCTCCCGTTCCCAGTATTTCGGGCGGCCGAGGTGGTCATACAGCCGCTCCTCGTGCTCGCGCTCCAGCGGCAGAGTCGGATCGAACTCGGGAGCAGCCTCGATATGTCTCTGTGACAGGTCCACGTAGACCTTGGATTCCTTCCAGCTCACACGCTGGATCCATTCCGGCGAGACCAGCACCTTGCGGCCCGGCAACCAGTTCCGCGTGTCCACGATCATGTAGCGGATCGCCCACGTGGCCTCGTCGACGAGGAAGTCTTCCACGTGGCCGAGGTCGCCGTCGGTCGCCTGGATGTAGTAGCCCATCACGTCGCGCGCGCTCCGCAGATTCGGGTTCACGCTCAGGCGCTCGCGAGCGAGCATCTCCTCCTCGACCCGGCTCGGCTGCGACGCGGGGATGGGCATGCCCGGGTACGCGAGGTCGCCCCATCGGTAGGGCCCGATCCAATAGTAGGGATAACCGTAGTACCCGGAGTACTCGATCTCGCGCTGCCGGTTGACGGGCCGATCGGTGTCGATCGACGGGCTGTTCTCGATCTGCTCCTTCGTCAGCGTTGTCCGCAGTCGAGCGGCACCGGGGACCGCGCGGAACGCGAAGGGCGAGATTAGCACCCGCCGGCCGGGGAGCCACGTGCCGGTGTCGACGACGAGATAGCGCACCGTCCACGACGTATCGTCGAAGTAGAGGTCGTGCACGCCGCCGATGTCGCCGTCGGTCGCGTGGATCGTGACTCCTTTGAGCTCACCGGCAGTACTGAGCATTCTCGGCCTCCTTGGTCTTAGTCGCGCCTCGGCCCGGCAGGGCGCCGTGCCCCACGGTCCCCGGTGCCCTCGGACGTTACCGACCGCGCTACTTCACGCGGGCGGGCACGCACTCCTGCTCGTGCTTGCGCAACTCGTCTTCCGAGGCGAACTTCTTGCCGCAGTGATCGCACTTGTAGGCTTCCATCGGTTTCCTCCCTACTTCGTCTTCGGAGCCGGCCCGTTGTCCTTCAGCGCGAGCTCGAGCGTCACGCTGTCGCCCTTCTTCACGTTTTGAAGCGCTGAGGACGGGAAGTGCAGCATCATCCGGCCCTCGGGCGTCTTGACGAGGAGCCGCCCCTTCTCCGGGTTCACGCTGGTGACTTCGCCCTGCATGGTGTGGCGGTCCATCGCGGCGTCCGGCGCGGCGGTCACGGGCAGCGGCCCGGCCGGCGGCGCCGAGGGATTCGGCGTAACGGGATTCTGCGCGAGGGCGAGGCCCGCGAGCAGCAGACTGGCGGTGACGCCGGCCATTGTGGTTCTGAGCTTCATCGCAGTGTTCTCCTTTTCGTTGGAATCTCACTCCTCTCGCAGAGCAACCCACATGCCAGCCAATGTGTGTCGTGCGAAACGGCCGAAAGAACGCGGTGACATCACCGAGCGAGGAGTTCCTCGCGGCGACTTCTTACGTACGCGTCGACGAATTCTTACCGTGTAAAACGTTCTTCTCGCTCGCGTACGGATCATCGCCGCCGCCATGGCCTTCGTATTTTCTGACTCTTCCGCGCATCCCTTCTGCCCCTTCTGGGAATCCGCGAGAATCGGCACGTGACTTGCGGGACGAGTCTCCAGGCGCGTCCACGACGAGGGCGCAGAAGGGATCGCGCGATGGCACTCACCGCGGCTGATGTTCTGATCGAGACGATCCAGGACTGGGGCGTCGACGTGGTGTTCGGCCTCCCGGGTGACGGCATCAACGGCCTCATGGAGGCCCTGCGCAAGCGGCGCGAGCAGGTGCGCTTCATCCAGGTGCGGCACGAGGAAGCCGCGGCGCTGATGGCCTGCGGGTACGCCAAGTTCACCGGCAAGCTCGGGGTGTGCCTCGCGACCTCCGGACCCGGCGGGATCCATCTCCTGAACGGCCTCTACGACGCCGCCCTCGACGGGCAACCCGTCCTCGCCATCACGGGCATGGCCTACCACGACCTCATCGGCACGCACACCCAGCAGGACGTGGCGCTCGACCGACTCTTCATGGACGTCGCGAAATACAACGAGCGCATCATGGGACCCTCGCACGTCGAGAACGTCGCCCATCTCGCATGCCGGACGGCGCTCGCCTACCGCGGCGTCGCTCACATCACGTTCCCGGTCGACATCCAGGAGATGGAGGCGGGCGCCCAGCGGTCGAAGCGGAACGTCAAGCACCACACGTCCGACGTGTACGCGCACAGCGCGCGGCTTCCCGCCGAGGACGAGCTGGCGCGGGCCGCCGAGGTGCTGAACGCGGGCAAAAAGGTCGCGATCCTCGCCGGACGCGGCGCCCTGCATGCGACCGACGAGCTCGAGCAGACCGCCGATCGGCTCGCCGCGCCCATCGTCAAGGCGCTGCTGGGCAAGGCCGCCGTCCCGGACGACAGCCCCTACACCACGGGCGCGATCGGGCTCCTCGGCACGCGGCCCTCTCAGGACGCGCTGGAAGCGTGCGACACCCTGCTCATGGTGGGCACGTCCTTTCCATACATCGAGTTCCTGCCCAAGCCGGGTCAAGCGCGGGGCGTGCACATCGAGCTCGATCCGATGCGGATCGGGCTTCGCTATCCGGTCGAGGTCGGGCTGGTCGGGGACAGCGCCCGCACGCTGCAGGCGCTGCTGCCCTTGCTCGGTCGGAAGGCCGATCGCGGCTTTCTGGAGACGGCACAGGAGGGGATGAAGGGCTGGCACGCGCTGATGGAAGATCGCGCGACCCGCGCGGACACGCCGATGAAGCCGCAAGTGCTGGCCCGGGAGCTCGGACGGCGGCTCCGCAGCGACGCCATCGTCGCCTGCGACAGCGGCACGATCGCCACCTGGTGGGCCCGCAACATCCCGGTACGACGCGGGCAGATGCACTCGCTCTCGGGGAATCTCGCCACCATGGCGGCCGGGCTCCCCTACGCGATCGCCGCGCAGGCGGCCTATCCCGAGCGCCAGGTCGTCGCCTTCGTCGGCGACGGCGGCTTCTCGATGCTCATGGCCGAGCTCGCGACCTGCGTGAAGTACCAACTTCCGGTCAAGATCGTGATCGCCAAGAACAACACGCTCGGACAGATCAAGTGGGAGCAGATCGTCTTCCTCGGCAATCCCGAATACGGGTGTGAGCTGCAGCCCATCGACTTCGCGCTGTTTGCCCGGTCGTGTGGCGCCGCCGGGTTCACCATCGAGAACCCGGCCGACTGCGGACGCATGCTCGAGGAAGCGCTGGCCACGCCGGGCCCGGTGGTCGTGCAGGGCGTGGTCGATCCGTCCGAGCCCCCGCTGCCGGCCAGGGTCACGCTGGACCAGGCCGCGAAGTTCGCCCGGTCACTCCTGCGGGGCGAGCCCAACAGTCAAAAGATCGCGCTCACCGTGCTCGCCGACCGCATCCGCGAGCTGGTGTGAGCGCCCACACGCATGAATGGACATCGATCGTGAGGAGATCCATATGAAAGTCTTCAAGACTCTCGTGCTCATGGTGCTCGCCGCCGGGTGCGCGGTGCAATCGGCGGGTCCGACTGAGAGCCGACAACCGCAGCCGCAGCCGACCGCCGGCAACCCCACGCCGTCCAGCAAGAAGGTGGATCCGGCGGTAGTCGAGCGGCTCCAGCGCGTCATGATCCCGCTCGTGGCCAAGATGAACAACCCGCGCTCTTCCGGTGAGATCAAGATCGGAATCATGGACGATCCGCACATCAACGCGGCCAGCGCGGGGAACGGCGAGTTCTACGTGACGACCGCTCTGCTGCAGAAGGCGAACGACGACCAGCTGCGAGGCGTGCTCGCCCACGAGCTGGCCCACGACGACCTCGGCCACGTCGCGAAGGCCCAGAGGCTCGGCACCGGGCTGCAGATCGGGATGATCCTGCTCGACCAGATCATTCCGGGCAGCGGCAACATCACGCCGATCGCCGGCGCCCTCGTCGCGCGCAACTACAGCCGCAACGAGGAATATCAGGCCGATCGCCACGGCGTCACGATCCTCCAGCGGGCCGGCTACTCCAAGGACGTCATGGTCAACACGCTCCAGTGGCTCACGGAGAACGAAGGCGCCAGCGGCGGTGGTTTCTTCGCCACGCACCCGGCGACGGCGGATCGGATCGAGGTGCTGAAGAAGATGTAGGGCGCCTCAGGCCTCCTCCACGGCCCCTTCACGCGAGCATTATCATGACCGGCCTCCCGTTGACGCATGCACTCGCCCAGGGGCCGGGCGGGACCGTTCCGCGCTCGTTCGTTGCACGATCCGAATAATGAGCAGTGAGACGACCAGGAAGCCGGCGGCCGGCCCGAGGATCGAGATATCCGCACCAGGCCAGTGGACGCCGAGCCCCTCGCCCACCCAGAACGTCCCGAAGCTTCCGATCAGGACTCCGACCGCGAGCTTCAGCGTGGTTCTCGGGCACCCGCGCGAGCGGTCGGCGCAGGGCCACACCGGCAACCGCGACCACGAGGCCCGCCGCCGCGGCCGGCAGGCTGGCCGGAACCATCATGTGGGCGGCGGTTCCAACCGCCAGCACGATGAACACAATCTCGAGCCCCTCGAGCACCACAGCCTTGAAAGTGGTCACGATCGCGATGGTGTCCCACCGAATGGCCTGGCGCTCGTGCGGGCGTAGAGTCGCCGTCGCGCTCCGGAAGATTTCGCCCTCGTCGTGAAGCGGAATGATGCCGGCCGCTCGCAGCACGGCCTTCCGTAGCCAATTCATGCCGAAGAGCAAGAGCAGGAGCCCGATGACCAGCTGAAGCAGCGTGATCGGAATGACGCCGAGCGCCGGGCCAAGGACAACGACGAGCGCGGTGAGGACCATCAGTCCGCCCGCCGCTCCAAGGAGCGCCGATCTCCAGCCCCGCACCCAGCACGTCGTCACGCCAACCGGATGAACGCGGAGGCTCTGCCTCGGCGAGGCCTGGGCGACGTCGTCCGTGGGTCCGGGGCAGGATCGACGAGGCGAACGAGGACCGGCAAGACGACGATCGAGGCGATGAGGCTCGTGACGCTCCCGAGCGTGAGCAGGAGCCCGAGACTCCACATACCGCGGTGATGTGCCAGCATCAGCGTGCCGAATCCGGTGATCGTGGTGAGGCCGTTGAAGGCCACCGCCATGATGGTGCTCCGGGCGAAACGGGGGCCGCCACGCGCTCGCGCCTCGATGGCACGCGTGATGACGTTCAATCCGTACTCGGCCGAAGCCCCGATGATCAGCGGAACGCCCCAGACGTTCGCGAGGTTCAGCTTGAGCCCGAAGAGCGGCATGAGGCCGAGTGCCCACAGCGTCCCGAGCGCCAGCGGCGTCAACGCGAGCATGGTCTCGCGAAGCCGTCGGATCATGAACGCGATGATGAGACCGACGACGATGAACGCGTACGCCCCGCCGCGCCGGTAGGCGTCTTCCATCCGGCGGATGGACTCGTAGGCGATGATCGGCGTGCCGGTGACGTCCGCGTCCACGAGCCGCAGCTCGTTCACGAACTGGACCGCGCCTTCACGCTCCCAGATGTCGACCTTCGGATGGATCTGAAGCAGGAACCGTCCTGGGTCACTGATGAACTTTCTGCGCACCTCGGCCGGGATGTCGGCGACCGTGACGAGTCGCGGGTCCACGTTGCGCTGAAGAAAGAGCAGCTTGTCCGTGAAGTCTCGAACGAGGTCGGTCTGGTAGCGCGTCAACCCCGTCTCGGTCTGCGCGGGCTCGGCGCCTCGGACTACCCGAAGGAGATCGGCGAGCCCGCTCTGGAGCACCCGCAGCTCGATACTGGCCCCGTCGGCGCCCGCTTCGGTCACGGCGACATCGATGCGCCGCCGGAGCGCCTCCAGCGCGCTCGTGACACGACTGACGTCAACCGGAGGCGTCGGGCCGATCCAGAGCGGTGCGATCAGCGGCCTGACATCGCCGACGATCTTTGCTTTGGCGACCTGGTCGTCAGGGATGAACAGCAGCGCCGTGTCGACGCTCGCCACCGACGGCAGCCGTTCGAACCCATCGCGCTTCCGCTCGAGCTCGGCCAGCGATGTCGCCGTCGACAACGCTGAATAGCTCGAACGGCCGTGTGCGTTCATGATCTGCCGCTCCCAGACCACCGACTCCGTACCACGGGCCTGGAGATCGAGCAGGTTGTAGTCGAATTCGACCATGCGCACTGACCAGAGCGAGAACGCGGTCAGGGCGCCGGCGCCGACGAGCACGGCAACCGGATGCCGCGTGAGACGCTCGACGAACGGCACGGCGGCGGGCGAGGGCGAGACGTCCTGGTTCGAGGCCGATCCCGGCGTCACGCTGCGCCGGCGATGGATCAGAGCAAGGAGCGCTGGAAAGACCGTGACCATGGCCACGAACGACGCCAGGAGCGCCGTGCCAGCAATGAAGCCGAGCTCCTGCACCCCGTGGAAATCCGTACCGATCAGCACGTAGAAGGTCGCGGCGCCGGTGAGAGCGCCCAGCACGATGCCTTGACCCGTGCGCGCCGCTGTCACCTGGAGCGCGTCGTCCACGCTCGCGCCGAGCCCTCGCTCTTCGTCAAACCGGAAGAGCACGTAGACACCGTAGTCGATGCCGAGGCCGATCACGATCGGGACGAACATCACGGAGAACACCGTGAGATGCCCGACCGTGACCGTGACGAGTCCGAGCGACCACAGCAGGCTCAGCGCGAGCACCGCCAGCATGACGAGGGGTTCTCGAAGACGCCGAAACGCGAGCAGCAGGAGCCCAAGCGTGAGCGCGAAGGCCAGGACCGTCGCAAGCTGACTGTCGTCGAAGGCGACGCGCATCCCGTCGGTCGCGAGCGCTGGGCCTCCGGTGACGCCGGCCCGAACATCGGGAAACTCGGCGCGCAGGCTCGCGATCTGGCGGCGAATCTCGGCGATGGCGGCCCGATCATTCGTGAACCCGCCGCTGCCACCGGCCGGATCGGCGACGATGTAGAGGAGACTCTTGTCGTCGGACAGGAAGTAGCCGGCGTCCTCGTCTCCTTCCGCGGCTGCCAGCATCGCGCCCCATGGCGAGCGATAGAGCACCGGGTGACTGGTCGCCTCGCGCATCTGCGTGACGAGCATCGTGAGGAACTGGATGTCGCCGGCCGTGGCGCTATCCTGGAGTCCGAGATCGAGAAAGTGGCTGGCGAAGGCGCGAGCAAACTGACGATTCACGCCGTCGAGAAGCGTCGCCAATCCCGGCGCCGAGACGAACGATTCGATGAAGTCTTGATGATCGTAGATCTGCTCCCGGAGCTCCTTCAGCGCTGGCGCCGGCAGGTAGAGCAGCCCTCGCCCATCGAAGTCCTCCAGCGCCACGCGATAGGCCAGGTGATTGAACGCGATGGGCCCGGCGCGCAAGTCCCCGGCGAGGCGGGCGGCGAACGCTCGAGACTGCTGGAACGTCCGGCCTCGTACCACGATGACGATCTCGTCGAGCTCGCCGAAGGCTTTCGAGTACTCGCGGTAGCGGGTCACATACGCCTGGCCCGGCGGCAGCAGGTGAAGCTCGGACGCTTCGAACGTGAGTCGTGTCATCGTGACCAGGACGGAGGCTGCGGCACAGCCGAGCGCGAGCGCGAGAACGAGGCGTGGGCGCCGTACGCACAGTCGCACCGTGCGGCTCAGCGCTCGGCTCATGAATGCGTTCACCACCAGAGCCCCGTCGGCCTGCAGCTCGTGCGGAGCGCCGCGCGCCTGAAGATGACGCCGGCGCGACCGACCTTGGCATAGCAGAGGAGGACGCCGACGCCGGACCAGATCAGCTCGCGGACGTGCCGGACGACGCCGAACGCGAAGCCCAGCGTCGGCGGAAGTCCCAACGCGGCAAAGACGGCGACCTTGCCGCCCTCCTGGGTGCCGATCTTCGCGGGGACCATGAACACGATCCCGTCCACGGTGATCGATAGCACCTCGATGGCCAGCGCGGTGACGACCGACACGCGAATCAGCAGGAAGCGACAGATCCAGTACGCCTCGAACGCACCCCACGCGTAGCCGAGGGCGAACATCAGCGTGGACAGCGCGACCCGGCCTGGGTGGTCGCGCACGAATTCGACCAGGCGGGCTCCGCACACGCGCTGCCAGACCACCGAGGCCACCCGAGCCCATCGGGACCAGCCGCGGAAGGCGATCAGGATCGCGATCGCGAACCCGATGCCGACCACCCACGGCAGCACCAACGACATGGGGGCGAGCGCGACCCATTCGTTCGCGACGAGGACCAGTCCGGCGGTGATGAAGATCGTCTGCGCCAGCGTCTGGGTCGACTTCGCGACGATGACAGAGACCGCTCGAATGTCGCGGCCGCGCGCATCGCTCAGCATCGCCGCGCGCGCGACCTCGCCGCCGATCGTCGCCGTCGGCGTCAAGTAGTTGATCGCATCACCCGCCACGCGGAGACGAACGAGCTCGCCGAGTGGAAAGGAGCCCGCGTCCTCACGCGCGAACGCGAAGCGCCACCCCAGCGCGTTCAGCAGATGCGCGGCGATCTCCTGCCCGAGGATCAGCGCCATGCCCCATCCCACCTGCAGCAGCGCGGATCGCACGGCGTTCACGTCGATCCGCCAGACCAGGATGCCGAGGCCCAGTGTCCCGAGGGCGACCAGCACCTTCTGATTGGTCGTCATCGTGAGCGCTGAGCGCAGACCCGGCACCAGAGGCTGATCCAGAACAAGTTCGCGCCGATGGCCGCGCTCCACGCGAACCATTCGAGCCGCTCGAACGCGGCGAGCACCAAGACGAGATAGATGTAGTCACGGCTCGCGATACGCTCGTACGCGCGCTTGAATCCGAGCCGGCGCTCCGGTGGATAGCGATTGATCAGCCAGGAGACGGACGTCATGCTCAGCATGGCGCCGACAACGAGGACGAGCCCCGAGGCGGCGCTGCTCATCTCCGGGCGGATCCGGTACAGGTGCACCGTGATCGCAATGAAGGTCGCGAGATGGAGCACGTTGTCCGTCGCGATGTCGAAGCGAGCGCCGACGCGGGACGTGAGGAGCTTGAGCCGGGCCACCTCGCCATCGCAGCCGTCGAGAATGCAACTGACCCAGAGCAGCGCGGCGCCGAGCACCGCGTTCCATGAGCTCACGCTCGCAAGGAATGCGGCGCCGCCGAGGCCGACGAGGAGACTCAGCGCCGTGATCGCGTTCGGGGTGACCGGCGTGCGGATCAACACCCGAGAGAGGGCGACGGACAGCGCGCGATCGAAGCGTGCCAGGTAGCCGTCACTCGGCTGGCGGAGCGAGCTGAAGAGCCGGCGCTCCGCATTTCGACGGCCCGTCGAATCGTTCGCGTCATTCCAGCTATTCGCCGGGGCCTGCATGCGGACCGCATCCGAATCGGACACGGCCCAATGCGCGAAATCTCCCGACGCGAGGGCGGCTCGCCTGAGCAGCGTCCGGCCGGCCGGATAGTAGGCGCCCACGGGCGTGCCTCGCGACATCCACGTCGTCGGCCGCCCCTCCGTCGCCCGCCGTCGCACGAGCTCGCGCACCTCGCGCGGCTCGGGCACCGTGTTCGGCGCGATCACCAGCACGGGCGCTTCGGGATCGAGCACATCGGCAAGAGACTTCGAAGCCGTGACAGACCCGCTCTCGGTCCACGGCACGCGGATTCCGGCCAACAGTCGTCGGTAGGACGGTGGCAACGTGCCGGCCTCGGTATAGACGATGATGCGGCTGGCGCCCTCCAGCGTGGCGACGACGTTCGCGGCGCGCACCGCGGCGGGCACCGAGGCCACCATGGCCGGGTGGCGTGGCACCGGAACGACCACTTGCAGATCCGGCGCGCGTCCCGGCACGCTCGCGGCCCCGGCCGTGCTGTGTGCGGGCGCTTCTCTCGTGCGCCCCGCCAGGAACTGCAGGAACTCCCGCCCCTCGCGGAGTCGCCGGCGCATGACCCGGCGGTCCGCGGCCATCTCCTTCGCGATCGCGAAAATCTTCCGCGGCCTGAAGTAGAACCGCCGATAGAACTCCTCCGTGCCACGCGAGATTTCTGTGCTGAGCAGGTGCGGATACGACAGCGCGCTGACCTGGGTGCCGCGGTCGTCGACGAGCGCCTCCCCCGAGAGCCAGCCGTTGTCGACCGCCTGCCGGAAGAGCTCGGTGCCTGGATACGGTGCGGCGATCGATACTTGAATCGTGTCGGGGTCGATATCGCAGGCGAAGCGGATGGTTTCCGGGATGGTCTCCGCGGTCTCGCCCGGCAGCCCCAGGATGAACGTGCCATGAATCTTGATGCCGAGCGCCTTCGCGTGCTTCGTGAACTGCCGGGCCATGTCCAGGCGAATGCCCTTTTTCACGTTGTTCAGGATCTTCTGGTTGCCGGACTCGTATCCAACGAGCAGCAGGCGGAGCCCGTTGTCCTTCATGACCTTCAGCGTGTCATACGGAACGTTGGCCTTGGCGTTGCACGACCACGTCACACCGAGCTTGCCGAGACGCCGCGCGAGCGCCTCGACGCGCGGCAGGTCATCGGTCAGCGTGTCGTCGTCGAAGAAGTACTCTCGCACTTGGGGGAAGTACCGCGTGGCGAGCGCGATCTCGTCGGCGACGTGCTCGACGCTGCGCGTGCGATATCGATGCCCCCCGACCGTCTGCGGCCACAGGCAGAACGTGCATTTGGACCGGCAGCCCCGTCCCGTGTAGAGCGACACGTACGGATACAGCAGGTAGCCAATCGCGTAGTGCTCGACGACGAGGTCGCGCTTGTAAACGTCCACCACGAACGGCAGCGCGTCCATGTTCTCGAGCACGGGACGGTCCGGCGTGTGCCGGATCGTGCCATTCGACCGGAAGCTGAGACCGAGGACGGCACCGAGCTCGCGCCCCTCGGCGACTTCCTTGATCGTGAAGTCGAACTCGCTCCGCGCGACGAAGTCGATCGCCGTCGACGCCGACAGCGCCCGCTCGGGATTCACGGCAACGTGCGCGCCCACGAACCCGATCCGCAGCGCCGGATTCTCCGTCTTGAGCGCCACGGCCACCCGCACGTCGTGCGCGAATGAGGGTGTGCTGGTGTGGAGAACGGCCAGATCATAGTCCGCCGCCATCGACCGGACGTCGTCGAGCGTGACATCATCGGGCGGCGCGTCGAGGAGCCGCGAGCCCGGCACCAGCGCGGCTGGCTGCGCAAGCCAGGTCGGGTACCAGAACGATCGGATCTCGCGCCGCGCCTGATATCGCGCTCCGGCGCCGCCGTCGAAGCCCTCGTACGACGGTGGATGCAGGAACAGCGTCCTCAGATAGGCGCCGCTCATGCGGATTCCTCCCATTCGGATACGAACGGCGCGGACACTGCGGGTCGGCCGAGCGCTTCTCGGTTGGCGGCGTCCGACCGGCGCTCGAGACGGCCGTCAGGACGAACGCGCAGCTCCGCATCGTTCCATCGCACGGTGCGTCCCAGGAAGCTGACGATCACAACGAGAAACGAAAGCACGTCACGAATCGGAACCAGCCACGTGTCGGCCCAGCGGAGGCGCCGGTCGAGCGACCGCGACATGGCGATGCGCCCGACGCACCGGAGGCCCACGTGCGCGGCCGTGGCGATGCCGGCGAGGGAACCGCCCATGCTCACCCCAAGCCACACGAGCGACAGCGGAATCCCGAACGTGAAGAGCGAGCAGAAGTACGGCAGCGGTCGCAGGGTCCGAAACGTCCGCGCCCATCGAAGCTCGTGGACGAGGAGGGTCCGTACGTTCGACTCCGTGATGATGTTGTCGACCAGATACGGGACGAGCTCGACGCGCAGCCCCAGGCGGCCGACGAGCCGGCCGAGCATGTAGTCGTCCGCGAGGTAGTCCGCCACTGCTTCGAAGCCACCGATCGCGCCGAGCGTCCCGCGCCGGCAGGCGATCGTCGCGCCGAATGCGTGCCGCAGCGGCTCGACATGAGTACCGACGAGCGCGGCGGGGAAAAACCATTCGTTGATGAACATGGCTCCGAGCGTCGACGCCACGCCGGACGGTGCCACGCCGCGATACAGACACGTCACCAGCCCGACGTGCAGTTCCGCGAGCCGACCCACGACCGCGCGGATGTAGTCGGGCCCGACGCGCATGTCACTGTCGGCGATGATCAGGATGTCGTGCTTCGCATACCCGACGAGATTGGCGAGGTTGCTGACCTTCAGGTTCGTCCCGATCGTCCGGTCGTCGATCAGGAGCTTGAGCTCGAGGTCGGGAAAGTCCTGAATCAGCCGTTCGACAACGACGATGGCCGGATCGTGCCGGTCACGCACGCCGAAGACGATCTCGAAGCTCCGATAGTCCTGCCGGCAAAAGCTCGCCAGGTTTTCGTACAGCTGCCCGTCGTCGCCTCTGAGCGGCTTCAAGATCGTGACGGGAGGCGAACAGTCCGAACGACTCGGACGCGATCGGCCATATCTGGCCGCGCACCCGAACGCGGCCACCGAGTAGAGCGCGGCGAAGATCACCGGGCCGAGAAATACGAGGTCGATGGCAGACATTTTCATTTCTCCCCAGGCACACGGGTCTGTTGGGGGAGCCTCGAGGCGGCGAGCCGTATGCGAGCGACACGCCTCCCGCGATGCTGACCGCGCCGCGGCCAGCAGTCCCTAGGCGAGCGTCAGGATCAGCGAGCTAAGCGAACGGCGGAGCGCGGGGGGAGGCAGCAGGTCGAGGCGATTCGCGGATGAACGCTGGTTCCGCGAGCTCGATGCCGGCGAGACGAGCCCACTGTGGCGCGGCGTCCGGGATCGGCGATATTACAATGGCGCACGCACTGACGATCGAGGTGACCGCGTTGTCGAAGTCGTCGTCGTCCCAATAGCCGCCGATCCACGTCGGGTCGGGCGGCGAGGCATAGGCCACGGGAACGAGGCCGAGGAGGAGCCCCACGAGGATGACGAGCAGAGCGGAAGGGCTGCGACGCACGTCGTATGATGGCCTTGCGCCGGGCGCCGGTCAAGCGTTACGCCGAAGTCCTCTCGCTCAGATTCCGGCGGTCTCACATCACTTGACGACGTGACCCGGCCGCTCTAGCCTGCCTTCCGCCAGCGTCAATAGACAGGAGGCCCCCAATGGCCAAAGGTACTTTCAAGGTCATGGACAGCGACATCCACGTGGACGAGCCGCACGACCTCTGGCTCCGGCACATGGAGCCCCGCTACAAGGACCGCGCGCCCCGGTTCGCGCCGATCGACGGCTCGCACATGAACGGCTGGCAGTTCGAGGGCAAGGTCTTCCCCGCCTTCTTCGATCGCCCGGAGCGCCGCCGCCTGGGCCGGATCCGCAGAGAGAAGGCGCGCGCCCGCCACCTGGCGACGGGACGTTACAAGGACCCGGCCGAGGATCTCCCGGGTGACGACCCGCGCGCGATGCTCCAGGCCATGGACCGGGAAGGGATCGATGTCGCCATCGTTTTTCGTACGCGGGGTGCGCATCTGATCGGTGTCGACGGGCTCGAGCCTGATCTCTCGGCCGCGGTCTGCCGCGCCTTCAACAACTGGCTGGCCGACTTCTGCGGAACCGACCGCGCGCGCTTGAAGCCCGCGGCGATCCTGCCGCTGCACGATCCCAAGCTGGCCGTCGAGGAGGCGCGACGCAGCGTGCGCGAGCTTGGGGCGGTCGCGCTCGTGCTCTCCAACCACCCGGTGAATGGCCGCGCGTGGTACGACCCGAGCTACGACGGGCTCTGGTCCGAGGCCGAGAGCCTCGGCGCGCCCGTGGCCTTCCACGGGATCCAGATGGCTTACCAGGAGCACCTCGGCCGCCGCTTCATGGACAACTTCGTGATGGCTCACGCGGTCGCGCATGGGGTCGAGCAGATGATGGCGCTCGGCAGTCTTCTAACCGGCGGCGTCTTCGAGCGCTTCCCCGGGCTCAAGGCGGCGTTCCTCGAGGGGAGCTGCAGCTGGGTGCCGTGGTGGCTGTGGAGCCTCGACGAGCGCGTCGAGAAGTTCGGCGACGACGAGCGGTTCAAGCTGACCATGCGCCCGAGCGAATACTTCCGCCGCAACTGCTGGGTGTCGGTCGATCCCGACGAAGACGTGGTGCGCCACGCGATCCCGTCCATGGGCGACGACAACATCGTCATCTCCACCGACTGGCCGCACGATGACTCGGCCTATCCGCGCGCGGTCGACACGTTTCTGGGGCTCGAGGGCGTGAGCGAGGCGACCAAACGCAAGATCCTCTGGGACAACTGCGCGCGCCTGTACGGCTTGAGCTAGGGGCGGCGCGCCTCCTCGCTCATCGACCCCTGAGCCGCAGCTCCTACAGGCGCTTCCGAGCGCCCCACGGGCGCCTCGGTGGCAGCAGAACACGGAAAGGGTCTGGTCCACGCGACGACGACGAGCAGGATGCAAGCGGCGAGCGAACGCCGCAATGCTGTCATCGCTCTTCCTCCTACTACTTCCTCTTGAGCCTCACTTCCTCGAGCGGCGCCGACCACGGGTACGGGTTGATCAGCAGCAGCGCAGGCTCTTCCACCCGCGGTCCGATGCCGCTCGGCCAGAGGAATTCGAAGATCGGCGCGAACCTCACGCGCTCGTGCAGGGTCTGCTGGATCTGGTGCAGCATGGCCTCGCGCTTCTTGCGGTCGGTCTCCACGGCCTGTTGCTTGTAGAGCGCGTCGATGTCGGGATAGCCGCCGTACGCGTAGGTTCCGTCGCTCGGCACGATCTCCGACATGCGCGTGGCGGCATTGCCGTACAGCCCGCTGCCGCAGACGCACACGCCCTTCAGCTTCTTCGCCGCCCACGCCGCGAAGAAAGCGGCGCGCTCCATCGGCCGCATCCGGAACTTGATTCCCAGGGCCCCGAGATAGTTCATGACCGCTTCGCCCCGCGAAAAAAACGGGGGGGTCACATGGAGCTCGCCGCCGTCGAACCCGTTGGGGTAGCCGGCCTCGGCCATCAGCTGCTTCGCCTTCACGGGATCGTAGGGGTACGGCTCGATGGGCAACGCGAACTCGAATGTGCGGGGGATGATGCTGCCCGTGGGCTTCGAGGCCCCGAGCGTTTCCAGCTCGCTGATCGCCCGGCGATCGAGCGCGTAGTTGGCGGCCAGGCGCACTCGCTTGTCAGCCCACGGCGACTTGGGGTCCCACATGTCGAGGAAATCTATCGCGGCGATGCCGATCCCCCCGGAAAACGCGAGCCGCAGCGAGGGATCCTTCTGGAGCTCCAGGGCCTGCGGGGCGTCGAGCATGTAGGCGACATCGACTTCTCCCCGCTTCAGCATGGCCGCCCGCGTGGTGGGCTCCGGGACGACCTTGAAGACGAGTCGCTTGACCGAGGGGACTTTGCGCCAGTATCCCTCGTTGGCTTCCATGACCAGCTCGACCCCGGGCGTGTGGCTCACGAACCGGTAGGGCCCGAGCCCGATCGGGTTCTTCTTGAAGCCTTCATCGCCGACCTTCTCGACGTATTTCTTGGGCACGACCCAGCCGGCGCCGGTCGTCAGCGTTCCGTAGAAGGCCATGAAATCGGGGAAGGGCTCGTTGAGCTGGAACCGAACCCGATAGGGATCGACGATCGTGATCTCGCGCACCTTCTCCTTGAGGATCTTGGCTCCCTTGGTGCGATGGAAGCTGAACTTCACGTCCTCGGCGGTGAATGGATCGCCGTTGTGGAACTTCAGCCCCTCGCGCAGCTTGAACTCGTAGACGCGCTGGTCGGGGCTCACCGTCCACGACTCCGCCAGGCTCGGCGTCATGAGATTGCCGGGCATGGGCTTCACGAGCGCATCGTGCATCGCGTAGAGCACCCAGAACGGCGTGATCTGGCCCATGACCTCGGCCGGATCGAACCACTGGGGCGCGAGCGTCACGTAGATCGCCCAGCGCATCTCGCCCTCTGGTTTCGCTTGCGACGCCTCCGGCTTTGACGCCGGCCTTTGCTGGGCGGCGACTTCTCCGACTAGAGCTCCTGCGACCAGAGCGCACAGCACTCCGGCCGCGGCCACCACGAAGCACCGTCTCATGATCCTTCCCTCCATTGCGTGCGGGTCCGAGGGACGTGTGGGCGAGTCCGAGGGAGCCATGCGAGGGAACCAGAAGGCAGCGGGGCGGAAGTGCATCGTTGCTCCCACGCCCAGGGGGGGCGACCCGGTCAGGTCGATGCGCGGACCATAGCTCCGTCGGGCAATCCAGTCAAATGACCGTCCGAGCTGGTGTGACTGCGGGAGCGCCCAGGCGTACGACCCGACCGTTCAGGTGCCGCCCGGCCCTTCGCGATAGCGCCGGCTACCTGAACGCCGGCATCACCTCTCTCGCGAAGCGCACGAGGTTTTCCTTCATGATCTTCTTGGGGGTGCCCAGCGGGCACGAGACCATGACGTGCTCGAGCCCGGGGTACCGCCGCTCCACGTCCTTGAGATACGTGATGTACTCCTCGGCAGGGCCGCAGAGCCAGGTGCGGTTCTGCACGCCGTTCTCGATGGTGGCGGCGGTCGGTGACTGGGGCTGGCGGGCCGCCACCGCCTTCACGTGCTCTTCGCTGTAGCGCAGCATTCCGAGCGGTCCCATGAACTTGGCGTGCTCCTCGAAGTACGGCCGCGCTCTGCGGATGGCGAGGTCCTGCGTGTCGTCGATGCTCATGCGGAACCCGAGAATGAGCTCGTCGCCGAGCTCGAGCTCGCGGCCGTGGCGACGCGCGACGGCCTGGAAGTCACGGAACCAGCGATCGACGAACTGCTCGGCGGTGGCGGAGACGACGCCCTTGATGCCGTGCTTCGCCATGAAGTCGAGCCCGCGGGTGCTGCCGCTCACGATGGGCTGCCAGATCTCCACGGGAAGGTGCAGGGGCCGCGGCACGAGCGTGATCTCCTTCAGCTGATAGCCGCGGTACGGCACCGGCGGGGGGATCGTGTAGTACTTCCCCTGATGGGAGAAGGCCGGCTGGTTGAACGCCTTCAGGATGATTTCCAGCTGCTCCTCGAAGAGCTCGCGGTTGGCCTCGGCGTCGAGCATGGGGTTGCCGAAGCTCTCCACCTCACGCGTGTGATACCCGCGCCCCACGCCGAAGATCAGGCGGCCGCCGGTCAGGATGTCCGCGGTGGCGTAATCCTCGGCCAGCCGGATCGGGTGCCATGTGGGGATGATGTTGAAGCCGCAGCCGATCTTGAGTCGCTTCGTATGGTTGGCGATATGCACGGCCAGCAGCGGGATGTTCGGGATGCACTCGTAGCCTTCGTGCTGGAAGTGGTGCTCGGCCAGCCACAGGGCCTCGTACCCGAGCTCGTCCATCGTCTGGGCGAGCTCGAGCGTGGTGTCGAACGCCTCGATCACGCGCTCGTTCGGATACCGGCGGTCGTCGGCCGGCGTGCCCGCGTGCCCACAGTTCTCCAGCTCGATGTGTCCGATATAGAGGGTCGAAAAGCGCTTGATCATGCGGGCCTCTCCGCCGGGGCGAGCGTTCTCAGGTCGACGTTGGGGTCCGCCAGGCGCGCCGCGTCGACCGCCACCCGGGCCTTGATGATCGGCAGCGTCCGTCGCAGATCGCGCCCCTGATTGATCGCGACGACCGACTCGACACGGCCCTCGGCCAGATAAAACGCCAGAAACTTCCTCTCGGGCAGGCTGCCGCGCACGACGACCGCGTCCCACGCCGCGTGGAATCCCGCGTACTGGATGTTCGCGTCGTACTGATCGGACCAGAACCAGTGGACCTCGTCGTAGGGCTGCCCTCGGCCGAGCATGCTGCGCGCGGCGGCGGCCCCCTGCTTGACGCCGTTCTGCCAGTGCTCGACGCGCATCGGTCGCCCGCACACGGGGTGGTGATGATTGGCGACGTCGCCCGCGGCGAAGATGCCCGGCGCGTTGGTCCGGCAGTACTCGTCGACGACGATGCCGTTGTCGATCCTCACGCCGGTGCCCGCGACCAGCTCGGTGGCGGGCTCGATGCCGAGACCGAAGACCGCCAGATCGCATTCGATGCGACGGCCGTGTTGCGTCACCACGCGCTCCACGCGGCCGGCCCCTTCGAACGCCGCCACGGCGTCGCCGAGAACCAGCTCGACGCCATGATCACGGTGGAGCCCCTCGACTACCCGACCGATCTCCTCGCCGAGCGCCCGGTAGAGCGGCGTCTTGAACGGCTCGACCGCGGTGACCTCGAGGCCGCACTGGCGCATCGACGCGGCGACCTCCGCGCCGATGAATCCCATGCCCACCACGACGGCGCGGCCGCCGCGCGCGATCGCATCGCGGATGCGATCGGCGTCGGCCACCGTGCGCAGGTCGTAGACGCCGGGCAAGTCCAGACCCGGAATCGGGAACCGCCGGTTCCGGCCGCCCGTGGCGATGAGCACGCTGTCGAACTCCAGCCGCTCGCCACCCTCGAGCTCGAGCGCGCGCTTGTCGACGTCGACGCTCGTGACCGTGGTCCCGAGCCGTGTCTCGATGTTGCGCTCGCGGTAGAACTCCGGCTGCCGCAGGAGTGTCTTCTCGAACGGCATCCCCCCGCGCAGATACGCCTTGGAGAGCGGCGGGCGATCGTACGGAAGCTGCGGCTCCGCGCCCAGGAGCACCACCCGCCCGTCGTAGCCTTCCTCGCGCAGCGCCGCCGCCGCGGACGCGCCGGTGAGGCTGGCTCCAACGATCGCGATCGTCGGCATCAGAACTCCACTTGCAGGTCGTTGCCCTGGACACGGACGGGATAGACTTTGAGCGGCACGGTGGCCGGCGGGGCGAGCACCGCCCCGGTGCGCACGTCGAACTCCGCGAAGTGGCAGGGGCACGTCACCACCGTGCGCACGAGCTCGCCGTCGGCCAGCGAGCAATCTTCGTGCGTGCACGTGTCGTCGAACGCGTGGAACGTGCCGCCGACGTTCGCCACCGCCACCGGGAAGTTGTCGATCTCGACCTTGACCAACTGCCCCGGCTGGATGCTGTCCGCTTTCGCCACCGTCACGAATCGGGCCATCGGAGTGTCCTTTCCATCCTGAGATCGCGGCCGAGGATCGAGCTTATCCGCGATGCTCGCGGATGGTCAAGGACGGCGAAGCGGATGAAATCGTGAGGCCACGCGTGCTTCGACGAGGGGCAGGACGGCGGCGCCTCGGGCGGGATGCGGGCAGCGCGGCATCCCGCCCGAGGCGTCTCTAGGGCTGCTGCTACCCGAGCTGCTTGTGGACGAACTCGATGATCTTCTCGATCGCCTGCCGGGCGGTCGGTGAATTCGGGTTACGGGTCATGAAGCCTTCCGACTCGCCTTCGAGCAGCTCGACCTCGACCTGGCCGCCCGCCTTCTGGTAGAGCGTGACGAAGCGATCGAGCTGAGGCCGGGGATGCGCGGCGTCCTTGGTGCCCTGGATGACGACCGCCGGCGGCATCTCGACGCGCTCCCCGCGCTCGAGCGCCCGGACTGGGTTGCCCTCGGCCATGGCCTCTTCGGTCTGCCAGTACTGGTCGTGACAGGGCAGGACCCGATCGACGATCTCCGGGTACGGCTTGCCGCCTTCCTTCAGCTTCTTCGCATACTGGTAGCGTCCGAGCGGATCGATGACCGGCCAGCACATGACGACGCAGCGCACGTCGGCGGCCGGCGAGCCGGCGGGCAGCGGCAGCGCCGAGTAGCGCGGGTCCTTCGGGCGCATGGCGCTCAGCATGGCCTGGTGTCCGCCGCTCGAGCTCCCCATCGTGCCCACCATGTCCGGGCGGCTGTGCCACCGGGCCGCCTGCGTCTTGGCCCAGCGGATCCCGTAGTTGATGTCGACCATCGACGCGGGGTATGGCGCCACCGGCGGCATGCGGAAGTCGAGCGACGCCACCACCACGCCGGTCTTCGCGAGTGCTTCGTTCATGACGGTGTCGTTCAGACGGTCTCCCCGGCACCAGGCGCCGCCGTGGAGCTCGACGATCATGGGGAAGGGCCCGTCGCCGCGCGGCTTGAAGAGGCGCGCCAGCAGCGGTGTGTTCCCGTGACGGACGTATTCGACGTCTTCCACGTCAATCTGGTAGGGCATGGTGGGCTCCTCTCTCGGGATCGGCGATCAACTCGCCAGGATGCCACGTAGTCTATCAGCGTTCGGCGCGCCGCACCCGCTAGACGACCTTCGGGATGACCTTCTCGGCGAAGAGACGCATCGAACGGACGACCTTGTCGTGGGCGAGCCCGCCGCGCGCGAAGGCGCCCATGAAGTGGGTGACCCCGAGCGCCTCGTGGTGCTGGCGGATCTTGTCGGCGACCTCCTCGGGGTCGCCAGCGATGGCGGCCTGATCCAGTGCTTTCTCTTCCGTGAGCGAGAGCAAGTTCTCGCGTACGCGACGGTAGAAGCGGTACTGGTCGGGCGGCGCGCCGGTGGGATCGGAGATCAGGCCGGCCTGCGTGCGGTAGAACCAGACGATGGGCTCCCGCAGGTCCTCGCGCGCCTGCCTCGACGTCTCGGCGACGTGGATGATCTTGTTGATGCAGATCTCGGCGCCCTGGTCGGTGCCGTGGGCGGCGCGCCACTCGGCATGGTACGCGTCGTAGCTCTTCCTGAGGACGTCGAGCGGCGTGAAGGACGGCGAGGTCAAGATCTTGAGCCCGCGCCGCGCGGCCAGGGTGTAGGTGTCGGGTGAGACGGCGGCCGTCCAGAGCGGTGGGTGTGGCTTCTGGATCGGCTTGGGCATGACGCGCACGTCCTCGACCGTGTAGTGCTTGCCCCTGAACGTGAGGCGATCTTCGGTCCAGGCGCGGCGGACGATCTCGAGGCTCTCGTCGAAGCCCTCGCGGGTTCCCTCCATCGAGACGCCGAGGCCGCGGAACTCGGTCGGCTGATAGCCGCGGCCCAGGCCGAATTCGAGCCGCCCGCCCGAGAGGATGTCGATCTCGGCCCACTCCTCGGCGATCCGCAGCGGGTGCTCGAACGGCGCGATGACGACGGCCGTGCCGATGCGCACCCGTCGCGTCGCGGTGGCGATGGCCCCGGCGAGCGGGGCGAGCGAGGGGCAGATGCCGTACGGCGAAAAATGGTGCTCGGCCAGCCACACGACGTCGAAGCCGAGCTCGTCGGCCAGGCGGCACTCCTCGACCGCGTTCCGATACACCTCGGCGTGCGACTGCCACTCACGAATCGACAGGAGATTCTGGGTCGAGAATTTCATGGCAGCCGATTATGGGCGAATCGATGGGGATGTCAACCGCCGAGCGGTTGACCTGGGATGTCAACCGCCGAGCGGTTGACCTGGGATGTCAACCGCCGAGCGGTGACCCGAGAGGTCAATCGGCGAGAGCCGGCTGGCCCAAGACCTCCGCGACCTTCCGCGCGAGCGCATCCGGCGTGACGGGCTTCTCGAGCAGGACATCACCGGGGATGGGCGGCTCGGCGTAGCCCGACATGAAGAGCGTCTTCGTGTCCGGGCGCCCAGCCAGCATCCGCTCCGCGAGCTCACGGCCGTCCATCCCGGGCATGATGACGTCGGTGAGGAGAAGATGAATCGGGTCGCGGAAGCGCTGGCTCAGCGCGAGTGCTTCGACTCCGTCACCGGCGACCAAGACGCGGTAGCCGAGCCGGCTCAGGACCTCGCACACCAACTCCCTGACGGCGGCCTCGTCCTCGGCGACCAGGATCGTCTGCTCTCCGCCGGGGCACGGGCCGCGCCCGGCGTCGTCCCTGGGCGCTTCGACCGCCGCTTCCAATCTCGGGAAATAGACGCTGAACGTCGCTCCCCGTCCGGGCTCGCTCTCGACGGTGACGTACCCGGCGTGCTGCTTGACGATCCCATACACCGTCGACAGCCCGAGCCCGCACCCCTTCCCGGACGCCTTGGTCGTGAAGAAGGGCTCGAAGACGCGCTGGCGCGTCTCCTCGTCCATGCCGACGCCCGTGTCACGGACCTCCAGCAGCACGTGCTGTCCGGTGCCGGCCGGATGAACGGCAACGAACGCCCCGTTCAGGCTGATGTTGCGGGTCGCGATGGTGAGGCGGCCGCCCCCCGGCATCGCGTCGCGCGCGTTGACCGCGAAGTTGACGATGACCTGCTCGATCTGTCCCGGGTCGGCCACGATGAGGTCGAGCCTCGGGTCGAGCGTGACCGCGAGCTCGATGTTCTCCCCGATCAGGCGGCCGAGCATGTCGCTCACGCTGGTGACAGTGGCGTTGAGATCGACCGGCTGCCCGGCCGACGACTGGTTACGGCTGAACGCCAGGAGCTGTCGCGTCAGGCTCGCGGCGCGCTGGGCGGTGCTCTCGATCTGGTCGAGGTCCTGGTACACCGGGTCCTCGGGTCGGTAGCGGGCGAGCAGGAGCTGACAGCGTCCAATGACCACGGTGAGCACGTTGTTGAAATCGTGCGCGACGCCGCCCGCGAGACGCCCGATCGCCTCGATCTTCTGGAGCTGGCGCATCTCGCTCTCGCGCTGGCGCAGAACGGCGTCCGCCCGCTTCCGCTCCGTGACGTCCCGGCCCACGCCGGTGAGACCGCTCACCCGGCCGTGCTCGTCTGTGAGCGCGGCGCCCGTCCACTGGTAGGCCGTCAGGGCGCCGTCGGCGCCGCGCAAGCGACCCTCGACCTCGAATGGCTTGTCTTCGAGGCCCGCGGCCAGCGCCGCCCGGAACGCCTCGCGGTCGTCTTCAGCCAGCAGGTCGATCAGCAGCGTGCCCCTCAGGTCCTCCGGGCCGCGGCCGGTCGCGCTCTCGAGCTTCTGGTTCCAGAGGCTCAGGTGTCCAGCGCGGTCGAGCACGTAGATGACGTCCGGGATCGCCTCGACGAACCGCTCGAGCTCTTGATACATCGCGCGGAGGCGTCGGCGGCTCGCTCGCAGCGCGCGCGCCAGGACGGCGGTGAGCCAGCCGGCGAGGTTGAGCACGATCAGGTTGAACGTGGCGATCATGGCGGCGTTCGGCAGCTCGAATGGCGCGCTCAGGATCCCCACGTGCTGCAGCACGACGATCGTGACGTAGCTCGCGGTCGCCGCGGCCGTCGCCATGACGCAGGCCCGGCTGGAGAACGTGATCCCCGCGTAGATCGCCACGATCAAGTAGACCCCGAGGAACTGGGCCGCCGCGAGGCCGCCGGCCAGGTAGAGCCCGATGCTGAGCAGCAGGATGTCGACGAGCATCCGGGCGTAGGCCTGGGCGCGGTAGGCGCGCCCACTTCGCGCCGCGAGGAAGTAGGGCCCGTTGAGGAAGAGCCCGACGAGCGCGATCAGCGAGACGCGCCGGGCGACGACGGCGGGCTCGATCGGAAACCCGATCTGGAACGCGACGATGACGAGCGCCACCAGGCCGCGGATCGTGAGCTCCTCGTAGAGCCGCAGTCGGCGGCGGAACTCTCTCGACGCGGGGTCGTCTTGGGCCCGCTCGAGCGACGGCCGGGCATAGTTCGGCAGACTGGTAGTCACCGTCTCCCTGAAAGGCAAGGCCAGTGCCATCCGACTCGTCCAGGAAAATCAGTCAGATAGAGGACGGCCCCGAGACAATCGTTGGAAAGAAATATCTCAGGGGCGGTGAGAAATCAGCCGAACGCCCGGGAGGTCCCTGGGCGAGCGGCTACTGACCGCCCGTCACGTCGATCGTCACCCCGGTGACGAAATCGGCGTCGCTCGACGCGAGAAAGCAGATGACGCGCGCCTGGTCCTCGGGCTCCGCCACCCGGCGAAGCGGCACGCGCGACTGCTCCTGGGCGCGGTCCTCGGGGGACATCCGATCCCAGCGTGGGCGAAGCCGCGGGCTCAGGGTGAGGCTCGGCGCGATGGCGTTCACCGTCACGCCGTACGGGCCGAGCTCGAAGGAGAGCTTGCGGGTGAAGGCGATGATCCCGCCCTTGGCGGTGGCGTAGGCGCTGCTGCTCGACGGGCTCAGACCCCGACCCGCGATCGACGAGATGTTGACGATCTTGCCGCCGCGCTGGCGCTTCATCACCGGTGCCACCGCATTGCAGAAGAGGAATGTTCCGGTGAGGTTGAAGTGGAGCAGGCGCTGCCAGTCGTCGAGCGTCAGCTCGTCCACCGGCGCCGCCGGCTTCGGGATGATCGTGCTGCCGCCGACGGCGTTGACCAGGATGTCGATGCGGCCGTGCTCGTCGATGATCCGCCGCACCACGCCCGCCACCTGGGAGGCGTCGAGCGCATCGGCCACGAGCCCGTGAGCGCTGCCGCCCGCGGCGCGGATGGCGCCGACCACCTGATCCAGGCTCTCCTTGTCGAGCTCGACGGCGATCACGGTCCCGCCCTCTCGACCGATGATCTCGGCGGTGGCCCGCCCGATGCCGCGGCCCGCGGCGGTGATCAGCGCGATCCGTCCCTGGAATCTCATGCTTCTTCCTCCTCCACGCGAGCGCAGCGGACGCTCGCTCGCACCCTAGAGCGGCCGACTTGCCTTGTCAATTCGCTGCTGCTACGCTCCCGGCCATGCGATACGAAATGATCTCCGCAGACTGCCACGTCGATCTCTGCTGGCTGCCGCCCGACCTCTTCACGACCCGCGCGTCTGCGGTCCTCAAGGAGCGGATGCCGCACACGACGGAGGGCCCGCGAGGTCCGGTCTGGGTCACCAACAAGGGCGCCAGCCTCGGCCTCGCTTGCGGCATGGGCTCGGCCGGCCGGGAATACATCCCGGGGCGCATCCACCGCTCCGACCGCATGGCATCGACGGGCCTCTACGAGGACGGCAAGCGCGGCATCCGCCGGGTCACCGACCCCGAGCTCCGCTTGAAGGACCAGGACCGCGATGGGGTTCAGGCCGAGGTGCTCTACGGCGTCCTCGGCACCACGGGTCGCATGAACGACCCGGAGGCGGCGGTCGAGGTCCTGCGCATCTACAACGAGTGGCTCGCGGATTTTTGCTCGACCCATCCCGAACGCTTCGCCGGGCTCGCGTCGATCCCGAACCACCCGCTGGAGGCGGCCATCGCCGAGGTCGAGCGCGTGGTCAAGCGCGGCGCCCTGCGCGGGCTGGACATCGCCAATTCGTCGGACCTCAAGCCGCTCTGGGACCCCTACTGGAACCCGCTCTGGGACGTGATCGACAGCTGCGGGCTGCCGCTCCACTTCCACACGGTCGGCGGCTATCTCCCCGACCAGATCCGCAAGATCATCATGATCGGCTCGGACCCGACGCGCGCCGCGGCGCCCGATGCGCCGAAGGTCGAGCTCCCGGTGGCGCGTTCGGCGTTCGCTTCGAACATCACGCAGTTCCAGATGAACATGTCCAACATCCTCACGTCGATGATCTTCTCGGGCGTGTTCGAGCGCTATCCGCGCATGAAACTCGTGCTCGGCGAGTCCGGGATCGGCTGGATCCCCTACGTCCTCTGGCGCATGGACGCGGAGTGGGAGGATCAGTTCAAGGATCTCTCGCTCACGATGCCGCCGAGCGAGTACTGGAAGCGGCAGTGCTGGGCCACCTATCAGACGGACCCCATCGGCGTGAAGCTGATCGAGGAGCTCGGCGAGGACAAGGTGATGTGGGGCTCGGATTTCCCCCATCCCGACGGCGTGTGGCCCGACTCGCGCGAGTACATCGATCGCGAGCTCGGTCATCTGGCGCCCGGGGTGCGCCGCAAGATCGTCTGCGAGAACGCCGGAAAGCTCTACGGATTGATCAGGTAGTCGGAGAGGGGTCGCGCGCAGATCTTCTCAGGCAGGGCTCATAGACGTGCGGCGTCTGCCCGACGGCAGGGCCAGCGCGACCAGATGATCCAGCTGTCCGAAATCGAAGGGCTTGGGGATGAAGGCGAAGACCCCGCGGTTGAGCGCCTCGGCCGCGGCCTTGCTGTCGCGGCTTGCGGTGATCACCATCACGGGAACGCTCGTGTCGATGCCGCGCAGCTGTTTGAGCGCCTGGAGCCCGTCCATCACCGGCATGTGCAAGTCGATGAGCACGAGATCGGGACGACCGCGAAGCACGGCCATGACGCCGTCCGCGCCGTTGGAAGCCGTCTCGACCTTGTAGGCGTGCCCGTGGTTGAAGCTCGCGAAGAACTCCGTCAGGACCTGACGGATGGTTTCTTCGTCGTCGATGATGAGGACCCGCTTCGTGAGCTTCTCCGGACGCTGATCCATGCGAGCCATGGGAGCATATTCCAAAAAGCAAGCGAAATGCCATGGGTCTCAACGAACGATTGGCATTTCTTTCCAGGATCTTGCGAGGAGGATCCGAATCCCGGAATCGCGTCCTTCCCTGGCTTGTGTCAGGTTGGTTTGCCAATCCGGCTCGCACGCCCTTCTCGAATCGGATTCCTCAACGACCGCGCGACCTTTGACCCTGTCAGCAGGGTGACGCGAGCCGCGCGTCAGATCACGCGCTTCCGCTCAAGCGCCTTGAGCTCGTCCGCTCCGCAGCCGAGCCATCGGCCCAGCACCTCGGCGTTGTGCTCTCCCAGAAGGGGCGCGCGCGCGACCTCGGTGGGCGAGTCGGACAGGCGTACCGGGTTGCCGGGCATCGGGTACCGGCCGCGCGTCGGGTGCTCGAGCTCGACCACCATGCCGCGCTCGACGAGCGACTGGTCGCGGAGGACTTCGCCGGAGTCGAGCACGGCGCCGCACGGGATCCCCGCGCCGGCCAGGGTCTCCATCGCTTCGTGCTTGGTCCGCTTCTCGGTCCACGCCTCGACGAGAGCGTCGAGCTCGTCGTTGCGCGCGGCTCGCCCCATCCGATCGGCGAGCTTCGGGTCGTCGCCGAGCTCCGGACGCCCGAGGATCTTCGAGAGCGTGCGCCACATCTCGAGGGTGGCGCAGTGGATGAAGACGTAGTCGTTCGGCCCGAACGGCCGGCAGCGGTACATATTCGAGGGCGAGGCGCCGGGCGAGCGATTCCCGCGCCGTGGCACAGGCTTGCCGGTCACGTAGTGCTCGCGCAGGTGGATGCGGACCAGATTTAGCACCGCGTCCTGCTGAGCGACCTCGACGCGCTGGCCGACGCCGGTCGTCTGACGCTGGACAATCGCGGCCAGGATGCCGATGGCCAGGTGAAGCCCCGCGCCCGTGTCGCCGAGCCCGGCCTCGACGCGAACGGGCGGCCCGTCGGCGGCGCCCGTGACGCTCATCGCGCCACCCATGGCCTGGGCGATCATCTCGAAGCTCTTGTAGTCGGCGTACGGCCCGCTGCTGCCGAAGCCCTTGACCGAGGCCGCGACGATCCGCGGATTGATCCGACGAAGGTCCTCGTACCCGAACCCGAGCCGCTCCATCGAGCCCGGGCCAAAGTTCTCGATGAGGACGTCGGCGCGCTCGACCATCCGCGCGAGAATGGCGCGCCCTTCGGCCGCTTTGAGGTCGAGCGTCACGCTCTTCTTGTTGCCGTTCAGCAGCAGGAAGAACCAGGCATCGAGGTCGGGCCGCTCCGACAGTGCGCGGCGCCCCGGCTCACCCCCTGGCGGCTCGATCTTGATGACGTCGGCGCCGAGCCACGCCAGCATCTGGGCGCAACTCGGCCCAGCCTCGTACTGCGTGAGGTCGAGCACCACGATCCCGTCGAGCGCCTTGGCCATGTGGTTTCCTTTACAATGGGGGGCCTCGACGGGCCCCCCATGCCCCCCATTACTCGGAGACGCCCCGGCACAGCCGGGGCGCCCCTCGATCGCCCCCCATGCCCCCCATTACTCGGAGACGCCCCGGCACAGCCGGGGCGCCCCTCGATCTCGCTTCGTCGCCCTGGGGCCTCGACGGGCCCCCCATGCCCCCCATTACTCGGAGACGCCCCGGCACAGCCGGGGCCGCCCCTCGATCTCGCTTCGTCGCCCTGGGGCCTCGACGGGCCCCCCATGCCCCCCATTACTCGGAGACGCCCCGGCACAGCCGGGGCGCCCCTCGATCTCGCTTCGTCGCCCTGGGGCCCTCGACGGGCCCCCTATGCCCCCCATCGCTGGAGACGCCCGGCGCAGCCGGAGCACCCCCCGATCTCGCTTCATCGACATGGGGGCCCCGACCGGCCCCCAATCTCCCAACGTTCGGAGCGCCCCGGCAAAGCCGTGGCGCTTCTCTGCCCCCGCCCTTTCCGCTCTCGCGCGCTGCTAGGTCGTATACGCCGAGAATCGGACTGTCGTGGCGCGGGCCCTGTAATCGGTCTTGACGTTGACGACGGCCGGCTTGCCCGACGTCCAGGCGCGCTCGAGCGCAGGCCGGATCTCGTGCGGCTTCTCGACGAACTCGCCGTGCCCACCGAAATCCTCAGCGACCTTGTCGTAGCGGGTATAGCCGAGACTGCGCCCGGGCTTGTCCTGCTTGGGGTCCGCGGTCCAGCCTCCGTTGTTGCTGATCACGACCAGGACAGGGATCCGGTGGCGCACCGCCGTGTCGAACTCCATCGCGTTGATGCCGTAGGATCCGTCGCCGTGCAAGACCACGACCTGCTTGTCCGGGCACGCGACCTTCGCGCCGACGCCGAACGGCAGCCCCACGCCCATGCACCCGAAGGGGCCGGAGTTCAGCCGGTGTCCAGCGGTGAAGGTCGGGATCGACTGGCGACCGAAATTGAGGATCTCCTGACCGTCCACGACGAGGATCGCGTCACGACGCAGGAAATCGCGAACCTCCTTGCAGAGCCGGAGCGGATGGATCGGCACTTCGTCGGAGCTCATGGCCTTCTCCGACTCGAGAGCCTTCTCGGAATCGAGGCTTTTCAGCTTCCCGACCCACGCGCGATAGCGCCCCTTGTCGAGCTTGCCTCGCGCCTCGTTCGTCAGCTGCTGGAGAACGGCGCGGGCGTCGCCGAAGATCGGAACGTCCGCGGGGCGGTTGTGACCGAGCTCGGTCGGATCGACGTCGACCTGGATGACCTTCAGGTCCGCGGCGAAGCGCGGCGCGCGCCCGAACTGGATGACGTAGTTGAAGCGGGTACCGACGTTGAGGATGACGTCCGCCTCCGCGAAAGCCTTGGCGCGGGCAAAGAGAAACGCGAGCTCGTGGTCCTCCGGGACGGACCCGCGCGAGATCGGCGTCGTGTAAAAGGGAATCCCTGCCGTGTCGACGAAGGTCTGCAGGGCGGACGCGGCGTCCGACCACCACACGCCACTTCCGGCGATGATCAACGGCCGCTCGGCCCGCGCCAGGAGGGCCACCGCCTCCGTGATCGCCGCGGGGTCGCCGTGAGCGCGGGGCGCGGGCTTCCACTGCGCCGGCATCGTGACGGACGACTCGTCGACGACCTCGCCCAGGATGTCGCCGGGAAGGTCCAGAAACACGGGTCCGGGTCGGCCGGATGTCGCCTGGCGGAAGGCTGTGGCCACGACGTCGGGAATGCGCTTGGCGTCGAGGATGCGGGTGGCCCACTTGGTGATCGGCTTGAACAGCGAGAGCTGATCGACTTCCTGGAAGGCGTCCATCCCGAAATAGACGCGCGGGCTCGCGCCGCCGACGGCGACCAGCGGGGCGGCGTCGATGAACGCGTTGGCGACGCCGGTCGCCATATTGATCGTTCCCGGCCCGGAGGAGGCCATGCACACGCCCGGACGCCGCGTCAGTCGGCTGTACGCGTGCGCCATCATCGAGGCGCCCTGCTCGTGGCGGCTGTCGATGGCCCGCACGCCGAGCTTGATGCAGGCGCTCTCGGTCTCGAGCATTGGCCCGCCCATGAGGTAGAAGAGCGTGTCCATGCCCTGCGCCTTGAGCGACTTTGCCAGGAGCTCCGAACCAGTGATCGATCCCATCCGCGCTCCCTCCCTGTGTAGCAACCGGTGCGTCAGAAGATACCCGAATTCCCGCGCCCTGTCTCGGCTGTCCGGCGGCGGGCGTCGAGGACCGGGAGGTGGCCGGTCGGCCGATTCGGTGCCACACTGGGGCCGTGTTCCGCGTGATTGGAACCGCGCGGGTCGGCACCGGGACGGCCGCGGTCTTGCTCTCGGCCCTCCTGGCGGGCGCTCTCGGCCAGGCCGCGGAAATCTACACGCGGGAGACCCTGGATCGCGACTTCAAGGTGGAGTGGTCGAAGGCCGGGCGGAATCTCAACGGCTACGTCTACAACTCCTCGAACCGGCGCGCCGCGCGCATGCAGCTGCTCGTCGAAGGCCTCGACGCTTCCGGCCAGGTCGTCGCCAAAACGACGACGTGGGTTCGCGACGTCCCACCGAACAACCGCGCGTTCTTCGAGGTCGCGGTGCCGAACGCGCCGTCCTATCGGGTCTCGGTGCTCTCCTTCGACTGGGTCGAGGACCGCCTGGATCGTCGCAAGGACTGGTAGCTACACCGCGGGCTCGCCGGCCGTCACCGCGATGCACTGGCCGGAGAGGTTCTTCGCCACATCGCTACACAGGTACACCGCGAGCGAGGCGATGTCCTCGGCGGTCGACATGCGCTTGAGCGGCGACCGCTCGACCAACCTCCGGCGCTCCTCTTCGACCGACACCCCCTTCACCTGGGCCTGCCCGGCGATGACGCGATCGATCCGATCGCCCGCCACCGCGCCGGGGGCGATCGCGTTGACCCGGATGTTGTGCGGCGCCAGCTCGAGGGCCAGACCGTACGTCATGCCGACCTGCCCGGCCTTGGCCGAGCAGTAGCCGATGCGATAGGCGAGCCCGCGGCGTCCGGCCACGGAAGAGATGTTCACGATCGCGCCACCGCCCGCCTTCATCATCTGGGGTACCGCGAACCGCGTGCACATGTACGAGCTGGTGAGGCACGAGTTGATGGTGTAGAACCAATCCTCGACCGTGTAGTCCTGCACCGGCTTGGTGGGGCCGCCGTCGCCGGCGTTGTTCACGAGGGTGTCGAGCTTGCCGAAGGCCTTCAGCCCCGCGTCCACGGTGCGCCGGACGTCGGCCTCGACGGTGGCGTCACCGACGACGGCGAGCGCGCGACCGCCGTCGCCCTTCACGAGCGCGGTCGTCTCCTCGACGAGGTCCCCAGACCTCGCCACGCAGATCACGGCGGCACCCTCGCGAGCGAACATGCGGCTCATCACGCGCCCGACACCCATGCTGGCGCCGGTGATGAGCGCGACCTTGCCTTCGAGCTGTCCCATGGTCCTTCCTCCCGCGGGGCTGTGCCGAGCGTTCAGCTGACGGTGCCGCGCACCGCGTCCAGGAACTGGTCGCCGGTGAACGGCTTGTAGAGGAGCCGCGCCCCGGCGTCGCGGAGGGCCGTATCCACCTCCTCGCCGACGGGGCGCGCCGTGAGGAAGATGAAGCGACGGCCGACCGCGGCGCCGAGAGCCTCGGCCTGGCGCAGGAGCTCGAGCCAGTCGACGCCGTCCAGATTGAAGTCGGCGACTACGAGGTCGATGCCCTCGCGGAGCTGCTGGCGCGCCTCATCGGCGCGGGCCACGGTCAGGGCCGTGCAGCCCGTGGGCTCGAGATGCTCGAGCAGGATCTTCTGCACCGACTGGTCGTGCTCCACGATGAGGATGCGTTTCCCTGCAAGCGCGAGCGGCTGACCGCCGGCTTCGGAGCGGACACCGGCGGCGGCGGTGCCGACGGGGAGATCGATGGTGAAGGTCGCGCCGCGGCCAGGCGGGCTGTCCACGGTGATCTGGCCCCCGTGCTCGCGGATGATCCCGTAGGAGATGCTGAGCCCGAGGCCGGTGCCCGCCGAGCCCTTGGTGGTCACGAACGGGTCGAAGATCTTCGGCAGCACCTCGGGCGGGATCCCCGGGCCGGTGTCCTCCACCGAGATCCGGACGCGATCCGGGCCGAGGGCCCGGGTGGCGACCTTCAACCGGCGCTCCGCCGGCAGCTCGGCCATCGCCTGCTTGGCGTTCGTCACGAGGTTGACGAGCACCTGCTGGAGCTGGTGGCCGTCGGCCCAGACCGGAGGCAGATCGGCGGCCATGTCCCGGTCCACCTTCACGTTCTCGAGCCGGAGGTCGGCGGCGGTGAGCGCCAGCACCTTCTCGATGAGATCGTCCAGCGTGACGTGGCGCCGCTCGAGCGGCATCTGGCGCCCGAAGGTCAGCAGGCCCCGCACGATGTGGCGGGACGCGTCGGTCGACTCCCGGATCATCTGGACGTATTCCTTGAGATCCTCGGGCGCCTGCTGCTCGAGGATGTCGCTCACGCCCACGAGCACGGTGAGCGGATTGTTCAGCTCGTGGGCGACGCCAGCGACGAGCTCACCGAGCGCGGAGAGCTTCGCGGCCTGGATCATCTGCTGCTGGGCGAGCGTCAGGCGGAGCTTCTGGTCTTCGACCACCTCCTGGAGACGCTGCGCCGCCTGCTGGGCCTCCTCGAAGAGGCGCGCGTTGTCGACCGCGTACGCGGTGTAGGTGGCGAGCGCGTTGAGGAACTGCAGGTCGGTCTGGCTGAAGACGCCGGCGGTGCCGGCGATCTCCTTCTTGGCGAGGTTGACCACGCCGACGATCCGCTCGGAGACCCGGAGCGGCATGCAGATGAAGGAGCCACCGCCGTAGCGTGGGTCGTTCACCTTACCGAATCGCGGGTCCTTCTCGATGTCCTCCACGACGACGGCTTCGCCCATCTCGACGACCCGTCCAGCGATGCCCTCGCCGACCTTCACCTCCACCGGCCCGCGACCGGGCTCCTGGAGACCGCGCCCGACCGCGACGCGCAGGGTCTGGCGCTCGCGGTCGAGCAGCATGATCGACCCGATGCTCGCGCTCACTGCACGCATCGTGCGCTCGAGGACGTGCGAGAGGAGGTCCTCGATGCGCGGAATACGGGCGGCCATCTCGACCATGTCGTTGAGGGCGCCGAGCTTGAAGACGAGGTCCTCGAGGCGTTCGGTCGAGGCGCGCAGCTCGACGAGCATTCGCCCGAACGCCTGCGCGATCTCGCCGATCTCGCTCACCTGCCCGAGTCCCGGCACCGCCGCCGACGCCCCCTGGGCCTTCGGCGGCTGGACAGCCGGCACCGCGCCGGGCGTGGCGGCCGTGGCCGATGCGGGTGGCGCCATCACGACCTGCCCGAGGGCGCGGCCCAGCTCGGCGACACGCGAGGTGAGCCGCCGGAACAGGACGTAGCCGAGGAGCGCGATGATCAGGGCGAGGAAGATGCCGAGCTGGGCTTCTGTCGACTCCAGCAGCCCGAAGCGCCACATGAAGTAGACGAGGATCAGCAGGGGCAGAATAGCGGTCAGCGCGAAGATCGTGCTCGCCGCCTCGCGCAGCCTCACGGGATGCTCACCACCTTTCGATCGTCGATGACGGGGTCAAGACCGAGCGTTCCGCTCTTTTTCCTAGTGTGATCGGGGCCGCCGCATTGTCAAAGCAGAAAAGGCACGGCGGCCCGGCGCGGGCCGGCGGGCACGGGATGCGCTCGGAATCCTAGCGAAAAGCCTGAATGAGCTCCTCGAGGGCCACCATCTGCCCGCCCCGTGTCGAGGACGCCACCGCGATGAGCGCTCGGACGCCGGTCGCGAGCCACGCCTCGACGCCCTCGCGAACCTCGGCGGCGCTGCCGAAGAGCGTGACGTCCCGGAGCCAGCGATCGGACATGAGCTCGGGGACGCGTTGGGTCTCCCCGCGCGCGAGGGCCTGGCGGATCGCGACCATCTCTTCCTCGTAGCCCGCCTCGATCCAATAGTTCTGGTAGTTCGGCAGGCGCACGTAGGACGTGAGGGTCCGGCGCATGACCGCGGCCGCCGCGGCGCGGTCGTCGTCGATGCAGGTCGGCACCATGTTGCCGATGAAGAACGCGGCGTCGCTCCGCGCGGACGCCGGCAGATGGCGGAGCGAGCTCGCCATGTGCGAGCGCGCGCCGTTCGCCCACACGGCTCCCTGCGCGATCTCGCCCGCCAGCTCGACCATGCGGCGGCGGAGCGTCGCGAGCACGATCGGCGGAAGGCCGCCGACCTGCGGCGCCAGCGCGCCCACGTCGGCGACGAACCTCCGGACGTCCTCGAGGGGCTTGCCCGTCCGCAGCCCGAGGCGCTCGTGGATCGGACCGTGACTCACGCCGATCCCGAACTTGAACCTCCCGTTCGACAGCTCGTGGATGACCGCCGCGGTCTGCGCGTACTCGAAGGGGTGGCGCGTGTAGATGTTCGCGATACTGGTCCCGAACGGGATATCCCTCGTCGAGAGCGCCAGCGCCTCGCAGAGCGCCAGACCGTCGCCGGGGCTCGGGCAGTAGAGACCGGTAAACCCCTCGCGCTCGAGCCGTTGGGCCATCTCGAGCGTCGCGCGGCGCCGCCCGGCCACCGCGACGAGGCCGACCGCCGGTTTCGTGGCCATCCGGCGAAGTATAATCTGCCACACCAGGGACGGCGGTGCGCGACTCTAAAAGGAGACCCCCATGAAGATCCACCGGCTCTACGCGGACAAGAATGGCGAGTCGCATTTCCAGGACGTCGAGGTCGAGTACGCGGAGTCGACCCGCGCCGGGCGACTGTCCAAGCGGCTTCCCGCCACCGGCATCATCTTCCGCGAGGTCCAGCCCGACTATGACCTCGACTGGCACCCGGCGCCGCGGCGGCAGTACATCATCAACCTCGACGCCGGCGTCCAGATCACTGCGAGCGACGGCGAGGCGCGCCGCATCGGCGCCGGCGAAGTCATCCTGGTGGAGGACACGCACGGCAAGGGACACCTTTCCAAGGCCATCGAGGGTAAGATCCGCAACTGCATCTTCGTCACGCTGGAGTAGCGAGGACCGTCAGTCGCCGGACGCGCCCCGTGCCGGCAGGGCGCGGCGGGTCGCCAGATCGCAAAGGAGCGGGCCCAGTCTGTCGGGGGCGTGCCGCACCACCGGGCCCGGCTCGAGCAGATCGGCGCGGACGATCACCGGAGACCCGCCGGCCGGCTCGAAGTCGGCGCCCACGGGTATCGCACCTTGCGCCGCGTATCGACCGAGAACTCCGGGCGGGATCAGCGCGGAATGGACCACGACGTAGTCGAGCGCGTCCGGCGGCAGCCCGTGGGCCGCGAGCGCCACGAGGTGCTCGGCGATTCCATACCCATCGGTCTCGCCCGGCTCGGTCATCGCGTTGCACACGAAGATCCGGACGGCGCTCGAGCTCGTGATCGCCTCGATCACGCCCGGCACGACGAGCGCCGCGAGGACGCTCGTGTAGAGACTGCCCGGCCCCAGGATCATCGCGTCGGCGTCGCGTAACGCCTCGAGCACGCTGGACGGCGCAGCCGCGCCGGCGGGATCGATCCGGACACGCTTGATGGCCGCGCCGCCGCGGGGGATCTCGGATTCGCCGCGGACGGACCGACCGTCCACGAGGTCGGCCACCAGATGAACACGCTCCGTGGTCGAGGGCAGAACGTGATCGTCGACGCCGAGCAGATCAGCCGCCAGTCGGATCGCCGTCAACTCGTCGGGCGCGACCATATCGAGCGCGGCCAGCAGAAGATTCCCCACCGGGTGCTGAGCGCCGCCGCGATCGAACCGATACTGGAGCGCGGCGGTGACCTCGGGCGCCACCCGCGCCAGCGCCACCAGGCAGTTGCGGATGTCCCCGGGCGGGAGCACGCCGTACTCCTGGCGCAGAGCGCCCGAGCTACCGCCGTCGTCGGCCGCCGTCACGATCGCGGTGATCCGGCTGCTCGCGGGGAGGTGGCGGCGCAGGCCGGAGAGGACGACCGGCAGTCCGGTGCCGCCCCCCATGGCGACGACCATCACGCGGCTCGGGACCCGCCGAAGCGCTCGCTCAAGGAAACAGGAGCTCGCTGACCGACTGCACGAAGCTCGGCACGGCCGTCTGGAACCACAGCGCGATGGCCACGGCGGCGCTCGCGACGGCGAGCGCGAGAGATCCGAGATCCGACCGAGTGAGCTCCCGCGCCCGCGAGACACCAGGGACGTGGACCGTGCGCCGCGGCCTCGTGCCTTCCTCCAGGTACTCGACCGCCCGATCGACGGTCGACCGCTCGATCCGGCGCTGGTTGTCGGCGTAGCCGAAGAGAAGGCAATGATCGGCGATGGTGTTGACGAGTCGCGGAACACCCCCAGCGAATTTCGTCAACCGGTCGACGGCCGGGTCGGTGAACAACGCCATGTCCCGCGCGCCGGCGACCCGCAGTCGGTTCCGGAGATACTGACGGACCTCGACCGGCGTCAGCGGGGAGAGCTGGCAGCGCAGCGCGACCCGCTGGCTGAGCTGCCGCAATTCGGGAAGGGCGAGCCTCGCCCTGAGCTCCGGCTGCCCGACCAGCAAGATCTGCAGGACCTTGCTCGTCGGCGTCTCGAAGTTCGAGAGCAGTCGGATTTGCTCCAGCGTCGCGGGGTCGAGGTTCTGCGCCTCATCGAGAATGAGGACCGTATTGTGGCCGGCCCGCTGGCGCTCGATGAGGAAGTTGTTGAACGTGATGAGTCGACGCGCCCGCGACGTCGCGCCGTCGGCGATCCCCAGGTCCGCCTGGGCGCATTCGAGGATGCCGTCGAACGTCAGGGTGGAATTGAAGACGAACGCGACCGCGGTCTGTCCGTCGAGCCGCTGCCGAAGGGCGTTCAGCAGCGTCGTCTTTCCCGTGCCGACCCGGCCCGTCAGGAGAATGAAGCCCTTCCGCTCCTGGACGCCGTACTGGAGCTGGGCCAGCGCCTCCCGGTGACCGGGGCACATGTAGAGAAATCTGGGATCCGGAGTCGGGTTGAAGGGCTTCTCGGTGAGTCCGTAAAAGGTCAGGTACATAGACTTTCAGAGACAAGTCTAGCGACGGCGCGGCGTCAGAAAATAGGGGAACCTCCGCAAATCGGAGCCGGGAAATCCCTGACGCTCCGCGAGCGGATCCAGTCAGCTGGTCAGGGCTGGATCAATCCACGGCGAACGGCATAACGGACCAGCCCGGCGGTCTCGTGAATGTCGGTCTTCTTCATGATCCGCGTCCGGTGGGATTCCGCGGTCTTGAAGCTGATCCCCAGGAGCCGGGCGATCTCCTTCGTCGACTTACCCTCCGCGACAAGCTGCAGCACCTCGCGTTCGCGGGACGTCAGCGGATCGGGCGGCATCTCCGACTTCGCCAGATAAGCTTCGACGACCGCCTGCGAGATGCCGGGGCTCAGGTACATCATGCCTCGCAGCACTTCGTGGATCGCGCGCACGAGGTCCGCCGACGCCTGGGTCTTGACGACGTATCCTTTGATGCCCGCCCGCACCGCCTCGAGGACATAGTGGTCGTCCGTGTGCATGGTGAGCAGGATCGCCTTGGCGGCTGGACAGGCGCGGAGGATTTCCCGGGCCGCATCGATGCCGTTCAGGAGCGGCATCGAGAAGTCCAGCACGACGACGTCCGGACAGCGTTCACGGGCCGCGCGGAGCGCTTCGTGGCCGTCCGTGGCTTCGGCGACGACGGCGAAGCCTTCCCGCTCCAGCAGGGCTTTCAAGCCCTGCCGGACGATCGCGTGGTCATCCGCGAGGAGAATCCGATTCGGCACTGTCGGCCTCCACAGGTACGGTGATGATCAGCTGCGTGCCGCCTCGTGACGTCGCGACGATGTCCAGCGTCCCGCTCACCGCGTACAGACGCTCCTGAATGCCGGTGAGCCCGAGACCCCGGCCCCGCCGCGCCAGCTCGGCGGGCATGTCGAACCCGACCCCGTCGTCCCGGACGGCGCAGATCAGGGCGAGACCTCGGCGCATGAAGGTGATGGTCACGCGGGTCGCCTGCGCGTGCTTCGTCACGTTGGTCAGCGCCTCCTGGACGATGCGGTACAGCGCGGTCTCGGTCGGCGCGGACAGGCGCCTGCCCGGAGACCCGTCGATCACGATCTGGAGCCCGGTGCGGCGCGAGACGCCGTCGGCGAGGAACTCGAGGGCGGGCAGGAGACCGAGATCGTCGAGGATCGTTGGGCGCAGCTCGTGGGACAGGTGTCGCAGCTGCTCTTCGATCTTGACGAGGAGCGCCCGGACGTTGTCGAGTCGCTGCGCGCCGTGGGCCGGCAGGTCCCGGGCGATCTCGGCCAGCCCGATGTGGACGGAGGCGAGCAACTGCCCCGCTTCGTCGTGGAGCGCGTGGGCGATCCGCTTGACCTCCTCCTCCAGCGCCTCGTTCAGGTGCCGCAGCGCCTCCTCGGCGCGCTTGCGATCGGTGATGTCGCGCGCCACGCACAGCACGCCGACGATCCGCGCGTCCTGCACGAGCGCGGTCGCGACGAACTCTCCGGGGATCGTCACGCCGGACTTCGCGCCGATCCCCAGCTCGAACACCGGGGGCATCTTGCCCTCGAGGGCGCTCCGGTGGAGCTCGGCGGCCCGCGGGCGATCGTCCGGTTGCACCAGGAGCAGAAAGTCCCTGCCGATCCACTCGGTGCGGGACCAGCCCGTGACGGTCTCGAAGACGGGGTTGACCGATCTGATTCGCGCGTCGGGCGAGAGGGTGAAGATGATGTCGCGCGCAGTATCCACCACGCTCCGGTAGCGCTCCTCGGATTCGCGCAGGGCCGCGTTGACCTCCTGGCTCCGGCGGTGTGACATCTCGAACGGCAAGAGACTCTCGACGACGAACCGGCCGACCGCTCGGAGCGTGCGCGAAGCCTCCTCGCGGTTCCACGTCCTTTTCATGAGCGACTTCACCAGGACACGGTGCTGGATCGCCGCCAGGTCGTGCACACCGAGACCCTGAGCGAGCGCCTGCCGACCCAGGTCGTAGGCTTCCTGCAGCGCCGCCTCACCTCGCCCGGCCAGATAGTCCCGCAGCGCGAGCGTATACCGCTGCGTGAGAACGCGGAGCTCTCGGTTCACGGCGCGAGCCCCACGTAACGCGCCACGAGGACGAGCGCGTCGTCGGTCTGCTTGCCCCAGCGCCCGAGGATATAGTCGGCCAGCGCCTGGGCGGGATCCCGCTGGGGGAGGACTTCGTTGAGGAAATCGCCGCCGACACCGTCGGTCGCGAAGATCAGTGTGTCGCCGCGCACGACCGGGACGATCGCGGCGGCGAGCGCCGGGAGATGCACGCCCACGACACCGCCCCGCAACAGGAGCAGCTCCCGCCGTGGGTTCATCGTCGGCTGCGCGCGCAGCAGGAGGCCTTCCACGTTGCCCACGCCGAGCCACATCATCGTCTCGTCGCGCGCGGCGAACGCGGCCGCGCTGACCACCGCGCCCCGCGATCCGGTCAGGCTCCGGTGGCAGGCCCGTATCAGCGGAATGACGGGCTCGTGCGCGTGACGCTCGAGCGACCTCACAGCCATCTTCGCGGCATCCGCGGCCTCGGCGCCGTGCCCCAGGCCATCGACGACGGCGACGAGCACGCCGTCCGGCGTCCCCATCGCGAGGTAGCGGTCGCCGGACTCGGTCTGGCCGGGCCGCGCCCGCTCGGCGACGGCCCACTCGATCGGACCGGTCCTCACCGCTTCCATCGCCGGACCGTCACCGTCGTCCCCTTGCCGAAGTCGGAGATGATTTCGAACTCGTCCATCAGTCGCCGGGTGCCCGGCAGGCCCAGACCGAGACCTCCCGAGGTCGAGTACCCGTCCTGCATGGCCAGCGTGACGTCGGGGATTCCCGGCCCCTCGTCGACGGCCACGACCTCGACTCCGCGTTTGCCGTTTTCGTCGACGCGGCGCACGATGATCTCGCCGCGCGCGGCGTAGCGGACGATGTTCCGCGCCAGCTCCGAGATGGCGGTGGCGACGACCGCCAGATCGGTGGAGAGAAGCCCGCACTGTGTCGCCAACTCCCGTCCCTTCTGGCGGGCGGTGACGATGTCGGCGTCACGGTCAATGGGCACGCGCACTTCATCAGCGATGAGTGCGGACCTCATGTTCGGGGCCCTTTCCCTTGCGGTCAAGGTACGCGAGGCCCTCTTCCAGGTCCAGCGAGGTGGCGATTCCCTCGAGCGACAGCCCCAATTTGACCATGGAGAACGCCACCTCCGGTTGGATCCCTACGATGACGGTCTCCGCCCCGCGGAGCCTGATCATGTGGGCGACGTCGCGGAGGGTACGAGTCGCGAACGAATCGATCACGTCGAGCGCGGTGACATCGACGATGACTCCTCGGGCCCGGACCTTGCTGACCGACACGACCAGCGTGTCACGGAGTTGCTTGAGGTCCTCGTCGGTGAGCGCCGACTGCACCGTCGCGATCAGATAGGCGCCCTGCTTGAGGATCGGAACCTGCACGGTCCCCTCGCGCCGCTACGCGGAATGCGCGGCCGACTGTTCCTGCGTCAGAACGACCTTGTAGCCGAGATGGCGCTCGGCCTCTTCGATGCCGCCCTGGAGGTCGCCGACCGTGTTCATCTTGCCCAGGTCCACCCCGATATTAACAAGGGTCTGGGCGATCTCGGGCGACAGTCCGGTGACGATCACGTTAGCGCCGAGGAGGCGCGCGGCCTCGACGGTCTGCACGAGATGGTTCGCCACCGGCGAGTCGATGTACGGCACACCGGTGATGTCCAGGACGACGACCTTGGCGCGGTTGGTCCGGATCCCGCGCAGCAGCTGTTCGGTCAGCTGGCGGGTGCGCTGGGGATCGATGACGCCGATGATCGGCAGGATGAGCAACCGCTCCCGGACCTGCAGGACCGGGGTCGACAGCTCGCGGATCGCCTCCTGCTGCTCGCGGATGATACGCTCGCGCTCCTGAACGAATCCGACGGCGACCGTGCCCGCGATGCGGTTGGCGGCGGGCTCGTAGGCGTCGAGGATCCGGTTCAGCTTGTTGAAGTCCTCGCGATACTTCGCGAACAGCGAGCGTGCGAGCACGTCGCGGAGCAAGAGCACGATCCCGACGACCTCGTGGGTCTCGACGCCTCGCGGAATGATGCGTTCCGAGAGGTTGCGGGCGTAGGCTTGCAGGGCCTCGTACGTTCCGGTTTCGAGGGCCTCGACGTAGTTGTCGTACACGGACGTCGCCTCGGCGAAGATCTCTTCCTTCGTCATCGCCGTCAGCAGCTTGGCCTCGGTGATGAGCCGCGCCCACTCTTCACGGAGTTGGGCGCGTTGCTGTCTGAGGTGCGCCACCAGCTCGCGCAGTCGCGAGGCGATGGTTTCCAGACGAGTCTCCATAGCTGTCGCAAGCTCCTGAGTGTTCGCCATGCGGGCACCTCCAGCCCTGCCGATCGAAGTGGCTAATACGTCGACTAGCAGGACTTTAGGTGACCTCGACAGCCGATCACATCAGGTATTTACCTGAGGCAATGACAGGCGGATCCCGGAGGTCTGATGTTGCCGATCAGGAAGAACGAGGAATTACGAGGCCTTACGCTCGAGGGTGCTCGCCATGCTCGCCCGTACCGTCGACCGTCTCGCCTCGGCGAGCACCACGAGTACATGCTCATCGCAGATGCCATGCGTGATGGCCTTCACGTCCCGAGGTTCCTTTTCGCCGATCACCGCCGCTCGTCCCAGGCGTTGGCACCACGCACACACAACAGTCATGTACTCCTCCTTCAGCGACCTTGCGTCACTGTAGGCGTCGTGTAAGCCCCGCTACCATCGGGCCTTTCCCTGAAGCGCCTGGTGGAAATCCCCCACATTCGGCATGGCGCCGCCGCCGCCAGGCTTGCGCGGGGCGACCGGCAGGGGTATTGATGGGCGGCGGCCCCCAGGTGTCGGCGGTGGCCCCCCGGACATGAGAAAGCTCGACGGCAAGGTCGTGATCGTGACTGGCGCCTCGCGCGGGATCGGGGCCGAGATCGCGCGACTCTTCGCCGCCGAGGGCGGGCGGGTGATCTGCGCCGCGCGCACGCTGCGGGAGGGCGAGCATCCGCTCGCGGGCTCGCTCGAGACCACGGTAGCGGCGATCCGCGCAGACGGCGGCGAGGCGCGCGCGCTCACCGCCAACATCGCCGAGCCCGCCGAGTGCGAGAAGCTGATTCGCACCGCGCGCGAGACCTACGGGCCCGTCGACGTCCTCGTGAACAATGCGGCGCTGACGTACTACCTACCTACCAAGGACTTTCCGCTCAACCGGTGGATGCGCTCGTGGGCCGTGAACTTTCACGCGCCATTCATCCTCAGCCAGCTGGCGCTCGCCGAGATGATCCCGCGGCGCTCGGGCGCGATCGTCAACATCTCGTCGGGGGCCGCGATCGGTCCGGGGCGGGGCCCGTACCCGGATCCGGCGCTCGGCGCCCGCGGCGGGACCTGCTACGGCGCCGAGAAGGCGGCCCTCGAGCGGTTCACCCAGGGCCTTGCCTCCGAGGTCTACCAGCATGGCATCTCGGTGACGTGCGTCTCGCCGTCGCAGATCGTCCCGACGCCGGGCACCGTCTACCATCGCCTCGTGAAGAGCATGGACGATCCGCGCGGTGAGCCGCCGGTGCTCATGGCGAAGGCGGCGCTCTTGCTCGCGACCGAGCCGCTCGAGAAGATCACCGGCCGGGTGACTTACAGCCAGCAGATTCTCAAGGAGTTCGGCTGGATCAACGAGGCGCGAGGCCGGGGCGTCGAGACGCGGGGGAGCGGCTACTCGGAGACGTGAGATCCCTGCGCTTCATTGACCGGACGGCGCCCGCCGGACTACTCTCGGCTCATCGCCGCGGCGTATCGTCTCTCCCGCGCGGTAACGTCGGACGGAGGGGGCATGGACTGGCAAAAGGAGCTGGATGAGCTGAGACGCCGTGAGGAGCTCGCCGCGCAGCTGGGAGGGCCCGAGCGCGTGAAGCGCCAGCACGACGGCGGGCGGCTGACGATCCTCGAGCGGGTCGCCAAGCTCGCCGACCCCGGGAGCTTCCACGAAATCGGCAAGATCGCCGGCAGCGCGCGGTACGACGCGAAGAACGACCTCGTCGCCTTCACGCCCTCGAACTTCGTGTTCGGTCGCGCCGGGATCGACGGGCGTCCGGTCGTGATCGGAGGCGACGATTTCACCGTGCGCGGCGGCTCGGCCGACGCGACCATCAAGGGCAAGCACAACCAGTGCGAGCGGATGGCCCACGACCTGCGGCTGCCGCTGATCCGGCTCGTCGAGGGCTCGGGAGGTGGCGGGTCGGTGAAGACGATCGAGACGACGGGCCGCGCCAACGTGCCGGGCGTCGACGGCTGGGAGTGGGTCGTCAACAACATGGCCACAATCCCGCGCGTGGCGCTCGGCCTCGGCTCGGTCGCGGGCCTCGGCGCCGCCCACCTCGCCGCCGCGCACTACTCGGTCATGGTGAAGGATATCTCCGCGCTCTTCGTCGCCGGCCCGCCGGTGGTCGAGCGCCTCGGCCAGAAGCTCACCAAGAACGAGCTCGGAGGCTGGGACATCCAGCTCAAGGCCGGCGCCGTCGACGACGCCGTGGATAGCGAGGAGGAGGCCTTCGCGCGCACCCGGCGCTTTCTCTCGTACTTCCCGTCGTCGATCGACGACGTGCCGCCGCGTGGCCCGCGCGGCGACGATCCGCAGCGCCGCGATCCCTGGCTTTTCGAGGCGATCCCCCACGACCTGCGAAAGCCCTACAAGATGCGGCGCATCGTCGAGTCGGTCGTCGACCAGGGGTCGTTCTTCGAGGTCGCGCCGCTCTACGGCCGCTCGGTCACCACGGGCTACGCGCGGCTCGACGGCTGGCCGGTGGCGCTGATGGCGAGCGATCCATACTTCTACGGCGGCGCCTGGCCGGCGGACACCTGCCAGAAGGTCGAGCGCTTCCTCGACATCGCGCAGACCTTCCACCTACCGGTGGTCTACCTGGTGGACTGCCCCGGCTTCCTCATCGGGCTCGACGCGGAGAAAAGCGGGACGATCAAGCAGGGCGTGCGCGCGATGGCAGCGATGTGGCAGACCACGATTCCGTGGTGCGCCGTGATCGTGCGGAACTCGTTCGGTGTCGCCGGCGCCGCCCATCGGAACCAGAGCCGCTACTGCATGCGCTACGCGTGGCCCTCGGGTCGCTGGGGCTCCTTGCCGCTCGAGGGCGGGATCGAGGCCGCCTACCGCGCCGATCTCGACGCGGCGGCGGACCGGAAGGCGAAGATGGCGGAGATCGAGGAGCGGCTGAACAAGCTCCGCTCGCCCTTCCGCTCGGCCGAGACCTTCTGGATCGAGGAGATCGTCGACCCGCGCGACACGCGGCCGCTCCTCTGCGAGTTCGCCAACCTCACCGCGCCGCTCAGGCGGCCGGGGCCGTCGACCTTCGGCATGCGCGGCTAGGCGGTTCGGGGCAGCACGATGGCCGACACCAAGCGCAAGCCGCATACGCTCACTTCCGAGTTCACGCGCATCCTCTGCATCTCGGCGCACCCGGACGACAACGAGTTCACGATCGCCGGGAGCGTCGGCCGCTGGGCTCGCGAAGGAAGGGACGTGGTGTTCTGTCTGGTCACGACCGGTGGCGCCGGCACCAACGAGCACACCCCGGACAACACGGGGCTCTTGCCGATCCGCGAGCGCGAGTCCTGGGACGCGGCGAAGATCCTCGGCGTCAAGGACCTCGTCTTCCTCGGCTATCAGGACGGCGTCGTCGAGCCGACTCTCGCGCTACGGCGCGACCTGACGCGCGTGATCCGCCGTGTCCGGCCTCACGTTGTGGTGTGCGGCGACCCGACGATGCGCTGGTACGGCAACGAGTACTTGAACCACCCGGACCACCGCGCGGTCGCCAGCGCGGCGCTCGACGCGGTCTTCCCGTCCTCGGAGACGCGCGTGATCTTCCCCGAGCTCCTGGCGGAAGGTCTCGAGCCGCACAAGGTGAAGGAGGTCTTCATCAGCGGCGCGATCCCGCCCGACACCTACATCGACATCGGCGACACGCTCGCGCTCAAGTGCGCGGCGCTCAAGGCGCACGTCTCGCAGGTGGGCAAGGGCGAGTGGGTCGACGACCTCTTGCGCGCGTGGGCGCTCCGCGACGGCAAGGAGGTGGGCGTCGACCACGCCGAGGCCTTCAAGCGGATGGCGCTCTGGCGGGGTGACAGCTAGACGACCGGCAGGGTCTCGCGTGGCCGGCGCTATCGGGACGCGACGATCTTGTGGCGCTGGGTGCCGAGGCCTGTAATGCCCATCTCGACCACGTCGCCCGGCTGCAGGTATCGCGGCGGCTTCGCGCCGTGGCCCACACCCGCCGGCGTGCCCGTCGAGATGACGTCGCCGGCGCGCAGGGACATGAAGCGGCTCACGTAGGCGATCAGCGCCGCGACCGAGAAGATCATCTTCGCGGTGTTCCCGTCCTGCCGGCGCTCGCCGTTGACCGTCGTCCAGAGCGCCAGGGTCTGCGGGTCGCCGGCCTCATCGGCCGTGACGAGCCACGGGCCCGTGGGGCCGAACGTGTCGGCGCTCTTGCCCTTGGTCGTCGTCCCGCCGTGCTCCATCTGGAACTCGCGCTCGGAGACGTCGTTCACCAGGCAGTAGCCGGCGACGTAGCGGAGCGCCTCGGCCTCCTCGACGTAGCGGGCGTCGCGTCCCACCACGACGCCGAGCTCCACTTCGTAGTCGAGCTTCACCGCGCCCCGCGGACGCACGATGGGATCGTCGGGGCCGCAGACCGCGCTCGGCGCCTTGATGAACAGGGTCGGCTCTTTCGGGAGCGCCATGCCGACCTCGGCCGCGTGGTCGGTGTAGTTGAGCCCGATGCAGACCATCTTGCCCATGCCCGCCAGCGGGCAGCCGAGCCGCGGGCGGCCGCGCACGACCGGCAGCCGCGCGAGATTGACGGCACGGAGCTTCCGGAGTGCCGCGGGCGCGAGCGCTGCCGGCGTCACATCCTTGATCACGCGTCCGAGGTCGCGGAGCTTGCCCTCCGCGTCGATTGCGCCGGGACGCTCGGCGCCGGGTCGACCGTACCGTACAAGCTTCATGTCACACGCCTCTCAGGCGTAACGGACGCCGATGATCTCGGCGACGAGCGCGGGACGCTCCTGGCCCTCGATCTCGACCGTCATCTCGGACGTCACGCGCACGCCGTTGCCCGACACCTCCTCGGCGTTGACGATCCGCTGGCGGACGCGGATGCGCGAGCCCGCCTGGACGGGAGCGATGAAACGGATCTTGTTCGAGCCGTAGTTGATGCCGCGGCTTCGCTTGGTGACCTCGAGCAGCGTGGCGGCCATTCGCGGCACCAGCGACAACGTCAGATACCCATGCGCGATCGTCTTGCCCCCGGGCATCTCGCGCTTCGCCCGCTCGACGTCGACGTGGATCCACTGATGGTCGCCCGTCGCGTCCGCGAACTTGTCGATCGTCGGCTGATCGACGGTGATCCACTCCGAGGGTCCGAGCTCACGGCCGACGAGCGGCAAAAGGTCCTTCGGGTACTCCACCTTGAGCGTGGTGGCCATCTCTCCCTCCTGGAATCAGGCGCTAGGGCGCGGGGGCACGGCCCAGGCCATCTCGCGGGCGTGGCGCGCCTCGAACTCGCGGATCTGCGACTCGAAGCCGAGCGTCAGCGCGATCTCGTCCCGGCCGGTGAGGAGCATCTCCTTGCGGAACGCGTCGACGTCGAAGCGGTGCCGAGCGCCGTCGGGCGCCGTCACCGTCTGCGTCTCGAGATCGACCGTGAGCGTGGCGCCCGGCCGTTCGTGGAGCTGGCGCCGCAGGCCGGCGGTGACGTCGCCCGGCAGGATGACCGGCAGCAGGCCGTTCTTGAAGCAGTTCTGATGGAAGATGTCGCCCAGGCTCGGCGCCAGCACCGCGCGCACACCGTAGGCGGCGAGCGCCCACACCGCCGCCTCGCGCGAGGAGCCGCAGCCGAAGTTCTCGGCCGCCACGACGATCTGCGCCCCGCGGTACGGCGGCTGGTTCAGGACGAACTCCGGCCGCTCCGTGCCGTCGGCGGCGAAGCGCACGTCGTGAAAGAGAAAGCTCGAGTACTCCGGCACGTTCTTGTCTTTGCGCAGGAAGCGCGCGGGAATCACGCGATCGGTGTCGACGTTCGGCAGGTCGATCGGCGCCGCGACGGCGGTGACGCGCGTGAAGGGCGGCATCCTACGCCGTCAGCGTGCGGACGTCGGTGAGGCGGCCCGTCACGGCGGCCGCCGCCGCCATCGCGGGCGACATGAGATGCGTGCGTGCGCCCTTGCCCTGGCGTCCCTCGAAGTTCCGGTTCGATGTGGACGCCACGCGCTCGCCCTCGCACGCGGTCTCGCCGTTCATGCCGACGCACATCGAGCAGCCGGCCTCGCGCCACTCGAAGCCCGCGTCGACGAAGACGCGGTCGAGTCCCTCGGCCTCGGCCGCGCGCTTGATCAGCCCCGAGCCCGGCACGATCCACGCGGGCACGACCGCGCGGCGCCCCTGCGCGACGCGCGCCGCCGCGCGCAGGTCGTCCAGCCGGCTGTTGGTGCACGAGCCGATGAACACGCGGTCGACCGGGATCTCGGCGAGCGGCGTGCCCGGGCGGAGCCCCATGTAGGCGAGCGCGCGCGCCATGCTCTCGCGACGCCCGGGGTCGCCGGCGGCCGCGGGATCCGGCACGCGGCCGGTGATGGGCAACGCATCTTGAGGGCTCGTGCCCCAGGTGACGGTCGGCGCGATGTCGCCGGCGGCCAGCTCGACCTCGCGATCGAACGCGGCGCCTGCATCGCTCCCCAACGCCCTCCAGGAATCGAGCGCCCGGCTCCAGGCCTCGCCCCTGGGCGCCCAGGGCCGGGCCTCGAGGTACGCGACGGTCGTCTCGTCCGGCGCGATCATGCCGGCGCGCGCGCCCGCCTCGATTGACATGTTGCAGACGGTCATACGCTCGTCCATGGACATGCCGCGGATCGTCGATCCGGCGTACTCGATCGCGTGCCTGACGCCGCCCCCGGCGCCGATCTTCGCGATGATCGCGAGGATCACGTCCTTGGCGTTGACGCCGGGGCCCAGCCGGCCTTCGACGGAGATCCGCATGGTCAGCGGCTTCTTCTGCCAGAGCGTCTGCGTCGCCAGCACGTGCTCGACCTCGCTCGAGCCGATGCCGAACGCGAGCGCGCCGAAGGCCCCGTGCGTGGCGGTGTGCGAGTCGCCACAGACCAGCGTGATGCCGGGGACCGTCAGCCCCTGCTCGGGGCCGATGACGTGCACGATCCCCCGACGGGGATCGCCCACGCCGAAGTAGACGATGCCCTGGTCCGTCGTGTGGCGCCCGAGCGAGTCCACCATGGCGCGCACCTCGGCGTCGGCCGTCGGTGTTCCCGGCGAGGTCTGGACGTAGTGATCCGCCGTCGCGAAGCTGAGGTCGGGGCGGCGCACGCGCCGGCCGCTCTTCGCGAGCCGGCCGAAGGCGGCGGTCGTGCCCTCGTGCAGCAGGTGGCGGTCGATATAGAGGAGGACGTGCCCGCCCGGGCCCTTGGCCACCACGTGCCGGGCCCAGATCTTGTCGAACATGGTTCGCGGTGTGGACACGGCCTTCGTCGGTCTCCCGCGCGGAAGATTACTCGGTGCTGCCAATCACCTCAACAACAAATCGCCCATTCGTCGGCTCTCGCCCGGGGCAGCCAGGCGAGCAAGGACGAACCTCGCTCGCCCGGCCGCCGGCATCATCCGCGCGGCGACGCCGCATCCTGGCCGCGTGGGGCCTGGACGTCGTCCTGGCGGCTGCGCGGCGCCTGGACGTCGTCCTGACGGCTGCGTGGCGCCTGGACCTCCTCCTGGCGATCACGCGGAGCCTGAACGTCCTGGTCCCGGGGCGCCTGGAGCTCGAGCGGCAATCGTGCGGCGTGCGCGGCGGTTGCCGTGAGCACGGTGGCTAGTGCGATTGCGAGTACGTTCGTGCGCTTCATCTTCTCGTCTCCTTTGTGACGTGGTGCTCGTTCGAGTCCTCGTTCACCTTTGTGATGGTGGTGTCCGGTCAAACGCTTCATTCAGCAGCCATCGTGCCAAACACGAACGGAACGGAATCATTGAGGACGCGCTCGCCGCCGGGCCGTCGCCGGTTCCAACCCAGAACCTCCGTGTTCACGATGAAACCGTTCCGGATTGGAACGATGTTCTGAAGTGGAACATGCACACGTCGAGATCTCACGATTCCACGCGGACGCTCGCGTGGCATGCGATTTGCCCCTCAGCGTAGACTCATTGACTGGAGGAGATGTGATGCCGGCGCCGCTCATTCTGACGTTCGTCTCGACGGTCGCGTTCGCGATCCAGCTGCTGATCTTCGCGTACCTCTATTCGTCGCACCGCGTGCGCTTCTTCCAGTACCTGCTGCTGGCGTGGGGGGCCTACACCCTGTCCAAGGGGCTCAAGCTCGTGGACGTGCTCGTCCTGGACATCGATCACGCGAGCTTCGCCACCGAAGTGTCCACCGTCGCCGCCGTCGGCCTCACGCTGGCCGCGGCCTTCGCGCACCGCTGGGACTATCGACTACGCGGGCGCGACGTCCTGGTGGGAGCCGGGGTCGCGGCGCTCCTGGCGCTGGCGAGCGTGGGAGGCGGCGACGAGAGTCAGCGCGTCGTCGGGCTGGGCCTCGGCGCGGCCCAGATGGCGGCCGGCGTGTTGTTCTGGCCTTCGCGAGGTCGCGTCAGAGGATTCCGGGGCGAACGACTCCTGGCCGGCCTGCTGACGCTCTGGGGCGTCCATCGCATCGCGACCCAGTTCGTGAGCACGCCACCCGGCTCGACCGGATACCTGGCGGTGCACGCGGTGTTCATCACGCTCTACTTCCTCTCGACCTTCGCCGTGATCATCATGGTCCTCGAGCGGGCGCGCAGCGAGAGCGAGCGGCTCCACGCGCGCCTGCGTGAGGCCGAGCGCCTGGCGACCGCGGGCGAGCTCGCCGCCGGGATGGCCCACGAGATCCGCAACCCGCTCGCGGCCATCGTCAACGCCACCGCGCTGCTCACCGATGAGGCGGGGCTCACCCCCGACGAGCGGGCGACGACGCTCGCGGCGATCCGCACCGAGGCGCGACGGCTCAACCGTATCCTCTCCGATTTCCTGCGCTTCGCGCGCCCCCGCGAGGCGCACCGGGCCTCCGGCGATATTCGCGAGGTGGTTCAGCACGTGGGCGCGCTGATCCGCGACGACCGCTCGCGCGCCCCGCGCGTCGACGTGCGGGTGGCGGTCGACCCGGCGGTCCCGCGCTTCGCCTTCGACCGCGACCAGGTCATCCAGGTGCTCTGGAACGTCGCCCTCAACGGCGTCGAGGCGATGAACGGGCGCGGCCGCCTGTCCCTCGAGGTCGCCCGACAGAACGGCGACGTCGCGCTCGCGGTCAGCGACACCGGGCCCGGAATCCCCCGTGACCGCTTGCCTCGCGTGTTCGAGCCGTTCTATTCGGGCAAGCCGAACGGCAGCGGACTCGGTCTCACCATCGCCGAGCGCATCGTCGTCGCGCACGGGGGTCGGATCGAGATCGACTCCGAGCCCGGCCGCGGGACGCGCGTGACGTTGCTGTTCCCGCTCGAGGCCGCCTGACGATGGCCCACCTCCTGGTCGTCGACGACGAGCTTTCGGCGCGGAGCACGCTGGCCCTGTTGCTGCGCAAGCGAGGCCACCGCGTGCTCGAAGCCGACGGCGTCACCGCGGCCACGAAGCTCCTCGCCGAGGAAGTGTTCGACCTCGTCGTCACGGATCTGCGAATGCCGGACGGCGACGGGCTCGACGTGTTGCGGGCGGCCAAGGCTCACGCCCCCGCGACCGAGGTGATCCTCCTCACCGCCTACGCCGAGTGGAAGTCGGCCAAGGAGGCGATCCGCCTCGGCGCCCTCGACTACTTCGAGAAGGGCCAGGAGCCGGACGAGCTCTACCATCGCATCGACAAGGCGCTGGCCGGTCGCGCGCTGCGTCGCGAGAACGAGAACCTCCGCGCCCAGCTCCGGGAGCGCTACGGCCTGCCCGGCCTGATCGCGAAGTCCCCGGCCATGCAAACCGTCCTGGACCTCGTGGAGCGCGTGGCGCCGACCGACGCCACGCTCTTGATCCAGGGCGAATCCGGCACCGGCAAGGAAGTCATTGCCAAAGCCGTCCACCACGCCAGCGCGCGCGCGGCGCGCCCGTTCGTGGCCGTGAATTGCGGCGCGGTGCCCGAGACGTTGCTCGAGTCCGAGCTCTTCGGCTACATGCGGGGGGCCTTCACCGGCGCCGCGGTCAGCAAGCTCGGCCTCTTCGAGGAGGCCGACGGCGGCACGCTGTTCCTGGACGAGATCGCCGAGATGGGGGCCGCGCTCCAGGTCAAGCTGCTCCGCGCGCTCCAGAGCGGCGAGGTGCGGCGGCTCGGCGCGACGCAGCCCGCGACCATCGACGTGCGCGTGATCGCGGCCACCCACGGCGACCTCGCCGCGCTGATCGGCCAGGGGAGCTTCCGCGAGGACCTCTTCTATCGTCTCAACGTCATCCAGATCGTCCTGCCGCCGCTTCGGGATCGACGCGAGGACATTCCGGCGCTGGCCGAGCACTTCCTCGCGCGGTCGGCCGGCAAGCTGGGCCGCACGCTCCGCCTGTCGCCCGAGGCTCTCGAGCGCTTCCTTCGCTACCCGTGGCCGGGGAACGTGCGCGAGCTGGAAAATGCGATCGAGCGTGCTGCCATCCTGGCGCGGGGCGATACCGTCGACCCCGAGGACTTGCCCCCGCACGTGTCCGCCGGCCTCCAGCTGGGCCCCTCGCCGACGTTGCCCCGGCAGATCAGCCTCGCCGAGGCCGAGCGCGTTCATATCCTCCAGACGCTCGAGCGCTTCGGCCGCAACCACTCGGGCGCCGCCGAGGCGCTCGGCATCGGCCGCACGACCCTCTGGCGCAAGCTCAAGGAATACGGGATCGACCGCTAGCGCCGGCGATGGAGCGCGGCGCCAATGAATTACGGAGCCTGAGCGGCAGCAGCGCGCTCGATGGACGTCGCGATGACGCGGGAGTCGGTGTCGGTGATCACACCGCTGATGACGACTCGCTCGCCCCAGGTCAGCGCGGCGTACTCGTCCTGAGGGACACGGGCGAGCTCGACGCTGACGCTCGGACCGGTGTCCAGCTGCACGACCATCCGCTGGCCGGCCACCCACTGGACCCGTCCGTCGAAGCGCACGGCTCGATCCTGAGCCCCGGCCGGCGCCGGCGCGCCCATCGAGAGGATCGAGACCATCAGGGCCACGGCCAGCACTGGCTTCGCCATCGTCGTGAGCCTCCAGTCCTAGGACGACCGCGGAGCAGCGCGGGTTTCACCGCCAATGCACGGGCGCCGTTTCGTGTCGAAACTCCGCGTTCCGTTTCGAAACGCGCGCGCAGTGGCACGTGTCTCAATGGCTCGGAAACGCAGGGCTCGGCGATGGCACGGAAGTTGACAGTCCATCGGACGTCATGATGACCAACCCCGAGCTCTTCAAGAAAGACTCGCGTCGTCGCATCGATCGCGTGATCGACTACTTCGGTGAGGCGCGGACCTCCGCGATCAGGCGTCACATGAGAATCCTTCGGCGATGCGCCAGCGTCGCAACGGTGGTCGAAATCCATGCGAACGTTTGCGCTCACGATCCTGGTTCTGCTCTTCCTGGCGCTGGCGGGCCTGGAGCTGGCCGCTTCCCGGCTGGCGCCGATGGTCGAGCCGCCCGAACGGGGAGCCGCCGCTCCGGTCACCCTGAGACCGTGAGGGCCTGACCCGCGCGCCTATGAAGAGAGGAGTCGGACCGGGAGCGCCTTCTCCCTGATCGACGCGCCCTCTGCGGCGACCCGATAGACGCCGACCGTCGGCCGAGAGACGACGCACGCGGCGAGCGCGGTATCGACGAAATGCAGCGCCGCGCCGTCGTCCGCGGCATAGCCGGCCGGGAACCCGGCGTGGACGAGCCGATGGTAGGTCGGTCGCCGGTCCTTCTCGCCGTCGTAGTGAGGACAGGCGCTGCCGGGGAGAAAGCCGAGGCCGTCGCGCAACGCGGCCAGCGGCCCGAAGGAGTCCGTCACCCCGGCTTCGAACCAGCAGATCATCCCGGCGCTGACGCCGGTGAGGATCACGCCCCGCTCCCACGCGTCGGCCAGCATGCGATCGACCCCGTGCACCCGCCACACCGCGAGCATGTTCGCGGTGTTCCCGCCGCCGACGTAGATGATGTCCTGGCTCGTGAGCACCGACGCCATGTCGGTCCGCGGCCGACCGAAGAGGCCGACGTGACACGCCTCGGCTCGATCGCCGAACGCCTCGTAGAACTTCGTGATGTACATCGCCGAGTCGCCGCTCGCCGTCGGCACGAAACAGATCTTGGGGCGGGGTTTTGCCGACAGACCGAGGACGTACGCATCCAGCAGCGATTCCTCCGGCTCGACGCTGAAGCTCCCGCCGCCCATCACGACGATCTGCTTGGGCACGGCCCGGCCCCGCTACGTCCGCGCCGGCTGATGGCCGATCGTGCCGGCGTACTTGTCCAGCTCTTCGGGCGGCAGGTACTGCGCCTCCCACGCGCGGATGCGATCGAAGCCGGCGAAGGTGTGCAGGTCGCCGAGCGGGTGGCGCTTGAACCGCTCGGCGAAGCGCTCCTCGGCCAGCGGGCCCTCGTCGCGCAGCGCGACGGCCAGGTCGTAGACCGCCTCGATCGTCGCCCGGAACGTGGCACCAGGGACGATCGTCACCGCGATACCGAGCGCCTGCATCTCGGGGAGGGTGAACCGGGGCGACACGCCGGTCTGGTTGTAGAAGATCGGCCCCTTCACCTCCTGACAGACGCGGCGGACCTCCTCGACGCTCGTCGGTCCCTCGACGAACGCCAGATCGGCACCTGCTTCGAGATACGCGTTGGCGCGGCCGATGGCCTCGTCGAGCGAGCCGCCGTGTGCGCCGCGCGCGTCGGTGCGGGCGATGAGGACGAAGTCCGGGTCGAGCTCGCGGCGCACGGCGTCGGCCGCCCGGTACTTGCCGACCGCCTCGTCGATCGGGATCACGCGGCGCCCGGCCACGTGACCACAGCGCTTGGGGATCGCCTGATCCTCGATGTGGATCCCAGCCACGCCGGTGCCGATGTACTCGCGCACCGTGCGCATCACGTTGATCGCGTTGCCGTAGCCGTTGTCGGCGTCGGCGATCACTGGCACCGGCACGGCGCCGGCGATGTAGCGTGCGTTCAGGTGCATCTCGGTCATCGTCGCGAGCCCGGCGTCGGGCATCCCGAGCAGCGCCAGCGAGGTGCCGTAGCCGGTCATGTAGATGGCCGGGAATCCGACCTCGGCGAGGATCCTGGCGCTGAGCGCGTTGTAGCAGCCGGGCACGAACAGCGTCTGGCCTGACTTCAAGAGCTGGCGGAGCTGCGAGGTCGCACGCATGCTGTCCTCCCCTTCGGCTCGGAGTCGTCGGTCGGTACGACGGGTGTGATACGCGGCGGGCCCGTGGGTGTCAAGGCCGCCCACCGTCAAGGCCGCCCCGCCTTGACAGAACCTCACCGGCGCGCCTACTGTCCCGAAATCATGTCTCGCGGCATACTCCCCGGGACCCGGAGGACGCTATGAAGACCCGTCGCGAATTCTTGACCCTGACTGCGAGCGTCGCCGCGGGCGCGGCCCTTGGTCCGAGGCGCGCCGCGGCCGCCCCCAAGGCGATGACCGTCGTCCGCGAGAGCTCGTTCATCAAGGCCTTCGACGACTACTTCGCCAAGACCCTGCTGCCGGAGTACGAGAAGCTCACCGGGATCAAGATGAGCTACGAAGCCGTGAGCGTCGGCGGCATGCTCACGCGGCTAACCACCATCGCGGAGACGAAGTCGGGGCCGGAGATCGCGATGACAGCCATCAACTGGCCCCATCTCTTCGACTCGAGCCTGGTCGACGTCACCGACCTCGCGACCGAGATCGGCAAGAAGATCGGCCCCTGGCACGACAACATCTTCGATGCGGCGGTCGTGAACAAGAAATGGAAGGCGTTGCCCTGGGGCAACATCGGCCAGCTCGAGGTGTACCGCACCGACTGGTTCAAGGAGGCCGGCGTCAGCAAGTTCCCCGACAGCTGGGAGGACCTGCTCGCCGCTGGCCGCCTGCTCAAGAAGGCGGGCCACCCGTTCGGCTTCGAGCTGGGCCACGGCTTCGGCGACAACCACGGCTGGCTCTATCCGCTCCTGTGGTCCTACGGCGGCCGCGAGGTCGACAAGGACGGCAAGACGGTCCTGATCGACTCCGACGAGACCGCCAAGGCGGTCGACTTCTGCCGGCGTTTCTACAGGGAGACGATGTTCGAGGACGTGCTCGGCTGGACCGACGTCAACAACAACAAATCCTTCCTCGGTGAGCAGATCTCCTGCACCAACAACGCCTCGTCGATCCTCGTCGTGGCCAAGCGCGATTTCCCGGAGATCGCCAAGGTCACCGACCACGGCCTCAACCCGCAGGGGCCGAAGGGCCGCTTCCACATCATCAACGCGGTGTCTCACGCCATCGTGAACCACGCCCCCGATCCGGCCGCCGCCAAGGCGTTCCTGCGCTGGCTCTACGACGACAAGCAGATGTCGCGTTGGCTCGCTTCCGGGGACGCGTACTATGCGCCGTTCCTCCACGGGTACGACAACCACCCGATGTGGAACCCGGAGCCACGCTATCTGCCCTACAAGGAGTCGCTCAAGACGGCGCGGCTCCACGGGTGGCCGGGACCGGCCAGCCACGCTCTGTCGGAGAGCGTCGCCAAGTACGTCCTCGTCGACATGTTCGCCAAGGCGTGCCGGGGCGATTCGACCAAGGACGTCATCGCCAGCGCCGCGGCGCAGCTGAAACAGATCTACAAAGCGAAGTAGAGCGAGATGGCCGTCCGGCCGGCGACCCTGGCGCGCCCGGCTCCCCTCGCCGGCCGGCGGTCCACGCTGCGCGGCGTCCTCGAGCGCGAAGGGGTGTTCAGCTGGCTCATGCTGGGCCCCGGCGTCCTCTTCCTGCTCGCGTTCGTCGCCTATCCGTTCTTCTACGGCATCTTCCTCAGCCTGGAGGATCGTCGGGTCGCCAGCCCGGGCATCTTCGTCGGCCTTGCCAACTTCGCGACGCTCGCCCACGACGCCGTCTTCTGGCAGGTCACCCGCAACACGTTCGTCTACGTCGCGATCACGACGGTGCTGAAGCTGACGGGCGGGCTCGGCATGGCGCTGGTGATGAACCAGGCCTTCCGCGGCCGAAATCTGGCCCGGGCGTTCCTGCTGCTGCCCTTCATCGTCCCGACCGCGCTGTCGACGATCGCCTGGATGTGGATCCTCGATCCCACCTTCAGCGTCGTCAACTGGCTCCTCGTCCGCGCCGGCGTCATCGCCAGCGGCTACTCGTTCCTCGGCAACGCCACCCTGGCCATGGGATCGCTGATCGTCGTCAACACCTGGCGCGGCATGCCGTTCTACGGCATCACGCTGCTGGCCGGTCTCCAGACGATCTCGTCGGACCTCTACGAGGCGGCTGCCATCGACGGCGCTACCAGTGTGCAACGCTTCCGCTACGTCACCCTGCCCGTCATCAAGCCCGTGCTGATCATCGTGACGATGTTCTCGGTCATCTTCACGTTCGGCGACTTCCAGCTCATCTACGCGCTGACCCACGGCGGGCCGGCCAACGCGACCCACGTCTTCTCGACCTGGGCGTTCGACATCGGTATGCTGGCCGGCCAACTCGGCATGGGCGCCGCGGTCGCGCTGGCCATCCTGCCGGCGCTGGCCGTGCTGATCGTCGGGCTGACGTTCTATCTCAGACGGGAATGACCATAATGACCACCAGGCTCATGTCCGCCCGAACGTCGAGCGCCGGAGGCCCGGCGAAGGCGCTCCGACGGCCAATCTAATGGTCGCTGGCCGCGGACTCGGCTCGCGCGCGCTCCGGCTCTATCTGCCGCTGGCGCTGTTCCTGGTCGGGATGCTGTTCCCGTTCTACTGGATGCTGATCACGTCGATCAAGCCCAACCGCGAGCTCTACAACGCCCGGATCATGCCGCTGATCGTCCACCAACCCACCCTCAAGCACTACGTCGACCTGTTGTACGAGACGAACTTCCTCACCTGGACGTACAATACGATGCTGGTGGCCGTCGTCACCACGGTCGTGTCGGTGGTCCTCGGGACGATGATGGCGTATCCACTGGCGCGCATGCGATTCCCCGGCGCCGCCGTCGTCGCCATCGGCGTCGCCGCCACGTACCTCGTGCCGCAGCCGCTGCTGTTCATCCCGATGTCGGACATCATCAACCGGCTCGAGCTCGGGAACACGCTGACGGCGGTCATGCTGACGTACCCCACGCTCTTGATCCCGTTCTGCGCCTGGCTCCTGATGGGCTATTTCAAGAGCGTGCCCCGCGAGCTGGAGGACGCCGCGCGGATCGACGGCGCCAGTCGTCTCCAGGCGATGACGCGTATCGTGCTGCCGCTCTGCACGCCCGGTCTCCTGTCGGCCGGCATCTTCGCCTTCACGCTGGCCCAGAACGAGTTCCTGTACGCGCTGATCTTCCTGGCCAAGAGCGACGTCCGGACGGTGCCCGTCGGCGCCATCACCGAGCTGATCCGCGGCGACGTCTTCTACTGGGGCCAGCTCATGGCGGCGGCGCTGCTCGGCTCGGTACCGGTCGCCGTCATCTACTCGTTCTTCGTGGAGTACTACGTGGCAGGCCTCACGGCCGGCTCGGTGAAGGGCTGACCACACGTGCCTCAGACCGCGGATCTGGGAGGAACGCGATGAAGATCATCCGGGCGGGCACGCTGATCGACGGCACCGGGGCTCCCCCCGTTCGCAACGCGATCGTGCAGATCGACAACGGCCGGATCGACGCGGTGACGACGGCCGGGCCGGGTATCGGCTGGCCGGCCGGCGTCGAGGTGATCGACGCCTCGAGCCTCACGGTGCTGCCCGGCCTCATCGATTGCCACGATCATCTCGCCTTCCACGGCTACGAGTTGGTCAAGCGCTGGGGGCTCGACGAGCCGCGGAGCACCTGGCATCTGCGGACGGCCGGCGTCGCGCGTCAGATCCTCGAGTCGGGCTACACGGCGATCCGGGATGCCGGCGGGCTCGACGCGGGATTCCGGCTCGCGATCCAGGAAGGGCTGATCGCGGGACCCCGCCTGCTTCTGTCTCTCGCGATCATCTCGCCGACGGGTGGGCTCGGCGACCGCGTGAGCCCCTCCGGTCACACGGCGCCGGCGGGCCAGGATCCGAGCCTGCCGCCGAGCGTCGCCGACGGCGTCGAGGCCGTGCGGACGACGGTCCGCACTATGGTCCGGGCGGGCGCGGACGTGATCAAGTGCGCCACGACGGGAGGCGCCAGCTCGCGCGCCGGCCACGGCCCGAAAGACTCCGAGTTCTCGCTCGAGGAGATGAAGGCGCTGGTCGACGAGGCCCACTCGCTCGGGCGCCGGGTCATGTGCCACGCGGTCGGCGGACCGGGCCTGCGGGTGGCGATCGAGGCGGGTGTCGATTCCATCGAGCACGGCTGTTACCTCGACGAGGATCGCGAGCTCATCCCGATGATGGCGGAACGTAGCATTTTCTTCGTCCCGACCCTGACCGTCTACGAGTATCATCGCGAGTCGATCGCCCCGCACGTGCGCGAGCGCGCACACGCGCTGCGCGCGCACCACCTCGAGAGCGTCGGACAGGCACTCGCGGCGGGGGTCACGGTCGTCGCCGGCACCGACGCCGGCGGCCACGGTCATCCGAACAACGCGCTCGAGATCGCGCACCTGGTCGGGGCCGGGATGACGCCGATGCAAGCGCTCCAGGCCGCGACGAGCCGCGCGGCCGAGTGTCTCGGGCTCGCGGGAGAGATCGGCACGATCGAGAAGGGGAAGTGGGCGGATCTGGTTCTCGTCGAGGGCGATCCGCTCCGAGACGTCACGGTGCTTCAGGATCGGCGCCGCATCAGGCGAGTGGTCAAGGGCGGCGTGACCGTGACCGCGCGCAACTGAGGAAGACCAAAGATCGGGCAGCCGCGCTCGGCGGGTGCCCGTCTCCCGGGCATCGGGCCCAGGCGCGCACTCAGCAAATGCACGCCGCCGCGGTCGCCCCCCCGGGCACGTCTCTTGCGTGAAGCCGTGCGGCAGCACTCGGGAGGAGATCGATGACCATGAGCCCGATCGGGCCACGCCCGCACGTGACCCCGGTGACGCCCCGGCAGGCTCTCCCCTACGACGCGCTCGGTTCGGACGCCGAGTCGCTCAAGACGGCGATCCTCGGACACCTCGAGTACACGCTCGCGGAGCTGCCGACCCACGTCGACAGCCAGTGGGAGCCCTACCTCGCCGTGGCCCTCGCGGTGCGCGACCGGATGATCCAGCGCTGGATCCGCACCCAGGACACCTACTACGCGCGAGACGCCAAGCGCGTGTACTACCTCTCGCTCGAGTACCTGATGGGGCGCACGCTGGGCAACAGCCTGGTCAACATGGGCTTGCTCGGTGAATGCGCGAAGGCCCTGTACGAGCTCGGCTATCGTCTCGAAGACCTGCGCGACGCCGAGTGGGACGCCGGGCTCGGCAACGGCGGTCTCGGGCGGCTGGCGGCGTGCTTCCTCGACTCGCTGGCCACGCTCGGCTACCCGGCCTACGGATACGGCCTGCGCTACGACTACGGCATCTTCCACCAGCGCATCATCGATGGCGCGCAGGTCGAGGTCGCGGACGGCTGGCTGCGGTACGGCAACCCGTGGGAGATCGCCCGGAACGGGGACCGGTTCCGCATCCAGTTCTACGGGCGCGTCGTGACCTCCGTGAACGCCTGGGGCCGGCTCACCAAGGCGTGGGTCGACACGCGCGATGTGCTGGCGACGCCGTACGACACCCCGGTGCCCGGCTACGGCACGGAGACGGTGAACACGCTCCGGCTCTGGGGCGCCCGCGCGGTCCGCGAGTTCGACCTCGACGAGTTCAACTCGGGCGACTACATCGGCGCCATCGAATCGCGAGCGCGGTCCGAGAACATCTGCCGGGTCCTCTACCCGAGCGATCACGTCGCCGCCGGCCAGGAGCTCCGCTTGGCCCAGGAGTACTTCTTCGTCTCGGCGACCCTTCGAGACATCATCCGGCGCTACAAGAAGCGGTACCGCATGTTCGACGAGCCGCACGGGCTCGCGACCTTCGACCGCTTCGGCGAGAAGGTGGCCATCCAGCTCAACGACACGCATCCGGCCCTTGCGATCCCGGAGCTCATGCGACTCCTCGTGGACGTCGAGGAGCTCGACTGGGACGCGGCCTGGGCGATCGTGTCGGCGACGTTCGGGTTCACGAATCACACGGTCATGCCCGAGGCGCTCGAGCGATGGCCGGTGAAGCTCATCGCCACCATGCTTCCCCGGCACCTGGAGATCATCTACGAGATCAACCGCCGGTTCCTGGAGGACGTCGGCCGGCGCCTCGGGCCCGACGATGCGCGGGCGCGGCGGATGTCCCTCATCGACGAGGACGGCGAGCCCGGCGTGCGCATGGCCGCGCTGGCGATCGTGGGCAGCCACAGCGTGAACGGCGTGGCCGCACTGCACACGGAGATCCTCAAGACGCGCGTCTTCCGCGACTTCGCCGAGCTCTCACCGGAGAAGTTCAACAACAAGACGAACGGCGTCACGCAGCGGCGATGGCTGCTCAAGAGCAATCCGTCCCTCGCCCAGCTCATCAGCGACAAGATCGGGACGGCCTGGGTAACCGACCTGCGCCACCTCGATCGGCTCGTCCCGCTGGCCGACGATCCCGAGTTCGGCGCCGCGTGGCGGGCGGTCAGGCGCGTCAACAAGATCCGCCTGACCGAGACCATCCGCCGCCAGTACCAGCGCCGGCGCGTCGAGCTCGCCGTCGATCCCGATTCGCTCTTCGACGTCCAGGTCAAACGCATCCACGAGTACAAGCGCCAGCTCCTCAACGTCCTCCACGTCGTCACCCTCTACAACCGGATCAAGGACGATCCGCGGCGCGTCGTGGCCCCGCGCACCATCATCTTCGGCGGCAAGGCGGCGCCCAGCTACGTGACGGCCAAGCTGATCATCCGGCTGATCAACGCCGTGGGCGACCTCGTCAACAACGACCCCACCGTCCGCGACTGGCTCACCGTCGTCTTCCTCGCGGACTATCGCGTGTCGCTGGCCGAAGAGGTCTTCCCGGCCGCGGACCTGTCCGAGCAGATCTCGACGGCGGGGACCGAGGCGTCCGGCACGAGCAACATGAAGTTCGCCCTGAACGGCGCCGTGACGATCGGCACGATGGACGGGGCCACCATCGAGATCCGCGAGGAGGTGGGCGACGACAACATCTTCGTCTTCGGCCTCACCGCCGCCGAGGTGGCGGCGCTTCGTCCGCGGTACGATCCGCGCGCGTTCTACGGCGCGAACGTCGAGCTCCGGCGCACGCTGGACATGATCCGCGACGGCGCCTTCAGCCCCGGCGAGCCCGGCCTCTTCCAGCCCCTCGTGGGCGCGCTCCTGGACGGCGGCGATCCCTTCTTCGTGCTCGCCGACTACGCGTCGTACGTCGCCTGCCAGGAGCGGGTCGCCGAGACCTATCGGGACCAGCGCGTCTGGACGCGAACGTCGATCCTCAACGTGGCGCGCATCGGCAAGTTCTCCAGCGACCGCGCGATCCAGCAGTACGCCGAGGAGATCTGGAACATCACGCCCGTGCCGATCTGAGCGTCGTCAGGCGCGCCGGCCGAGCGTAAATTGGGGCCATGGACCTCTCGACGACCATTCACCTGCTCGGCGAGACGCTCGGCGACGTGCTCCGGACGCAGGAGTCGGTCGCGCTCTTCGAGGTCGAAGAGCGGATCCGAACCCTCGCCAAGACCCGCCGCGGCGGCGACCCCGCGGCCGGCGCGCGCCTGGCGGCCGAGGTGGCCAGGCTCCCGGACGATGGCGCGCGGGTGACCGCGTCGGCCTTTGCCGTCTACTTCGACCTGGTGAACCTCGCCGAGGAGGCGCACCGCATCGCGGCCCTCCGCGAACGCGAGCGAGCCCGGCATCCGGCGCCGAGCGCGGAGTCGATCCGGGAGGCGGTGGGGCTTCTCGCCCAGCGGGGCGTGACACCCGCGCAGATGTCGGCGCTGCTCGGAACGCTCCGCGTCGAGCTGGTGCTGACCGCCCACCCGACCGAGGCCAAGCGCCGGACGGTGCTGTCGAAGCTCCAGCGGATCGCCGAGACGCTGCACCGCCTCGGCGATCCCGGCCTCCTGCCGCGCGAGCGTGAGGCCGCGACGTTGTCGCTCAGGGCCGAAGTCGCCACCCTCTGGCTGACCGACCGGGCGCGCACGGCACGCCCCGCGGTGACCGACGAGGTGCGCACGGGCCTCTATTTCGTGGACGCCATCTTCTGGGACGCGCTGCCGCGCATCGCGGCGGACCTCGAGGGCGCGCTGCGCGAGCACTACCCCACGCTCGCCGCACCGCCGGGGTGGCTCGGCCTCGCGTCGTGGATCGGTGGCGACCGCGACGGCAATTCCTCGGTCACGGCGGCCGTGACCGCCGAGACGCTCCGACTACACCGCGGCCTGGCCGTGGAGCGACATCGGCGCTCCCTTCAAGAGCTGGCGCGTCGCGTGAGCGTGAGCGGCCGCCGCTGCCCGCCGCCGCCGCTGCTCGCGGCCTGGCTCGAGACCCGGCGACCGCTGCCGGCCCGAATGGCCTATCTCGAGCAGCGCTACGCGGACGAGCCGTACCGTCTCGTGCTCTCGCTCCTGGCCGCGGACCTCGAGGCCGCGTCCGAGGACGACATGACGGCGCGGCTGCTGGAGGACACGCAGCACCGGGCGCGGGTCACGACGGACGAGCTCCGCCTGGTCCTCGACCTCGTGGCGGACGCCGTCCCGGCCGCGCTGACCGACGATGGCCTGCGAAGGGTTCGGCGCCAGCTCGAGATTTTCGGGCTACAGGCTGCGCGGCTCGATCTCCGCGAGGATTCCGGTCGCCTGGCGGCGACGGTGGGCAGGATGCTCGCCGCGCTCGGCAGCATCACGGATTTCGAGCAGGGCGACGACGCGCAGCGTACGGTGTTCTTACTGAGTCTCTTGAAGGACGATCCGCCGGCGGCGGCGACCTTGACGGCGGCCGCCGGCGCGCACGAGGCGAGCGACGAGACCTGGCGACTGTTCCGCCTTCTCGCCCGCGCCGGGCGCGTGTATGGCGAAGAATCGCTCGGCCCCTTCGTCGTCTCGATGGCCCATGGCGCCGCCGACGTCCTCGCCGTCCTCCTGCTGGCGCGCTGGGCGGGGTGCGCACCCGGGCTCGCCGTCGCCCCGCTCTTCGAGACGCTGGACGACCTCGACCGCGCCCCGGGAGTGATGGCCTCGCTCCTGGCCCTCGACGTCTATCGCGCTCACGTCGCCGCCGGTGGCGGCGAGCAGATGGTGATGATCGGCTACTCCGACAGCAACAAGGACTGCGGCTATCTGGCGGCGAACTGGGCGCTCTACCGGGCGCAGCAGTCGATCGCGCGCGTGTGCGACGAGCACAGCGTCGCACTCACGCTCTTCCACGGGCGGGGCGGCAGCGTCGCGCGCGGGGGCGGACCGGCTGCACGCGCGATCCGCGCGCAGCCCCGGGGGACCCTGCGGGGGCGGTTCCGCGTCACCGAGCAGGGCGAGACCATCGCCTCGCGCTACGCCGATCACGACCTCGCCCACCGCCACCTCGAGCAGATCGTGAGCGCCGTCCTTCTTTCGTCGGCGCAGACGGCGACCGACGACGTTCCGGCGAGCTGGCGCTCCGCGATGGAAACCATGGCGGCGGCCGCGCGCGACGCGTACCTCGGACTCGTGGAACGCACGCCGGGGTTCCTCGACTACTGGCGGGCCGCGACACCGATCGAGGAGATCAGCCGGCTTCGGCTCGGCTCGCGCCCGGCCGCGCGCGGGCACGGCACGCTCACGCGCCGTGACGTCCGCGCGATCCCCTGGGTGTTCTCGTGGATGCAGAGCCGCTTCAACCTGCCGGGCTGGTACGGGCTCGGCAGTGGGCTCGGAACCGTGGACGCCGGACGGCTCCGCGAGATGTACGGGGGCTGGCCGTTCTTTTGCGCTCTGCTCGACAACGCCGAGATGTCGCTGCTCAAGGCCGACCTCGGCATCGCTGCGCTCTACTCGGACCTGGTGCCAGATCGGCGGCTGGCGGCGGCCGTGTCCGCCGCGGTCGAGGCCGAGTACGCGAGGACACGCGACGCGATCCTGGACGCGGCCGGCCACGCCGAGCTGATGGACGGTGACCCCGTCATCCAGCGCTCGGTGCAGCTCCGTAACCCGTATGTCGATCCGCTCAACTATTTGCAGGTGGAGATGCTCCGGCGACTCCGATCGCTCGAGGATCCGGACGGGCCCGAGGCGGAGCGCTACCGGGAGGTCGTCGTGCTCACGATCAACGGGATCGCTGCCGGGCTCAGGAACACGGGGTGAGCGCCCGCGTGCGTGCTACACGACCGCGAGGGCCTCGACCTCGATCAGATAGTCCGGGTGCGAGAGCGAGGCGACCTGCACCATCGTCGAGGCCGGACCCTTGGCGCCGAAGACCTCGTCGCGCACGGCGCGGAAGTCGAGACGGTACCGGACGTCGGTGACGTAGGTCGTGATCTTCACGACGCTGGCCAGGCTCCCGCCCCCCGCCTCGACGAGCGCCTTGACCGCCGCGAACACCGCGCGCGCCTGGCCCCGGAAGTCGCCGCGGTGCTTCACGGTCCCGTCCATCTCGTAGGGCACCTGCCCGGCGAGGAAGAGAATCGTCTGGGCGCCCGTCACCTTGATGGCCTGGCTGTATCCCGGCGGGTCGTAGACACCCGGCGCACAGTACTTCTCGATCTTCGCCATGATCTGTCCTCCCTCTGGATGACGACCGCGTGGATCTGGATGACGACTGTGTGAACGGCGACCGACCCGTTCAGAGCTGTCCGGAGTCTCCCCACCCGGCAAGGAGTGTCTCGTACGCCGGATCGTCGTAGCGGGACAAGAGGAACGCCGGCGCATAGGCTGGGAGCGCGCGGCCGGTGATGTGGTCGGCGAGAAGGTCGGCGGCGCCGTTCGAGGACATCTGCCCGTAGCCGGAGAGCGCGCCCAGCACGTAGGCTCCCTCGAGGGGCAGCGGGCCCGCGAGCAGGCGGTTCTCGCGCGTCTTCGTGTAGTAGCCGCCGTCGATGAAGACTCTCGGCAGGCGCGTCAGATACGGCGCCAGCGCCGGCATCATCCGCGACATGCCCCGCAGGCAGATCTCGCCGTAGGAGGCATCGACGTCGATGGGGAATGTGGGCTCCACGGGCGCGACGTCGTACGTCCAGATCAACAGGACCACGGGGCTCTCGCCCGCCCCCTCGGGCCGGCCGTGCACGCCGCCCGGGAATTCCTCGACCAGGCGCTTGTGCTCCGCCGACGCGGCCAGCTCGGCCCGCTCCTCGTCGGTCCAGGCCAGCCGGACCGGATCGGTCCAGATCGTCAGCGGCGCCGAGCGCGGCACCGCGCGCAGAACGTCATTGAACGCGACCTTCGTGTGGCGCTCGCAGAACACCGGCAGGTCGACGCCGAGCAGACGCCCCACGCGCCCGACGAAGGGCCCGGCCGCGTTCACGAACCGGGGCGTCGCCATCGTCACATCCTCGCCGCGCGCGCTCACCCGGACGCCGCGGACCCGTCCGCCGGTCGTATCGATCCGCTCCACGCGGCCTTCGAGGAATTGCACGCCGTGTTCTCGTGCGCGCTCGAGCAGGTACATGCCGAGCTGCTGAGCGCTGAACCACCCGCAGCGACGTGCGTGCAGCACGGCGAGCGTGTCGTCCGCCAGGTACGGGAAGTGCCGTCGCACCAGCGCGGGCTCGGTGATGACGTCGACGCCGGCGGGCTGATCGGCGAAGCCGTCGGCGGGGGCGGGCCGATAGTCGCTCCCCGCACCGGTGTGAATGCGAGCGGGGCCGACGCCGCGAGTCGCCGCCTCCCGCGCCCGCTCGACGAACAGGGAAACCTGCGCCGGGTCGGCCGTCGCGAAGAGGTAGCCGCGACGATTGAGCCGGAACGCGTTGCCGCTCTCGCGCGCCAGCTCCTCGAGCAGATCGATGCTCCGGGTCATGAGCGCGACCATGTCGTCGCCGGGCCCGGGCCACCAGTTCCGATAACACTCCATCGACTTGTCGCTCGTCAGCGAGAGCGGCGACCGCTCGTCCACCAGCACGACCCCCCTGACGCCGCGGCGCACCGCCAGGTGATAGGCGGCGGCAATGCCGGCGATACCGGCGCCGCAGATCACGACGTCCGCGCTGCGCGCGCTCATCCCGGATCCGCTTGCGGATCCATCAGAGCCGCTGGCGGACGCGCGGGTCGAGCATGTCGCGCAACCCGTCGCCGAGCATGTTGACGGCCAGGACGGTCGCCGCCAGGAAGACGCCGGGGAACAGGATGTTGTGCGGGAAGACACGGAAGAGCGCGCGGCCCTCGGCCATGATGTTGCCCCAGGTCGGCGTCTCCGGAGGAATGCCGACGCCGAGGAACGAAAGGATCGCCTCGACCAGGATCGCCGAGGCACAGACGAACGTCGCCTGCACGATCAACGGCGCCACGGTGTTCGGCAGCACGTGGCGCACGAGCAGCATCGGAGTCCGGGCGCCGAGCGCGACGGCCGCCTCGACGTAGGGCTCCTCGCGGATCGACAGCACGACCGAGCGCACGAGCCGCACCACGCGCGGCACCTCCGGGATGACGATGGCCAGCACGACCGTGCGCAGCCCGGCCCGCGACACCGACACGAGCCCGATGGCGAGCAGGATGGCGGGGATCGACATGAGCCCGTCCATCACGCGCATGACGACGCCGTCGAGCCAGCGGAGGTAGCCGGCGAGGAGGCCGATCGTGAGCCCGATCGCGGCGCTGATCAGCGCGACCGTCACGCCCACGATCAGCGACACGCGCGCGCCGTAGAGGACGCGGCTGTAGACGTCGCGCCCGAGGCTGTCGGTGCCCATCCAGGACGTGCGCTTCGTCTCGCTCCCGTCGGCGCTCGGGACGACGCGCTCGGCGCCGGGCCGGCGGTTGCGGAAGCCGGGATCGATCTGCGCCGGATCCCGCGTGCCGAGCCACGGGGCGAGGACCGCGACGACGACGACGAGCGCGAGGATCGCGCCCCCGATGGTGACGCTCCGGTGGCGGGCCAGCCCGCGCGCCACACCGCCGTGGGCGGTGGCCGCGGACCCGAAGTCGATCGCCAGCGCGCGATCCGCGACGGCTTTCAATAGCGGATCCGGGGATCGAGGAAGGTGTAGGTCAGGTCGACGACGAGGTTGATCAGCACGTAGACGACCGAGAACAACAGGATCACGGCCTGGACCGTCGGATAGTCGCGGGCGAGCACCGCGTCGACGGTCAACCGCCCGAGCCCGGGGATGCTGTAGACGGACTCCGTGACGACGACGCCGCCGATGAGCAGCGCCACGCCGAGCCCGATGACGGTCACGATGGGCACGGCGGCGTTGCGCAGGACGTGCCGCAGCAGGACGGGCAGCTCGGCGAGGCCCTTGGCCCGCGCCGTCCGGACGTGATCCGCGTTCAACACCTCGAGCATGCTCGCGCGCGTGATCCGCGCGATGAGGGCCACGTAGATCACCGCGAGGGTCACGCTCGGCAGGATCAGGTGCGTGAGGAACCCGCCGATTCCGTCACGCAGCCGCTGGTATCCCTGCACCGGGAGCCAGGCGAAGTGGATCGCGAAGAGGTAGATCAGCGCGTAGCCGATCACGAAGACCGGCACCGAGAAGCCCAGCACCGAGAGTCCCATCACGGCGCGATCGATCCAGGTGGCGCGCCGGTAGGCCGCGAGCGCGCCGAGCGGCACCGCCGCGGTCACGGCCAGGACGAGCGTGAAGATCGAGAGCGCCAGCGTGGGCTCGAGCCGATCGAGGATCAGGTCGGCGACTTGCTTCTTGAAGAAGAACGACTCGCCGAAGTCGCCGCGCAGGACGTTGCCGAGCCAGATGACGAACTGCTGGGCGATCGGTCGGTCGAGGCCGAGCCGGCCGCGGATCTCCTCGACCTGCTGGGTGGTCGCGTTGTCGCCCGCGATGATCGCGGCCGGATCGCCGGCCGTGAGTCGCAGGAGCAGGAACACGACGACCGCCACGACCCCCATGACGGGGACCGTCGCCAGGAGCCGCCGGGTGATGTAGCCGAGGACGGCTCAGCGCCCCTTCTTGTCGACGTTCCAGAACACCGGCACCGGCGCCGTGACGATCCCCTCGACGCTCTTGCGGGCGGCGATCGGCTGATACCACTGTCCGAGATGGATATGGGTCGGGTACTGCGTGAGGCGCACCTGCGCCGCCTCGGCGATCGCCTTCTGCTTCTTCGGGTCGGTCTCGCGCGCGAACTGGTCGCGCCGCTTCTCCATCTCGGCGTCGCACGGCCAGCCGAACATGGCCTTGTCACAGCCCGCGTTCAGGAACCCGGTCATGACCGGGTTCAGCATGTCGGCGGCCACCCACCCCGTGAGGAACGCGTTCCACCCGCCCTGCGCCGGCGGGTCCTTCTTCGCACGGCGGGAGACCAGGGTCTGCCAGTCCATCGACTGCATGTCCACCTTGAAGCCCGCCTTCTCCATGAGCGACTTGGCCACCGGCGCCAGGTTCGTCAGCACCGCGATGTCCGTCGACTGCATGAGCACGACCGGTGTGCCATCGTAGCCGGCCTCTTTCAGCAGCGCTTTGGCTTTGTCGAAGTTCGAGTCGAGCAGCCCGTCCATCCCCTTCGTCGACTCGAGGGGCGAGCCGCACGGGAAGAGGGACTTGCAGATCTTGTAGTACTTGGCGTCGCCGATCACCGCCTCGAGGAAGTCCTTCTGATTGAACGCGTAGAGCACCGCCTGCCGGATCTTCGCGTTGTCGAAGGGCTTGTGGAGCGTGTTGAAGCGGAACGTGTACTGGAAGCCGAGCGGGTTGTAGTCGACGAGCTTGACGTTGGCGTCCTGTCGCAACACCGGCAGGAGATCGTGCGGTGGCGACTCGATGTAGTCGATCTCGCCGGCCAGCAGCGCGTTGATCGCCGTCTGGTGGTCGGCGATGGCGCGCCACTCGACCCGGTCGAGCTTCACCACCTTGCCCCCGGCGAGCCCGGACGGCGCCTCGCTCCGCGGCTTGTACTGCGGGTTCTTCACGTAGACCGCTTTGTCGCCGGGCTTCCACTCGTCCTTCTTGAAGATGAACGGGCCCGAGCCGGTGAAGTCGGAGATCTGCGTGCTCGGATCCGTCTCGGCCACGCGCTTGGGCATCATGAACGGCACATTGGAGCTCGGCTTGCCCAGCGCCGACAGGACCAGGCCCGTCTGCTCCTTGAGAACGATGCGGAACGTCCGGGGGTCGACGACCGCGATCTCCTTCACGAAGCTCATGAGCTTCTGCCCCATCGAGTCCTTCGCTCCCCAGCGCTTGATCGAGGCGGCGCAGTCCTCGGCGGTGACCGGCGTGCCGTCGTGCCAGGCGAGGCCCTCGCGCAGGGTCAGCGTGTACGTGAGCTTGTCGGCGCTGACGTCGTACTTGTCCAGCATCTGCGGGCGGATCTCGCCCTTCGCGTCGGTGGCGAAGAGCGTGTCGTAGATCATGTAGCCGTGGTTGCGCGAGATGTAGGCGGTGGTCCAGATCGGGTCCACGATCTTCAGATCCGAGTGCATGACGACCCGGAGCGTGGTCTGCGCCAGCGCCGGCGCCGGCAGAACGGCGGCGATCACGGCCGCGGACAGAAGAGACCCGACCGAGAAGTGTCGAACGCGATTCATGGGCTCCTCCCGTGAGGGAATTCGCTGGCGCACCAAGCTCCGTCGGTCGGGGCATCGACGGTGGAGAGACATAATCACACGCCCGGCGAGCTTGTCAACGCGGCTACCGGGTCGGCTGGATCGTCAGCTCGCCCGTCGAGCGCAGCGTGATGGCGTAGACGCGGTCCTTCCGGAGACGGGTCGAGACCGCCTCGCCGTGCAGGGCCCGGACCCCGCGCCGCTTCGCCTCCTCGGGATCGTTGGCCAGCTCCCAGAATCGTGCCCAGAGCTCTCGCTCGAACGCCGTCGGTGCGCGCTCCGCCGCGTAGCTCTGCGGCACCTGCCCTTCCCGATCCAGCACGTCGCCCTCCGCGGGCCGGCGGCGGTCGGTGAAGATCCGCCGGAAGAGCAGCAGCGCCTTGCCCTTGAGCGCGTCGCCGGCGGTCACGAACGTGTCCTCGAACTTGATGACGAGCGTATCGACGTAGACCTCGTCGCCGTCGAGCGAGAGCTCGCGAGGCTCGCCGACCGGATCACCCTGCGCGTCGATCTCGGTGAACCGGACGCGGGTCCGGACGTGCCCCTCGGGGCCGGGCCCCTGGTCCAGCACCACGAGTCGGGCGCGGCGCTCCGTATGACGGAGGAGCCGGACGGCCGCCTCGAGGGCCTGGTTCCGCTCGCTCAGGACGCGGATCTGGGCGTCGCGCTCCGCCAGCTCTCGCTGGTGCGCCCGGCCCGGGGCCAGGACCAACCGATCGGCCAGATAGACGCCGCCCGCGCCCGCGGCCACGACGATCAACAGCCAGAGGAACTGGGGGCGGAGCACGCTCAAGGCCTCTGCTGCGATGGTACACTCACCGCCGATGATCGCGTGCACTCTCGGGTTCCTGGCGCTCTCGGCGCTCGCGCTGGTATCGGGAGCGCCGCGCGCCGCCCTCGCCGCCGACGGATTGCACCTCGTCCTCACGCCGTCCCAGAAGCCGACCGATCTCCTGGCCACCGGCGAGGAGTTCGGCACGGTGCTGGCCCGGCTCACCGGCATGCCCGTGCGGGTCACCGTCGCCTCGGACTACGCCGCCGTGATCGAAGCGTTGCGGAACCGCACCGCGGATCTCGCCTTCGTGCACCCCGGCGGCTACGTGCTCGCGAGCCGCGAGGCGAAGGCCGTGATCGTCGCCAAGAACGTCTGGCACGGCAAGAGCTCGTTCACCTCGCGCATCTACGTGCGCAAGGAATCCGGGCTCAAGGCGCTGGAGGACCTCCGGGGCAAGACGATGGCGTTCATCGATCCCGCGAGCTCCTCGGGCTACATCTATCCGATGGTGCTTCTGATCCAGCGCGGCTTCGTGAAGGACCGCGACCCCAAGACGTTCTTCCGCGAGGTCGTCTTCGCGGGGGCGCACGACGCGGGGATGCGCGCGCTCCTCAACGGCCACGTCGACGCGCTGGCTTCGTTCGATCTCGCCCGCGAGCAGTACATCGCCGACCCGGCGGAGCGCGAGCGCATCACCTTCGTCGCGGAGACACCAGAGATCCCGGAGGCCGGCATCGCCGCGCGCGGCGGGCTCGATCCGGCGACGTTCGCGAAGGTGCGGGAGGCCCTCCTGCAGATCCGCGCGCCCGCCTACGCCGCGTTGCTCAAGCGCCTCTACGAGATCGACGGCTTCGCGCCCGCGGAAGACCGCGAATACGATCCGGTGCGCGCAGCGATCGAGCTGCTCGGCGTCCGTCCTCGCTGAGTCGGCCGGTCCTGGCGCGATGATCGAGGTTGCGGGCCTCCGCGTCGTCCTGCCGCCGGCGACGGTCGCGCTCGACGGAATCGACCTCGTCGTTCGTCAGGGCGAGTTCGTCGTCGTCCTGGGCCGGAGCGGCGCCGGCAAGACGACGTTCCTGCGCGCGCTCAACCGGCTCGTCGAGCCCACCGCCGGGACGGTGCGCGTGGCCGGCCGCGCCGTCACCGGCGCCGGCGTCGCCGAGCTCCGCGAGATCCGGCGGCAGATCGGGATGGTCTTTCAGCAGTTCAACCTCGTGCGCCGCGCCTCGGTGATCGAAAACGTGCTCGCGGGACGGCTCGGCTACGTCCCGCCCCTGCCGAGCGTCATGGGGCGGTTTCCGGCGGACGATCGCGCGCTGGCGCGCGCGTGCCTCGCGCAGGTGGGATTGGCCCATTTGGCCGATCGGCGCGCCGATACCCTATCGGGCGGCGAGCAGCAGCGGGTCGCGATCGCGCGGGCGCTCGCGCAGCGGCCCGCGGTCATCCTGGCCGACGAGCCCACCGCGAGCCTCGACCCCGCGCTCACGGGCAGCATCATGGACATTCTCAAGACGATCAACGTGGAGCACGGGCTCACGCTGGTCGTGAGCCAGCACCAGCTCGAGACCGCGCGGGCCTACGCGACGCGGATCGTCGGCTTCCGCCAGGGGCGCGTCGCCTTCGACGGGCCGCCCTCGGCGGTCACCCCCGCCGTCGCCGGCGCCATCTACGGCGACGGAGAAGGCCAATGAAGCTGCCACGAAGCCGGGTCGCGCCTACATCGGGAACTTCGGGCGTGCGGAGCCGCGTTGCGCCTATCTCGGGCCCGAAGGGTTGTCCGCTGGTACGGAGCCGGGTCGCATCTGTCTCAGGCCACCCTCGGTCAAAGCCGTGCTCATGGCACCCGCTACCATGACGCGCGCCGCGCTCTTCGTCGCTCTCGTGGTGCTGGCGTGGCTCGTCTGGGACACCGGCGCCGACCCGGTGCGGCTGGCGCGCGGCGTCCCGTGGATCCTCGACTTCGTCCGACGCATGGTGCCGCCCGATCTGCGTGTGCTTCCGGCGGCGGTCGTGGGGGCGATCAAGACCATCGAGATCGCGCTGCTCGGCACGGCGGTCGCCGCCGTCCTGGCGCTGCCGCTCGGCTTCCTCTCGGCGCGCAACGTGGCGCCGGGCGCCGTCTTCTACCCGGCGCGGGCCGTTCTCAACTTCTTCCGGAGCGTGGACACGCTCGTCTACGCGCTGGTCTTCGTGGCGGCCGTCGGGCTCGGCCCCTTCCCCGGCGTTCTCGCGGTCGTGGCCTACACGACCACTTCCCTCGCCAAGCTCTACTCCGAGGCCGTCGAGGGCATCGACCCCGGGCCCGTCGATGCCGTCACCGCCACGGGCGCCACGCGTCTTCAGATCCTGCGCTTCGGCGTGATCCCGCAGGTGCTCCCGCTCTTCCTCTCCTACATTCTCTATCGGCTCGAGACCAACATCCGCGCGGCCACCGTCCTGGGCTTCGTCGGCGCCGGCGGCATCGGCTTCTACCTGCAGACGTATCTCCGGATGATCGACTACCCGGCGGCGTCAACCGTGCTGCTCGTCACGGTGGCCATGGTGATGGTGGTCGACGCGATCAGCTCGCGGCTGCGCGATCGGCTGGTGTGACGGTTGCGTTGCGAGCCCTGACAACGGCTCGTGTCTGGGCTAGAATCGCCAGCACCTCGCGAAGGGAGGGCTTCATGGCTCACCGGACACTCGTCAGGCTCGGCTCCGTTCTCGTGTGCGTCGCCGTCGTCGCGGCGGCGATCGGCTTCGCCGCGACCAGTGTCCGTGCGGTGAAGGCGACGCTGACCGTCTACACCGCCGTCGAGGCTGACGACCTCAAGAAGTACGCCGCCCGCTTCAACGAGGACTATCCGGACATCGAGATCAAGTGGGTGCGCGACTCGACCGGCGTCATCACCGCCAAGCTCCTCGCCGAGAAAGCCAACCCGCAGGCGGACGTGATCTGGGGCCTGGCCGCCACGAGCCTGCTCGTGCTGAAGCCCGAGGGCATGCTCGTCCCGTACGCCCCCAAGGGCCTCGAGAAGCTCGACGCGCAGTTCCGCGACAAGGACAACCCGCCGGCGTGGGTCGGCATGGATGCCTGGGTCGCGGCGCTCTGCTTCAACACGGTGGAGGCCCAGAAGAAGAGCCTGCCGAAGCCAGCCTCGTGGAAGGATCTGACCAAGCCCGTCTACAAGGGCACCGTCGTCATGCCGAACCCGGCTTCGTCGGGCACGGGCTTCCTCGACGTCACGAGCTGGCTCCAGCTCTTCGGCGAGGCCGAGGGCTGGAAGTACATGGACGCGCTCCACCAGAACATCGGCGTCTACACGCACTCCGGCTCCAAGCCCTGCACCATGGCCGGCGCCGGCGAGTATCCGATCGGGGTGTCCTTCGAGTTCCGCGCGGCCCGGCAGAAGCGACAGGGCGCGCCGATCGACATCGTCTTCCCGTCGGAGGGCTCCGGCTGGGACATGGAGGCCACCGCCATCGTGAAGGGCACGAAGAACCTCGAGGCGGCCAAGACGCTGCTCGACTGGTCGGTCGGCGAGAAGGCGATGAAGCTCTACAACGAAGGCTACGCGGTCGTCGCCATCTCCAAGATGTCCAGGCCGATCGAGTTCCTGCCCGACAACATGATGCAGCACATGATCAAGAACGACTTCCAGTGGGCGGCGGTGAACCGCGCGAAGATCCTCGCCGAGTGGGAAAAGCGCTACGGCGCGAAGTCCGAACCAAAGAAATAATCAAATAAAATCGCCGAGGCTCCAGGAGAAGCCAGGGCGAAGAGGGTTGACGACGCTGCCGCCGTACCTCCGCATCCAGAGCCTCACCAAGAAGTTCGGCGCGTTCACCGCGGTCGACAACATCTCGCTGGAGATCGCCGAGGGTGAGTTCGTCTGCTTCCTGGGCCCGTCGGGCTGCGGCAAGACGACGCTCCTGCGGGCGATCGCCGGCCTCGACATCCAGACGAGCGGCCGGATCGAGCAGGGCGGCCGCGACATCTCGGCCCTGCCGCCGACCAAGCGCGACTTCGGCATCGTCTTCCAGTCCTACGCGCTCTTTCCCAACCTGACCGCTGCGAAGAACGTCGCCTACGGGCTCGAGAACGCGCGGGCCAAGCGGGCAGAGGTGGCCAAGCGCGTCCGCGAGCTGCTCGACATGATCGGCCTGGGCGAGCACGGCGGAAAGTACCCGGCCCAGCTCTCGGGGGGCCAGCAGCAGCGCGTGGCGCTCGCGCGCGCGCTCGCGACGTCCCCCGGTCTCTTGCTGCTCGACGAGCCCCTGTCGGCGCTCGATGCCAAGGTGCGCGTGCACTTGCGCCACGAGGTCAAGCAGCTCCAGCGGCGCGTCGGCGTGACGACGATCATGGTCACCCACGACCAGGAAGAGGCGCTCACGATGGCCGACCGCATCGTGGTGATGAACCGCGGAGCGATCGAGCAGGTGGGCACGCCGCTCGAGATCTACCGCGAGCCGGCCTCGCCGTTCGTCGCCGATTTCATCGGCGTGATGAACTTCGTGGCCGGCACCGTCGTGCGCGACGGCACCGTGCGGCTCGGCCGGACGGAGCTCGCCTGCGACGCCGACGGATTCGCCGCCGGCACCGAGGTGACGCTCGCCGTTCGCCCGGAGGACATCCTGGTGCAGGACGGCCGCGACGAGGCGCCGAACACGCTCGCGATGCGCGTGGACGCCGTCGCGTTCCTCGGGTCGTTTTTCCGTGCGGATCTCGTCGGGGACGCGCTCGGGGGCGCTCTGCTCCGCGCCGACCTCCCGGTGGATCTCGTGCGCCGCCTGGGGATCGCCGAGAAAAGCACCGTGTCGGTCGTCGTGCCGCGCGAGCGGATCCGGATCTACCCGGGGAGCACCGTCCATCGCTGACGCCGCGGCGGCGCGCGCCGGGGCCGTCGCCGCCGTCGTCCGGCCCGAGTTGAGCCGTGACGATCGGCTCATGCGCGCCTTCCTCGGTGTCATCGGCCTCTACCTCGTCGTCGCCCTGGCACTGCCGCTCGGGCTCATGCTCGGCAAGAGCCTCCAGGGTCCTGGAGACGAGTTCGTCGGCCTCGCGAACTACATCCGGTACTTCTCGACGCCGGCCCTCTTCCGGTCGATCGCCAACAGCCTCTGGGTCGCGAGCCTCACCACCGTCATCACGGTGCCTCTGGCGTTCGTCTACGCCTATGCGCTCACGCGCTCGCGCATGCCACTCCGGGGGCTCTTCAAGACGATCGCGCTCGTCCCGATCCTCGTCCCCTCGCTCCTGCCCGGCCTCGCCCTCGTCTATCTCTTCGGCAACCAGGGGCTGATCAGGGGAGCCCTCCTCGGGCACAGCATCTACGGGCCGATCGGCATCGTGATGGCGGAGATCTTCACCACCTTCCCGCATGCCCTGCTGATCATCCTGGCGGCCCTCGCCCTCGCCGACGCGCGGCTCTACGAGGCGGCGGTGGCGCTGCGCGCGCCCCGGCCCCGCATCTTCTGGACGGTCACGCTGCCGGGTGCGCGGTACGGCTTGATCAGCGCGACCTTCGTCGTCTTCACCACGGTGATCACCGACTTCGGCGCGCCGAAGGTCATCGGCGGACAGTACAACGTGCTGGCGACTGACGTGTACAAGCAGGTGATCGGCCAACAGAACTTCCAGATGGGCGCGGTCGTCAGCGTGATCCTCCTGGTGCCGGCGGTCTTCGCCTTCGTGATCGACCGCGCGGTCACGCGCAAGCAGGTGGCGCTCCTGTCGGCGCGGGCGGTGCCGTACGAGCCCAAGCCCCAGCGCGCGTTCGATCTCGCGATGCTCGCCTACTGCATCGTAACCGGGGCGGCCATCCTCAGCATCGTCGTGGTCTCCCAGTTCGCGGCGCTGGTGAAGTTCTTTCCCTACAACCTGACCCTGACCTGGGCGCACTACGACTTCGACCAGCGAGGCGGCGGCGGCTGGGCGTCGTACGGGAACTCGATCCGGCTCGCGTTTCTCACGGGCGTGATCGGCACCGCCATCGTGTTCGTGGGCGCCTACCTCGTCGAGAAGGCGCGCGGCTTCGCCTTCGGCCGCGGCCTCTTCCACTTCCTCGCGATGCTTCCGATGGCGGTGCCGGGGCTGGTCCTTGGGCTCGCCTACATCTTCTTCTTCAATGCCCCGGCGAACCCGCTCAACGTGCTCTATCGCACGATGACGATTCTGGTCGTCAATACCGTCGTGCACTTCTACACCGTGGGCCACCTGACGGCGCTGACGGCCCTGCGCCAGATGGACCCGGAGTTCGAGACGGTGTCCGCCTCGCTGAAGCAGCCCTTCTACCGCACCTTCTGGCGCGTGACGGTGCCGGTGTGTCTGCCTTCCGCGCTCGACATCGCGATCTACATGTTCGTCAACGCCATGACGACCGTCTCGGGCGTCGTCTTCATCTACGGTCCCAAGACCGAGCTCGCGTCGATCTCCGTCCTCAACATGGACGACACGGGCGAGATCGCCTCCGCGGCGGCGATGGCGATGATGATCTTCTACACGAACGTCGCCGCCCGCGGGCTCCACCTGCTGCTGGCCCGCTGGCTCGAGCGCCGCACCCAGGCGTGGCGCCGCCGCTGACGCCCTCCGCGCAGAATCATGCTCGACGATCGCGGGATGACGGGGGGCGCCGGAGGCGGCGGGTGCGTGCGGGAGGGGTCGAAGGGACCCGTTCCCGCGACGCGGCGGCGGCTCTCGAGCGCCCGAATGGAGCCCAGCCGCACCGGGGCAGCGCACGCGTGCAGCGTGGTCCATTCGATCCCTGCCGCACGCGCCCGCCGCCTCCGGCGCCCCCCGCCAAGGGGCGTGGCATGAGGGACCAGGCTCGCGTCGTCATCATAGGAGGCGGCATCGCCGGGTGCAGCATCGCGTATCACCTGGCGCAGAAGGGCTGGACGGACGTGGTGCTCGTCGACAAAGGCGAGCTGACCAGCGGCTCGACCTGGCACGCCGCCGGGATGGTCACCCACTTCCACACCTCGCCGATTCTGATGCGCATGCGTCAATACAGCATCGGGCTCTATCGGAGCCTGCAGTCCGAGCCGGGGGCGGCCGAGCACTGGCACGAGGTCGGCAGCCTCCGCGTCGCGTCGAGCCGCGATCAGTGGAGGTTCCTCCAGCGCCAGGTCGGGACGGCGAAGGCAATCGGTCTGGACGTGGACACGATCTCGCCGGCAGAATCGCTTCGCATCTTCCCCTTGATGTCGGGCGAGAGCCTGCACGGGGCGATGTACCTGCCGGGCGACGGCTGGCTCGATCCGAGCGGCGCGACCATGGAGTTGGCCGCGCGCGCGCGGCGGCTAGGCGTCGAGATCCGCACGGGCGTCCGGGTCACCGGCATCACGCGGACCGGGCGGGGCGCCGTCGCCGCGGTCGGGACCGACCACGGCGCGATCCGCACGGAATGCGTGGTCAACGCCGGCGGCATGTGGGCCGGCCAGATCGCCGCCATGGTCGGCGTCAGCCTGCCGATCACGCCGCTGATCCACCAGCATCTGGCCACCAAGCCGATCGCCGGCCAGGAGCTCGCTCGCACGACCCCCTGCCTGCGCGACCCGGAGAACCTCGTCTACATGCGCGAGGAGGTCGGCGGGTTTCTCATCGGCGGCTTCGAGCGGAGCCCGGTCGCCTGGTCGGTCAACGGCGTGCCCTGGGACTTCACGCAGAAGCTCTTGCCTTCCGACTGGGAGCTTTTCAACGACATTCTCGAAGGTGCCATCCGCCGGGTCCCGATGCTTTCCAAGGCCGAGCTGGCGCACCTGGTGAACGGTCCCGAGGGGATCACGCCCGACAGCCGTCCCCTGCTCGGTCCCGTCCCGGGTGTGCCGGGGTTCTGGGTCGCGGCCGGCCTCTCCCACACGGGCTTTGGCGCCGGCGGCGCGATCGGCGATATCCTCGCCCACTGGCTCGTCGACGGCGAGCCGCCCCACGACGTGACGGAACTGAACGTGCGCCGCTTCGGGCCGGTGTACGAGGACCGCGCCTACGCCGCCGAGCGCGCGCGCGAATCGTACAAGTACTACTACACGCTGCGCTATCCCCACGACGAGAACGAGTGGGCCCGCGGGCGCCGCCTGAGCCCACTCGACGCGCGTCTGGGCGAAGCGGGCGCGGTCTTCGGCGAGAAGAACGGCTGGGAGCGCGTGAACTACTTCGTCCCGGGCTCGCCGGGGCGCCGCGCGGGCGCCGATCAGCGCCGGTGGGGCTGGGCGCGGCCGGCGTTCTTCGAGCGTGTCGGCGCCGAGCACCGGGCGGTGCGCGAGCGCGCCGGCCTCTTCGACTTCACCTCGTTCGGCAAGCTCGACGTCAGCGGCCCTGGCGCGCTTAGACTGCTCCAGCGCCTGGCCGACAACAACGTCGACCGGCCGGTCGGAAGCGTGATCTACACCCAGTTCCTGAACCCGCGCGGCGGGATCGAGAGCGACCTGACCGTCACCCGCTGGGCCCCCGACCGGTTCCGCGTGACGACCGGCAGCAATTTCGTCGCGAGCGATCTCGGCTGGATCCGGATGCACCGGCCCGACGACGGCTCGGTCGACGTGCGTGACGTCACCGATGAGCTCTCGTGCATCGGGATCTGGGGGCCCGAGGCGCGCCGCGTGCTGCAGGCGGTCACGGCGAGCGATGTGTCCAATACCGCCCATCCTTATATGTCTGCGCGGCGGATCGACGTCGCCGGCATCCCGGTCGAGGCCCAGCGGGTGACCTATGTCGGGGAGCTCGGCTGGGAGCTCTACGTGCGGAACGAGCATGCCGTGCAGATGTGGGACGCGCTGCAGATCGCTGGCGGGCCCTTCGGGATCGAGCCCGCCGGCTACAAGGCGGTCGATACGCTGAGGATCGAGAAGGGCTACCGCTACTGGAGCACCGATCTCACGCCGGCCGAGAACCCGTACGAGGCGGGCCTGGGCTTCTGCGTGCACTTAAAGAAAGGAGACTTCATCGGACGCGAAGCGCTGATCCGGATCAAGGCGGAGGGCGTGCAGCGGAAACTCTGCACGATCACACTGACCGAGCCGCTCCCGGACGACCGCGACCTCTATGGCGGCGAGGCAGTCTACGCTGATGGTCGCGTCGTGGGCAGGCTTCGGAGTGCCGGCTGGGGCTACACGGTCGCGAAGCACATTGGTTTCGTCTACCTGCCGACGGCGCTCACGGCGGTCGGCACGCCGCTCGAAGCGGAAATCTTCGGCGCGCGCTTCGCCGCCGAGGTCGCCCCCGACGTCCTGTACGATCCGGGCGGGGCGAGGCTCCGCCTATAACTATAATGGGGGTGATGTCGAACCCCTTCGTGACGTCCTCGCAGCTCGCCGAAGCCCGGGCGCTGCTCGACCGTCTGATCGCGCAGCACCCGCCAGGCCACGCCCTGCAGCGCGAGTTCCAGACCGATCCGGGCATCTATCAGCTCGACCTCGAGCGCATCTGGCGACGCGGTTGGCTCTTCGCCGGCCACACGTGCCAGGTGAGGCGCAAGGGTGATTTCTTCGTCTTCGACGTCGACAGCGACTCGATCATCGTCATCCGGGGCGACGACGACCGCGTTCATGCGCTCCACAACACGTGTCGCCATCGCGGCATGAAGGTCTGTCAAGCGGAGTCCGGCCACGTCACGCGAATCGTCTGCCCGTACCATCAGTGGTCCTACGCGCGAAACGGCGAGCTGATGGCGTGCGGCGGGATGGACAGGGACGGCGACCTCGACCGCCGCGACTTCGGCCTGCACCGCGTGCACGTCCGCGAGGTGGGCGGGCTCGTCTTCGTGTGTCTGGCGGACGATCCGATTCCCTTCGACGGCGCCGGGGCGGCGCTCGGCGCGCTGCTGCGGCCTCAGGGCCTCGAGCGCGCCAAGGTCGCCGCGACCCGGAGCTACGAGGTGCGCGCGAACTGGAAGCTCGTCTGGGAAAACAATCGGGAGTGCTGGCACTGCAACGTGAACCATCCCCAGTACGTCAAGGCCAACTACGACAACGCGCCGATCGACGATCCGGCACTCAAGCGTGAGATCGAGGCGCAGGCGCGGGCGACCTCGGCGCGCCTGGAAGCCGCGCTCGCCATCGACTATCAGGAGGCGGGCCTGGTGCGATTCCCGTCTCCGGACGGCTGGTGGTCCATCAATCGCACGCCTCTGGTCCCTGGCTGGGTCAGCGAGTCGATGGACGGCCGGCCGGTCGCGCCGGTGATGGGCAGCTATCCGAGCCGCGACGTCGGCACCCTGCGCATGCGCACGATGCCCAACTTCTGGAACCACTCGAGCAGCGATCACGGCGTGTCCACGCGTCTGACCCCGGCGGGCCCGCAGAAGACGCTCGTGCAGGTTCAGTGGCTCGTGAGCGAGGACGCCGTCGAGGGCAGAGACTACCAGCTGGACGCGCTACTCCCGTTCTGGCAGCTCACCAGCGAGCAGGACTGGGACCTCTGCGAGAAGAACCAGGTCGGCGTCAACTCCTCAGCGTTCACGCCGGGGCCCTACTCCACGAAGCACGAGTACAACGTCATCCGCTACACCGAGTGGTACCTGCACGAGATCGCCAAGCCGTCGCGAGTCTGCCGCCCGGCGGGCTAGCGCCCGTGAGCGAGCGACAGTGTGACGAGACCGGCGGCCGCCAGCGCCGCCGCGGCGACGCGGAGTAAGCCGACCGGCTCCTTCAAGACCCGCCAGCCGACGATCGCAGCGAGCACGACGGAGATCTCCCGCAGCGTGGCCACGTAGCTCACCTCGGTCAGCCGAAGGGCGACGAGGATCAGCAGATAGCCGACGAGCCCCATGATCGAGCTCGCGATGATCGGGAGCCATTCGCCCTGAAAGACCTCCCAAATGCGTCGGGTCCCGCGGCGCAGCAGCACGTACGGGGTCAGGAGAGCCGAATCCCACGCCATGAAGACGATCGCGAACGCGACGGGGTGAGCCCGCGTCACACCGATCTTGTCGACGATCGAGTAGGTCGCGATGAGCGTGGCCATCGTCGCCGCCCACGCGAGCCCCGCGAGGCTTCCGCCGACTCGCCGCGCCGAGAGTCCGAGCCAGGCGACGCCGACGCTGACGGCGAGGACGCCCGACATCGCCGGCAGTGACAGCCGTTCGCCCAGCACTGCGCCGGCGCCCAGCGCGACCAGCACCGGCGCGAGCCCGCGCGCGACCGGATAGGCGACCGAGAGGTCGGCACGCTCGTAGGCACCGACCAGCGCCAGCGTCGAGGCCGCGTGGACGACGCCGCTCACGGCGATGACAGGCCACACGTCCGGGCCGGGCACGCCGGTGACGAACAGAAGCGGCCACAGGAGCACGGGGGTCACGAGGTCGAGCGTCCAGGCCGTGACGAGCTTGTCGCCGCCGCGCTTCATCAGCATGTTCCAGCTGACGTGAAGAATCGCCGACAACAAGATCAGGACGGTGGGGAGCAGCACCGCCAGAGTCTATCGCGACGGTGCTCGGAGAGGACGGGAATGGCTTATCGAGAACTGCTCTCGACGTTCGCCCCTTCGCTCAGGACCAGAACCTCGACCCTTCGGTTCTGCTGGCGCCCCGCGGGCGTGTCGTTGTCCACGATCGGGAATTTCGGCCCATAGCCTCGGGTCGTGATCCGCTCGGGGGCGATGCCGCGCGCCAAGAGCAGCGCGCGAACGGCGTCGGCGCGTTGCTGCGACAGCTTGAGGTTGAAGTCCTCGTTACCGGTGTTGTCGGAGTGACCCTCGATCAGCACCCTGCGCCGCGGATACTTCTTGAGAAACTCCGCCAGCTTGTCAACGCTCCGCTGGCCGCCCGGCGCGACGTCGGCCTTGCCGGCGGCGAAGAGGACGTCGCCGACCGTGAGGACGAGGCCCCGATCGGTCTGCTGGGCCTTGAGGTCCGACAGCTCCTTCGCGAGAGCCGCCGTCTTGGCCTGCTCGGCCGCGTAGGCTCTGGCTTCAGCCTCCGCCTGCAGCCGGGCCTGCTCGACCTCGCGAGCCGTCGTATCGGTGGTGCGAGCTCGAGCCTCACTCGCAGCGCGGGCCTGCTCGGCCTCGCGCGCCTTCGCCGCCGCTTCGGCGCGCGCCGCTTTGACCTCGCGATCGCGCTTTTGCAGGAGCACGTCCGAGCTCTCCCGGCTCAGCTGCAGCGTATCCTGCTCCGTCTTCGTGGTGGCGCCCGCGATCGTTGCGATCTGAGCTCGCTTCTCCGCGACGTAGCCGAGCGAAACCTTCTCCTCAAGGGTCTTGGCCTGCTCGGCGGCTTGGACGGCCTTCTGGGCGTCCGCGAGCCACAGCTGGGCGTACGCCTGCACGTTCGGGTCGGCCTGGGCCTGCCGGTAGGCGGCTTGCGCCCGTTCGAGCTGGGCCCGCGCCGCTTGCTCCTGCCTCGACGAGGCGCAGCCCGCGACCAGAATCAGGGGGAGGACCGCCATGCCTACGCGTCTGATCAAGATGGAAAGCGGGCTCATCGTCTCCACCTCAGTTCATAGCCGCGCCGCCGAGCGCGCGCCGGGCTACTGCGGGGTCCGCTCGAGCTCCTCGCGAAGCGCCCGTATGCTTCGGCGCATCTCGTCCGCGATCTGGTTGATCCGCTGGTTGGAGGCGCGGGCGCGCGCATAGTCCGCGTCGGCCGCCGCCTGTTCCGCCGTCAGGATCGCCCGGTCGTACTTCTTGTCGGCCACCGCCGCCCGGGCGTTCTTCAGCCTGTCCTCGGCGATCTTGAGCTCGGTGGTCGCGTTGACGGCCGCGCCCGCCTGCTGCGCCTCGTTGAACGCCCGCTCCGCCTGCGCGAGCTTCGCGCTCGCCAGGGGACTGTGGCTGGCGCACGCAGTCGCCGAAAGCGCTGCGAGCACGATGCAGAACACCCCGCCCCGGTATCCTCGTCGCGTTCGCTCGTCCACGGTCGGCCTCCTATATCAGTCTAGCGCCCGGGCCAATCGGGGATTTCCCCGATCCGTGCTCGCCGGTGGCGGCGACCGTGACGGCCCGACACATTTGCCAGGGACGATAGAATCCCTCCGTGACCAGTTTTCGGTCGGTAAGATAAGCACCTATGCCCTGGGACCCACGAATCCAGGCGCTCGTCGACCGCTTCCCCGTCCTGCGGGCGGTGGGCAACACGCCGCTCGTCCCGGTGGACGTCCTGCGGCCCGATCTCCCTGACGTCGAGGTGTTCGCGAAGATGGAGTCGCTGAACCCGGGTGGCTCGCTCAAGGACCGGCCGGTGCTGCGGATGCTTCTCGGCGCGCTCGACGACGGGCAGCTCAAGCCCGGCAAGACCGTGCTGGACAGCTCGTCGGGCAACGCTGGAATCGCGTACGCGATGATCGGCCGGATCGTCGGCGTCCCCGTCGAGATCGTGATTCCCGACAACGCAAGCGCCGAGCGCAAGAAGCGCATGCTCGCGCACGGCGCGCGGCTCGTCTTCACGGACGCGCTCCTCGGTTACGACGAGGCGCTCCGCGAGGTGCGCCGGCGTTACGAGGCCGATTCCGACCACTACTTCTTCAGCGACCAGTACAGCAACCAGGACAACTGGCGGGCCCACTACGAGACGACGGCGGTCGAGATCCTGCAGCAGACCGGGGGCCGGCTGACCCACGTCGTCGTCGGCGTCGGCACCGGCGGCACCCTGACCGGGCTCGGGCGACGTCTGAAGGAGCACGACCCGTCGATCCGCCTCGTCTGCGTCATCCCCGAGGCCTTCCCGGGCGTCGAGGGGCTCAAGCCGCTGGGGCGCGCCGAGGACATCGTGCCGGCGATCCTCGACGAAAAGCTGATCGACGAGCGCGTCCCGGTGACCGTCGACGAAGCGTACAGGATGTGCGTGCGCCTGGCGGCGGCCGGCTTCTTCGTCGGTCAGTCGTCCGGCGCGTACATGGCCGGCGTCGAGCGTGTCGCGCGCCGCGTCGGGCGCGGTCGCTTCGTCACCCTGTTCAACGACATCGGCGAGCGCTACTTCTCCACCCGCCTCTGGGATTGATCGACATCGGGGGAGCAAGCGCCGCTCCCCCCGATTGCCCCCCACCGGTCGGCCTTGGCGACGGTCTAGTTCTCTCAGAACCCATCCTAAGAATCCGCCGCCAGCTGATCGGGCGTCGACGAGCGGGTGCGGCGGCCGCCCCGGGGCGCCCGCCGCACCCGCTCGTCGGCGCCGGCTCAAGCGAGGCGCGGAGCTACGCGCTCAGCGAACAGACGCATCGACTTCAGGACGCGCTCGTTCGGAATCTGTCCGCCCGGGTTCATCCACATCGAGAGCGTCGAGAACCCGCCTTCATCTGCGCCAGCGACTCGTCGAATGCCGCCGCTTCGGTCACGCCCGGCGGGCTCGGGAACTCCGTGAACAGGCCGAATTCCATTGAACCCTCCCGACCGAATTCCCTCCCGGTCGAATTCGGGCTATCCTACGCCAGAGCGTCCCGTGACGGGGGGCCTAGATAGGGGGGCCAATAATGGCAGGGGACAGGGTGTTCGACCGGAGCGCCGAGGATATTGGAAACATCTTGCTGCTCGAGCACGTCAACGTGAAGATCCCGGACCAGGTGGTCGCGACGAACTTCTACGTGACGGGCCTCGGGCTGACGCGCGACCCCTACATCATGACCGGCACCGAGAACATGTGGATCAACGCGGGCCAGCAGCAATTCCACATGCCGACCGGGAAGCCGGAAGTGCTCCGGGGAGTCGTCGGGTTCGTCGTGCCGGATCTCGAGGGGTTGAAGATGCGTCTGCAGAGCGTGCGCGAAAAGCTGGCGGGCACGAAGTTCGCGTGCGCAGCCGAGGACAAGTACATCAGCGTCACCTGCCCCTGGGGCAACCGCATGCGGTTCCACGCCCCGGGGCCCGAGTTCGGCGACATGACGCTCGGCGTCCCCTACGTCGAGTTCAACGTGCAGCCCAACACCGCGGTGGGGATCGCGAAGTTCTACCAGGCCGCCATGGGCGCTCCGGCCAGCGTCACGTTCAACGGCAACACCGCGGCGCGCGTCCAGGTCGGGGCCAAGCAGCACCTGGTCTTCCGCGAGACCACCGAGCCTGAGGTGCCGTACGACGGCCACCACATCGCGATTTACGTCGTGAACTTCTCGGGTCCCCACCGGTGGCTGAAGGACCGCGGCCTCATCAGCGAAGAGTCGAACCCCGTGCAGTACCGGTTCAAGGACATCGTCGATCCCGAGACCTCGAAGGTGCTCTTCACCATCGAGCACGAGGTGCGCAGCGCGACCCATCCGATGTTCATGCGTCCGCTCGTGTCTCGGAATCCGGTGCAGCGGCAGGCGACGTATCAGCGCGGCCGCGACGCCTTCTACCCGGGAGCCAACTAGACCGTTCGCGACAGGTTCCCTCCCGTCGTCGGGCCAGGCCCGGCGACGGGAGCGGACGATCGGACGACTACTTCTTCTTACCGCCCTTCTGAGCGCTCGCCACCCTGGCGCCGCCGACGCTCGCTTCCCTTCATGCCGGGTCCGTTTCCGGAGCTTTCGGCGGCCGAGCTATTCGCGTTCTTGCCCTTGCTCGCGCCTTTGCTGTCGTCGTTCTTACCGTTGTCGTGGCTCGCCGACCCGAGCGGCTCGTCCAACGCCGCTTGCGGCAAGGCCTGCTGAACAGCCGGCACACTGCTTGCGGCAGGCGCACTGTTCGGAACGACCTGGAACTCGGAGAAATGTGCCGGGGCGTCGTGGCGCCGTCTTGGCAGAACTCGCGTCACGCGACGTCGTCCCGCTGACAATCGTTCCGGAATGTTTCGTCGGTGTGACGTCGTTCGACTTCATGTTTCCGATATCGGACGCGCCGCTCGGAGTAGTGAGGAGCTGGACGCGACTTGAAGACGCGACGCGCGCTTTGATGTCGCGTACGACGTGCAGGGCGGGGAACCGCGTCGAGGACCAGGCCGGCCCGCGCGCCGCGCGCATCGAGTCGCGCGGCGCGGGAGACCGATCGAGCTATTTCTTGAGCAGGCCGTTGAGGAGACTGTTGGTGACCGTGCTCGTCACCGTGGTCGTGGTGCTCGTGACCGTCGTGACCAGGTTGGTGACCGGGTTTGTTACCGTGGGCACGACGGTCTGAGTCGTCGAGCCGGTTAGATTGGTCAAGGTGCCGGTTGCCGCCCCGGTCACGCTGGTCAACGTGCTGGCCACACCGCCCGTGACCGTGGTCACGGTGTTGGTCACGCTACCGGTCACGGCGCCCACTGCACCGGTCGTGCCGCCGCTGGTCGTGGTCGTTGAGCCGATCGGACTGGACGTCGTCGTCGTGCCTGAGCTGGTCGTGCCCGTGGCTCCGGCCGTGTTCACGCTCGGGCGCGTATCGCTCCCGTTTCCGCCCAGGGTCTGCGTCGCCTCGCGGATCGAATTTTCTTTCACGTCCGCGTTGAGCGCATCCAGGGTGGCGGCCGGGGCATTCTTCGGAATGTGGCTGAAGTCCGAGGCCAGCTTCTTGGCGGCCTCCTGCGTGATGGTCTCGGGCCGCGGAACGGCCGGGGAGTTGGTCACCGTCACTCGCTCGAGCGCCCCGAGCTTCACGGCCGATCCGGAGAGCCGGCCCGCCGAATCGAGCTTCGTCACGTCGACGAGACCCTTCAGGATCGTGATCGTCGACCGGTGGCCTTCGGGCGTCGGCACGACCTCGGCCACGACGACGGTGCCGCGGATGGCGGTCACGGCGTTGGGCGTCTTGATCTCGATGACTTCGCCTGGCTTCATCAACCCCTTGGAGACCGCCACCGAGATCCGGCCCTCGCCGAGCTGGATGGTCGAGACGCCCGGCACCTCGGTGATGGTCAGGACCGAACGCTCGCGCGCCGTGACGGTGGCCTTGCCGCCCAGGAGCACCCGCACGAACGAGCGCTCGCCGGTGGCGATCCGGTCGCGGAGGAAGACGTCATCCTTGAAATGGAGCGGCTGAGCCTGCGGAAGCGTCAGACGCGCGACCGTCGCCGTGCCCTCGATGTTGGTCACGACGCCGACCCGCTCTTGTGCCAAGACCGAGGACGCCAGCAACAGCGCGGCGGCGCCCGTGAGTAATAGCGCTGCGATGACTCGTTTCGCGAGACCCATAGTCTCCTCCGCCGTCGGCGCATCGATCGTTTCCCATGCGCGTGGCGAAGAAAGCATCGAGCAAGCGAAGTGCCACCGGATTCCGGATTTCCACAAAATCAGACTGAAAGGTTCTCGCAGCTTTGGATCACCGGCGACGAACGCACCGCTGGCCACGCTCGAGCCAGACTGGCAGCTTCTGGTCAGCCTGGCCGTCTCAGCACGCAATTCCGGATTCTTGCGTTCGTGCGCGAGTGGGACTACGCTCGCCCTCACTCGCGGATCTCTCCCGACAAAGGAGCCGGACATGTCACTCAGCGTGATGTCGGCCGACAGCCACATGGATCTCATCTACCTGCCGCCGGACACGTTCACCTCGCGCATGCCGTCGACGTGGCGCGACCGCGCGCCGCAGGTCGTCGAGCGCGACGGCCGCAAGGTGTGGGTGTCGGGCGACGCTGTCCTCGGGCCGTGGGGCGTGTACGGCCCGGGGGTCACGGGCGGACGCCGCGGCCGCATCCTGGCCGACGCGGGCTTCGCCTCGGGCAAGCAGACGCGGCCCTCGAATCCCGTCGAGCGGCGCGAGGACCAGGAGCGCGACGGCGTCGAGGCCGAGGTGATCTACGGCATCATCGGGATCTCGCGCGGGCTCTTCACCCATAGCGGCATCGCCGATCACGAGACGCTGGCGGCGGTCTACCGCGCGTACAACGACTACATCGCCGACTTCAACCGCACCAAGCCCGGCCGCTTCTTCGGCCTCGGCTGCCTGCCGAACCACGACGCGCGGGCGGCCGCCGACGAGGTGCGCCACTGCGCAGAGCTCGGCCTGCGCGGCACCGTCTTCGTTCCGTGGGGCTCGGCCCAGCCCGTGTGGCATGAGATGTGGGAGCCGCTCTGGACGACGGCCGAGGAGACGGGCCTCGTCATTTCCTTCCATGTCTTCGAGGGCGGCGCGGCGACGGTGGGGTACGCCGTCAAGGGTATTCAGAATCCGGCGTCGACCGGCTCGTGGACGGTCGTCGCGCCGCTCCAGATGGACGAGATCTGCGCCTCGATGATCCTCTCCGGCGTCTGCGAGCGCCATCCGAAGCTCACCCTGGTCCTGGGCGAGAGCGGCATCGGCTGGCTGCCGTACATCCTCGAGCGTCTCGACGACACGTACGAGGAGCGACTCGCCGACGACCTCGGACTCAAGCTTCCTCCGAGCGCTTACTTCAAGCGCCAGATGTACGCGACCTTCCAGAAGGACTTCCACGGCGTGCGCGCGATGGCGGAGATCGCGCCCGACAACGTCATGTGGGGCTCGGACTATCCGCACCGCGACGGCACGTGGCCGTTCTCGAAGAAGGCGATCGAGGAGCAGTTCCGCGGTATTCCCCAGGCGATCCAGACGAAGATGCTCTGGGACAACGTCCGCCGCGTCTACCGAATCGGATCGTGAAAGCCGGGCCACGCCGTCCTGGAAGCGCTGCGCTGACCGCAGCGCCGTGAGCCGTCACGTCTGATGCGTGACGCCGAGCGCCGGCGGGAGATCAAGGACTACTACCTCGGCATCTCCGCCGACGAGATCACCTCGTATCTCACCCCCGCGTCCTTCGACCTCTGGGAATCGGTCGCCCGGTACCGGCGCGAGCTCACGATCGGCACGCGGTGGCTGGAAGTCGGCGGCGGAATGGGTGATCTGGCGGCGGCCGCGCTCGATCGTGGCTACGACGTCTTGATGACGGACGTCCAGGACGAGCTTCTCGAGACGGCCGCAACCCGCCATCCCCGTCTTCGTACCCGGCTCCAGCGTGTGGACATCTTCGACGCGCGCGACGTCGAGGCGCTCGCCGCGCGGGGCCCGTTCTCGATCGTGGCGGCGCTCGGCGCCGTGCTCAACCACGCGCGCGATCGGCAGGAGCTCGCGCGGGGCTTCGGCCACCTCGTGGCGCTCGGCGAGCCGGGCTCGCTCCTGATCGTCGACCTCATGCTGAGCGAGATGTTTCCCGGTCATCCCGCGGCGGTCTGGGCGGACTTCCTCCACGTCCTGCCCGGATTCGACGACCTGGCGCGACTGACCAGGTCGTCGGCGCTCCACGTTCTCGAGGCGCATTCGCTCTACCATCGCTATCCGCCGACACCGGCGTTCGACGCGGAATTCGACGAGCGGATGCTGCGGCTCTTCTTCCACCAGGGGCACTCCGTCCAGCCCCCGCGCGCGCCGGCGGACACGCGAGTCAGAGGATCGCGGCGTGCACGACCTGCCCCTCGGCGACGAGCGCCGAGCCCCGAAAGCGACTCGCCCGGAGCTCGACGAGCCATCCGGCCCCGATCCCGCGCTTGACCGAGCCGGCCGTCCGCGCTGCGGCGCGCACGAGGTCCTCCAGGTGGGCGCGCAGCCGGCGCTCGTCGGTCTTGTCGTCGACGCTTCGTCCGTACGTCTCGAGCGTCTGGGCGCGAAGGAGCTTCGGCCACTCGCGCGCGAACAACGAGGGATCCTGGAAGAGGTCGAGCTCGACGAGCGCGTCGGCGGCGAAGACCGCCGCGCCCTGCGCCCCCGGCGCCGTGCTCCGTCCGAGCACGCCCTCGACGTCCTTCTGATATACCTGCACCTCGGCTTTGTCGTGGATCGCCTGGTAGCTCCCCGTCGGCGACGGCGCGGCCGCCCGCCTCGCGTAGCGGTCCACCTCGGCCCATACTTCACGCTGGTCGCTCCGCTCGAGCATCCTCGCGCGAAGCCCCGGCGCCGCGAAGCTCCCGCGCGTGGTGAACGGCTTCGCGTCGCCCGCCCACCGGCCCTGCTCGACACAATAGACTGGGAGCGTCAGCGGCCCGCTCAGCGGCGGGACCAGCACATCGTCGACCACGATGCGGTTTTGCTTGCCGCCGAGCAGGATCTCGCCGGCGAGCAGCAGCACGTGCACCCGACCGCGATTGTCGATCCCGAGACCCGGCACCGTGGCCTGGTCGCGCTCGGTGACGACGATCTCGCCATGAGCGCGGGCCTCCTCGAGCGTGTGGATGGCGAGCGGCAGTGGCCCCCGTGCGGCGTGGAGCCAGAAGACCGTGAGCCCACCGTGCGCTCGGCGCTCGCGGACGCGGACTCCGTCGAGAAACCGCTGGAGCTCGGCGCCGACCTGTTCGCCGCCGCTCGCCGGATCCCCGGCGCGAACATCTGGGAGGATCCGTATTCGGTCTGCCCACGCTCGTGTCGCGACGGCCACACCCGCCCCGACGCCCAGCGTCCGCACGAAGCTTCGTCTGTTCATGCTCCTGCCCTCCTGGCTCGGCCGGCATCGCGCTCGTTGGACCTCGTCGGAGTTAGACAGGCGCACGGTCCGCGAGTTCCCGGAAAGTGGACGGCGGATGACGCCGCCGCCTTGCCCGGCGGACGGCCCGCTGCGATAATCCCTGCCACGACGCGCGCGCCGGGCGCGCCAGCGGGACCTACTCAGTCAACGCGAGGAGACAGGCGATGCCGAACATCACGATCCAGTGGTACGCCGGGCGCACCGACCAGCAGAAGCGGGAGATCACCGCCGCGATTACCGTGGCGATGGTGAAGATCGGCAAGACGACCGCCGACCAGGTCCATATCGTGTTCCAGGACGTCGAGAAAGCGAATTGGGGCGTCAACGGCAAGCTGGCGAGCGACTAGCCGATGGCGACGGATCCGCGTCTCCGCGGTCCCGCCGAACACCTCGACGTGGGACGGCGACGCTGACGGTCATCGCGGTCGACACCTGCCTCCGGCGTTACATGGTGGAGGGGCTCACGGCTGGGAGCGGGAAGGGATGAAGTGCCCGAGCTGCCAGCAAGACAACCCCGATACTGCGCGCTTCTGCAACGGCTGCGGGACCCGGCTCACCGCGGCGGCGCCGGCCGCCGCGCCGGAGGCCTACACACCGCCGCACCTCGCCGACAAGATCCGCGTCTCCCGCGCGACCATGGTCAACGAGCGCAAGCAGGTCACGGTGCTCTTCGCTGACCTCAAAGGCTCGATGGAGCTCCTCGGCGACCGCGACCCCGAGGAGGCCCAACGACTTCTCTTCGCCGTCCTCGAGCGCATGCGAGAGGCGGTCCACCGGTACGAGGGGACCGTGAACCAGGTGATGGGCGACGGAATCATGGCGCTCTTCGGCGCGCCGCTCGCTCACGAGGACCATGCCGTGCGTGCCTGCTACGCCGCGCTCCGCATGCAGGAGACCGTCGGGCGCTACGCCGAGCAGATCCACAAGACCGAGGGCATCTCGGTCAGGATCCGGGTCGGGCTCAACTCCGGCGAGGTCGTCGTACGCTCGATCAGCGACGACCTCTACATGGAGTTCTCGGCCGTCGGCCAGACGACGCACCTGGCCGCGCGCATGGAGCAGATGGCAGACCCTGGCGCCGTCGTCATCGCGCCGAGCACGCTCCGGCTCGCCGAGGGGTCCATCCAGATCAGGTCGCTCGGCGCGCGCCCGATCAAGGGGCTCGACGCGCCGATCGAGGTCGCGGAGCTCATCGGCGGAGCGCCAGCTCGCTCGAAGATCAGGTCCGCTGACGCCCAGCACCTCTCGCGGTTCGTCGGGCGCGCTGCGGAGCTCGACCGCCTCCACGAGCGGCTCGAGCTCGCGCGGGTCGGCCAGGGCCAGATCGTCGCCGTCAGCTCGGAGGCGGGCATCGGCAAGACCCGGCTCATCCACGAGTTCGTCCGCTCGGCGAAGACCCAGGCGTGGCGGATCCTCGAAGGCCGCTCCCTCTCGTACGAGCGCGCGGCCTCCTACCTGCCGATCATCGAGCTGCTCCGGGCGTACTTCGAAGTCGATGCGCGCGATCCTGTGTCACGCGTGGCCGAGAAGGTGGCGGCGGCCCTCCGCGACCTCGATCCCGAGCTCGGCGACGCGAGCGCGCCGATCCTGTCGCTGCTCGACGCGCTGCCATCGGACGACCCGTTCCGCGTGCTCGACGCGCGCGAGCGGCGAGATCGCGTGGTCGATACGCTCACGCAGGTGATCGTGAAGGAGAGCGCGCGGCAGCCCCTCATGCTGGTTCTCGAAAATCTCCAGTGGGTCGATATCGAGACGCAGGCGTTCCTCGGCACGCTCCTCGACCGGCTCCCGACCGCGCGTCTGCTCCTCCTCGTCGCCTGCCGGCCCGAGTTCGAACACGACTGGACGGACCGACCCGGCTTCACCACCCTGCCGATCGATCCGCTCCCGCCGGCGGGCACGGACGAGCTGCTCCGGACGCTGCTCGGCGACCACCGGGCGCTGCGACCGCTCCGGGAGCTCTTGAGCCAACGGAGCAACGGCAACCCGTTCTTCGTCGAGGAGATCGTCCGCACGCTCGTCGAAACGAAGGTGCTGGTCGGCGACCGCGGCGCGTATCGGCTCGCCGGCGAGCTCGGGACGCTCCGGGTGCCGGCCACGGTCCAGGCGGTCCTCGCCGCCCGCATCGACCGGCTCCCGCCCGACGAGAAGGTTCTCCTGCAGTCGTCGGCGGTCATCGGCTCGGACGTGCCCCAGGCGCTGCTCGAGGCGATCGTGGAGGTCCCCGCCGAGCGGGTCGGCCGGGCGCTGGCAAGCCTTCGAAGCGCGGGGTTCCTCTACGAGGCGAGCCTCTTCCCCGACGTCGTCTGTCGCTTCAAGAGCGCGCTCGCGCGCGACGTCGCCTACGCGAGCCTCCTTCGGGAGCAGCGGCGCATCCTGCACGCGCGGATCGTGGACGCGATCGAGCGGCTCTACCACGACCGCCAGACGAGCCACGTGGACCAGCTCGCGTTTCACGCCACGCGGGGCGAGATGTGGGCGAAGGCGCTCGTCTACAACCGGCAGGTCGGGGCGCGCGCGGTGCTGCACGCGGCGAACGCCGAGGCGGTCCAGGCGTTCCAGGACGCACTCACCGCGCTCAAGCACCTTCCGGAGACGCCGGAGATGGTCGAGCAGGCCATCGATCTCCGACTGGACCTGCGTCCCCCGCTCCTCCAGCTCGGCCGGCTCGAGGAGGTGCTCGCGGTCTCGCGCGAGGCCGAGCAGCTCGCCGGCGACCTCCGTGACGAGCAACGCTTGGCGCGCGTCTATACCTATCTGATCAACTACCATTACCTCAAAGGCGAGACGCGCCACGCGATCGCCTACGGGCAGCGCTGTCTCGACGTGGGCCGCGCCACCGGCGACCCGGCGCTCCAGGGGCTGGCCCGCCAGTACATGGGCCAGAGCTACCACGCCCAGGGTGACTACGCCCAGGCGGAGCGCACGCTCAAAGAGAACATCGAGGCGACGGCGCGCGATCAGGCCACGACCTCCTACGTCGCCTCCTGCGGGTGGCTCGCGTTCAGCCTCGCCGATCGCGGCGCGTTCGACGCCGCCAACACGTATCTGGCCGAGGCGCAGCGCGCGGCCAAGGCGACCCAGCACGCCTACAGTCAGCTCATCGCCTGGACACTGATCGGCCTCGCCTGGATCCGGCGGGGACGCCTGGCGCGCGCCGTGTTGCCCCTCGAGCGCGGGCTGGAGGCGTGTCGGCGCAAGCACCTCACGGTGTGGCTGCCGATCCCCCTGTCGTTGCTCGGCCTGGCGTTCGTCCGGATGGGCCACGTGACCGAGGGCCTCCGCCTTCTCGAGGACGGCGTCGTGGTGAGCCGCGAGCTCGGGATCCGGGCGTATCTTTCCGCCTGGCTGGTCAACCTCGCCGAAGGGTTCCTCGCCGCCGGGCAGCCCGCGCGCGCGCTCGAGACGGCGCAGCAGGCGCTCGAGATGGCGCGCGAGCACGGGGAACGCGGTCACGAGGCGCAGGCGCTGCAGATCCTCGGCGACATCGCCGCCCGCGGCGCGCGTCCGGACCCCCGCGAAGCGCGCGACCGGTACGAGGCCGCCCTGCGCCTCGCCGAAGAGCTCGGCCTGCGCCCGCTCGTCGCGTCTTGCCACTGGAGCCTCGGCGCCCTCGATACGCAAACGGGTGAGCGCGACGGCGCGGCTCGGCGCCGGGCGCAGGCGCAGCGGATCTTCGACGAGCTGGACATGCGTTCCTGGCAGGAGCAGGCCGAGAAGGAAGTGACCGAGCTCGGTCACCTCTTCATCGTGGCGCGCTCGCACCCCGACCTGTACGACTTCCTCACCCAGGAGCTCTCCGGCGCCGAGAAGATCAAGGTCCTCCTCGATCGCCGCCGCGGCGAACAGCGCCAGCGGCTCGAGGAGATGACGGAAGAGCGGCGTCGCGCCGAGCGCCGTCGCGAGCAGCTGGACCAGGACCTCCGTGACTGGGGCTTCGCGGTGGCGTCCCGGCGCCTGGGATGACCGAGGACATCCTCGTCGAGCGCGACGGACCGACCGCGCTCCTCACCTTCAACCGTCCCGACGCCCGCAACACAATGACCTTCGCGATGTACGAGACGCTGCACGACGCGTGCGCGAGCCTCGACGCCGACCCGGCGGTGCGCGTCCTCGTCCTGAGGGGCGCCGGCGACCGGGCGTTCGCGAGCGGCACCGACATCCGCCAGTTCGTCGACTTCAAGACCAGAGAGGACGCGCTCGGGTACGAGGCGCGCCTCACCCGCGCGCTGTCGCGACTGGCCGGCATGCGCAAGCCGACGATCGCCATGCTGCAGGGTGACGCGATCGGCGGCGGTCTCTTCATCGCGCTCGCGTGCGACCTGCGGCTGGCCGCCCCGCACGCACGGTTCGGCGTGCCGGTGGCCCGCACGCTCGGCAACTTCCTGGCACCCCTGAGCCTGTCATTGCTGGTCGCCGCACTCGGTGCTGGCCGCGCCCGCGAGCTCGTGCTCACCGCCCGCCTGCTCGACGCCGCCGAGGCCAAGACGGTCGGGCTCATCGATCGCATCCACCCGGCGCCCGAGCTCGAGTCGCGCGTGCGCGAGCTCGCCGCGAACCTCGCCGAGCTGGCGCCGCTCACGATCGCCGCGACCAAGGAGGCCACCCGCCGGATGCTGGCGACGCTGACGCCGCACGACCTGGACGATCTCATCGTCTCCTGCTATCTGAGCCAGGACTTCCACGAAGGGGTGCGCGCCTTCCTCGAGAAGCGGAAGCCGGACTGGCAGGGCCGTTGACCTGCCGGGCGCGTCGCGACGACGCGAAGGGGATCAGCCGAGCTTGGGCCGAATCACGTCGCCGACGCGGATCACGCCATCAGACAGAATCCGCGCCCGCAGGCCGCCGCGGTGGACGAGTCCGCCCATGACGCCGCGCTGCGTGAGGTCTTCGAGGTATTTGCACGGCTCGCAGAGCCGCGTGCCGACCATGAGCACCACGCCGACCCAGAACTCGCGGTCGACGAGGTGGTTCAGCGGAACGCCGGAGGTCGCGATGTTCCGGCGGGTCTCCGCGGGCGAGAGCTTAATGCCGAGCCGGTGGCCCTCGGCGTTCTGAACGTCGTCCAGGAGCGCCTGAACCGACTCGACCTCGATCAGCGTGACCTCGCGTCCGCCATGTCCGGCCTTCTGCGAGTAGACGCCGGTGCCGAGGTAGTAGCGATCACCCTCGAGCCCACGGCCGGGGACGGCGCGGACGGCGGGAATGGACTCCATCGGGGCGGCTGCCTGCTTGGCGATGTGGATCGAGACGACGCTCCCCTGCCACATTGGGGAGATTCTACGTGCTTTCAGGAGACAGGAGAAGCGAGACTCAGATCGTCGATCGTGCGTCCGGCTGGTTGGCGGAGGTTTTCGGCCATTCACATTTCCGAGCCGTTGAAGTGTCGGCTCGGCCGCAGGACGGCCTCACTCCTACTGCGACCAGCCTCTAGTTGTTGCTCGTCATGTTGAGAATGCGTCCCTCGAGCTGATGAAGAAGGGGGACGTACTCGTCGCTGCCGCAGGACGGGCAGGTCGGATCGCCCAGATCGAAGCACTCCTCGCACGCCACGCAAACGGCGAGGCCACGGAGCGAGATCGGAACTCGCGAGAGCGTTCGAACCA
>QHSU01000010.1 GCA_003220535.1 Candidatus Rokuibacteriota bacterium
TCGATGACGGCCCCGCGCGGGTCTCCTACGAGATGCACCCCGATGTCCTCGACGCGAGCCTGCAGGACCTTCGGTCGCACGGGTTCACACTCGTCCGTCTCGGCGCGCTGCTCGACCTTGTCCAGAACGGCTGCGGGCTGTACCGAGCCGAGCGCAGCCCTGAGCGCGGGTATACGGTCGATCTAACCCCAATCCGAAATAACTGAGGGCGCGACCGAGTGGCTGAAATGCATCAGAGGGGCGAATCCACGGATCAAAAGAGTCGATGTCCCCACATCACTCTCCGATTCGAGGAGGCCCCTCTGATGCGCTTGAGCGTAGAGACCTTGCGGCAGGTGGTCAAGCGGGATTTGCCGATCGCGTTCGTTCCTCAGCAGCTCACGTCGTATGGTGGTCTCGAACTGCTGCGCCGGTACGTGCGCCGGATCGAGCTGCCGCGCCGACTGAAGGTCGCATGCGCAGCGCTTGGCGGCGACTACGGCGGTGCGCGACTCGCCCTGCTGCTCCTGGCGCTGCCATACGTCGGCGCCCGGCGGCTGGAGCACCTGCAGTACTTGGTGAACGATCCGCTCGTGCGCCGCTTCGCGGGCCTGGCGCGCGTCCCGACGGCGCGCACGGTGAGCAACTGGCTCCGGCGCTTCACGCAGGAGACGCTGCGGCCGTTGATCCGGCTCAACCAAGACCTCGTGCTCGACACGCTGGTGCGGCTGGACGTGCCGCGGCTCACACTCGATGTCGACGGCACCATCGTCCGCACCGGCGCTACTGTCGCGTGGGCGTTCCGCGGCTTCAATCCCCACCATCGGAAGGATCGCAGCTACTACCCGCTGCTCGCCCACGTCGCGCAGACCGGCCACATCTTGCGCGTCAAGAACCGCCCGGGCAACGTGCACGACTCCAAGCAATCCGCCGCGTTTCTCCGTGAGCTGATCGACGGGGTCCGGGGCCGCCTGGGCCGGCGCCTGCCCCTCGAATTCCGCATGGATGCCGCGTTTTTCCAGCCCGACGTGCTGCGGCTGCTCGCCGCTCGAGGCTGCGCGTATGCCATCAAGGTAGGCTACTGGAGCTGGCTGCCCCTCAAGCAGTTGGCCGCCGAGCGCCGGCACTGGCACGCGCTGGCCCCCGGCGTGATGGGCTTCGAGCATCGGCTCGCCATTCCGCAGTGGAAGCTCCGCCTGCGGGTCATGATCTACCGCAAGCACGTCCAGCACGAGAGCCCGAAGAATTTCCAGCTCGATCTCTTCACCCCCGACGACGGACACTTCGAGTACTACGCCGTCGCGACCAACATGCCGCTGTCGCTGCCGGCGCTCTACGCCTTCATCGGTGGCCGGGGTGCTCAGGAGAAGACGATCGCGGAACTCAAGGGTGAGTTCGCGCTCGATGTCGTCCCGACCCGTCACTACGGGGCCAACTGCGCCTGGCAGCAGCTCAGCATCCTCGCCTACAATGTCGCCCGCAGCTTCCAGCTCGACACCATCGCCACCCCACGGCGCCGCTCGCGCAAGCGGACCTACGCCTACGTCGTGCGCAGTATGCGGACTTTGCGCTTCTTGCTGATCACCCGGGCAGGCCGGCTGACCCGCATCGGCGGTCGCCACGTCCTCCGTCTCGCACAGAACCCGGCGACCGAGGCCCTCTACACCCGCATTCAACATGCGCTCGCGGCCTGAGTTATTTTCGGATTGGGGTTAAGTGGATGCCCAGGAATGGTGAACTCCTAGCGAATTGTCCTGGAGCGTATAGGAGCGTCTTGCCGCATTCTGCACAGCAGCGGGCTCTCTAGGGGCGGGATAGGACGAATCCTTTACTCTCCACCACCCGCAACAAACTCCGTTTCGCTGGGCTGTTCGCCTTCGACGCTCCGGCAGTACTTCAGTGGGCGCGCGTCTTGAACTTGTAGTCCCCCGACACGCCGAGGTTGCCCGCGGCATCTCGCGACCTCATCCGAAAGTGGTACCAGGTGTTCGGCGCCAAACCGTTGATCACCTGTGAGTGCGATGTCACGAGAGCCGTGTTCAGCGGCGCCAGGCTTCCGTAGGATCCCGTTAGCCCGTACTCCATCTGCGTATCACTCGGCTCATTCGTCGTCCAGCCGATCGTCGCACCAGACGACGTGACCGACAGGCTCACCTTCGAAATTACCGGGGAAGTAACGTCAATCGGTTGCGGGTTCGCATTCGCCACCGCATTCGCCACCGTCACGGTGACCTCCGCCGATGTCGCCATGTTGCCTGCCGCGTCTCGAGCCACCGCCGTCAGGACGTGGGCACCGTCAGCGGTCGTCGTCGTGTTCCACGTCACGGCATAAGGCGGCGTGGTCACCTCCGCCCCGAGATTCCCGCCATCAACCTTGAATTGGACGCCGGCTACGCCAACGTTGTCGGTGGCGCTGCCCGACACGCCAACCGTGCTCGTCACCGTTGTTCCGGCGGCCGGAGCCGTCACGGCAACCGTCGGCGAGGTCGTGTCGCTCAGAGTCACCGTCAGATTGGCTGTTGCCGTGTTGCCGGCGGCGTCCCGCGCGGTGACGGTGAGCACGTTCGAGCCGAGCTGGAGGGCGATCGCGCTAGCGGTCCAGCTACTCGTCCCGGTGGCGGTGCCGCTGCCGCCCCGGCTGTTCACCCACGTCACCTGGGTCACGCCGACGTTGTCTGAGGCGGTGCCCTGGAGGGTCAGCGACGAGCCGGGCGCGGTGTAAGTCGGGCTGGAGCTCGGCGAGGTAATAGTCATTGTGGGCGGCGTCGTATCCGAACCAATCCCGGTGCCGGTCACGATCCCCGACGTGGTGCCGCCGCTTGCCGTGAAGCTCAGGTTCGTGCTCACCGTCGCGGTCGTCGTCGGCGTGAATCGCACGTTCACGGCCTGGGTTGCTCCCGCTCCACTGAGAGTGAACGGACTTCCAGACACGATACTGAAAGGTGCGGCGACGGACGTGGACCCGGAGATTGTTCCGCCGCCGGTGTTCGACACGGTGAAGGTTTGTTCCGCGAAGCTCCCGAGGTTCACGCTCCCGAAATTCACGGCGCCGGTCGGGCTCACGGCAAAATCGGCTCGTGCAACGGCGCTCGCAATGCCCGAGCAGGAGCTTTGATTGCCGGTCGCGTCCACGGCGCTCACCGCGACGTTGTAGAGCGTGGCGGTGGTGAGCCCCGTGAGCCTGAAGCTCATCGTTTGGTTGGGACCAGGGCTGGATGTCGGGGAAGCCACCTGCACGGAGGAGGACCCTGAGCAAGGAGAACTCGAGGTGCCGTAGTAGAGCGAATAGGACACCAAATCCGTGAGCGGGCTTCCGTCGGTATTCGTCGTGGGGGCGGTCCAGGTGGCGTCTAGGATCCCGGCTGTACCCGGGGCTGTCACCAGAAGGACTCCCCAGAGGAGTAGGCCGAGCCCAACGCAAGTGATGGCAGCCCGCGCGTTCTTCCCAGGCATCGTGGTCTCCTTGCGGGGAGACCCACCATGTTCCCGGGGGGCGGCGACTGGACACCCCTCCTTCGGTAGTCCGGCTGTCAGGCTCGAGGCCTGACCCGTGACTTTGCGTCCCTGCCTCGCGGCAGGTTTGCCCTTGTCGAGAAGGAGGTCTTCCCTCGAGAAAGCTCTAATGCACCGGAAATGCCACGCGACGGCAGCGTCTGGTGAGGGCGCTAAGTATCCGGAAACCACGAGATCTCGTGTGGCGAGACGAAATCGACCAGGGCTCGCCCGAAGCCGGTCGAGTGCCATGCTGGACCACGCGCGACGGGCGAGCGTTCTGATGCCAACGTCGCGCTTTTGAGAGCGTCGCAGTTTTGCGAATCGTGCGACGTGCGACGGGGACGCGAGCCATTGCGTTGCCGATGGCGACGGAATCGCTTTGCGCGGGCTTCGCAAGAGCGAGTTTCTTGGGCTCCGGTGGCGGGACGTAGACTTCAAGGCCGGGATTCTGACTGTCCCTCGCTCGAAGAATGGCGAGGCGCGTCACGTCCCGATGAAACGCAACCGTCCGAGAGATCCTCACCCGGCTCCCTCGGCCGTTGAATCGGACGGCACTAGTGTTTCCCAACGGCGAGGGTAAGCGTGACCTGCGGTGGGCTGAAAAGACCTTTCCTGCGGCTGTCAGAGCCTCGCAGATCGAAGATTTTCGTCTGCACGATACTCGGCATGGTGCAGCGGTACGCGCATCTGTCGCCGGGCCATCAGCGGAACGCCATTGAGCGGCTCGTGACGCGCCAGAGATTCACGGAGACGCCAGGCCGCCGGATCGGAGTAGCACCGTGATTGGCACCAGCCAGAATGAGTGAGATTGGCGAGTGCGCGGCAAGTGATTGATTTTAGGCTGGAGCCGGCGGCGGGACTTGAACCCGCGACCTGCTGATTACGAAACGAGGGCCGGTGCTGAGCCGGCCCTCAGTCTTTATGCGGCGTTCCTCGCAACTCGTTGATCGCGCGCGGTGATCGCGCGAACGCGCTCGGAACTCATCGGGCCTATCGAGTCGTGTTCAGGCGTCGTCGGAAGGGATTTTCGGAAGACGGATCACACAAGATCACACAAGCGGATCAGGGCCTGCGAGCACCTGACTCTTCATCAGGCGGTCGCCGGATGAGGAGCGCGGCGGGCCAAGTGCGGGGCCAAGTGGATCACGCAGGCTCGATCTTCCACGCCTGCGTCGTCTCAGGCTTCAGGTGAAACTCCGGCCAGTCGTTGCCCGCGTCGCTTCGCTGCTTCCACGACTGCCGCCACTGGCGTACGCGTTCGCCATAGACAGGGTGTTTGCCCAGGTACGCGTCAAACATGTCGTACACGTGGTGAAGTGACAGGAACCACGGACGCCCGGCGTCAGTGATCGCTTGATGGAGGATGTCCGTAGCGTCGTCGTCGGCCGGAACGAGAAAACAATCGTGCACGATCGCGAAATCGCGAAGCCCGCGCGCGGCGAGCAGTTCGATGACGCACCCGGCAAAGGCAGCGTCAAGTGTATGAATCAGGCACGGGGCGAGCATGTTGGACAGCGAGCCCTTTGCGTCCAGACGCCACCCGAGGGGTACCGTCGTCCCATTCTCGTGGAGCTTCGGCGTACGCGTCCGGCGATCACGGCCAACGGGGCGCTCAACCCCGAAGTAGTTGACCGGGTATTCGCTACCTCGCGGCTTGCCCAGCGGCGCCGAGATGGTCAGCGGCAAGCTACCGAGTTCCACTCTGGCCCTGCCCGCCGTGTGCCACCGCACGACGGCGCCGTCAAACGGGTCGACGAACGACACGCCCGCGTAGGCGTCTCGCTTGGCGGCTTCCTCGACAAGCGCGCGACACGCACCCAGCCACTCGGCTCGCATGTCGGCTAGGATCTTTACGTACGCGTCGTGCGCCTGGCCTTGCTCGATGAAAGCTCGTAGGTTGCTCCAGCCGGTACCGTAGGCGGCCGGATCATCGCGGAGGCCCTTCGCCATGGCGCCGTAGCCCGCGCCGTACGGAATGTTTTGAAGAACGCCCATAGCCTTGCGGCGCTGCTTCGGATCGCTGTCTGGCGCACGGAACTCCGGCACGGCGTCAGCGACCTTCGGAACTGCCGCCGCAAGCCCATCCTTGAACCCTCCACTTGAAACGACGGCTTCATCGCCGCGCCTTCCAAGCAACACCGCAATAATGTGCACCATGGAGGATGAAATATCGGCGCCATAGATGGGCACGAGCCCGGCGGCGCTGACGTGGGACGGCTCCGGGAGCGGTTGGCGGGCGTCCGCATTAAACGGCTTCACATAGAACCAATCACCGCGGGCCGAGGTTTCGATACTGACGCGCGCGTCCGCGAGCCGCTCGAACTCAGTGACCGCAGTGTCGGCGTGACTGCTGCTTTCCGGCGTCCAGAAATGACGCGACTGCCAGCGGCGGTTACGGACGCGAAAATACCCGGTCCTGATCCCGAGGAAGCCGTCAACCGCGCGCCGTCGCTGGTGGCGAACGGCGCGGGCGATGGCCGCGAGTTGATTTGACTGTCCACTGAGCGACAAGAATTCCCTGTGAAGCTCCGCGTGTTCCGACATGAACGCCTTCCGGTCGGTTTGGTAGGTGTCGCGATCACGTCGATTCGCTTGCTGCTCCCACGCGCGTAACATCGGGCGCCACGGGTGGGCGTTGACCTGATCCCTGAGCGACTTGGCGTAAGCCGCAATCGCCGCCACGTCGAGAAACAGGCACGCGCGTTGTAGGCGTGCGATCACGGCCTTTTAGACCCGCTCGGCGGCAACGCTCTGGTCGATCTTGAGCGCCGGCAGCTTCTGATCGGCGCGCAGCAGGCGCACTCGTGGCCGAGGGGAGCGGTATCCGCCATCGCCCGCGATGATCCCGCACCACGTCTTGGTTGCGCCGCGCGCCCTGCGCACGCGACGACCGCGGGCGAAGTCTTGGCCGCCGCGCTTGTGGATCGTATACAAGCCCGGGACGCCCTTCGCGACCGCGCCCCACAGGCGATCAATGTCGACCCCGCAGGCCAGGAGTTCACGACGTACCTTGTCGACCGTACCCCTCGCCATGTCCCAAATCGTGTGTGCGGGTTTGGCGTTGCGAAATGTAGAACTCCAGATGCGCGCAAGCGCGTCGAACACCATGGTTGCATACAGCAGCCGGCGGTCCCGCGCGCTGACCATCGCGGTATCGAGCGCGACTACGAGAGCTTGTTTTGCGGTGAACTCGGCTCCGGCGCGCAGCGAAGCAGGGAAATTCTTCCGGGAGGTGTACGCGGGCATGATCTCGGCGAGTTCGATCTGGCCCAGCAAGCCCCACGCGGCGTCTGCGGTCTTCACACTCGGCGCACCAACCGGCTGTGCGGGGCGATACTCGTCACTACCGATGTTCGTTCGCATCACCAGTCACCCCCGCCCGTAACGATAGCCTGGCGGGGCGCCCAAAGCAACAAGATTCATTGGCTATAGGGAAGGAGAGTATTCGTTGTCTACACGGAAGGGGAGGGAATTTATGGAAAACCTGTCCACCGCTGGGCTTGCGGTCGCTACCGGCATCTCGCCGAGCGTCGTGCTGATGGCGCTCGACGCCGGGCTCCTGACCGGCCATGTCCGGCTCGTCGCCGGTCGGCCCGTCTACGCCCAAACGGCGGTCGCCGCCCTCGAACGCGCTGCACAGGTTGCCGACCAACACGCCGCCGGCCAAACGCCGTTTGCCGAGGCGTGGGCGTCAGTCAAAGCGCCTGTCCGTAGCGAGACCGAGGCGGCTCTCGCGTAGTCCAACCCTCAAGCCCCGGCGACCGGCCGGGAGAACTTCGGAGGACGAGATGAACTTGTCGTATGGCGAATGGCTGACGTTCCTGATCTCCAAGATGAAGGCCGAGAACCTGAAAGCGTGGCGCACGCGCCCGACCACGTCCGCGATCCTCGCGCGCCGAGAGCGCGACCGGCGCTACAACGCGACGGAGAAGGGCCGGGCTCGCGGCGCACGCTACGACATGAGCGCCCACGGCCGAGCGACCCGTGAGGCGTACGAGTACTCGGCCGCTGGAATATTCAGCCGGGCCGAGCGTCGCCTGCGTGAGCGCGCAGCCCAACACGGTGCCCGGCTGGAGATGCTGACCGCAGAACTCGCCGCACTGTAGAACCGCTCGAAACCGAAACCCGCCGCCCAGGCCCGTCACTTGGAGAACCTCGGAGCGACATCGACCGAGGAGAACCTCTCCCGTGAAACGAAGCGCGCCGAAAGAGCGAGTCACCCGATACGAGGTGAGACCGGACCAGATCACGGTCTGCGATGCCTGCTGCTACGGCCCGTTGGCCTGGGTCAAGAACCGGAACGGGAAGATGGTCCTCGCCATGGTCTACAGCGAGAGCGGCAGGCTCGTCGCGAACGCCGAGCACGTGCATCTCCCGCGGGCCTGCCAGGCCGGGCTCGACGATATCGCAATGAAGCAGCAGACACTCGAACCGCACGAGGTCGAAACCTCTCACCAGCCCTGAACGGTCAGGAGAACTGCAATGAGACCTGGAGTACACGCCCGACACGCAGCACCGAGGTCTGAACCATGTCACCGTTCCCGGAAGCCAACCGAGTCGTAGCCGATCAGTTCCACGTAGCAGTTCGGAGCGCGCCGATCGCGGCGCACTTGGTCCTAGCAGGGCACGCGATCGTAGGCGTTCGCTTTGATCGCGAGCAGCAACGCCCGCTCTGGTTCTTCGAGAAGAGCGCCCGGCCCGAGTTCGATCGACTGACCCGCGAGATCGAGGCCTGCAAGGCCGTCGCCGAGCGCGCTGGGGCGCGGCGGTGAGGTACGCGAGCACGGATCAGCGGCTACGCGAGCTTCAGGACAGGCTCGCGAGGGCACTCACGGAACCAGACGGTAGTGGCAACGGCCCGGAAGCGGCCGCAGCGATGTCCGAAGCGATCGTCTTGAAGTTCACGAGCCGAGTCCTCGGCGGGCGACCCGGCGTGCTCGACGTCGAGAAGGCCGTCGCGCAGTTCAGGAAGACCCTGGCCGCGCACGGGACCGACCCGGACGGGCCGATGCCGGAGCCGGTAGCGGTTGACGACGCCGACCGGCACCTTGCAGTCGCCGAGCAACAAGTAGCAGCCGCGGCCAAGGCCCGCGGGCAGGCCGCGCCGTCAGTACGAACGCACCGACCCCGGAATCACCCGGGCCCGGTCGCACCGAAGACAACCGCGAAGTACCTCCCAGAAGGGAACTTCTACAGAATGCCAAACGATTTGATCGACAGCGCGCTACTCGCGATCATCCCGGGTCCGGACCTCAAGGGCTACGTGCTCGGGCACCGGCTGGCCCGGATCGACGGGACGTTCTATGTCTCGGCCGGAACTCTGGCCGAGCGGATCGGAGCGAAGACCGTGCGCCACGGCCAGCGCGTGCTCGCGCGGCTCCAGCGCGCGGGTCTGATCCGGCTCGTTGAGCGCGGGAGCGCGGCCACGAAGCGGGCAAACGTCTACCAGTTGGTGCCGCTGGAGACCCTCGAACTGGAGCAGATTCGAGCCGCGTTTGAGGACCGAGAAGCGACCTCCGCGGTCGCTGATCCTGCTGCTACAAAGCGACCGGAGCGGTCGCTGTCGGTCGCATGACTACGGTCCCAGAGGTCGCTCTGACTACGGTCTGGGGGGTCGTTCACTTACGGTCTGGGAGACCGTACCTATCAGACTACAGGGGTCTCAGACCCCTGGTATCAGACGTTAGAGCTTTCGGCGCTCCGGAGCTTGTAGCTCCGTCGCCGGCTGGCTTCGAGAGCTACACGGTACGGTGCGGCCCTCTCGCTCACGCTTCGGGCCGCTCGATCGCCCCTACTGGCTTCGGAGAGAAAGAAGGAGGATTCGCGCCGTGAGCAGAAACGAACCGCAACCGACCGCCGCCGGGACCGGGACAGCCGCCGGGACAGGGACTGGCCCAGGTCCTGGAGGAACGATGAACTCCGCGCGCAGCGCGCCCGACCGCGCCGCCAGCCCCCCAGAGGGGGCGCGTGACGTCGAGATCCGGTGCTCGCGCTGCCGCGAGCGGCTCTACGGCCACGAGGGCGAGCCGGTGACCTGCCCGCGCTGCTGCCGCGTGAATCGTGGCTGAGACTCGCCCAGATCGCCTCCAGGAGGCCGTAGCGGCCGCTGGAGCGCCTGTGTACCTCACACCGCAGGACGTCGCCGAGCTTCTCGGCGTCAAGGCGAAGACCGTTCTGAGATGGTCGCTCGAAGACGCCAGCATGCCGGCGTTCCGTCGAGGCAAGATCGTGCGCTTCGAACGCAGCCGCCTGCTGACCTGGCTCGCGCGTCAGGAGCCGCGCTCCGCGCGACGGATCACGCAGACATCACGCAAGGACGCGAGCAGCGCCGCGTAACTCCGCGCCGCAGCAGCAACACGCATCTGATTGCTGGACAGGTGCGGGATCCCGCAGCACCGGCCGCTGGCCGAGATCGATCTCGCTGGCCGTACGCCGAAGAGGCCCCCAGATGCCCAAAATCGGCCAGCCCGAACTCTCGAAGGTTCCTGCGCATCCGATTTTCCGAGAAATCCGGAGCCCTATAAAGGCGCTTCGGTCACAAGGAGAGAACCGTGAACTACGACCCCGAAACGCACCCCGAACCCGGGGCCGAAACGGCCCTACCTGCCCCGTCCGCGGACAGCATCCGGGACACCGAAATGTCCAGCGGGACAGGCCTCGAAACGGTCGACGAAGCTCCGGGACAGGCCGAGCCGGAGGAAGTTGTCCCGGACCTCGAAGCCGGTCAGGAAGTAGTCATCGACCTCGAAGAGCGACGCCGCTACGAGCGCGAGCGCAAGCAGCGCCAGCGCGCGCGTGCGCGGCAGCAGGACCCGCCGCGCGAGGAACTGAGCCACGCCGAGATCGCCCGCCGTGAGGCCGAAAAGTCCGAGCTACTCGCTCGGGTCCAGAGCCGGAACCGGCCGGTCGATTTCGATCTGGACGGCCCGCCGCCCTCGGCCAAGCCCGAGCACACGCCGGCCGAGATCCAGGCCCTGATCGACGCGGAGCGCGCACGGTATCACGCGTCGCAGGAGAGCGCGGAGACCTCTTACAAGAAGCGCCTCGACGATCTCATGGCCCGGCAGCGGCAGGCCGAACTGGTCGCCGCTCGTCAGGTCGACGTGAGCGTTCAGGAGCGGCTCCGGGCCGCGACCAATGCCGCGGTCGGGCCGGTCGAGGTCGACACGCGCGCCGCGGACCGCGAGCGCGCCGAGGTCCAGGCCAAGGTCGACAAGACGGTGAAGGACGCGAGAACGGCGGTCGCGGACATCGAGGAGATCATGGACGCGCACGGCGACGAACTCGATCGCCTCGCGAAGGTCACCGATGCCGAGTGGCTACGCGGCCTGCCGACCGAGGGCTACGACGCGAGTCGGGCCTACTCCTACGCGAACCGGATCCCGTTCCTGCTCGACGATCTCAGGAACTTCGTCAAGGACGTCCGACGTGGCGTCGAGACGATGGTGCAGGACCTGGGCCGTCTGGTCGCCAGTGTGCCCGTGCCGTTCAAGAAAGACACGAGCCCCTACATGCTCTGGGTCCGAGAGTTCAACGGTGCGATGAGAGACCTGGGCCGCATCAATGGCGGCACGGTCGCGACGGTAAATAGCAAGATCTCGAACCTCACCGGCTACGTGCAGATGCTCACCGACTTGCGCGCGATGTACAAGGGCTCGCCGCAGGCCGCGGCCGAGTTCAGGACTGAGTCTCCGACGAAGGTCATCAGGGACATGGAGCGCCCCAATCCGAACGCGCCGAAGCCTGACCGATACGTGGGCTTGGCCGACGTAGATCTCTGGGCCGAGCCGAAGCGATAGAGGGGGAAGAGATGACCACACCGAATGAACCAAACGTGCAGCCGCAGCAGACCGCGGACGCGACGAGCAGCGAAGCGCCGGCCCAGGACGAGCAGCGGCCACTCGACCAAGCGCCAGAGCCCATCGAGCCGGAGATCGTCGAGGAGCGCGACGAGCAGGAACACGAATCCTCGACCGAGCCCTACGACCTGGAAATGCCCGGCGACGTGCCGCCGTCGAGGATCCAGGAGTGGGAGCCGATCCTCGAAGGATTCGGACAGGCCACGGCTGCGGCCGGTCTGCCGCGGGCGGTCGCCGAGGATCTCATGCAGACGTATGTCGACGCCGACGCCGCGATCGGTGGCTACGGCGCGATCGTCGACATCCCTGGCTCGAACCTGGTTCCGTACACGCCCGACGACGCAGAGCGGGTCCTGCGCGCGCACTGGGGCCACGAGAACTACGACACGCAGATGAAGAAGGTGTGGAAGGCCGTGAAGGCCAACCCCGCGCTCCGTGAGTGGTTGGACGAGAGCGAGGTCGGCAACGATCCTCGCGCGATCATCGCCCTCTCCATGATGGACGACCTACGACTCTCGAAGGCCCAGGCCCAAACGGAACTGACGAAGCTCATGGATCCGAAGTCCGATTACTGGTCCAAGGACGACTGGCGGCGGAAGCCCGCGGTCGCTCGCGTTCAGCTTCTCACGCGGAGCGCGGAGCGCGAGGGCCGGCCCGCGGCACAGGACCCGAGGGCGCGAGCGCGGAACGCCGAGTCGCAGCGCGCCCAGGAGACCGCAGCGAAGAATCGGACAGCGCTCCAAGCGGAGGCCGCAGCGTTGGTCCCGAAGCTCGATCGTGGTACGCCCGCGGAGCGCGACGCGGCCAAGAAGCGCTTCATGGAGTTGACCGCACGCCTCTAACCCAGGCTCGGTCGAGCAGCACCGAGATCACGCACCACCACACCACAACGCGGCAGAGGCCGCAACGAAAGGACACTTCGTATGCCAATGATTCGACGCCGCTACAAGATCAGTGCGATCGGTGGCTCCTCTGTCACGCTCGTCCCGCAGGTCGGGACGCGGGAGGAGTTCGGTCAGACGGTGACCAACATCGTCATCACGTTCTCGGGAACCCCGGACAGCCGGTGGTTCGACGTCACGAACAAGGAGATCGAGGTCCATCTGGAGACCATGTAGCTTCGTCGGTCCTCACGGACCGGCGATCAGCGCGGGGCGTGTTGGATCCGGCTCTTCTAGCCGGCGTTGACTCCACAACGTCTCCATCCAGCGCGCTCCGCGTTCCTACTTCATCCGCCGCCCGACCCCGGCTCCCGCGGCACGATCGGGCCGAAGCGACAGCCTATTTCTTGGGCGTCATCCTTTCCAGGTCGGCGAAATGCGCAACTGGGCACGCATCCCATTTCGTGCCGGCATAGCTAAAGCAGAACCCGGGCTGAGACTGCGTGCCAAACCCGTTATCGTATTTCAGTGTGACGCCCACCCAAAGGCCAATCTCACCGTTAGCGATTCTATCCATTTCGTTGGCCTTCAATTCGAGCGGAACAGTGACGCCGTACTTCCCAACACCGGGAGGTATCTCAGTGCGGTCTCCCCCAAACTCGTGACGTTTGGAGTACAGCGAGGTACGGTCTTTACTCTGGAATCGATAGACGTGCGCAAAGATAGAAACCTTTGGACTCGGAATGCGCCCGTAGTTTTCTATCGGGAGGGCGACACGATCACCAAGAAGCACTGGAAGAGCAACACCCAGATGGGCCCCTTCAACGACCTGGAAGGCGGTCAACTGATCTCTGGTGATTCTGAGAGCGTCGTCGGTGCTCTTGGCGCTCGCCGAGTTGTTCTTCTTCGTCTCAATGAGAGCGTCTTGCGTCAACTCACTCAAGCGCTTCATTTCTCTCCACTGCGCGCTTGCATAGTGTGCATACACGCCGGTCAGCACGGCGATCACGATAGTCGCCACGGCGGTCACGGCTCCGCTGTGGCGTTCAATCCAGTTCGGGCAATGTCTCGCCGCTCTGAGCAGCCTTCCTGCGGCAAGGCGCACGAGCGCGGCTTTGCGGGCGATATCGGCGGTCGCCATGCTTCGCTGTAGGATATCAGGGCATCGCATCAAGAGCGGAGCGTGCAGGACGCGCTCCCGGCGAAGAGTTCCTGGCCCTGCTGATCCTGCTCGGCCCGCTCGCGTACGTCGCGCACTGGGTCCGGCGCTCGGTGCGCGCCGTGCTGTGCGGATGACAACGCGCGGCCTGGGATCGTCAACGACGCGCCGGCCGATATCGTTCGGCTCGCGAGCTACACGGTGCCGCGGTCACCAGCGAGGACGGCGTCCGGGTGACGACGCTCCCGACCGATCTGGCCGAGCCAGCGCAGGAGTGATCGTTGCGTCCACAGTCGCCCGTAGGCGCTGGCACCTGGCGTCCACGAGATCGGGGCCGTGTTCGCCGCGCAACCCGAGGCCCTGACGGACCATGCGCGGCCAGCGAGGTACACGGTATCTCTCGCGAAGGCCCGCGCACCTGAGTTAGGATGGCCGGCGAGGATGACTACGGCGTCCCTTGGCCTCGTCGTCACGCGCTATACTTTATAGATGGCCTACGGCGCGGACCGCGCCTGGAGCACAGAGCAATGACGACCAACGGAAGAACGCCCCCCATCGAGGCCTGGCAGGTCGAGTCCGCAAGGGTCACGGCCTTGCCGAGCGAAGTCGTGTCCATAGAGCGACTGCCTTGGTGGGACGACGTTGTCGGCCTTCCGCCAGAAGCGGTAGTGTCGCGTCCCAAGATCGGGCAGTACCAAGCGCATGGCGATTTCGAAGGACGACGGCTCGCGCTCCAAGTTCAGCCTGGCCGTATCGACTGGAGCCTGAGCGGGGTCGTGAAGACGGCAGGGGAAGAATTCGATCTGGCTTTGCTCGGACCGCTACCAGAGGTTGTCGCGTCCTTACTGAAGGTCGTCATTCCCTGGCTACCCAAGGCACCCGCAATAGCGCGCTTCGCGTTTGGCGCTACTCTCCTACAGCCTGTCGAGAAGGTGCGCGACGGTTATGTTCGCCTCCAAGGGTACCTTCCGGGCTTCCCTATCGACCCCGACAAGTCTTCGGACTTCTTCTATCAGATCAACAAGCCCCGGCCGTCAGCGGTCGGAATTGAAGGCTTGCGGATGAACCGTCTGATGAAGTGGTCGGTACAGGTCGCGCAGCGAATGACTGTCGTAGTCGGCCCCGGCGGCGTTGAGACTCGAACTATGGGCGAGGAAGCAGCTTGCAGGTTGGAACTGGACATCAACACCGCTCCAGGCTTCGCACGCCCTCTCCCCGCCGAGCACCTCGAAGCACTTCTAAAGGAGATGATTGGTCTCGGATTCGACATTGCCAAGGAGGGCGTGCGATGAGCGCGGCGACATCGGTCGAGACCCGAACACCTCGTCACAGGATCGCGGCCGGATCAACCGATCGCGAGGCAACGGGTCACAACGTCGTTGGGGTTCTGCCGCTGTCAGCGGAGACGCTCCAGACAATGGGCTCCGACATCCGATTCGCTCGGCTCGAAGACTTCTGGACTGCACTCATGAAGAACAAGGGAATCGTGGACGCGACGGCTGGCATAGTGAAGTGCGTCTACGCCGAAGGCAGGGGCAAATCCTGGGTGTATGAATCGCCCACGCTCCGATTGGACGCCGAACCCTTTCAGGCGACGACCTTCAACGAGTCAGTCGAAGGGTTGATCAATATCCTCTGTGCTCCCTCAACTGGCTTTATCGTCGTTAGTGTCGCTGGCCTCGATACCACTGCGCCGCCAATCGTTCACCCTAGTGGACTGCTCAGCTCTTCCGATCGCTTGCAGGGAGCATC
>QHSU01000063.1 GCA_003220535.1 Candidatus Rokuibacteriota bacterium
GTCCCGATCTGGATCCAGTCCTTCCACTCGCGTGACATCGCGCCCATCTGCTCGAGGCCGATCGAGATCCCGGCCACGCGCAGCGCGTTCGCCTCGAGCGCCAGGACGATCGCGGAGACGAACAGCCCGAGCGCCCAGGGCAGCCGGCGCGCAGGCAGCACCGCGGCGATCAGCGCGGCTGCGGCGAGCATGAGCCCGAGCGTCTGAAGTCCTGAGCACATCTCCGCGACCTCGACGCGCACTCTCGAGAGATCGATGAACACGCCGTCCTGTCGGGCCGGCATCCGGATTGTGCGAAGGATCACAGTTGCCGCCGACGCGGTCGCATGCTGGAGCCTCGTCGTCAGGGCCGCCTCCAGCCCTAGTCCAAGGCCTGACTTCAAGACGCGCGGCAGCCGCGGCAGGATCGCGAGCTCGGGGACGGAGACGATCTGGTTCGTCCATGAGCCCCAATGGCTGCCATCACTCGCCACGCAGCAGCCGTTGTGGCCAAGGTTCGTTGCTGAGTCCCAGTTGATGTAGCGGGCTGTCGCGTTCTTGTTCGTGAGTGTTTGGGGGCCATCCGTAAACGACCACGCCACCACGCCACGGAGCCAGGAGTCAGGGCCACCGACGGGCTTGGGCTGGAACGCGTCAGCCTCAGTAAAGCTGCCGGTGATTCGACTGGCCGAGGTGTACTCCCCCGACACGCCGCGGAACGCGTGGCTGTAGATCACGTCGGCATGAGCCGGAACGACGGCGAGCAGCATGAGCGCGAGGAGAGCCAACGTCCGCATAGGACTCCTCCAGGTCGTTCCTGTGCGCCAGTAAAGGGTCAATTCTCGAGTAACGTGCCAAAATTAAGGAAGATCCGTGCCAGCGTGCCGGCCGGGCCACTCGCTGCGTTCCCAGGGGCTTACGGCCAGACAGCACAGTGGAGACCGTGAAAGGCGTTACCCTCAGGGATGTCGAAAATGCCCTATCCGTCACGTTCCCTTCCCCTCGAGCTGCCCACGGAGCCAGGCGTCGGCGTCGGGCTTGCGCCCGTCCGGGCCGCCCGCGCAAGAGGCGGTCGAGGCATCGCTCCTATATCACGGCGTGATATAGTGTTGGCCCGATGGCTGCCGGCGCCGGCCCCCGTCGTCGTTCGACCCCTCCGGTGGACTACGAGCTGCTCGCCGAGCTGCACTACCAGGTCCGGCGCTTCCTCCGGGTTCGCGAAGAGGCCGCGCGAGGGGTTGGACTGGAGCCGCAGCAATACGTGCTCCTCTTGCAGGTGAAAGGCGTCGAGCGCCACCGCGCAGCGACCGTCGGCGTCCTGGCCGAACGCCTCCAGATCCGTCACCATGGCACCGTCCAGCTCGTCGACCGGCTGGCGGAGCGCGGGATGGTGCGGCGGCGGCGCGCAGAGCTGGATCGACGCGGGGTCGTCGTCGAGGTGACGCCACGTGGCGAGGCGATCTTGAAGAAGCTGGCCCTCTACTCGCTGACCGAATTGCGGACGGCGGGGCCGGCGCTGGCCTCCGCGCTGACCCGCCTCATCGGGCGGACCGAGGCGAGGCGATCGCGAGGGCCGCGGGCGACCGCGCGGAGCCGGTGAGGCGTCCAACGGTTCCGGGTGAGCCGTCTATCCCGGTCTGCGAGCGGGGCCGCGACGACGGCTGGGTCGGGCGGCCGGTGGGCGAGCGGGCGCCGATCAGACGACCGGTCGCTGCGAGGCGAAGAGACGCTCCAATAGCGCCGGCGGCGGGGACCGCCGGGGAGGGCGGGGACGCATGACGCGGGTGATCACCATCGCGGTCGTCGCGGGATTGGTCGGCGTGCTCGTCGGCTTTCTATGGTGGGGGACGGCCGCACGTCGGATGCAAGAGGATCTCCGGGCCCTGCAGAGCGAGAGGGCTGCGGCGGAGGCCGCCCGCGAAGAGCTGAAGGGGGTGCAGACCAAGCTCAAGAAGACCGAGGAGGAGCTGCAGAGCGAGCGGGAGCGGCGCTCACGCCTGGAGGCGATCGTGAGCGAGGGCCGGAAGTAGGCGATCCAGCGGGCCGCCGAACGCGTGCGGAGCGCCAGCGTATAATCCAGGCCAGAACGGGGCGAGGAGACACGATATGACGGACCCTGAGGGCGCTGCGCCTTCCCACGTCGACGGCCGCACCGCCGTCGTGCGACAGGACCTCGACAACGTGCTGCATCCGGTCGTCGCACACCGGCAGCTCGAGGCGGAGCCGCTGGTGATCGTCGAGGGCCGCGGCTCGACGGTCGTCGACGCCGACGGGACCGAGTACCTGGACGCGATGGCCGGCCTCTGGTGCGTGAACATCGGCTACGGCCGCACCGAGCTGGCCGACGTCGCCGCGGCCCAGATGCGTGCGCTGCCGTACTACCCGCACACGGCGATCAACGAGCCGGCCGCCAAGCTGGCCCAACGGGTGAACGGCCTGCTGGGCGGCGACAACCACGTCTACTTCGTCGCCTCGGGCTCCGAGGCGAACGAGGCCGGCTTCAAGATCGCCCGGCAGTACACCAAGCACGAGAACCCCGGTCAGTATCGTTACAAGACGATCAGCCGCTACCTCGGCTATCACGGCACGACCCTCGCCACGCTCGCTGCCGGCGGGATGGGCGACCGGAAGATGAAGTTCGAGCCGCTCGGCGGCAACGACTTCGTCCACGTGGCCCCGCCATACTGCTATCGCTGCCCCTTCGGGCTCACCTACCCGTCCTGCGAGCTGGCGTGCGTGAAGAACATCGAGGCGACGATCCAGGGCGAGGGGCCGGACACGGTGTCGACCGTCCTGGTGGAGCCGATCATGAGCGCGGTCGGCGTCGCGGTGCCGCCCGACGAGTACCTGCCGGAGGTCGCCGCCCTCGCGAAGAAGTACGGATGCCTCCTGCACGTCGACGAGGTCATCAACGGCTTCGGCCGGACGGGCAAGATGTTCGCCCATCAGCATTACGGCGTCCGGCCCGACATCGTCGCGATCGCCAAGGGCATCGTGAGTGCGTACCTGCCGATCGCCGCCACCGTCGTCCGCAACGACGTGTTCAATTCGTTCGTCGGCGAGCCGTCCGAGAACCGCCAGGTGTTCCAGATCTCGACGTATGGGGGCCACCCCGTCGCCGCGGCCGTTGCCAACCGCAACATCGAGATCATCCTCGAGGAGCGGCTGGTCGAGCGCTCGGCCGAGAACGGCGCGTACCTGCTCGACGGCCTCCGCACCCTCCTGAAGCATCCCTGGGTGGGCGACGTGCGCGGCAAGGGGCTCTTCGCGGGCGTCGAGCTCGTCCGCGATCGCCGCACGAAAGAGGCGATGCCGGCCGACCGGATCAAGGGCGTCGTCGATTTCGCGCGGCGCAACGGCGTGATCGTCGGCCGCTCCGGCGGCGGTCGCCATCTCGGCAGCACCATCGTGCTGTCACCGCCGCTCGTGATCACGCGCGCCGAGATCGACCGCGTCGTCGCCGTCCTCGACAAAGCGATCGCCGAGATGGGTGGCCTGCTCGGCGCCAGCTGATCGTGGCGCTGCCCCGGTTCGGCCTCAATCGCTTCGATGGCCGCCGGCTACTACGAATACTCCGCAACGTCTTTCCCGATTTCCACCATGCGCCCGACCTGGAAGCGAGCGGCCGGGTCGTCGACTTCCTGACCGAGGCCGCCGCCGACGTGTTCTGTCTGCGCGGCGGGCCGGCCGAAATCGTCAAGCAGCTGCTCGGGGTGCTCCGGTCGGCGCCCGCGACGTTCGACTACGTCTGCCTGCATCCGATCCCGAACCCGGCGACACCGGACGACCCCGAGCGAGGCTTCATGGCTCGCGTCGCCCGCGAGGTGCTGCCGCCCGTGCGCGCCGCCCTCGGCGGCGGCGCCCGATAGGAGCCAAAGCGATGCCGAGTCCTCCTCCCGGCCTCAAGGTGCGGCAGCGGACCCCGGTCTCCGCGCGCGCTCATCAGGCGGAGCTCCCGCCGCAGCTCCAGAAGTACGTCGAGACCGGCGAAGCCCTCGTCGCCGAGCCGTTCAGGGGAATCTCCGCGGACGGAAGCGTGACGTCCGGGCTCTTCTCGATCCAGAAGACCGGTGTCCCTGCCCGGCCGCTCGCTCACGCCGCTCAGGCGTTCCTGGACTCGCTGAGCGACGGCCAGCGAGCGAGAGCGCTCTTTCCTCTGGAGAGCGACGCGTGGCGACGGTGGAGCAACATCCACCCCTTTCTGATGCGCCACGGCGTCTCACTCGACGAGATGAGCGCAGCCCAGCGGGATCGCGCGCTCGCGCTGGTCCGGGAGAGCCTGAGCGCGCAGGGATTCAAGACCGCGCGCGACGTCATGCGGCTCAACGAGCTCGTCCTGGCGATCACGGGCAGCCAGGCGGAATACGGCGAGTGGCTCTACTGGCTCAGCGTGATGGGGACGCCGTCGGCCGACGGTCCCTGGGGATGGCAGATCGACGGCCACCACCTCATCGTCAACTGCTTCGTCCTCGGCGACCAGATCGTGATGACCCCGATGTTCATGGGGTCCGAGCCCGTCGCGGCCGATGAGGGACCTTACACCGGCACGCGGGTCTTCCAGGACGAGGAGCAGCAGGGGTTGGCGCTCATGCGAGCGCTCACGGCCGAGCAGCGCCAGCGCGCGATCATCGCCGCCGAGCTTCCTGGCGAGGTCTTCACCGCGGCCTTTCGCGACAACCTCGAGATGAAGTACCAGGGCGTCGCCTCACGCGACCTCGCGACGGCCCAGCAGCGGATGCTGCTCGAGGTTCTCGAGACCTACGTCGGCCGCATCCGGCCCGGTCACGCCGCGGTGTGGCTCGACGAGGTGAAGCGCCATCTCGGGGAGACGCACTTCGCGTGGATGGGTGGAACGGACGAGGACGGCGTCTTCTACTACCGGGTCCACAGCCCGGTCATCCTGGTCGAGTTCGACCACCAGCGCGGGATCGCCTTCGACAACGACGCGCCCTCGCGTCACCACGTCCACACGGTGGTCCGCACGCCGAACGGGAACGACTACGGCCGGGATCTTCTCCGCCAGCACCACGCGCGGTTCGACCACCCACCCCGGCCACCGTCACTGACGACGGCGGGACAGCCGCGTCGTCGCTGGTTACGCCGCGGCGGCGCCGCTCAGCTCTTGTAGGAAGGATCGATGCGGTCGAGCCGCCGGAGCAGCCCCGGCCAGATCGTCTCCCCCCGACCGCTGGGTCGCACCGACCCCGGGGCTTGCGCGTAGGCCGTGTCGAGGACGTCCTTGGGCACCGGGATCAGCTCACCGCCGCCCGCCTGAGCCCGAACCTGGATCGCGCAGGAGGACTCGAGGAAGTACATCGCCACGAACGCGTCGGCGACGGTCTCACCCACCGTCAAGAGCCCGTGGTTGCGCAAGATCAGATGCGTGTTGTCGCCGAGGTCCGCCACAAGGCGCGGCTTCTCGTCGTCGCGCGTCGCCACGCCCTCGAAGTCGTGATAGCCGAGGCTCGGCAGCACGGAGAGGGAGTGCTGCGAGATCGGGAGCAACCCCGCCCGCTGCGTCGACACGGCGATCCCGTTGACGGTGTGGGTGTGGAGCACGCAGCGCGCGTCGTGGCGTGCGGCGTGGATGGCGCTGTGGATCACGAAGCCCGCGGGATTCACGGGGAACGGCGAGTCATCGAGCGTGTTGCCCTTGAGGTCGATCTTGACGAGGCTCGAGGCCGTGATCTCGTCGAAGAATACGCCATACGGATTGATCAGGAACTGATCCTCGGCTCCCGGCACCCGCATGGTGATGTGCGTGAAGACGAGATCCTCCCAGCCGTAGCGCACCAGCAGCCGGTAGCAGGCGGCCAGATCGACGCGCACCGCCCATTCCTCGGGTGAGACCTTGTCGCGGAGCGACGGGATGTCGAGAGCGGTCGGAGTCATGAAAAATCCTTTCCCTGGACTGCGCGGCGGATTTCGAGCTGAGGCTGCTCAAAAAGGTCCAGCTGCGAGGCGGCGCCCGAAGGCTGCACGCGAGCCGTACTCGCTGTACGGTGAGCGTGCAGCCGAGGGCGCCAACGAAGCAGATGGGCCTTTTTCAGCAGCCTCCTAGACAAGATGGTAGAGCCTGGCAGCGTTGTCGCGCGTGATCTTCCGAACCACGCGCTCGGGTAGCCCGCCCAGGTTCTTCTCGAGCGTGCTGTGCGAGTTCGGCCAGATGCAGTCGGGATGCGGATAGTCCGCGCCCCAGATGATGTTGTCCTCGCCGATGAGCGGAATGATCGGCTCGAGGTACTGGTCCTGCTGGTAGGTGACGTAACCCTGCCGGCGGAAGTAGTCGCTCGGCTTCAAGCTGAAGCCGAGGCTCCGCGCCCGGTCCTGGTACTCGGTGTCGAGCCGGTCGAAGACGTACGGCAGCCACGTCACCCCCGACTCGCCCAGCACGAAGTTGAAGTCCGGATACTTCTCGCAGGCCCCGGAGGCGAGCAGCGAGACCAGGACTTCCATCGTGTCGAGCTGGAAGAGCGACGAGCGCACGAGCCGCCACTGGGTCAAGTATTCCTTCTCCATCTCAGGAGTGTCAGGCGCCCGCAGCGCCTTGAAGCCCGTCGAATGGAACGCGATCGGGAACCGGCACTCGGCGGCCGCCTCCCAGAGCGGATACCAGCCGTGATGGTAGAGCGGCGGTGACATGCGCTTGAACGCGAGATCCCCGCCCCGGAGCCCCATCTTCGCGCAGCGACGCACCTCGGCGGCAGCCTCGACGGGGTCGGTGTTGGGGATGATCGCGAGCGGGAACACGCGCTTGGGATCGGAGCGCGTGGCGAAGTCGGCGGCCCAGTCGTTGTACATCTTGTCCGCCCAGGCGCGGACGCCCGCGTCGCCGATCAAGTCGTTGATCATCAGGCAGCCGTAGACGATCTCGGCGTCAATCCCGTCACGGTCCAGGTCCGCCAGCCGGAGCTCGGGGGTGGTCGGCCGCGGCCGCGCGCCCGGCCAGTAGTCCCATTCGAACCCGAGGTCTTTCATCTCGTCGATGTGGCCGAACATCCCCCGCTGGTACTTGAGGAAGCCCGGACCCACACCGTTCCACATCCCCTTGTCCTGGGCGTCCACGAACCAGTGGAGGCCGTCCTCCAGCTCCTCCACGCGCGGAACGAGAAGCTTCCATTTCCCCGGCGCCTGCGACGACCAGAGGTCGGCCGGAAGATAGGTCAGATCGATGTGGTTGTCGCCGGAGATCAGCCGGTATTCCATTTGGTCTCTCCCCTTATCCTTGCCGCCGGAGCTTCGGGTCCCACGCATCCCGCAGGGTATCACCGAAAAGGTTGAAGCCGAGCACCGCCAGGCTGATCGCGAGACCGGGAAAGATCGCGAGCCAGGGCGCCTGCTCCATGAACGCCCGGCCCGTGCTCGACAGCATCAACCCCCACGACGGTGTGGGCGGCTGGGTGCCCACGCCGAGGAAGGAGAGCGTCGCCTCGATCAGGATCGCGTTGCCGAGCCAGATGGAGGCGATGACGAGGATCGGCGCCGTCACGTTCGGCAGGATGTGGGTCGCGATGATGCGCGGGTGGCGGCAGCCCAGGGCCTGCGCCGCCTCGACGTACCGGTTCTGCTTCGCCGAGAGCACAGCCCCACGCACGATGCGCGAGTTGCCGGGAATGATCACGATCGCGATCGCCAGCATCGCGTTCGTCGTGCTCGGCTTCAGCACCGAGACGATCGCCAGCGCGAGCACGAGGCCCGGGATCGCCTGGATCGCGTCCATGACGCGCTGGACGATGAGGTCGAGGCGGCCCTCGCAGTAGCCGCAGAGGAGGCCGATGACCATGCCGGCCGCGGTGCCGATGCCGACCGCGAGCAGCCCGACCCAGAGTGAGATCCGGCTGCCGTAGATGATCCGGCTCAGCACGTCGCGGCCGATGTCGTCGGTGCCGAACGGGTGGGCCCGGCTCGGAGCGGACAGGCGGATCTCGGGCTGGGTCGCCAGCGGGTCATAGGGCGCAAGCACGTCGGCGAAGATCGCGGTGAGGACGATCACGACGAGGAGCGCGGCCGAGACCGCGCCCAGCGGCTTGCGCTTCATCGTGAGCCAGAGCGCCTGCGCCCGGCTGATGGTGGTGCCCGCCGGGTCCTCCAACGTCACGCGGAGGGGGACCGTCGCCATCAGCGCCTCACTGGTAGCGGATCCGCGGGTCGAGCCACGCGTAGGTGAGATCGACGATCAGGTTCAGCGTGACCAGGGTCGCCGCGACCAGCATCACGTTGGTCTGCACGACCGGATAGTCGCGGTACAGGATCGCCTCCACGGTGAGCCGGCCCATCCCCGGCAGCGCGAAGATCTGCTCGACGACGAACGTGCCGGCCAGCAGCGTTCCCAGCTGCCCCCCGATGATCGTGACGACCGGGATCAGCGCGTTCTTCAGCGCGTGCTTGTACACGACGATGCGCCCGGCCAGCCCTTTGGCCCACGCCGTGCGCACGTAGTCCTCGCGCAGCGTCTCGAGGACCGTCGAGCGGGTCATGCGCATCGTGGCTGCCGCGAGGCGGTAGCCCAGCACGGCCGCCGGCAGCAGGAACTGCTGCAGGTTGCGCCACGGCGAGTCCCAGAAGCTCACGTAGCCGATCGGTGGGATCCAGTGGACCCAGATCGCGGAGAACGTGATGACGAGCGTCCCCAGCCAGAAGTCGGGGATGGAGAGGCCGGAGACGGCGACGATGCGCCCGACGTAATCCGAGGGCTTGTCCTGTCGCGTGGCCGACAGCACGCCGACCGGCACGGCGATGACGAGCCCGATGACCATCGCCAGCGTCGCCAGCTCGAGGGTGACGGGAATCGCCTTCCGCAGCGAGACCGGGATCGGCTCGTTCGTGAAGATGGAGTCGCCGGGGTTGAAGCTCACCATCTGCCAGAGCCAGAGCAGGTACTGCTCGTGGTAGGGGCGGTCGAGGCCGAGATCCTTGCGGAGCTTTGCCAGCTCCTTCTGGCCGACGTTGCCGGACTCGCCCATCAGGGCGATCAGCGCGTCACCCGGCATGACGCGCATCAGGCCGAAAACGATCAGCGAGGAGAGCAGCAGGACGGGAATCGCGAGCAGGAGCCGCCGGATCACATACTTGTGCATGACGGCTCAGAGCGCGCGCTCATCCGGCCTCCTCCCTCGCGCGGCTCGCTACTTATCGAGCCACAGCCGCGCCGTCGTCGGCGACCCATAGCCATCGGTGCGCCGGAGGGCAAGCGCGGCCATATTCCTGAGGTGCGGCTGGTAGAGGAAGAAGCCGGCATCGTATGGCATCCACATCCGGAGGACCTGGTCGAATTCTCGATCGACGATCTTCTTGGTGATCGCGCGCTGGTCGGCGCGATCGGGCGTCTGCCTGAGCTTCGTGGTTAGATCGTCGATGACGGGATCGTTGACGCGGAAGAAGTTCTTCGTGGACTTGGAGTGCATGTACTGGTAGGTCCGCTCGTCGAGGCCGACCGCGTGGCCCGACTGGAACCCCCAGGACATCCCGTCCCACTTGCTGTCGACGTAGCGCCCGTAGTAGGTCGTGTAGTCGAGCTTGGTGATCTTGATATTGATGTTGAGGTTCTTCTTGAGGTCCTGCTGCACGAGCTGGACCTGCGACGTCATCTGCGGGAAGTATTCATAGTAGAAGAGTGTCGTCTCGAAGCCGTTCCCGTGGCCCGCTTCCGCCAGGAGCTTCTTCGCGTCCGCCGGGCGGTATTGCCACCAGGGGCCGAGCTGCGCCATCGTCGGCATTTTCTCCTGGTAGTACACGTACGGAACGCCCCACCCCGGGATACCATGCCCCTCGAAGACCGTCTCCACCTGCTTCTGGCGGTCGATGGCCATCGAGATGGCTCGCCGCACCCGTAGGTCGTTGAAGGGCGGCTTGTCCTGCGCCAGAGCCAAACCGAACGGCGCCAGCACGTTCTTGTACTCCTGCACGATGGCCGCGGGATTGGTCTTGCGGGCGACCTCCACCTCGGACAAGCTCGACACCTGCAGGATGTCGCTCTGCCCTGTGCGGAACGCCGCCAGGCGGGTCGCGGCATCCGGCGTCGAGAGGATGACGCACTCGTCGACATACGGGCGGCCCTTGTCGTAGTAGTCGGGGTTCCGCTGGAGCACCACCCGCACCTTGCGGGTGTGCTCTTTCAAGACGTAGGGCCCGGTGCCGATCATGCGCTTCTTGAGGTCGCCGTCCTCCTCCAGGATCTCGCGGGAGAAGATCACCGTGACGGATTCGGCCACGTTCTGCGGGAACAGCACGTTGGGCGTGTGGAGGTGCACGCGCAGCGTGTGCTTGTCCGGCGTCTCCATCCCCTCGATCTCGCGGAACGTAAACGACTGGACCCCTTCCTTCCCGTACGCCTCGAAGCAGTACTTCACGTCGGCGGCGGTGAGCTCGCGGCCGTTCAGCGGCGCGACGTTGTGCCACTTGACCCCCTGGCGCAGCTTGAACGTCCACGTCCGGTAGTCAGGGCTCGACTGCCAGGACTCCGCGAGATCGCCCTTGAGCGTGAGGTCGTTGGTCCCGCTCGCCTCGTCGGGGAACGCGTAGCGGACGAGGCGACTCGAGGTAAGGCCGGCGAACTGAAAAAGCCCGATCGATTGGGTGAGCCGCGGATCGATCACCGGCGGGTCCCAGGCGGAGGCGCGCGTGAGAACCCCTCCGCGCTTCGGCGGCTTCGTGCTCGCCGGGATCCAGTCGGGATACGCCGCCGCCGTTTGAGCCGACGCACGCCCCCGGTCCGCGCCGACGAGAAGTGCCGTCATCCCGGCACCGGTCCAACCCGCGCGCTTGAGAAAGTCGCGTCGCGTCACGTTCCGGCGAGCGGTCCTGCGAGGGTTAGTGGCGGACATCGAGACGCTCCTTCCCATCCGGAAATTATCGAATGAAAACACGGGTCACGCGTGCGGGGAACCTCCCATACGCACCGAGGGAAGTCAAGGGATTCCTCCTTGACGGGGTACTCTCTTTGAGCCCATCCTCGGCGCATCGCGGCAGTGCGATAACAATCCCTTCTCGGGAGGGTCGCATTATGCGGGCTTCGCGTCGCAGCTTCGTGTTGGTGCTCACGGCAGCGGTCCTCATGCTGGGAACGATTCGGGAAGCGCGCGGTCAGGCGCCACCGGCCGGAGAAGTGATCATCGCCTGGCACGTCACGATCGCTCCGACCTGGTTCGACCCGTCCTCCGCTCCACCTCAGATCACGCCCTTCGGCACGCTCTACGCCATCCATGACGCTCTCGCGCGCCCGATGCCGAACCAGAAGATGGGCGCGAGCCTGGCGGAGTCGTGGACGGAGAGCCCGGACGGGCTCGTGTACGAGTTCAAGCTGCGCCGCGGGCTCAAGTTCCACAACGGCGATCCCGTCACCACCGAGGACGTGAAGTTCAGCTTCGAACGCTACAAGGGCGCGGGTGCCAAGGAGCTCCAGTCGCGCGTCCGGCAGGTGGACGTCGTCGACCCCCTCACGGTGCGCTTCCGTCTGGAAAAGCCCTGGCCAGACTTCATGACGTTCTACGGAACGACCGCCACCGGCGCCGGGATCGTCGTCCCCAAGAAATACATCACGCAGGTCGGGGACGACGGGTTCAGGAAACATCCGATCGGCGCCGGGCCCTACAAGTTCATGGGCCATACGCCGGGCGTCGAGGTGGTGCTGGAAGCGTACACGGGCTACTGGCGGCGCGTGCCCAACGTCAAGCGACTGGTCATGAAGAGCGTGCCCGATGGCAGCACGCGCCTGGCGATGCTGAAGACCGGAGAGGCTGATATCGCGGTCGCCCTCGATGGCCCCGAGGGCCTGGAAGTGAAACGCGACTCGCGGCTCCAGCTCGTGTCGTCACGGCATGCGTCGATCTTCTGGATCGAGTTCGCGGACCAGTGGGACGCCAAGTCGCCGTGGCACGACAAGCGTCTGCGCCAGGCCGTGAACTTCGCGCTCGACCGCAAGACGACGAACGAGGCGGCCTGTCTGGGCTTCTGCCCGCCGGCCGGGGTCATCGTGCCACGCGTGATGGACTTCGCGCTGCAGGTCGAGCCCCCGCCCTACGATCCGCAGAAAGCCAAGCAGCTGCTCGCCGACGCCGGCTATCCCAACGGGCTCGACGCCGGGGACTTCGTGCCGATTCCCGGATTTCCCACGGTGGCGGAAGCCGCGGTGAACTATCTCAACGCGGTCGGCATCCGGGTGAGAATGCGGCCGATGGAGCGCGCGGCCTTCTACGCCGCGTGGCGGGAGAAGAAGCTGCACGGGCTGTTCATGCCCGCGGTCGGCAACTCCGGCAACGCCGCCAGCCGCGTGGCGGAGTTCATCAGCTCCAAGGGCTCCTACGCCTACGGCGGGTATCCCGACATCGACGATCTGTTCCAGCAGCAGGCCGGCGAGCGCGACGTCAAGAAGCGCGAGGCGCTGCTCCATCGCATCCAGCAGCTGACGATCGACCGGGCGATGTTCGCGCCGATCATGGACCTGCGGGCCCTGATGGGGATCGGACCGCGCATGGCCGACCACACGATCAACCTCGTCCCGATGACGGTCTGGCCGTCCTACGAGGACATGAAGGTCAAGAGCCAGTAACATCTCTCACAGGAGGCTGACCATGACCCTGGATCGCTACACGAAGGCCGTGCTGACCGTCATCGCCGTGGCGCTCGTCGTGATCGCCGCTCGTCCCTTGCTCCCCGCATCGGGTTGGCCCGACGCGCTCCAGCTGGCTCCGGCGCAGGCGCAGAGCATGGCCGCCCGGGAGGCCACGATCCCGAAATCGTGGGGCAAGTTCGTGTCCTACAGCGGCGGCAATCTGCAGCTCGAGGGCTCCGATCGCTCGGTGCGCATCGTCGACCTCGACGGAAAGCCGCCCGAGTATCCCAAGCTGAAGTGGATCATCAAGTTTGAGTAGAGCAATCAGAGGAGGGGGCTTGGGGGGCCCATCGAGGCCCCCATGTAAGCTAGCTCGGTCGGGTTGCGCCGACAGCGCCCACGTTGAAGTCTGGGAACCGGTCGCGCAACGCGGCGATGTCGGGAAGGACGACGACATCGGCGAAGGCCCCGGCTTTCATCGCCCCGAGCCACTGCTCCGGGGTGAGGAATCCCCCGTTGGGCCGGTACGTCGGGTGCAGCACCGGAGACCGGAACGTTTCCATCAAGTTGAAGATGAACTCGATGTAGACCGCTTGAGCGGGCGTCGTGCGTATGCACTCGGAGGCGACGAGCCGGCCACCAGGCGCCAGGCTGTGGAAGATCCCGCGAATCGTGAGGTCGAGGTCGCGCGCAACGTGCAGCGTGTTCACGGCATACACCAGTGACAGGCTGCCCGGCGCGACTCCCTGCTCCTCGAATGAGCGATTCATATCCAGCGACCCGAACTTCAAGAATGAAGCCTCAGGAAAGCGCGTCTGGAGCGTGTGCTGGCCCCGCCGCAGAAAGAAGGGAACGAGCTCGGTGAAGCGATACTCACGGATGTCCGGCCAGCGCCCCGCGCGCCGCAGCCCGTCGAGAAGAGCGGCGGCGCCGCTCCCGAGCCCGCCGCCGAGCTCCATGATGGCGACCGGACCCGGCGGCAGCCACTCCTCTACCGCACCGGCTCCGACGAGGTTATTCACGGCGTAGAGGCCGTTGTCGTTCGAGAAAAAGTCCACCCAGAGGCGCAGCCGACTCGGTGAGAAGAGAATCTCCTCGCCGGTGCGCTCGCCACGTAAGAACGCCGGATAGTCTCGGGCCACGGTCTCGGCCAGGACATAGGACGGCAACCAGGACGGGTCCTGGCGGTGCTGCTCCTCGAGCACCGACGCCGGGTCGAGCTCCGGCACCGCCGCACGGACCCGAAAGCGGGGTTGGCCGTGGCCGTCGGTCTGCTCGAGGACGCATCGATGGCTGAGTCGGCGCAGGATCCACTCGACCGGCACGCGCGCGCGCGCGGGCTCGAGGCCGGCGCGGGCAATGATCTCCTCCGCGGTGCCTGGCTCACCGGTCACCGCCGCCGCGAGCCCAGACGTACGGAACACGGAGAACACGAGACGATGGACGAACTCGTCGTAAAGGCGCGCGGAGCGAACGAATGAGGCGGTGAACGGCGCTCTGACCCGAGCCGGGAGCACCTCGGACAAGTCGCTGGCCATCTTGTGCGCTTCCCCGAGGTCGATCACTTCCTCAATCGCCATGATGGCGTGCGATCCCTCCCGAGAGGCTCACGCCCCGAATGGGTTCCAGATGTCGAAGAAATTGAACCACTGGGTCGGCTTCTCGGCCACGATCCGCTCCAATTCGCGCACCCAGACGCACAGGGCGTCTTCCTCACCTCCGTGCGCGATCGACATGGGCGGAAGTACCCTGAGAGCGTATCGACCGTCGGTGTCGAGCGTGCAGAACGCGGGAACGACGGGAACGCCTGCGGCGCGCGCGAGGTGGAAGGGCCCGACCGGAAACGGCGCCGGTTGCCCAAAGAACGGCACCGGCACGTCGCCGCGAGTGCCGAGGGCGCGGTCGCCCTGCAGCGCGACCGCGTCGCCGCGCCGGAGCGCAGCGATCAGCGTCAGCGAGACCGTCGGGTGCGAGCGGGCCACGAAGCGAAGGCCGCTGCCGTCGCGACGGAGCCAGCGTTCCAGGGCGCGCGCCTCCTCCACCGCCACCACGATGTGCGTCGTCCGCGCAGAATGCCGAGCCAGCAAACGGCCCGCCAGCTCCCAGTTGCCGACGTGCGCCGTCAGCGAGACGACCGGCCCCTCCCGACCGTTCAGGTGCTCCCGGCCCTGGATCGCTCCCACGTACGCAGGGAGCCTCACTGGACGCCGGCTCGCCGAGATCAGATCGCTGAAGCACATGGCGAACTCGCTGAAGACCTCGGTCGTCAGCTGGTCGAGCCGCCGGCCGGTGGCCCCGGTCATCACTCCAAGAGTCTTGCGGACCACTGCGCGCTCGGCCGGCAGGAATGAGAGAGCCAGGTGCCCGACGCGGCGAGCCAGCCCGAGGCGCATCCGGCGCGGCAGCCATCCCATCGCCGCCGTCAAGAGATAGATCTCCGCACGGTTGTATGGGTGGGCATGCCACTGCGGCGACGTCCCCTGCGTCAGCAGATTGCGCTCTGCGGCGACGGTGTGTCAGGACTGGTCATGTTCCACAGTTTAGAGTGAGACGGCAGCAGTCTACCCAGCCCCGGCGTGCGAGACAAGGTACGATGAGGCAGGCCGATGACCCGCGTCCTGATCCTCACCGCCAGCTACGGCTCGGGCCACAACGTGGCCGCCCGGAGCCTCGCCGCCGGGTTCGAGTGCGAACGGGCCGCCGTCACCGTCGTCGATCACTTTCGCGAGCTCGTTCATCCCCTCTTCGATCGCTGGAGCCGCGCGCTCTATCACACGCTCCTGAGACGGGCGCCGTTCCTGTGGGGCCTCGGGTACTCGCTCGGCGACTGGATGGCGAGCGACTCGTCCCTGACGCTCGGCGCGACCCGCCTCGGCACCCGGCGCCTCGCCGCGCTGCTGGAGCGGCTGACGCCCGACGTCGTCGTCACGGTCCACGCGACGCCGGCGGCGGCGATGTCGGCGCTCGCCCGGCTGGGCGACCGCGTGCCGCCCCACACGACGGTCATCACGGATTTCGTCGCGCACAGCCAGTGGATCGCGCGTCACGTCGACCGCTATTGCGTCGCCGACACCGAGGTGCGTCACGAGCTCATCGCGCGCGGCATCCCCGTCGAGCGCATCCTCGTCACCGGCGTCCCGGTGCGCGCCGAGTTCGCCGCACTCGGCGCGCCGGCCGCCGCGCGCCAGGCCCTGGGGCTCTCGGCACGGACGCCCGTCGTCCTCGCGATGGCGGGCTCGCAGGGCGCGCTCGGCCGCCTTCCCGACGTCGCCCGCGCCCTCCGGGCGATGCGCCGACCGCTCCAGGGGTTGATCGTGGCGGGTCACGACCCGCGTCTGCACGCGACGCTCTCGCGGTTGACGGACGGCACCACCATCCGCACGCTCGGCTACGTCGACGACGTCGGCGGCCTGATGGCGGCGGCGGACTTGCTCGTGACCAAAGCCGGAGGCATGACGCTCGCCGAGGCCATGGCGGCCGAGACTCCGCTCCTTCTGTACGGCTCGCTGCCCGGGCAGGAGCGACGCAACGAACGGTTCGCCGCGCGGGCCGGGATCGCGCTCGTGGCGCGCCGGCGCCCGGAGCTGACGCCGCTCCTCGAGTGGGCGCTCAGCGAGCCGGACCTGCTCGAGCGCCTGCGCGCGCAGATGCGTCGGCTCCGGCGTCCGGACGCGACGGACCGGATCGTCAGCGCGGTGCTCGGGAGCGGCGTGCGGACACGATGATTCTCGGCCGACTGGCGCTTGGCGCAGCCGCGGCCTGGGCCGCGTACACGTTGGGCGCCCACGTGCTGGCAGCCGGCTGCGTCCGGCGTGGCCCGGCGACCCGCCGCCGCATCGCCCTCACCTTCGACGACGGCCCCGATGCGGTCTGGACCGAGCGGACTCTCGTGCTGCTGGACAAGCAGCAGGTTCGCGCCTCGTTCTTCCTCGTCGGCGAGCGCGCGGCTCGCGCGCCCGAGACCGTGCGCCGGATCGTCGCGGCGGGACACGAGATCGGCAGCCACGGCTGGTCGCACCGGAGCCTCTGGCTCTGCGGACCGCGTCGCACCGAAGCCGAGATCGGCCGCGCCCATCGCTTCCTCTCCGAAGCCGCCGACCGACCGGTCCTGCATTTCCGCCCGCCCTGGGGCATGGTGAACGCCCCGATGTTCGCCGCGCTCCGCCGCTGCGGCGAGCGGTGCGTGTTCTGGTCGATCCAGCCCGAGGGCCTACGGGCGGCGCCGGCCGCCGAGCAGGCGGAGCACGTCATGCGCCGCGCCCATCCCGGCGCCATCGTGAACCTGCACGACGCCGAGGGCGTGCGCGGTGCGCCGGAGCGGCTCCTGGCCGCGCTGCCGGCCATGATCGAAGGGCTGCGAGCAGCCGGCTACGACTTCGCGACGGTGGGCGAGCTACTCGAGCCGCGAGGCTCAGCGACGCTGGGTATCTTCTGATGATGCCGCTGTAATTTTGCAGCTGTCGCCGCCACCACCGCGCCGTCCACGAGGAAGGCTTTCTGCTCGATCGATTGCCGGACGGAGAGCTGCGGTTTCGCCGCCCGGATGGGCGACTGCTGCCCGAGGTCGCGTCTCCTCCCGAAGTGACCGGCGATCCCGTCGAGGTCGTCCGAGCACGCAACGATGCGGAGGGGCTGGTCCTGAATGCGCGGACTATGACCCCGAGCTGGCTGGGGGAGCACCTCGACGTGGGCTACGCGATCGACGTCTTGCACCCGTTGGCACGCTAGCGCCTCGGGCGGGTCGATCGCTACGCCGACGAGTGCCGGCGAGCGAGAAAGCGCAGGAACTCGCGCCCCTCGGCCAGGCGCCGCCGGCAGAGCGCCGGGTCCTGCACCATCTCTCTGAGAAAGCCGAAGATCTTCCGCGGACGGAAGTAGAAGCGCCGGTAGAAGCTTTCGACCGACGCGAAGATCTCCGTCCGTGGCAGGTGCGGGTAGCCGAGCACGCTGGTCTGCATCCCCCCGGCGTCCACGAGCGCGGTCTCCTCGAGCCAACCCTGCTGGAGCGCTTCCTGGTAGAGAGCGGTTCCGGGGTACGGCGCCGCCAGCGACACCTGGAGCGAGTCGGGATCGATCTCGCGGGCGAAGCGAATCGTCTCCTGGATCGTCTCGCGGGTCTCGCCGGGCAGTCCCATGATGAAGGTCCCGTGGATCTTGATCCCGAGAGCCTTCGCGCTCCGTGTGAACTCACGGGCGACATCGATGCGGATCCCCTTCTTCACCCGATTGAGGACGGCCTGGCTCCCGGACTCGTAGCCGACCAGGAGAAGACGCAGACCGTTGTCACGGAGGACCCGGAGGGTGGCGTCCGGCACGTTCGCCTTGGCATTGCACGACCACGTGACCCCGAGCCGACCCAGGCCCCGGGCGATCGCCTCGGCTCGCGGCAGGTCGTCCGTGAACGTATCGTCGTCGAAGAAGTACTCTTTCACGTTCGGGAAATGACGCGTGGCCTGCGCGATCTCGGCGACGACGTGCTCGACCGAGCGCGTGCGGTAGCGATGGCCGCCCACGGTCTGGGGCCAGAGGCAGAAGGTGCACCGCGAGCGACAACCCCGCCCGGTGTAGAGCGACACGTACGGATGCAGCAGGTAGCCGATGAAGTACTGCTCGATCACGAGGTCGCGGTGATAGACGTCCACCACGAACGGCAGCGAGTCCATATCCTCGAGGGGCGGCCGCTCCGGCGTCCGCTCGAAGTGCCCGTTCACGCGGTAGCTGAGCCCGGCCACCGACGCGAGCGGCCGGTCCTGAGCGATCTCCTGGATGGTGAAGTCGAACTCGTTGCCCGCGACGAACTCGATCGCCGGCGACGCGCCGAGGGCGCGCTCGCGCTCGACGGCCACGTGGGCGCCGACGAAGCCGATCCGCAGGCGCGGACTCTCACGCTTGAGCGCCTCGGCGACCCGAACGTCGTGGGCGAACGAGGCCGCGCTCGTGTGGAGCACGGCCAGATCGTAGTCGCGCGCAAGCGGCGCCACGTCGTCGAGCGTGAGCTCGGCCGGAGGCGCGTCGACGAGGCGACTGCCCGGCACCAGCGCGGCGGGCTGCGCGAGCCACGTCGGGTACCAGAACGAACGGATCTCGCGGCGCGCCTGGTAGCGGGCGCCGGCGCCACCGTCGAAGCCCTGGAACGACGGCGGGTGCAGAAACAGCGTCCGCAGATAGTCGGTCATTCGCTGTCTATCTTATCTCATTCACCCACAAGGTACGGCCGCCGCTCACCCCGAGGAGCCGAGCGCCCGGAAGATCGGCGATGACGCTCCGGCCGGGGCTCCGTACGCTCACCACCCACACGCGCCTGCCGCTCGTCCAGGCGTCGCGCAGGCGGGCCGGATCCCAGAAGAGGTCGCGCGCTTCCGGGCGCTCGGCACCGAACCCCAGGACGCTCCGCCGGCCGTCGACGATCACGGGCCGGCGCCCCGCGTACCATTCGAAGGCGCCCGAGTTCTCGATCGGTCCTTCGTGCGCCACGAGATCCTCCGGACCGGCCAGCCGCGCCACGCTCCGCGCGAGATCCCTCACGGCGCGGTGGGTGGACACGAGACCGAGCCCGATGGCCACCGACGGCAGCGAGGCGAGCATCGTCGCGGTGACGACGACGAGCACGACGCTTCGACGGCGTTGCGGCGATCGGCCGGTGAGACCGATGGTCACGCCCGTCGCCACGGCACCCATCGCGAAGGCGATGGCCGTGGCCCCGAAGAGCGGTCTGAACTCGTCGAAGGGGGGCACCGGCGCGGGCAGCCCGGCGGCGACACTCTTCAGCGTGGCCACGTCGGTCGTGTCGACCATGGCGGCGTAGAGGCGTGAGCTGTCGCTCGCCCAGGCCAGCGCCAGCCCCAGGGCGATCGCCGCCAGGAAGCCGGCGTGCGCCAGCACGAGGCGTTTGCCACCGTGGAGCTCCCAGCCGCGCGCGGCGAGGAGTGCGACGCCGAAGGACGCCGGCAGGCCATAGTGCGGCAACCGGAACGGCGACAGCGTCGTGATTCCGAGGACACCCAGGACCCAGATCGCCAGCGCCACCCAGACGATCTCGTCGGCGTCGCGCCACGCTCGCCGGCGCGCGAGCGACCAGACCGCCACGCCGGCGGGGATGACCCACGGCAGCGCGCCGAGGATCGCGACCGCCAGGAACTGGATCGCCGAAAGGGGAACGTCCTCGTCGGCGAAGTGACGCGCCCGCGCGACGTTCAGCACGTGGTTGTCGATCGCCGTGTACCAGCCGAAGCCCGGCGTGCGCAGCTCGCTCACGATCCACCAGCCGAACCCGATGATCAGCCACGCGGCGACGCCCGACCACGGAAGCCACGCGGAGAGCGGGCGCGCTCGACCGCCCAGGACCAGAGCCACGCCGATCGCCAGCGGCGGCAGGAGGGCGCCGAGGGGATCCTTCGCCAACGCGGCCAGGGCGAAAACCGCCAGGCCGCCGGCGCACAGCCCGCGCCGGCGGTCCCGGATCCCGACAAGGCAGAGCGCGAAGCCCCCGGCGAGCGCGGCGACGAACAGCGTCTCGGGTCGGACGTAGCGGCCGTACGCGAAGAACTCGAGGCTGGTCAGGAGGGCCAGGCCGGCCACCAGGCCGCCACGCCAGCCGAGCAAGCGCGCGCCGAGCCAGGCGGTCGCGCCGACGGCGGCGAGCGCGGCACCGGCGGCCACGGCGCGCGCCGCCGCCTCGCTCGGGCCCATGACGCCGGAGGCGGCCGCGACCAGCACGTAGAGGAGCGGAGGCTTGTCCACGTAGCGGACACCGTTCAGTGTCAGAGCGAAGGGGTCTCGGGACGCGGCCAGCTCTCGCGCGATCTCGGCGTGCATCCCCTCGCCCGGATCGTCGAATGGCACACGGCCCAGACCAGCGAAGAGGAACGGCGCCGCGATGAGTGCCGCCAACACCGCAGAGTGTCGCGCCGTCAGTGCGAGTCCCTTCAGGTGCGTGAGACCAGGAACACGCCGACGACGATCAGCGCGATGCCCGCCCAGCGGGTCGGCGTCACCGCCTCCGCGAGCAGGAGCCGGGCCAGGAGCGCGACGACGACGTAGTCGAGCGCGGTCATCGGCAGCACCTGGCTCACCTGAGCGCGCGAGAGCAGGGTGAGGTACATCAGAAAGAACGTCGCCTGGAGCGCCACGCCGAGCAGCAGCGACGGACTCGAGGCCGCACGAAGCATCATGGGGCCGACGAGCGAGGCTGACGCCTCGGTCAGGTCCCCGACCATCTTCATCCCCTTCGACAGCAGGACGTGGCCGGTGCCGCCGATCAGCACCGCGATCACCACCAGGACGAAGGTCTTCAGCATCAGAGTGCCTTCCCGATCGCCACGAGCAAGGCCTTCTCCACCGTCTGATCCGACACGTTCAGGGGCTCGTCCTTGTCGATCCAGAGAATCCGCTCCCGCTTGAACACGCTGCGCTCCACTTCGACCATGGTCCCCTGCGTCCCGGCCGCCTTGAGGCGGATCACCAGTCGGTGACGGGTCCCCTTGGCGTACACGCCGTAATCCTCGCCCTCGACCGTGCGGGATTCGGTGGTGATCCAGCCGATCGTGCGATCCGACTTCTCGATGTCCCAGCCGAGCTGCTTCAGCACGGCCTCCGTGACGCTCCACACCTTCTCGATCGGAGCCGTGAACGTCTGCGACACGGGCGCGGCGGCGAGCGCCGGCGTCACGAGACTCAGTAGCAACGCGATCGCTCCCAGCATGCGTGTCATTCGTGGTCCTCGGTTATAGTCGCCTGGTTATAGTCGCCTGGTTATAGTCGCGCCTCGGCCGGCGGGGCCCTACGGCGATTCGAGCACGCCGCCGCGCAGCCGATACAAGGCACTCGCGCCCACCGCGGCGTCGGGCCGGTGACTCACCACGACGACCGCTGCGCCGGCGCGCGCCCGGCCGCGAAGCGCTTCGAGAATCAAGGCGCCGTTCGCGTCGTCCAGGTTGCCGGTCGGCTCGTCGGCGAGCAAGAGCGGCGGGTCGTTCAGGACGGCGCGGCAGAAGGCGACGCGCTGCTGCTCGCCGCCCGACAGCTGCGCGGGGAAGTGGTCCATCCGGTCCGCTACGCCGACCTCCTTCAAGAGCTCCATCGCCCGGCGGCGAGTCGCCGAGCCCGAGCGCCCGACGTACTGGGCCGCTAGGAGCACGTTCTCCAGCGCCGTCAGCGTCGGGAGCAGCAAGAACGACTGGAAGAGAAAGCCGACGTATCGGCCTCGCGCTCGGCTCTTGGCCGCGCGCCCGAGCCGGCTCACCCGCTCGTCGTCGAACCGTACCTCGCCGCCGTCCCCGTCCTCCAGGAGCCCGAGCACGTTCAGCAGCGTGCTCTTCCCCGAGCCCGACGGCCCCGTGACGACGACGAGCTCGCCCGCCTTCACCGCGAGGTCCACGCCCGCCAGCACGCGGATCGGCGCCCCCGACGGAGCCCGATACGACTTCAAGAGGCCCGTCGCACGCAGCATCAGGTACCGCGCCGGATCGCCTCGGCCGGCGAGACGGAGACGACGCGCGCGGTGGCGTACACCGCCGCCGCCGTGCCCAGCAGGATCGAGAACGCGAGGGCGCCCCCGAGGAGCCGCGGCGAGAAATAGAAGAGCTGCTGGGCCCGCGCGACGTAGCCGTCGATCAGCCAGCCGAGCCCGAGGGCCAGCCCGACGCCCGCCAGGCCGCCCACCAGCGTGATCGCGAGGGACTCGGCGAGCACTTCGCGCCCGAGCTGCAGATCGGTGGCGCCGAGCGCACGCTTGACGCCGAAGTCGCGGATCCGCTCGAAGACGGCGGCGGCCATCGTGTTCGCCAGCGAGAGGCCGCCGATGACGAAGGCGAGAGCGCCGATGCCAGCGAGCAGCGCGGAGAAGAACGCCGTGGACGAGCGCAGGAGCCGGCTCAGCTCGCTCGGAAGCTGGACGTTGACGCCGGGCACGCGCTCCCTGATCCGGAGCGCCACGCCATCCGGGTCGGCGCCGTCGCGCCACCCGACCGCGGCGCCGGTGTTGAGGTCGGACGCGGTGAGCGCCATGCCTCCCGACGCCAGCACCGTCCGGAGCAGGCGGTCCTTGGCGACCCACTGGGCGCGAGCGTCGGCGATCGGCACGAAGACGAAGCGATCGGGCGCGGTGAGCATCCGGTCCAGGACGCCCACCACCTCGTACGACTCGCCCTCGAGTGTGATGTGCGCGCCGACGGCGAGGCCTCGCGAGGCCGCGAACGCGGCCCCGACGACGGCGACCCGCCGATCGCCGTCGCGAAGGAACCGGCCGGCGCGCACGGGGAGCGAGCGGTAGTGGCGATTCGGCATGGGGACCGAGATGTCGACGCCGAGGATCAGCTCCTGGGTGAGCGTCATGAACTGCGATGTCGACGGGTCCAGCGGCAGCATGATCTGCGCTTGCACACCCTCGACCCCGGGAACGTCCGCGAGGGCCCGGATCGTCGCGGCCGGGAGGAGCCCTCCGGCCGTGAACCCGGTCCCCATGCCCATCCCGCGTCCGGCCACGGAGATCTGGCCGAGGACGAACCGATCGCCGCCCTCGATGAAGCGCACGATTCGCTCGCTCATCGCGCCGAGGGCGACGAGCCCGGCGACGCCGATGGCGATGCCGACGACCGTGAACAGGTACCCGCGCAGCAACCGCAGGGGCTTCACCACTCGAGCCGGGACTCCACCGGACGTCCGGCGCGGCGGCGCGTCCAGAGATTCACGCGGGCGCCCGCGAAGAGCACCAAGAGCGCCAGCCGCGTCCCCCACCCCATCTTCAAGAAGGCGCCGCCCGAGAGCACACTGAGTACGGCTTCCAGGACGAAGCGCGTGCGCGGTCGGAGGAAAACCTCGAAGAACGCGGGCTCGTAGTACTTGTGGATGAAGCGGAAGAATGGGCGCAGGCCGCGCTCGACCGCCCGCTCGTACGGCGCGAACCGCGCGGCCGTGAACCGTCCGTCCGCGAGCGCCTCGTCCACTGCCCCGGCGGCCAGCTCGCCCGACTGCATGGCGATGTGGACGCCGCTCGAGAAGATCGGGTCCACGAAGGCGATCGCATCGCCCACCGCGAGGAACCGGTCGCCGACGAGCGGGCCGTTCATGTACGAGAAGTTCGCGACCCGGTGGATCTCCGTCACGCGCTCGCCGCACACCAACCCGGCGGCGACGCGCGGGCACCGGCGGATCATTTCCGCGTAGAGCTCGTCCAGAGACCCGGGCCATCGCCGCACGGTTCGCGCATGCATGACGCAGCCGAGGCTGGTCAGGTCGCTCGCGAGCGGAATCCACCAGAACCAGCCGTCGTCGAAGACGTGGATGCGGATGTTGCCCTCGTCGCGGCCGGCGGCGCGCTCGGCGCCGCGGAAGTGTGCGAAGAGCGCGACCTTGCCGAGATTGGGAATGCGCTCCCGTCGTCCGAGCTTCGTGGCGATGAGACCGTCGCGGCCAGTGGCGTCCACGAGAAATCGGGCGCGGGCGGTGAAGGGCAGACCGTCGCGCCGCGCGGCCACCGACACGCCGTCGAGGTCGAACGCGACGGATTCAACCGTCGCGGGCTGGCACACGTCCACGCCCTGCTTCGACGCGTGCTCGAGCAGCAGCGCGTCGAAGTCCGAGCGGCGGACCTGGTAGGAATAGCTCGGCCAGGGCTTGTTCGTCAGGAAATAGAACGTGCGCTGGTAGTCCGACTCCTGGTCGTGGAACGTGGCGCCGTGCTTCAGCTGGAAGCCATGCTCGGCGACTGTGGCGAGCACGCCCATCCGGTCGAGGATCGGCAGCGTCGCGGGCAGCAGGGACTCGCCGACGTGGAAGCGGGGAAAGGGCTCGCGCTCGAACAGGAGCACGCGTCGGCCCGCCCGGGCCAGGAACGCGCTCGTCGTGGAGCCGGCGGGTCCGCCTCCGACCACGATGACGTCGTGAAGCACGGGACTCACCGGGGCGGTCCAACCGGGTTCGCGGCGGCGGTGAGCCCCGACGGCTCGGCGTCGAGCCGATCCTGAGAGCAGAGCCACCGGACGAGGGGGGAGACGATATCGGGCATCCGCCGCGGCGCGAACGCCTGCAGCACGAGAAGCCCGATCACCAGGGGAGAGGCGACGGTCGCCTGGGCGGCAATGAGGGCTCGTCGCGGCCGTGGATCGTGCCGCCAGAGGGTCACCCGGTTCACCACGTGCTGGATCGCCGAGCTCCCGACCGACATCGCCCAGAGGGGGAACGACCCGGCGTACGCCGCCGCCTGCTCGAGCGTCACCGCGTGTCGGGCTCGCCGACGCTCGCCGAGGAACGGCTTCACCAGCGCGCCGACGAGGGCGCCGGCTTCGAGCATCCAGCGCACCACGACCCGACCGGCGAGATAGCCACCGATCGCGACTCCGTCGTTGATCGGGCGGAACCGGCTCCGCTGGCGCGCGCGCGGAATGGCGGCGACGGGGACCTCGTGCACGTGCCAGCCGTGCGCGACGCCGGCGACCAGCACCTCGGTCTCGAAGACGAAGCCCCCGCGATGAACACGGACCTCGTCGAAGAGCTCGAGCGGGTACGCGCGAAAGCCCGATTGCGTGTCGTGGAGCCGGAGCCCGCACGCCCAGTTCACGAAGAATCCCGCGACGCGAATCGCGTTCAACCGCTCGGGTGGCAGGGCGTCGGGATCGTCGAGGCGCCCGCCGATCACGATCGTCCGCCGCCTCCCGCGGGCCGCGTCGAGGACCAGGCCGAGATCCGACGGGCTGTGCTGCCCGTCGCCGTCGAGCGTCACCACGACCGACACGCCGCGGTCTCGAGCCGCCGCGATCCCGGTGCGGATCGCCTCGCCTTTGCCAAAGCGGCGCGGGTGGCGGATCACCTCGGCGCCGGCGCGCCGCGCGATCTCGGCGCTCCCGTCTCGCGAGCCATCGTCGACTACCAGCACCGGCGCGTACGCCCGCGCCGCGGCCACGACCTCGCCGACGGTATCGGCCTCGTTGAAGACCGGAACGACGATCAGCGCGGTCATGCCCAATGTGCGAGAGATGGCGGTGCGAGCCGAGGCGGTGCCTCCGCCGAGGCGAGCCCTTCGATGGCTCGCGATCGTGCGAGCCGAGGCGGTGCCTCCGCCGAGGCGAGCGCTTCAACGGCTCGTGACGGCGCGACGCGGCGCGGCCCCGCGACGACGATCGCGACCTGGTTGCCGCCGCGCGCCACGGCGTGGACCAGGCCCAGCCGATCGCCGGCCTCCGACGCCGCGGTCGCCACGGACCGCGCCGCCAGGCCGGAGTGGCGGCCGGCTGGCAGGCACAACGCCCGCTGCGGGGGGCGGTGCGGCGCCAGCGCCCGGTCGAGCAGAGCGCGCTCCCACTCCTCACGCGGTCCATCTCCGTTCGCAGAGGTGTAGACACAGCCGATCTCGGCGACGCCGGCTCCGGCTTCCTCGAGGGCGACGGCGATCGCCCGCGAGCGCGCGGCCCGCCCGATTCCATGGGGGCGGGCCGGCAACGCGCGCCACGCGGCGCCGGCGATCTCGCCGAGAATCCTGGCTCCCCGGGCGCGCGCCGCGTCGAGCGACTCCAGCACGACGAAGCCGGCGCCCTCGTCCCTCACCTCGGCGCCGGCCCCGGCCTCGCGGAGCGCGTCCAACACCAGCGCCGGGGGCTCGTCGGCGCCACCGGCCAGGCAGACTCCGATGCGGCCCGTGCGGACGGCCATCGCCGCCCGGGCGATCGCGAGCTCGCCGGCCACCGTAGGCACGTTGAGCGTCAACGAGAGATCCCTCGCCGACACGGCGATCGCCGTCGCCGCCGCCATCGTGTTCATGACCGTGTGCGGGAAGAGGAGCGGCGAGAGACCCGTCGGCCCACGGCGTAGATAGCCATCGACGAATGCGATCGTGGAGACCATGTCGCCGAACTCCGTGCCGACCAGTAGCGCCAGCTCGCCTCTTGTGTCGAGGCCGGCATCGGCGAGGGCCAGGCGGCCCGCCGCGACCGTCATCTGGCACATCCGTGAGAGGCGCCGCGCCTCCGACTCGTCCACGAGCCGGCTCACGACGCCGGAGGCGTGCCCGTCGACGACGCCGATACCGGTAATGACGACCCGATGCCCCATCACGCCGCGCGCCTGAAGAGGAGTGTCACGTTCTGGCCACCGAAGCCGAACGAGTTCGAGATCGCGAGCTCGACGGCCGCCTCACGCGCCACACGCGGCACACAGTCGAACGGAATCTCCGGGTCGGGGGTCTCGAGGCGCGCGGTGGGCGGGATGACCTCGTTCACGAGCGTCAGCACCGTCGCCACCGCTTCGAGCGTTCCGGCCGCTGCCATCGTGTGCCCGATCATGGACTTCGTCGAGCTGACGAGGAGCCGCCCCTCACCGAAAACTTCACGCATCGCCAGCGCTTCGATCCGGTCGTTCTGCGGCGTGGCTGTCCCGTGCGCGTTCGCGTAGCCGACGGCGCTGGCCGCGACACGAGCCTCCCGCAGGGCGGCGCGCATCGCCCGGACCATCCCCTCGCCCTTCGGGTGGGGCGACGTGACGTGAAAGGCATCGCTCGTCATGCCATGCCCTGCCAGCTCCGCGTAGACCGGCGCCGCCCGCGCGCGCGCGCGAACGACGTCCTCGAGCACCATGAACGCGGCGCCCTCGCCGATCGACATGCCGCGCCGGTCGCGATCGAAGGGACGACACGGCGCCGGGTCGAGGAGCTTCAGCGCGTTGAACCCCATGAAGCAGATCCGCGTCAGCGCGTCGACCCCACCGGCGAGCGCCAGCGGAACGACGCCGTCGGCCACGAGATCGGCGGCCATCGCCAACGAGGCGGCGCCGGAGCTGCAGGCCGTCACGACGGTCTCGCGCGGTCCGCCGAGTCCGAGGACGCTGCCGATCACGTCGGCGTGCGCGGACGGGAAGCTCGACGCCAGCGCTCGCGGCAGGGGAGCGGGGACACCCCGAGCGCGCTGCCAGTACCACGCCTCGGCTTCCAGCATCCCGCCGCCTACCGCGCCGACGATCAGCGCGGCCTCGGTGCGGTCGGGGCGGCCGATCCCGGCGTCGTCCAGCGCCTCCCGCGCGGCGGCGAGGGCCAGTCGGTCGGCCCGCGACCGGCGGGTCGAGCCGCCGACGCCGTCCGGCACCTCGGCGGCGATCCGGCAGCGGAAGCCCTCGGTGTCGATCAAGGTGATCGGGCGGATCGCGCAGACGCCGCCGCTGATCCCCTCCCAGTACGCCTTGACGCCAGCGCCGAACGGGCTGACGACCCCGAGCCCCGTGACGGCGACGGGCCTCACGCGCCGGCCGTCCTCGACGCGATGTAGCGGGAGAGCGTGTCGAAGGAGGTGAAGTGGGGGGCCAGATCCGCCGACTCGTCCATCGTGATCCCGAAGCGCTCTTCGATCGCGATCGCCAGCTCGATGAAGTCCAGCGAGTCCAGGCCGATCGAGCTCTCGATGCCCTTGGGCAGCGCCGTCTCGAGGGTCAGGTCGACGGCACGGCGCGGATCGAACTTGAGTCGCGTCACGAGGATCGTCTTGAGCTCGTCGAACACTTCTTTGGGTTCCATAGCCCTCCTGGATTTTAGAGCCACTGAAGCGTCGCCTCGCGACGAGGACGCCGCTCGGCTCCTACTGCCGATTCCTACTGCCATTGGATTCCCGCACGGCGGCCGCGCCATTCACCCGTGATGGCGATCGATGCCGGTCCCCCGCCGTCGCGCGCGAGCGCCAGCGCGATCAGCGGCGCGCACGCGAGCGTCTCGCCGGCGCGGACACGCACGAGCGACTCGAGCGCCGACGGGGCCCGCGGCGCGTCGTACCGCGCGTGCAGGGCGCCGGGCACCAGGAGCGCGCACGCCGCCGCTTCGACCAGCGGGCGCCTCACGAGCCATCGCCCGCGCGCGTAGAGATCCACACACTCCTCGAAAGTCTCGACGGCCAGCACGAGCGCACGCTCGCACCGCCCGCCGGCCAGGAGCCGCGTGGCCTGCCAGAGCGCGTCGATCGTCGCGGCCGCTCCACCGATCAGGATGCCATACGGACCGGTCAGGCCGAACTCGATCGCGACCTCGCCGGCCATCGCGCTCGGCGCCGTGTACGGAAAGTGCACGGCGGACGCGCGCCCGACCGACTCCGCGACCACGAACGCCCGGTTCGAGGCGCCGTAGGCTCCGCCGGTGACATAGACGAGCGCGGTCGCGCTTCCCTTTACTGCATCGCGGGAGATGTTGCTCTCGCGCAGGAGCGCGTCGACCGCCGCGACGCCCAGCAAGCACTCGCGAGTGGCGCGCCTGAACCGCTCGCCCTCGAGCGTCGGACGGCCCAGCGGGATCACCGCGCGGCCGGCCGCCGCCTTCCCCGCGTCCGCCGGCAGGGCCCCGATCCCATGGCCCCACCCGGTGAGAACCGCGACCGCCTCGAGCCTGGTTCCCGTCGCCGCGATGGAGACGCTCATGGCGCGGGCGCTTCCAGCACGAGGGCCGCGTTGCAGCCGCCGAAGCCCAGCGACGTGCTGAGGCTGATCCGTGGACGCGTGGCGCGGGGAGATCCGATCACGTGGTCCAGATCGCATGCTGGATCGGGGTCGTCCAGCCCGAGCGTGGGCGGCACGACACCCTCGCGCGAGGCCAGCAGGCACATGATGGCCTCGAGGGCCGCGGCCGCACCCATCGTGTGACCGAGCCCAGCCTTGATCGAGTTGACGGGGATCTCGGACGCACGACGGCCGAGCGTCCGCCTGAGCACCTCGGCCTCGATCCGATCGTTGAGTGGCGTGCCGGTCCCATGGGCGCTCACGAAGTCGACGTCGGCGGCCGTCAGCGCGGCTTCGTGGAGCGCCGCTCGGACCGCGAACTCGAGCCCTCGGCCGTTCGGATCCGGGGCGGCGATGTGCGAGCCATCGCTGGCGGTCGCGTGCCCCAGAAGCCTTCCGAGCGTCGGCCCGCTCGTCGCGCCGTCGCGCGTCATCAGCACCACGGCCGCCGCCTCCCCCAGGAGGAGACCGCTCCGTCGGCGGTCGAATGGACGCACGCGCTCGCGCGTGAGCGAGCGTAGGGCGTCGAAGCCACGCATCACGAACCGGCAGAGGCTGTCGTAGCCGCCGGCGATCACGGCGTCCGCGGCGTCGGCGCGCAACAGGTCCGCGCCGGCGCCGAGCGCCGTCGCCCCGGCAGCGCAGGCCGTGCCAACCGTGAGGACCGGGCCTCGCGCGCCGAGCCGCCGCGCGAGCGCGTGGGCCGGACTGTCGTAGAGCGCCCCGACGGCGTGGCGCGCGCGGCCGCCCGGCGCCAGGGCGCGCTCGAGCTGCTCGACGCCGCCGAGCGCCGTGCCGAGGACGACCGCCACTCGCTCGGGCGCGGCGGAGACGACGGCGCGGGCCAGGAGGTCCTCGGCTGCGGCCAGCAAGATCTGCGTGGCGCGACACCCTGCCCGGCGGCCCTGAGGCAGGGGCCGCAGCTTCTTGATCTCGCCCCCGCGGCCCACGCGCAGATCGTCCACGGGGAAGCGCTCGATCATCGAGATGCCGTCGCTTCCCGTGACGAGCCCGGACCAGAACGCGTCGAGGTCGGCGCCGAGCGGGGTCACGGCTCCGGCGGCCACCAGGGTGACGGGCTCAGCGCGCAGGTGCCAGGCTCCCGGCATGACGAAGGTCGAGTCGTTTCATAGCAGTCGCGAGTAGTACATCCGGAACGCCCGGATCGGTCCCGGCTCCGTGTCGTAGAGACTCGTCGCCCAGAAGCGGCGGGCGTTCTGGTCGAAGGTCATGATACCCGGCTGGGCCGGGTTGTTGGGGTCCCACACCACGAAGTCGACGCCGCCCTCCGTCGGACGCGATTCGAAGGCGATGACCGTGTGGTTCAGCTCGGGCTTCGGCCAGTTGGTGACAAGGAGCTGGACCAGTCGTCCCGCACGCAGCTCGTCGAGAATCTCGTGGGCGACCCCCTCCTGATGGCCACCGGTCACGGGGAACGTCACGCGCCAGTTGGTCCAGTGCACGAACGTCCAGAACCGTCCCCCCAGCCCTTCTTTCACGGCGTTCTCCTGCTCGCGGGAGAACTCACGCAGATTGGCATAACCGGGAATGACGATCCGATCGTCGGGGGGCAGCGCCGGCTCTCGCGGCGGCCGCGCCGCCACGCGCTTGACGCGTTCGACGTACCCGGCGCGATCGAGCTTGGGAAGCGCCGGGTCGAACCGGGCGAACTGCGAGAACTGGCGCAGGCCGCGCGCCAGCACGAAGCAATAGTTCGCGTAGAGATCGTGCTCGTCGGGATGGCGCGCGCGGATCAGGTTCGCGAACGTAAACGTGTCCGTCGCGAACGAGAACGCGGGGGCCCGGACCCGATGATCGAGGCTGAGCGGCGGCCCGCCGCTCGACTGCGGCGCGCTCGCGCACGCCGCAGTCACGATCATCACGCCCAGGAGAGCTGCAAGGCGCGAGTTCACGATGAAATTCAATGTCTTACCCTAAATGGCACCGTCGCCTTTCGTCAAGAGCACGTGTTATCCTTCGACCCGGCGTCGCATGAGCCGAACGATCGCGGTACTCTACCGGCTTCTCTACGCCGGCCTGCTCTCACGCCTCCCCGAATCGGCCGCCATCTCGCTGGGCCAGGGCCTGCTCCGCCGGCTGCCCCTCGATCGGCTCGGCTGCTTCCGGCTCTCGGCTCCACGCCTCGCGATCACGCTCGGCGGCGTGCGGCTGCCCAACCCGATCGTCCTGGCCGCCATGTATTACGATCCCGCGATCCTCTCGCGCGCGATGGGCCTGGGTTTCGGCGCGGTCACCGCCAAATCCATCACGGTCCAGGCGCGGCCCGGCCATCCCGAACCCAACCTCGTGCGTACGCGCACCGGCGCCGGGCCCGGCCTCGTGAACTGCAACGGCTTTCAGAACCCCGGCCTCGAGCGCTTCCGCGCCGCGGTGGCGTCGCTCCCGCACCGGGTGCCGCTGATCGTGAGCGTCGCCGGCGAGTCGATCGATGACTACGTGACGCTCGTGCACGAGCTCGGAGCGCTCGGCGACCTGGTCGAGTTCAACATTTCCTCACCGAACACGAAGCTAGTCTACGAGTGGAGCCGCAAGCCGGGGGAGCTCGCCACGCTGCTCCGTGAGGTGAGCGGGGCGACGACCAAGCCCCTCATCGTCAAGCTCTCGCCCGATTTCGCCGACACGAACGAGCGGGAGATCATCCCGGCCGCGCTGGCCGCCGGCGTCCGGATCGTCAACTACGGGAACACGCGCAAGGTGGCGGACCGCCGGCTCTCGCAGGGCGAAGGCGGGCTCTCCGGCCCCGACCTGTTTCCCGCGACGCTCGAGAATCTGCGACGGACGCGTCGCCGTTTCGGCGCCGATCTCGAGATCATCGCCACCGGCGGCGTCGACTCGCCCGACAAGGCCTGGCAGCTCCTCCGGGAAGGTGCCGACGCCGTCGGATATTTCACTGGATTCATCACCCGGGGGCCGATCCTCGCCCGACAGATCCTCGAGCGCCTTCTCGCCGATCGCTGAGCGCGCTCGCTCGGCACTGAAAATGCTCACAGCTTATCCACTTGTCCACCGCTATCCACAGAAGACGAAATCGCACAGCCTGACGCGGGTTCACGAAGGCGTCGACGAAATATGACGGTCCATTCGTCCACGGAGAGCACAGCCACAAAGATTCCCGGATTCCACGCGGCTCCACCTCACGACACGGCGTCTCACTCGCATTTCTTGCGGACAAACGAGATCTTGACACTGAAATCACGGCGCTCGTAAGGTTGGCGGGCGATGTCACCTGTTCAGCTCAACGCTGCACCGCGGTCGCTACGACCGGTCTTGTCTGGAGGTACACATCACGATGGACGGCAGCAGCAGGAAGCCACTTGCGAAGGTGGAAGGTCGACGACGCCTGCGCCTCAGCGGCGTGACCGTCGCCTGGCGCGGCACTCCCAATCTCGACGACTGGGTGGCGTACATCGTGAACGGGACCCGGTCCAAGAAGCTGATCCTGGCCGATCACTCGTCCGAGCGCAAAGTGAAGTCGCTCCTGTCACGCTTGCAAACGATGCCGCGGAAGGAAATCGAGAAGCTGGCAAAGAGCTGAGCGCTCCTTAGATGATGCCCCGCTCGGCAAGGCTCACGAACCGCCCGTGGCCGATCACGAGGTGGTCGTGGATCCGGAGGTCGAGGAGACGTGCGCACTCGACGAGCTGTCGGGTCAGCCGGATGTCCTCCCGGCTCGGCGTCGGGTCACCGCTCGGGTGGTTGTGGAGCAGGATCACCGAGGCCGCCGACTCCAGGATCGCCGGCTTGAACACCTCCCGCGGGTGTACGAGGCTCGCCGACAGCGTCCCCTGCGAAATCACGCGATCACGAAGAAGGCCGTTCTGCGCGTCGAGGAGCGCGATGCGGAACACCTCGCGCTTGAGATCCTCCATGAGCGGGCCAAACGCCGCGTACACCTCGGCGGGGCCGGACAGGACGACGCGAGCGCCGGGGATCCGGGCCCTGAGGCGCCGCGTCAGCTCGAACGCGGCGACCAGTCGCGCGGCCTTGACGGGCCCGACGCCGGAGTGCTTCTCGAGCTCGGCGAGCTCTCGGCCTGCGACTCCGCCCAGCGAGCCGTATGCGGCCAACATCTCCCGCGCGACGTCGATCGCGCTCTTGCCGCGTGTGCCGGAGCCGAGCTGGAGGGCCAGAAGCTCGGCGTCGGCGAGAGCCTCCGGCCCGTTGCAGTAGAGGCGCTCGCGGGGGCGCTCGGCCGACGGCCAGCGTTCGATGGCCATGCGGCTGTCGTACGCGAGCTGCGCTCGGCGGTCAATGCGCCGATTCCGATACCGTCCCGGCGCTCATCCGGATCGTGATCGTGCGCGTCTGGTCGCCGACGCCTTCGATGGTCACGTGGATCGCGTCGGGCGGCAGCAAGGGCGCCAGCTTGTCCGCCCACTCGATGACCGTCACGCCCGCGCCGCCGAGCATCTCCAGCAGGCCCAGATCCATCAGCTCGGTCATGCTGCCCGTCCGGTAGGCGTCGACGTGATAGACGGGCACGCGGCCCGTGTATTGGTTGACGAGGACGAAGGTCGGGCTCGTGGCGCGGACCGTGGCGCCGAGACCCCGAACGAGCCCCTGGATGAAGCAGGTCTTCCCTGCACCGAGCTCGCCCGTCAGCGCGACGACGGCGCCGGGCCCGAGGGCGCGGCCCAGCCGCTCGCCGGCGGCCTCGGTCGCCTCGGGGCTGGCGCTGGTGATGTCAGCCGGCGCCGCCACCCAGCCTCTTGAACGCCTCGGGGATCGCGGCCACGACGTCGCGCGCGATCAGCGCCTCTTCCCCGACACGCTCGGCGGCGATGTCGCCCGCGCTCCCGTGCAGGTAGACGCTCGAGAGGAGCGCGGCCCCGGGCTCCAGGCCCCGCGCGAGAAAGGCGCCGAGCATCCCCGTGAGCACGTCGCCCGTGCCCCCACTGGCCATTCCGGGATTCCCCGTCGGATTCACGAAGACGCGCCCGTCCGGCGCGCCGATCACGCTGCGCGCTCCCTTCAACACGATGTGGACCCGGTAGCGCGTCGCGAACTCGCGCGTGGACTCGATGCGATCACGCTGGACGTCGTCCACACGAGCGCTCAGCATCCGGGCCATCTCCCCGGGATGGGGCGTGAGGCAGCGCGCCGCCGGCGCGTCGCGCAGGAGCTCGAGATGGCCGGCGAGCGCGGTCAGCCCGTCGGCGTCGACGGCCAGCGGCTTGCGCAGCTCCCGGGCCAGGCTCCGGACCACTTGCTGCGTCTCCTCGTCGATCCCGATCCCGGGGCCGATCGCGACGGCGTCGCGCGGCGCCGCGAGCTCGGCGATCACCTCGCGCGCCTTCAACGCGAGTGTGCGCGCGGGTGTCTCCGGCAACGGCTCGGTCATCGCCTCGAGCACGAGGCTCGCGACGACGGGCTGCTGGCTCATGGGCGTCGCGACCGTGACGAGCCCGCTTCCGCTGCGCATCGCGGCGGCCGCTCCCAGCGCGGCCGCGCCGGTCTTGCCGAGCGAGCCCGCCACCAGGAGCAGATGGCCATAGGTCCCTTTGTGGGCCTCGCGGCGGCGCCGCGGGAAGTGTCGCGCGACGTCACGCGTCTCGATGAGGAAGGTCGTGACCCCTCGCGCGACTTCGGCCTCCGGAACGCCGATCGGGATCACGGTCACGCGTCCGGCGAGCTCGTCGTCCGGGGCCGTGACCAGGCCACGCTTGAGCCCGGCGAACGTCAGGGTCATCGCCGCTCGGATCGCGACACCCGCGGGCGCTCCGCCGTCCGCAGACATCCCCGAGGGAATGTCGAGGGCGACGACCGGCCGGCCGCTGGCGTTGATCAGCTCGATCGCGCGCGCGACGGGCCCCTCGGGGGCGCCCCGCGAGCCTGTCCCGAGGAGCGCGTCGACGACGAGATGGGCCCGCGTCAGCGCGGCGGCCGTCGCGCGATCGTCCTCGAAGCGCCGCGGCCGAATCCCGCTGCGGCGCAGCTCCTCGAGCTTGAGCCCGGCGTCGCCGCCGATCTCGGCCGGCGCGCACGCGAGCAGCACCGACGGGCGCGCGCCGTAGCGCTTGAGCCACCGCGCCACGACGAAGCCGTCGCCCCCGTTGCCGCCCTTGCTACAGACGATGACGACGCGCGCGCCACGGCGTGGCGCGCCGAGGGCGGGGAGCGCGGCGACGATCGCGTCGGCGGCGCCGTGACCGGCGTTCTCCATGAGCACGGCGCCGGGAATGCCGAGCTCGGTGATCGCCCGTCGATCGAGCCGCCGCATCTCCTCGGCGGTGAAGACCTCCAGCACCGCTACTTCCCGGCGGGGAGCGGAGCCGCCTGGACGAGGAAGTCGGCGAGGATCGCCGTGTAGGTCTCGCGCCACTCGGTGCGCGCGACCTTGGGAAGCTCGATGTGCAGCGCCCGCTGCGGGAGCCTGAGGATGCCGTCGCGCTTGGCGCCCGACGCGGCGTACCGCAGGGTGTCCGCCGGCTCGACGAGGATCTCGAGACGTGGCGCCTCGCGGTTCACGCGGAGGTGCGCGTCACGGATCAACTCGAGGAGCGCGCGCAATCTGAAGGCTTCCTCACGGTCGATCCCCACGGTCGCGATCTCGATCCGGTTCGTCGCATCGCGATGGTTGTTGCCGTGGATCTCGGCGTAGAAGGCCAGCGGGCCCCGAGCGACCTCGCGAACCCGTCGCTCGTAGGCCTCGTACACGTGCCGGGCGATGTCGGAGACGACCTCGTCGGATGGCGGCTGCCCTGGCGTGCCTTCGAGCGGCCGGTTGACCTGGTAACGCCGGCCGGCGCCCTCGCGCGTGTCGGGCTCGAGGTTGAAGCCGGTAGCGATGACCACGCCGAACCCGGTACGCCGGGCCAACTCGGCGACGATGTCGCCGGTCCGCGCGTCCGAGGTGCCGTGGGGTGCCGCGATCACGATGCCGCGCGTTCCCGTCCGGCCCGAGATCCGCCCCGGCACGCCATCGATCTCGCGGAAGCTCGTTTCGGAGGCGCAGCCGGCCACGACGAGGGGTCCGATCGCCAAGCTAATCGCCCACCAGAATCGCCTGCGCGAGCGCATATTCCCCTTCGTGGGTCAGCGAGAGCAGCATGTGGCTCCCGCCCCTCGTCAAGCCGATCTCCCTGGATTTCCCCGACAGGACGAGCGTCGGCGCCTGGGTGCGCTCCCGGCGCACCTCGAGCTCGCGCCAGCGTACGCCCAGCTGTAGCCCGGTCCCCAGCGCCTTGAGCCCCGCCTCTTTGGCGGCGAAGCGCGCCGCGAAGTGCGGCACGGGATCGCGCCGCGCGCGACAGTAGGCGATCTCGTGCTCGGTGAACACCCGGTCCACGAAGCGCTCCTGCCAGCGATCGATCAGCGTGCGCATGCGCGGGATGCTGACCAGGTCGACGCCGACACCCGTGATTTTCACGCGTCGCCGATCTGCGCGCGGATGAGCCCGGCGAGATCGTCGGCCATCGCCCGGATACGGACGGAGTCCGCGCCCTCGATCATGACGCGGGCCAGCGACTCGGTGCCGGAGTACCGGATCAGGATGCGCCCGCGGCCGCTCATCTCCTGCTCGAAAGCGCCCACGCGCTCACCGACCCCCCTGATGGAGTCGATCGGCGGCTTGGACCGGACGGGCACGTTGACGAGCACCTGGGGAAACTTGCGGAGGCAGGTCGCCAGCGCGGCCAGCGGCTCGCCGGTCTCGGCCGCGACGCTGAGCAGGGCCAGCGCCGAGAGAATACCGTCTCCGGCGGGCGAGTGGTCGAGGAAGAGGAGGTGGCCGGACTGCTCGCCACCGAGGTTGGCGCCGAGCCGCTGCATTTCCTCGAAGACGTAGCGATCCCCGACCTGTGTCTTCACAACGCGGATCCCCGCGGCCTCGAGCGTCTGATCCAGCCCGAGGTTGGCCATGACCGTGGTGACCACGAGGTTCTGCTTCAGCCGCTGGCGCGACGCCAGGTGGCGACCTGCGATCGCGAGCGCGTAGTCTCCATCGCGGATCTCGCCCCTGTCGTCGATCGAGATGAGCCGATCGCCGTCGCCGTCGAACGCGAACCCGATCGACGCGCGGCTGGCGCGAACCTTGCGCTGGAGCGTTTCGGGATAGAGCGCGCCGCACCCCGCGTTGATGTTCGTGCCGTCGGGCCGGGCACCGATCGTGAGCACCCGAGCGCCGAGACGCCGGAACACACGCGGCGCGACGCGATAAGTCGCGCCGTGGGCGCAGTCGAGGGCGACGGTGAGCCCGCCCAGCTCGAGCGGGAAACAGCCGCAGAGGAAGTCCACGTAGGTCGCCTCGGCGCGGTCGTAGTTCACGAGCTCGCCGATCTGCGCGCCGCGGGCGCGAGGCGCCCGGTCCGGCGCCCCGAGCCGCTGCTCGATCTCGGCCTCCCACGTGTCCGGGAACTTGGTGCCTTCGGACGAGAAGAGCTTGATGCCGTTGTCCTCGAACTGATTGTGCGAGGCGCTGAGCACGATGCCCCCGTGGGCCTCGAGGCGACGCGTGAGCAGCGCAATGCCGGGCGTGGGTAGCTCGCCGACCGAGTAACAGTCGGCGCCCGCGGACAGGACACCGGCGATCAGGGCCGCCTCGAGGAGGGGGCCCGACCGACGCGTGTCGCGTCCGATCACGAGCCGTGCCCGGTCGACGCCGTGGTCGACCTGGAGCGTCGCAACGAGCTGGCGGCCGACGCGGAAGGCGAGGTCCGGGGTGAGTGGCTCTTCGTTCGCTACACCCCGGATCCCGTCGGTGCCGAACAGGCGCGTCATCGGATGATCGCGGGCTTCGTCGCCGCTGCGGGTCGCATTCCGACCATTATAGGGCGCGGGAGGCCTCCCGGATGCGCTCGGCGACGCGGACCACCTCGAGCGTCTCGGCTACGTCGTGGGCACGGATCAGCGCCGCGCCGTTCCACACCGCAATCGTGGTCGCGGCCAGGGAGCCCGCGAGCCTCTCATCGGGTCGCTGCCGGCCCGTGATCGCCCCGAGAAAAGACTTTCGTGACACACCGATGCAGAGCGGACGCCCGAGGGCCCCGAGCGCGCCCAGGCCCGCCAGGACCCTCACGTCCCACTCGTCCCAGGCAACCGCCTCGTTCCTGAAAAAGCCGATCCCCGGGTCGAGCACGACGCGCTCGTCTGGTATCCCGGCCGCCCGAGTCCGCCGGAGCCCGCCCGCCAGCAGATCCCTCACGACCCCCACAGGATCCAGGGTGGTGGAGCCTGCGTCGGGGTCGGGGTCGGGCCCTCGCGGTGCCCGCGAGGGCCCGACCCCGACCCCCTCCGGGGACGCCATGAGAATGAGGCCGACGCGGCGGTCGCTAACGAGAGCCGCGACCTCAGGATCACGGAGGCCCGAGACGTCGTTGATGATCCGCGCGCCGGCGTCGAGCGCGGCGCGGGCGGGGCCCGGACGGGTCGTGTCGGCTGAGATCGGCACGGGCACCTTGGACGCCAGCAGATCGATCGCCCGCACGAGCCGCTCCCGCTCGGCCTCATCGCTGATCCCAGTCTCGAGGTAGGGCGCCGTCGATCGGGCGCCAACGTCGATCAGCGCGGCGCCCGCCTCCACCATCGCGAGCGCGGCGACGAGCAGATCCTCCCCCGTCGTGTGGACGGAGCCGGCGTGGAAGGACTCGGGGCTAACGTTGAGCGCGCCTACGACGGCCACCGGGAGGCCGTGACCGAGGGAAACGCCGCCGAGGATGGCTCGATGGGCCAAATCGAGCCGCGAGCCGTTACGCGGGTGCGCCGGCTTCCTGGAAGGGGCGGGCGCGCAGGATGCGGGCGATCTCCTCGCCGTCGAGGGTCTCCCGCTCGAGCAGGGCGCGCGCCAGGGCGTGAAGCTTCTCGATGTTCTCGTCGAGGATCTGCTTGGCGCGGCTCGCGCATTCCATCACGATCCGCTTGATCTCGGAATCGATGAGGAGGGCCGTGTCCTCGCTGTAGTCCTTCTGACGCGCGACCTCGCGACCGAGGAAGATGTGCTCCTCGTTCTTCCCGAAGGTCAGGGGACCAAGCTTTTCCGACATGCCCCACTCGCAGATCATCTTGCGGGCCATCTCGGTCGCCTTCTCCAGATCGTCGCCCGCGCCGGTGGTCTGCTGGTTGAGAACGACCTCTTCGGCGGCCCGCCCGCCGAGCAGGATCGTGATGCGATTGATCAGATATTCCTTCGAGTAGTTGTACTTGTCGTCGACCGGGAGCTGCTGCGTCAGGCCGAGGGCGCGGCCGCGCGGGATGATCGTCACCTTGTGGACCGGGTCGGTGCCCGGCAGCACGTCGGCCACCAACGTGTGGCCCGCTTCGTGATACGCGATCGTCCGCTTCTCGGCGTCGCTGATGATCATCGAGCGCCGCTCGACGCCCATCAGGACCTTGTCCTTGGCGCTCTCGAAGTCGGACATCTCGACGAGCTTCTTGTTCTGGCGCGCCGCCAGCAAGGCCGCCTCGTTCACGAGGTTCGCCAGATCCGCGCCCGAGAACCCCGGCGTCCCTCGCGCCAGGACCTTGAGCTCGACGTTGGGCGCCAGCGGGATCCGACGAGCATGGACGCGCAGAATCTCCTCGCGCCCCTTGACGTCGGGCCTGGGCACGACGACCTGGCGGTCGAACCGTCCGGGCCTCAGCAACGCCGGGTCGAGAACGTCGGGCCGGTTGGTGGCGGCGATGAGGATGACGCCCTCGTTCGTCTCGAATCCGTCCATCTCGACGAGGAGCTGGTTGAGGGTCTGCTCCCGCTCGTCGTGGCCGCCTCCGAGCCCGGCGCCGCGATGGCGCCCGACGGCGTCGATCTCATCCATGAAGATGATGCAGGGCGCGTGCTTCTTGCCCTGCTCGAACAGGTCGCGCACGCGCGAGGCGCCGACGCCCACGAACATCTCCACGAAGTCGGAGCCGGAGATCGAGAAGAACGGCACGTTCGCCTCACCGGCGATCGCCTTCGCGAGCAACGTCTTGCCCGTGCCGGGCGGCCCGACCAGGAGCACGCCCTTGGGGATCTTGCCGCCGAGCTTCTGGAACTTCTGCGGATCCTTCAAGAAATCGATGATCTCGCGCAGCTCTTCCTTGGCCTCGTCCACACCGGCGACGTCCTGGAACGTCACCTTGTTCTGTTTCTCCGAGATGAGCCGCGCCCGCGCCTTGCCGAACGACAGGGCCTTCGCGCCGCCCCCCTGCATCTGCCGCATGAAGAAGACCCAGACGCCGATGAAGAGCAGCATCGGCACCCACTGCAGGAAGATCGCGTACCAGGGGTTCGAGTCCGGCGGCTTCACCGCGATGCGGACGCCGCGGTCCTTCAGGGTCTTGATGAGATCCGGGTACTCGACGATGTACGTGCGTTGGGTCTGCGCCGAGTCCTTGAGCGAGTACGTGACGAGGTTGCCACGGATGACGACCGACTCGACGCGGCCCTGATCGACGGCCTTGAGGAATTCCGAGAAGTTCGGCTGCTCCTGGCCGCCCTGCTGCGCGCCTTGAAAGACCGTGAACAGGAGGATGACGATGAGGCCGATCACCATCCAGAGCGCGAGGTTCTTGTAGACCTGGTTCATGACCGCCCGGCCATTATAGCACCGGCTCGAACGCGGACACGGTGGTCAGATCCCGTCGAGCGCCGCGACGTGGGGCAGGTTGCGGTAGAGGCCGTCGTAGTCGAGGCCGTACCCGACCACGAAGACGTTCGGGATCGTGAACCCGACGTAGTCGAGGGTGACCTCCGTCTCGCGACGACCGGTCTTGTCGAGAAGGACGCACGTGCGCAGGCTCTGAGGACGGCGCGCCTCGAGCGTACGTTTCAACGCGGCCAGGGTGAGGCCGGTGTCGATGATGTCGTCGACGATGAGCACGTGGCGGCCCGTGATGTCGATGCTGAGGTCGGCGACGATCCGCACCGTGCCCGAGGAGCTGGTTCCCGCCCCGTAGCTCGACGCGCGGAGAAAATCGACGGTGAGATCGATCGGCAGCCCGCGCATGAGGTCGGCGACGAACGGCACCGCGCCCTGGAGAATGCCGACCAGCACGGGATTCGTCCCGGCGTAGTCGCGGGTGATCGCGCGGCCGAGCTCCGCGACGCGCGCCCTGATCTCCTCTTCGGCGACGAGCACACGCCCCGGCCTGGGAGCCGCCATCTCACCGGGTCGTGACGAATGCCGAGAGCGACCGCTCGCGGCCGATCCGGTCGGCGACCTCCTGGGCCGCTTCCCGCGTGGCGAAGGAGCCGACGCGCACGCGGAACCTGACAGCGGCGGGCGTGTCCAGCTGGAGGACGTACGCCTCGTGGCCCGCGGCCGCGAGCCGCGTGCGCAGGGCCTCCGCCGGCTCCCTTGCCTTGTACGCGCCGACCTGGACGGTGAACGCGGACTGGCTCGGCGTCGGGCCGGGAACCTCGGTCGCCACGACGCGGTCGGCCTTCGGCCACGCGTCGGGCCGATCGCTCTTCTCGCCGCGCGCGGGCTTCGACGGCTTGGCCGGTGGCGGCGCGGTCAGGGGCGCGGTCAAATCCTGGTAGAAGGTCAGCGTCGGAGTGGGCTCGGCCGGGCGCGCGGTCCGGTCTCCCCCTCGCGCCGGCGCCGTTTCCTTCGCTGGCTTCGCCGCCGTCACGCTCGGCGAGGACCGCGTCCCGGGCCAGAAGCGCCCGGCCATGACGCCGAGCATGAACGTGCCGCCGAGCACCGCGAGGCAGCCAACGAGGAAGAGAACCGAGGCCAACCGGCTTGGCTCGCGCCGCGCGCGCCCCGAGCGCAAGGCTACATGCTCTCCGGCGCGCTCACGCCCAGGAGATCGAGGCCGTTGCGGATCACGGTGCCCACGGCCGCGCAGAGCGCCAGGCGCGCGTGCATGAGGCGGCGGTCGTCCTGGATGACCCGGTGGTTCTTGTACCAGGCATGGAACTCGGCCGCCAACTGCTGCAGCCAATAGGCGACGCGGTGGGGCTCGAGCGCCCGGGTCGCCCCCTTGACGAGCTCCGGGAACTGCAGGAGCAGCTTGATGAGCGCCAGATCCGCGGGCTCCACGAGCGGGCTCGTGTCGACGTCGGCCAGAAGAGGCGCGGCGATCCCCTGCTCCGTCGCCTGGCGGAAGATCGAGCGAATGCGCGCGTGCGCGTACTGCACGTAGTAGACGGGGTTGTCGTTCGACTGGCGCGTCGCGACCGCGAGGTCGAACTCGAGCGGGCTGTCGTGACGGCGCGTGAGGAACGTGAACCGGGCGGCGTCGCGGCCGACCTCCTCGAGCAATTCCTCCATGAGCACGAACTCGCCCCGTCGCTTGGACATCCGCACGGGCTGCCCGTCGCGCAGCAGCGTGACGAGCTGGACGATCAGGACCTCGAACGCCTCGGGCGGGTGGCCGAGCGCCTGCATCGCCGCGCGGATCCGCGCCACGTACCCGTGATGATCGGGGCCGAGCAGGTTGATCAGTCGATCGGCCGCCGCGAACTTCACGTGATGGTGATAGGCGACGTCCACCGCGAAATAGGTCGGCTCGCCGTTCGAGCGTCTGAGCACGCGGTCCTTGTCGTCGCCGGCCTCTTCCCCCTCGGACGAGCGGAACCAGAGGGCGCCGTCCTGCTCGTAGCTGAGGCCACGCGACGCGAACTCCTCCAGCACCTTCTCCGGCAGGCGTTTGTCACGGACGTCGCGCTGCTCGGACGTCCAGACGTCGAACTCGACGGCGTAGTCGCGCAGGATCCGGCGCTGCGCGTCGATCATCCGCGCGACCGCATAGCGCCCGAAATGCTCGATCCGCTCGCGCTCGGAGGCGCCGTTGATGAGGCGCCCGCCCTCGTTGCGGTACGCCTTCGCGAGATCGACGAGGTACTCGCCGGGATAGCCATTCTCGGGGAGCGCGGCCGGCTCGCCGAACTCCTGCTTCACGCGTGCCTCGAACGAGCGCGCGAGCGCCTCGAACTGATTGCCCGCGTCGTTGACGTAGAACTCGGTCGTGACGTGGGCGCCTTGCGACCGGAGCAGCCGTGCGAGGGCGTCGCCCACCGCGGCTGCGCGCGCGTTGACGATGACCAGCGGGCCGGTCGGGTTCGCCGAGACGAACTCCACGCGGATGCGGCGGCCCGCCTGGCTCTCACCGCGCCCGTACGCGGCGCCCGCGGCGAGAATCTCTCGTAGCGCGACGGCGCACCAGGTCGGCGCCAGGAACACGTTGATGAATCCTGGGCCCGCGACCTCGAGACGCTCGACCTCGGGCATCGGCGGGAAGTTCTTCACGACGAGCTCGGCGATCTGCCTGGGCGGACGTTTCGCGGCTCGCGCCAGGACCATGGGAACATTGGTCGCGTAGTCGCCGTGCTCGGCCTGGCGCGGAATCTCCCACGCGCACTCCTCGGGCTCGGGCAGCCCCGCCTTCGCGAGCGCCGCCCGCACCCCTTTCGCCAACCGATCGGTCAGTTGCACCTTCGCATCAGGGTACCTGCGTACCGCTGCGTCATGACGAAGAAAAATGGCCGCGCGAGGCGCGGCACGCCCCGGGGCTGGGGACCCCGGCGTGCGAGACGAGCGAAAGAGAGAACGGTGCGAGCGCAGGACGTCGGGGGCCTGGGGTTGTGCGAGACACAATGAGGCCTGGAGCCGACGATCCAAAATGAGTGGCGACCGAGAGCGAGATGAGCTCCGCCGCGCGAACCGAGCGACGAAGAAGACTGACGAGCCGGAGTGTGACCGGAGCCGCCACCCGACCCCGAGCGAGCGTGCGAGCGCCTCTGACGAGCCGAGCGGCGACGTCGGCTGCGCGATCGTTTGCACTCGCCGACGACGAGTCGCGACGATCCTGGCGCTCCCGAGACGTGGACCTATGAGAGCGCCGGAGCACACGACGACGCTCTCTGGTGGCCAATCAGGTTCGGCGGTCCCGGGTCCTGCTCATTCAAACTCTCATTGTTCGAGATGTAAAGCCCCGTCAACACTCTCTAAAGAACTCGGACCAATGGACACCAGGACATGGGAACGTCAGCCCCATCGTATTCGGCGCGAGCCGAGCGGGCTTGGCAAGACGGTGGGCGCCGTGTTGCGATGGGAATCCATGCGCTCGCTCATCGCCTTCCTGGGCGCCGTCGCTGCCGCGTCTGGCGTGCTCGTGTGCTCAGCGGCGCACGCGCAGCGGCCGACGCCTTCGCCCCAAGGGTCGGAAGAAGACCCGACACGGCTGCCCGAGCTGAGCGTCACCGCGCCGGCGCGCCTGCCGGGCGCGCCCCTGCCGCTCTCGAGCGTTCCGGCGACGGTCAATATCGTGCCGGGCGATCGGCTCCGCGCCACCGGCGCCGTGACGCTCCAGGAAGCGCTGACACGTCTGCCCGGCGTGACGTCGAACGATCAGCAGGGCAATTCGTGGCAGATGGACCTCTCGTTCCGTGGCTTCCGGTCCACATCGGTCACGGGCGAATCGCAGGGGCTGAGCGTCTTCGTCGATGGCGTGAGGGTCAACGAGCCGACGGTGGAGGAAGTCAACTTCGACCTCTTGCCGCTCGACGACATCGAGCGCCTGGAAGTGATCCGCGGCCCGGCCGCGTTGTTCGGCCGCAATACCCTCGGCGGCGTCGTCAACATCATCACGCGACGCGGGGCGCCCGTGTACGAGGTCGTCCCCGGCGTCGAGGGCGGGAGCTTCGGGCGCCAGAAGTACCGCCTGCAGGTCGGAGGGGCGTCGGCGCCCTTCGACTACTACGTCGCCGGCACGTTCTTCCGCGAGGACGGCTGGCGCGACGTCTCGGAGTCGCGAGTCGGAAAGCTCTTCGCGAAGATCGGGCTGAAATCCGGCGAGACCGATGTCACGCTCTCGTACCAGCGCGCCGAGAACCGGATCGAACAGCCGGGGTCGCTGCCGTACTCGGACCTCAAACGAGACCGCACGCTGAACTACACGGGCGGCGACTTCTTCAAGCCGCTGGTGAACCTCGCGACCCTGAGCCTCCGGCAGGAGCTCGGGAGCGACCTCGCGCTCTCGCTGACCGGATTCGGCCGCTGGCTCGACGCCGAACAGTTCAACGTGAATCAGCTCGGCGCCAACGCACGCACGTTCACGGGGACCACATCGGCCGGAGGAACGGCTCAGGTGACCCACGAGGCGTCGCTGCTCGGGCGCGCCAACCGTCTGGTCGTCGGCGTGGACGCGGCGCACCACGAGGCCCGCGTGCGAGTGTTCGAGGAGACGAGCGGCGAGCGCGAGCTCGAGTCACTCATCGGCGACAACCAGACTGCGGTCGGGCTGTACCTCCAGGACACCTTGGACGTCGCGAGGAACATGCTGCTGGCGGGCGACCGCCTCGTCGCCACCGTCGCCGTCCGCTGGGATTGGCTGCGCCACGACATCGATGACCGGAGCCCGCCGGGGGATCGACCCAGCGCCGCCGGCGTGAGCACGTTCAGCCGCGCCAACCCCTCGATTGGTTTCAACTACAACCTCTCGCCAGCCTTCGGCCTCTACTTCAACTACGCCGAGGGGTTCCGAGCGCCTGCGTTTCTCGAGTTGACATGCGCCGGACCCGGCGCGATCTGCCCGGGGCTTCAGGCCGGCGTCGCGCCCGACCCTCCGCTCAAGGCGGTCTCGGCTCGCAACTACGAGGTCGGATTCCGCACGCGCCCCACTCGGTGGCTCGACGGCGAGCTGGCGCTCTTCCGTGCCGACGTCTCTGACGACATCTTCTCGATCTCTCCGAACGGCACAACGGGACTCTTCTTCCAGAACGTGGGCGATACGCGGCGGCAGGGCGTGGAGATCTCTGTGGACGCGAGAGCGGCGCAGAGCCTCGAGGCTCGCCTGAGCTACACCTATACCGAGGCGACGTTCCAGGATGACCTCGTGCTGGCCACGCCACGGCTGACCGCCGGCTGCGCCGCTCCACCCTGCACCCAGACCGTACGGGCCGGCAACGATCTGCCCCTGGTGCCCCGGCACAAGCTCAGTGCCAGTGTCGACTACCGTCCGACGCCCTGGCTCACCCTCTGGCTCAGCGCATCCTACGTCGCCTCCCAACGGCTCCGCGGCGACGAGGAAAATGTCGAGCGCTCACTCACGGACTACGTCGTCCTCAACGCCGGGCTCCGTACGGGATGGAGAGGCTTCTCGGCATTCATCACGGTCAACAATCTCCTCAACAATGAGTACGAAACCTTCGGAACTTTCGCGCCAAACGGGAAAGTCGCGGGCGCACCCGTCGAGCGCTTTCTGACCCCCGCGCCGCCGATCAACGTGCTGGCAGGAGCGAGCTACCGGTTCTAGGCCGAGAGCCCCAGGAGCGCCCTCGCCAGGACGAACGCGGCGAGCAAGAGAAGGAGACTCACGCCGGACGCCGCTCGGAGCACCCTCACCGACCGCTCGATGTCACCGACGATTGGCGCGGCGCCGGTGCCGAGGGTGTGGACGCTGGGCTTCTCGAGGACCACTCCGAGGGCGCCCGCCATCGCCGCGATCGTCCAACCCGCGTTCGGGCTTTCGGTACAGCGCCGTTCGCGTCGCAGGGTCGCCAGGGCGCCACGCGCGCTCTCGCCGGTCAGGGCCGCACCCACGACCAGGCTCAGGCCGGCGATTCGCGCCGGAATCACGTTCACGAGGTCGTCGAGTCGCGCCGCGCTCTTGCCGAAATACTCGAGCGGACCTCGGCGGTACCCGAACATCGAATCGGCCGTGTTGATCACCCGGTAGACCGCCGCCCACGCGAGCCCCCCGACGAGAAAGAAGAACACGGGCGCGACGAGGCTGTCGGTCAGGTTCTCGGCGACGGATTCGACGGTCGCCGAGACGACCTGCCGCTCGCCGAGCTCCGCCGTGGGCCGGCTCACGAGGTGGTAGCCGACCGCCCGGCGGGCCGCCGCGAGATCGCCGCGGTCCAGGTCGGCGGCGACGGCCCGCGCCGCGCCGACGAGACCCCGGAACGCGAGCAGGCATGTGAGGGCGAGTGCCTCGAGAAGGACGCCGGCGACCCCGAGTCGCTCGGCGAGCGCCGACACCGCGGCGCCGGCTCCTCCGGCGACCGCGGCGACGCCGACCGTGACCGCGACGCCACCGGCCAGGAGTGCCGCCGGTGAACCACGGCAGAGCCGACGCCCGCCGGCTGCGAGCAGCCGACCGATCCACGCGACGGGATGGTAGCGGTTCGAAGGATCCCCGAAAGCCAGGTCGATCGCGAGCGCCAGGAGCAGCACCAGAGGCTTCGCGATACCCGGACTCAGGCCCGGGGGAATGCGAGCCCCGCGAGCTTGGCGATGGCCGGCACGTCCACGGCCCGCGCCACCGCATCGGCGAGGCGCTCGTAGCGGTCGGGGGGTGGACTCCCCCAACGCGGGTCGGCGACGATCCCCTTCCGCACTGCCAGAGACCGCAGCAACTCCCGGCGAAGCGCATCGTTCGCGAATAGCCCGTGCAGGTACGTGCCGAGCACGGTGCCGGTCGCGTTCACCGCTCCGTCGACATCGTTCACCGAGAGCCCCCCACGCTCGACGATGGCGAACGGCGACGGCGAGCCCGAGCTCGTCCGACCCGCGTGTATCTCGTAGCCGGTGAGCTCGCCGCCGGCCGCGCCGGAGAAGGGCCCCGCCGCGCGGGTGGCCCGAGCCCGAACACGCACGGTCGTCTTGCCGAGAGCGAACGTGGTGATCACCGGCAAGAGTCCGAGGGCAGGAGTCGTCGGGGCGTCGGACTCGACGCGGTCCGGATCGTGGACCGCCTCGCCGAGCATCTGATAGCCGCCACAAATGCCGAGCACGGGACACCCGTTGGCCGCCGCGCCACGGATCGCGTCGGCGAGGCCCGTGCCGAGAAGCCACTGGAGGTCGGCGACGGTGCCCTTGGTGCCGGGAAGCACGATGAGATCGGCGCGGCCGAGCTCGCCCGCAGTGCGAACGAAGCGGACACCAACTCCGGGCTCCGCGGCCAGCGGCTCGAAGTCGTCGAAGTTGGCGATGAGCGGCAACCGGATGACCGCGATGTCGAGCACGCCGGGCGCGCCCCAGAGAGCCGAGTCGACCAGATCGAGCGAGTCCTCGGAGGGCATGAGCCCGGCTTCGAGGTAGGGAACGACACCGAGCACCCGCACGCAGGAGCGCGCGCTCAGCTCGGCGAGCCCGGCCGCCAGGACCGTCTCGTCGCCGCGGAACCGATTGACGATGAGCCCTTCGACGCGCGCACGATCCTCTGGCTCGAGCAGCGCCAGCGTGCCGAGCAGCGCTGCGAACACGCCGCCGCGATCGATGTCGCCGACGAGCAGCACCGGGGCGTCCGCCATTCGGGCCACACGCATGTTGACGATGTCGCTGTCGCGCAGGTTGATCTCGGCCGGGCTCCCGGCGCCCTCGATGACGACCAGGTCGAAGGTCCGGCGCAGCCGCGAAAGGCTCTCGGCCACGAGCGGGAGCAAGTCGCGATGCATGTGCACGTACTCGGGCCAGGACGCACTCCTGACCGCCCGCCCGAGCACCACGACCTGCGACCGGTGGCCGGTCTCGGGCTTGAGGAGGATCGGGTTCATGTCCATGGTGGGCTCGATGCCTGCGGCCGCCGCCTGGGCGGCCTGCGCCCGGCCGATCTCGCCGCCCTGGAGCGTGACAGCGGCGTTCAACGCCATGTTCTGCGACTTGAACGGCGCGACGCGGTAGCCGGCGCGCGCGAAGATTCGGCAGAGGGCCGCGACGAGCAGGCTCTTGCCGACGCCGGAGGCCGTGCCCTGGATCATGAGGCACGGAGCGAGGCCGCTCACCGCCCGAACCGGACGCTCAGCCCGGCGCGAAACGCATAGTCCGGCCCCGGTCCGGCGAGCGATGTCTCGACGGCCGCATCGAGGGCGACGCGCGCTGTCACGAAGAACTGAACGCCGGTGTCGAAACCCACGACGTCGCGGGCGCCGCGCTCGGCTTGCGAGGCATAGAAGAGCTCGACGTACGTCGACCACCGCTCGCCGAGCTCTCGACCGAGCGCAGCCGATGCGACTCCCTGGACCAGGTAGCCGCCAGGGTGCGACTGGCCGAGGCCGGCGAGCCCAGCGTTCACGTCCAGGCCGAGCCGCCACGGTAGATCGAAGCTTGCCAGACCGATCAGGCCGAAGTCCGGTCGATCGGGCCCGTGCGGCGCATGGGCGACCGCGAGCTTGACGAACGGCATGACGCCGAGCGAGGGCCACCAGGTCCCTTCCCGCTTCTCGAGAAAGCGGTACTTCCCTTTGAGGGAAACATCGCCGTTGCCCGTGTCGTCCTGCTTGCCGCGAATTCGGACGAGTGGCTCGCCCTCGAGGGTGACTTCGATCCGCTCCGTGAGTCCTATCCGCAGCGCGATGTCGAGGGTGAGCCGGCGCTCGTCGGGCTCACCGCCCGTTCGCGTCCGTGCGTATTCCACGCCGCTCTCGATCTGGAGAGCGCCGGGCGGGACGGTGCTGGTGCTCTGGGAGACGCTGGGACGGTCGACCTGGATGCGGTTCGCCTCGCCGGCGAGAGCGGCGGGAGCGCCGAGGGCCACGGCCGCGCAAACCGCGATGAGGCTGCGCGCCCGCGGCCCCACGGTCAATCGGCGGCGTATCGCCGCCGGAGCGCCTGCCAGAGCTCCGTTTTCTCCCAGCGCGGTTCCGGCAGGCGCCGCCAGTCCTCGTCGAAGTGCGCGTTCGGGAACAGGACCGTGATCATCTGCTCGCGGCGTCCGTTCCAGAGCCTGAGCCCCCACGTGGTGGGCGCGCAGGATCCGCCCTCCGTCCGGAAGAAGGCGGCGCGCGCCACGCGGCGGATGCGGGCGAGCTCTTCGCTCCGCGTGCCCCGGTGATCGTTGACGCACAAGTGGAAGTGCCAGGCGCCCGTGTCGACGGTCAGGTACCCGTCGAGCATCGTGACCTTCGGCGGCGAGGCGAACTGGATCTCGTACGCGGCACCCTCGATCAGCGGCCCCACCGTGAGCTTGGCCCAGTGCTCCGTGAAGAGCTCGGTGAGCAGACGCTCGACTGCGTCGCCCTCGACCGCCATGTCGTGATACCAGGTCGTGGTGCCGTCGAGGCCGCGCTCGATCGTCGGCGCCGTTCCATCGTGCATACCCACCTCCCCAGCGGCGGATCGGTGAGCATACTACTGCAGGTCGAAGACGACCGGCAGCCGCACCCGCAGGAGGCGCGGTACCAGGCCGGCGGGGAAGGGCTGGGGCGCCAGACTCCGCACCGCCTGGAGCGCGGCCTCGTCGAGCAGCGGATGCGAGGACGAGCCCGTGATCGAGACCGCGCTGATCGCGCCGTCCGGCTTGATGAAGATCTCCAGCTGAACGGTGCCCTTGAGTCCTTGTCGGCGCGCGGCCGGCGGATAGCGGAGCGACTCGACGATCCGCCGTCTGAAGGTCCTGAGGTAGGCCCCGTACTCGGATCCAGGCTCGCCTCCTGGCGGCCCAGCCGGCGCGAGTGCCACACCCGCTCCCGAGCTTTCATCGGGCGCCGACGATCCCTGCGTCGACCGGCGGCCGACGCCGTCGGATGCCGTGCCGGCTCGCTCAGCGCTGGCGCCGGAATTCGGGCGGACCGCGACCGTCGAGGTGGTCGCCGAGGTTCGCGCCGCGCTGCCCGGAGCTTCCTCGCGCACCGGAGCCGGGGCGACAGCGGGCTCCGGCTCACGGGGTTCCGGCGGCTTTGGCGGGGCGACGTCCCGCTCCGGGGCGGGCTCGGGATTGGGCGAGGGCGCGGAGGCGACGGCTGGCGGCGCCGCGGTCGACGAAGGCGGGCTCGGCGGCGTTACCCGCGACGGGCTCGCCGCAGCCGGAGCCTCCGCGCGCCGGATCGCGCGACTGGAGCCAGCCCGCTCCGGTCTCGGGGCCCCCTCGTCTCGTACGGTTTCCGGCTCGGAGAGATCGACGAGCAGGGCACTCGGGCGCGACTCGCCCGAGGCGAAGACGAAGAGCAATGACAGCGCGACGCCGTGAACGATCAGCGAGGCGAGCAGCGTCAGCAATGGGGGTCGTGGCGTCACGGATGCTCCTCGATCCAGCGCCGGATCCCGGCGCCCAGCGCCGTGCGGGTCGCCCGTGCCACGACCCACCCGAGGTCGCTGATCGGGCCGCCAAACCGACAGAGCGCGCCACGCCCGGTCGCCGCGACGACGACCGCGTCCGTTGAGGTGCCGCTCGCCACGCGGCCATCGTCGCACCGAACACCAGCAGCGGCCAGCAGAGCCGTCTTCACCTCCGTGACGGTCATGACGGCGTTGACCAGCGCCGCCGGCTCGGGCGCGGCGTCCACGACGACGATCGCGTTGATCGTGGACGGCGCCCACAGGGCGACCGGACTCGCTCCAGCCGCAACCCGGTTCGAGAGTCCGACGGTGACGACCGCCAGCGCGCTCAGCTCGGGTCCGCTCGCTTCGGCGACCTCCGCCTTCTCGGTCCACGCCGACGTGAGAAGGCCGACCCATGGCTCGCGAATCCCGCGCCGCTCGGCGAAGGGGGGCAGAAGACCGTCCGCCGCGTCCTGGGAGAGATTCTTCGGGACGTGGAGGTTCACGATGGCGCGTGCCGTGGTGAGCCCGCCCCGCACGAACGCCGACGAGAGGACCGTCAGCGGCTCGCGGGCCGCGACGACCACGGCCTCACGGTCCACCGCGACTTCGATCCCGTCGATCATTCGCGCGCTACCCCTCTCGCGACTGACATCGCTCCCCGCGCGTCTCACTGACCAGGCCAAACGACGAGCGGCATCTTGGTCTCGAGGCGCGCCTCGGCCGGCGGGGCCCAGCCCCGCGACGGCCTGCGGCGCGCACCGCCATGGCGCGTCACCTGGCTCGGCCCCGGCAGTCTAGAACGTCATGCGCAGGCCGGCCAGAGCGTTGATCCCCAGCGCTGGAAACCCGCGTACTTCCGCGTAGTCCTCGTTGGTCAGATTCTGGATGCGAGCCCATAGATCGACCGACTGGACGAACGCGTGCCGCTGGAAGAGCCGATAGGTGCCGCCGGCGTTCAGCACCGTGTAGCCGCTGTTCCACACGTAGGCGCCGCCCCCGATCGGCTCGAACTGCTTGCTCGTCCACTGGAGCTGCGAGAAGAGCTCGAGGCGCGGCATGGGACGCCACGTCAGCCCGATGTTCAGGCGATCGCGCGGCTCACGCGACAAGAGGCGGTGGGTCTGGAGGTTCTCCGATTCGGTATAGGTGTAGTTCAGCGACGCGGTGAGCGTGTCCAGCAGATCTACCTCGGAGACGAACTCGATTCCCTCCGCCCGCGCCTTTCCGATGTTCACGCCGCGCACGAACGGGGGGGTGGAGATGAACTCGAACGAGATCAGATTCGTGAAATCGTTGTGGAAGTAGGTGAGCCCGAGACGGATCCGGTCCTTCCAGAGCTTCTGGTCGACGCCGACGTCCCAGGAGAAGCTCTTCTCGGGCTGGAGATTCGGATCGGAGAAGCCCGGGAAGAACAGGTCGTTGAAGGTGGGCGCCCGGAACCCCGAGCCGGCGCCGCCGTGGATCCGCGTGCCCCATTCGCGGATCAGGTACGCGAGCGAGCCGCGCTCGGTCCAGTTCGTGCCGAAGACGCTGTTGTCCTCCACGCGGAAGCCCGCCGACATGAACAGCCGTTCGAAGAACCGCAGCTGCTGCTGGAAGAAGGCCGACTTCGTGTCGCTGGTGGCGTCGAACGGCGTACTGCCCTGGACCTCGCCCTTCTCGTCGCGGTACTCGAGCCCGACCGAGCTGGTGGACCACCGGCCGATATGGAAGTGGTTCAGCCACTCCACTTCCCGCCGTTCGACGCTGAAGCGCGAGGGGAATTCGCAGGGGGGAAACGGGCACGTCTCGGCCGGGTCGGGAAGGTCGATGAACTCCTGGAAGTTCTGGTAGCGCCCGAGCCGTAACTCGCTCTCCCACCAGCTGACGGGCCGGGTCTTGCCGCTGAGCGCCATCACGTACGTCTCGCTGGTCTGCCGATTGTTGACGTCGATGATCGGCACGATCGGCAGCGGAGGCGGGCTCGTGGAGATGAACTTGACCGGCAGGCCGGTCTCGGTCCGGTTCCAGCGAAAGCTGAAGGCGAGCGAGCTGTCCCACGGGAGCGAGAGCCCGATGCGCGCGCTGAACCCGTTCTTGTCCGAGTCGTCGTTCCTGAACTGACCGTTCGACTCGAGGTGCGAGGCACCCAGCGCGTAGTCGAAAAGGGAGTAGCTGCCGCTGACCCCCCCTCGCGTCGAATAGGTGTCGTAGTTGCCGGCCCCGAGCTCGACGCTCGCCGAGATCGGACCCTTGCCCTTCTTGGTGATGATGTTGATGACGCCGCCGATCGCGTCGGCGCCATACAGCGTGGACTGCGGGCCGCGGATCACCTCGATGCGCTCGATGAGGTCGGGCGACATGTCGGAGAGATCGGCCTGGCCCGACGTCGGGCTCTTGACCCGCACGCCATCGACGAGGACCTGAACCTGGTTGGCGTTGGCGCCCCGGATGGAGACGCTCGTCGTCTTGCCGAGGCTCCCGGAGCGCCGGATCTCGACGCCGGGGACCGTGCGCAGCGCATCCTCGACGGTCTCGTAGTGGTAGGTCTTGAAGTCGTCCTCGGTCACGACGCTCACGGACGCGCCGAGTTCTGCGGCCGGCGTTTCCGTCTTCGTGGCGGTCACCACCACCGGATCGAGCTTCCTGGGCTCCTGGGCGGCGAGCCGTTGGGGGGAGCCGAGCAGTGCGAGCAGCAACAGAACCAGAACGAACCGACGCATGCGCCTCACTCCTTCTTCCGCGAAAGGGTTGGAAGCTGTCGTCCCGGACAGGTCTCCTGACTCGTGGATCGGCGCGCGCGCCCAACCTTCCCGTCCGCTTCGCGGCGGACAGTGGTCAACCCGGGCGTCTGCTCCCCACTCACAGTGGCGGGTCCGTGCCGGCTTCGGCCTCGTCCGGCCTCACCGGCTTCCCTTGATCGGGACGAATCCTCGACTGGCTACCGCGTGTCTCCCACCCCCTTTCCCGTCGGCGCGCTTCCGCGGCTGGCGGCCGGTGGGTCGACACGCCACGTCAGGCGCACCACCGGTCGCCGCGTCGCCTCACTCTTGTCGACGATCACCTCGCAGCCGAAGACCGAGACGAGGAGCGACTCGTCGAGCACCGCCTCCGGCACGCCGGTCGCCGCCAGGCGGCCGGCGGCCAGCAGCAGCAGCCGGTCGCACACCTCGGCCGCCAGATTGAGGTCGTGGGACACGAGCAGGATCGTCATGCCGCGCTCCTGGTTCAGGCGTCGCAGGAGCGCCGCCGCCTCGGCCTGATAGCGCAGATCGAGGTGGGCCGTCGGCTCGTCGAGGACGAGCAGCCGCGGCTCCTGGGCGAGCGCGCGCGCGATGACTGCACGCTGGCGCTCGCCGCCGCTCAGATGATCGAACGGCAGATCGGCGAGCTCGAGAACCCCGGTCGCTTCCATCGCTTCGCGCGCGACCGTCCGATCGCGCGGGCTCTCGAAGTAGCGGCCGGGACCGTGCGGATATCGGCCCATCAGCACGAGCTCGCCGACCGTGAACGGAAACTGAGGCATAGTCCCCTGCGGCACCACGGCCACGCGCCGGGCCAGGTCCGTGCGGGCGATCTGGCGCAGGGGGGCGCCCTCGAGACGGATCTCGCCGGCCGCGGGCTCAAGCACCCGCGTCAGCAGGCGGATGAGGGTCGTCTTGCCCGAGCTATTGGGCCCGATCACGCCGACGATCTCACCCGCGGCGATCTCGAACGAGAGCGTGGACAGGGCAAATGGGCGCGCACGGGGGGCTGCCGACGCTGGATACGCGAAGCTCACTTCTCCGAACTCAACCAGCATCACTCACCTGGCGCTTCGCGTTCTCGGTGAGAGCCGCGGCCGACGCCGGCGACGTAAGCCGTCGCGCGTCGGGGGGCGGCGCCGGCCGCGAACGTGGAAGACGAGCGGGGCGCGCCGCGCTGTGATGCGGCGGTTCAATGGTTCGGAGATCGGGCACGGCCATGGGTGTGGGCATCAGAGGTTGGCGCGGTATCGGGTGCGGAGGAGGTAGACGAAGAACGGGGCGCCGCAGAGGGACGTGATGACACCGACCGACAGCTCGGCCGGCGCGACGACGTTGCGGGCGACGGTGTCGGCGACCAGGAGGAAGACGGCGCCGCCGACGAGCGAAGCGGGCACGAGGAGCCGGTTATCCGAGCCCAGGAGCATGCGGAGGGCGTGGGGCACGATCAGCCCGACGAAGCCGATCGGTCCCGTGAAGGCCACGACGCTCGCGGTGAGCAGCGCCGCGCCGACGAAGATGGTGATCTTCAGCCGCTCGGCGGCGACGCCGAGCTGCAGCGCGGCCTCCTCGCCGAGCGCCATCAAGTTGAGCTCGCGCGCGTGGCGCACGACGAGCCCGAAACCAGCGGCCGCGAGGAGCGCGAACAGGGCGAGGGCGCCCGGCGGGATCGGGGCGAGATTGCCGAGCAACCAGTGGATGACGCCGCCGAGCCGGTTGAAGTCGAGGAGCGAGATCGCCACCGTGATCGCCGAAGAAAAGAAGATCCCCACGATGACACCGGCCAGCAACAGGGTCTGGACCGACAGCCCTCGGCCGGCCGCAGCGATCCCGTAGACCGCTCCTGCGGCGAGCAGCGCGCCGGCAAACGCGAAGGCGGTGAGGCCAAGCGCCTCGAGGATCGTCGGGCCGAGCCCGAAGCTCTGGCCGACGACGACACCGAACGCGGCACCGCCGGAGATGCCGAGCACCGAAGGCTCGGCGAGGGGGTTCCGCGTGAGCGCCTGAAAGGCCACACCCGCGACGGCGAGAGCGCCGCCGGCCAGCGCGGCGACGGCGATCCGTGGCAGGCGGATGGACAGCGTCACGACCGACTCGACCGACTCCGGCGCGGCGCGTCCCGTCACGGCGGTCAACACCGCGTGCGGCGAGATCGACGCGCTGCCGAGAAACAGCGCGGTGGTGGCGGCGGCGAGCAGCAGCCCCGAGAGGACACCGAGCACCAGGACCAGCCGTTGCGCCGAGCTCAGGGAAACGCCTCCGGGTGAATCGCGCGCGCCAGCTGCTCGAGGCCGTCGACGAAACGCGGCCCGTAGCGATGCATCAGGTCGCCGTCGACCGAGAGGAGTCGCCCGGCTTTGACAGCGGGGAGCTCCGACAGGCGCCGCCACTTGTCCATCGAGATCGCACCGGTACCGGCTCCGTGGTTGGCCAGCAGAATGACCTCGGGGCCCTTGGCCACCGCCGCCTCCAGGCTGTAGCGGGGCCAGGAGTCGGCATCGCCGGCCGTGAGGGACTGGCCCCCCGCGATCTGGATCAGCTCGGTGACGATCGCGTCACGCCCCGGCACGATGAGCGGCTCCGGCCAGAGAACATAGAGGACGCGCGGGCGGCTGAGCGGGAGCACCGCCTTCTTCACCGCCTCGATCCGGTGCTCGATGCGCGCGACCAGCGGCCCGGCCGCCGCCTGCCGTCCCGTCAGCTCGCCCATCCGTGCGATGAGTAGCGTCACGTCGGCGGCGCGGTGAGCCGTGACCAGGTATACGGGGATCTTGAGACGCCGGAGCTGAACGATCGCGTCCTCACGGCTGCCCTCTGTCGTGGCGATCACGAGATCGGGCTTGAGAGCGACGATGGCCTCGAGGCTCGGCGCGACCATCCCACCGACCTTCGGCTTCTGCCGAGCTTCGGCGGGAAAGTCGCAGAAGTCCGTCACGCCGACGAGCATGTCCTCGGCGTTCAACGCGTACAGGATCTCGGTGATGCTGGGGACGAGCGACACGATGCGCGCGGGAGGCGCCGCGAGCGTGACCTCCCGGCCAAGCATGTCACGCGTCGTGAACGCCACGGCGGGTGCGGAGACCACGAGGAACCAGACAGCTATGGCCGTTGCGACGGCCACGACGACCGCGACGCGCCTCGTCATCGGCGCCGTTCGAGCGCCGGCTTTGCCGGCGCAATCTTGTTCTCGGGGGAGGCTTCGGAGGGGGCCGCCGAGGCCCCCTCCGATTCAGTCACGCCGGCGGCTTTGAAGGTCGCCATCTCGCTCCAGACGAGCGCGGCCGCGCGGGCGAGATGAATGAACAGCGCGGCGCCCGTGCCCTCGCCGAGGCGCAGCGAAAGGTCAAGGTACGGCTCGAGCCCGAGATGGTCGAGGATCACGGCGTGGCCGGGCTCGGCGGAGCGATGCGCGGCGAAGAGCACGTGGCGCGACGCTGGCGCGAGCGTGACGGCGATCAGCGCCGCCGCGCCCGCGATGAAGCCGTCGAGCGCCACGGGGACGCGCCGGGCAGCGCCCGCGAGGATCACGCCGGCGAGTCCCCCGATCTCGAAGCCGCCGACCTTGGCGAGCACGTCGAGCCCGTCCCGCGCGTCGGGATCGTTGACCGCGAGGGCCTGCCGCACGACGGCCACCTTGCGCACCAGCGTCGCGGCATCCACCCCCGTACCCCGGCCGGTCACCCGCTCGGGTGTCTGGCCCGTGATCGCCGCGGCGATCACGCTCGCCGTCGTCGTGTTGCCGATGCCCATCTCGCCCGTCGCGAGGAGATCGGCGCCCGCGTCGAGGGCCTCTCCGGCGAGCCTCGCTCCACTTTCGATCGCCTGGACCGCCTGCTCGCGCGTCATCGCCGGGCCGGCGGCGATGTTCGCCGTGCCCGGCCCGATCGGGCACCGCACGAGGTCCGGCGACGGGCCGAGCGGGCTGGCGACGCCGAAATCGGCCACCACCACGCGCGCTCTCGCCTGCCGCGCGAGAACGTTCACCGCAGCGCCCCCGCGCACGAAGTTCTCGACCATCTGCGCCGTCACGATCTGCGGATACGCGCTGACACCTTCCGCGACGACGCCGTGATCAGCGGCGAACGTGAAGATCACCGGATGGTCGACCGCGGGCGCGCCGCCGCGCAGCAGGGCGAGCCGCAGCGCGATCTCCTCGAGCCGCCCCAGGCTCCCCGGCGGCTTCGTCAGATCGTCGAGGTGACGCTGGGCCGCCTCGGCTCCGCCAGGAGTCGGAAGCACGATCGAGCTCAAGAGCCGGGAGAGCTGGGTCATCGCTGGGCTCCAGGCGTGGGCGACGGCGTCTTGACCGTGAGCGGAATGCCCGCGACCATCAGGACGACGCTGTCGCACGCGGCCGCCACACGCTGGTTCACGACGCCCAGCACGTCACGGAACCGACGGCCCATCGCGGTTTCGGGGTGCACGCCCTCACCGACCTCGTTCGACACGACCGTGAAGCTCGAGCGGCGGCGGCCGATCAGCTCAGCGAGCCCGTACGCCTCTTCGAGGATCACGTCGTCGCGATCGCCGCGCAGCAGTCGGTTCGAAACCCAGAGCGTGAGACAGTCGACGACGATGCCGTCGCAGGCATCGTCGAGCGCGCGCAGGCGGGAGACGAGATCGAGGGGCTCTTCGATCGTCAGCCAGCGCGATGGGCGTTCGGCGCGATGCCGCGCGATGCGCTTGGCCATGTCCTCGTCGTGCGCCTCGGCCGTGGCGACGAAGACGATCCGTCCTCGATGCGGGACACGTTCGACGGCGAAGCGGCTCTTGCCGCTGCGGGCGCCGCCCAGGATGAACAGCGATGCGACCACTGCCCCGGATCCTCCCTCGAAGACCGGTTAAAGGACAGGCACCCGGGCAGGTCTCCTGGCTCTCGGATCGACCTACTCCCCGCGCCTTCCCGGCCTCGGCGGCCAGTGGCACTCGCGGGTTTCGTCCCCGATCACAGTGACGGGGTCGCGGCGGCTTCTACCGCCTTCCCTGGGCCCTCATGGGTATCCCGGGCGCGTACAACGCGAGGAACGCTAACAGAATCGCCAACCGACCGCAACACGTCGTCCGTTCATAAGCACGCCTCGGCCAGCGGGTCCCCAGCCTCGCGACGGCCCGCGGCGCGCGCGGCCGCGCGAGCGTCGACGGCCGTCCCGGCCCTCAAAACTTGACTTTGTGTGAGCCGGATGGCGAAACTGAGTCGCGCAAGTGAAGAATCCGAAGAATTCAAAGAATTCGTCCCCTCGAGCTTCCCTGACCACGGGCCAGGCCGCCGCGCATTGCCAGGTCTCGACACCCACGCTCAAGACCTGGATCCGAGAAGGACGGCTCCGCGCCTTCAAGACCCCGGGCGGGCACGCGCGGATCGCTGCCGAGGAGTTTCAGCGCTTCCTCAGGCGGCACCGGATGCCGACGTACCCGGCACCTCGGCCGTCGGCTGGGGTGCTCGTCGTGGACGACGAGCCCCAGGTGGTGGACATGCTCGTCGCGTTCCTCACCGATCACCCGCGCGGTTTCAAGATCGAGACCGCGAGCGACGGCTACGAGGCTCTGATCAAGCTGGGCTCGTTCAGGCCCGCGCTGTTGATTCTCGACGTCATGATGCCCAAGCTCGACGGAATCGAGGTCTGCCGGCACCTCAAGAGCAACCCCGAGACACAGACGACCAGGATCCTGGGCATCACCGGGTATCCCGACGTCGTTCCCGGGCTCTTGGCCGCGGGCGCCGATGCGTGTCTCACCAAGCCTATCGCGCTCGCCGCGGTGGAACTGGAGCTCGAGCACCTCCTGGGCCCGTCGGTCGCGACGTAATGTCCGGCGCGAGGGTAGCGTCGTGGTGAGCGTCCGGCTGTGAATCCGTCGGGACGGATCCTCGTCATCGACGACGAGGCCGGGATGCGCGAGGCGGTCGGCGACGTGCTCGAGGCGAAAGGGTTCGTGGTCGGGCGCGCCGTGCGCGGCGCCGAGGGCCTCGAGCAGGTCCGCACGATGGGCTTCGACGCCGCGATCGTCGATATCCGTCTCCCGGACGTCTCTGGCGTCGAGCTCCTGAAGTCGCTTCGACTGGCCTCGCCGGATCTCGAGGTCATTCTCATGACGGGATACGCCTCGCTTCCGACGGCGCTCCAGGCCATCGACGGCGACGCCTTCGCCTATCTGGTGAAGCCGTTCGAGATGGATCAACTGGTAGCGACACTCAAGAAGGCGCTCGACCGTCAGCATCTCGCGCGGGCCTTGCGCGAGTCCGAGGAGCGTTACCGGCTCATCGCCGAGAACATCAACGACGCCATCTTTCTCATGGACACGCAGGGACGCCTCGTCTTCGCGAACCAGCGGGCCTCGGCGATCACGGGCTACACGACGAACGAGCTGATCGGGCGACCGATCTTCAGCCTCCTGACTCCCGAGGGCGCCCGCCGGGTGCTGGAACGTCTGGGCTCGGCCGTCAGCGATCAGGATTCAACCGCGGTCTTCGAGACGCACCTGCTCAAAAGGGACGGCGTGCTGGTCTGGGTGGAAGCGAACATGACGAACGTCCGGAGAGAGGGCCAGGTGGTGGGACGTCTGGGGGTGCTGCGCGACATCTCCGAACGCAAGCTGACCGAGCAGCAGATGCGCCTGCAGACCGGCGCCCTGGACGCCGCCGCCAGCGGCGTCGTCATCACGGATCGCGGCGGAGCCATCATCTGGGCCAATCCGGCCTTCACCAGCCTCACCGGCTATCCGGTCTCGGAGGTCATGGGCCGGACGCTGCGCTTGCAAAAGTCCGGACAGCACGAGCCGTCGTTCTACCGGAGTCTCTGGGAATCCATTCTGAGCGGGCAGACGTGGCGAGGCGAGATGGTCAATCGACGCAAAGACGGCAGCCTCTACCCCGAGGCGCAGACGATCACGCCGGTCCACGACGAGCGCGGTGAGATCACCCACTTCATCGCGATCAAGGAGGACATCTCCCAGCGAAAGCGACTCCAGGAGCACCTCGCCCAGAGCGAGAAGCTCGCGGCCATGGGTCAGCTCCTGGCCAGCGTGGCCCACGAGCTGAACAATCCCCTGTCCGTCCTGACGGGTCACGCGGCGATTCTCAAGAGCACGGCCGACCCGAAAATCGCCCAGCGGGCGCAGAAGATGGTCACCGCGGCGGAGCGCTGCGGCCGCATCGTGAGGAATTTCCTTGCGCTCGCGCGCCGGCAGCCCGCCGAGCGTACCCGCGTCGCCTTGAATCAGGTCGTGCGCGAGGCGATCGAGCTGCTGGCCTACCAGTTCCGCGTCGACAACGTCGAGCTTCGGCTCGAGCTGGCCGACCGACTCCCCGCCTTGACGGGCGATTCCCACCAGCTCCATCAGGTCATCGTCAATCTCCTGTCGAACGCGCACCACGCCGTGCACGAGACTCCCAGACCGCGCTCGATCACGGTCACCACGCGGCCGACCGCGGACGACCGGGGCGTCGCCCTCGAGGTGGCCGACAGCGGGCCGGGGATCAGCCCGGAAGCGCAGGAGCGACTCTTCGAGCCCTTCTTCACGACCAAGCCCCTCGGCGAAGGCACGGGCCTGGGCCTGGCGATCTGCAAGGGAATCGTCGAGGCGCATGGAGGAAGCCTCGCAGCGGTGAGCGAGCCCGGTCAGGGCGCCGTCTTCCGGATGGAGCTGCCAGTGGATGAGACGGCAGCCGAGACGGAGGCCTCGGAAGAGAGCGCAGAGCCCCCCGTCCGGGGCCAGACGATTCTCGTCGTGGACGACGAGCCCGAGCTCGCGGCGGTGCTCGCCGAATTCCTCGCCGCGGACGATCACCGCGTCGATACGGCCGAGAACGGCGTCGCGGCGCTCGACAAGCTCCGCGAGGCGACCTACGATCTCATCATCAGCGACCTACGAATGCCTCAGCTCGATGGGCCGGGGCTCTACCACGAGGTGGCCCGCCACCACCCTCGACTGCTCCGGCGCATGATATTCGTGACCGGCGACACGCTCGGACCGGAGAGCGCCGAGTTTCTCCGGGAGAGCGCCGCGCCCACGTTCGGCAAGCCCTTCGCGCCCGCCGACGTCCGCCGCGCCATCCGACAGGTCATACACGCCCGCTGACGCCGGGAGGAAGAAGACATGGACATGCTCCGCCGCGACTTCCTGAGGCTGACGGCTGGGACGCTCAGCTTCGCCCTGGCGGCCGACCGCGCGTGGGCGCAGACCGCGAAGGCCGAGGTGCACTGGCTCGGTCAGGCCACGACGAAGATCACCACGCTCACCGGCAAGGTGATCGTGATCGACCCGTTCCTCACCAACAACCCGAAGACGCCGCCGCAGTACAAGAACCTCGACTCGCTCGGCAAGGTCGACGTGATCCTCATCACGCACGGCCACGGCGACCATACTGGCGATGTCTCGGAGCTGGCCAAGCGCACGGGGGCGACCGTGCTCGGCCCCGCCGGGCTCATCGCGACGATGGTCGATCTCGGCTGGGTGTCGCCGGACAAGGCGGTGCGCTTCGGCAAGGGCGGACGCGTGAACCCGGCTGGCCCACAGATCACCATCACGCAGGTGCGGGCCGAGCACTCATCCGAAGTCACCGTCACCGACCCGGTGACGAAGAAGAGCACGACCTACCCCGGCGGCGAGCCCTGCGGCTTCATCGTCGAGGTGGAGAACGGGTTCAAGATCTACCACATGGGCGACACCGGGCTCTTCGGCGACATGCGGTTGATCGGCGAGTACTACAAGCCCGATCTCGTCATGATCCCGATCGGCGGGCACTTCGTGATGGATCCCCGTGACGCCGCGTACGCGACGAAGGAAATGCTCAGGCCGAAGTTCGCGATCCCCGTCCACTACGGGACGTTCCCGGTGCTTCGGGGAACGCCGCAGGAATACCAGGCCGCGCTCGGCCAGACGTCGACGCAGGTCTTCCCGATCAGCCCGGGGGACAAGCTGACCTTCTAACTCACCGACGCCGGGCCGGACCCCGGTCAGGCGTTCGCCGCGTTCTCGAGGTCCCGGATGCGGCGGGAGAGGTTCAGGAGCATCTTCTGGGTGAGCTCGGGGACCTCCCTCAGGAGCTGCCAGAAATGAGCGCGGCTGACGACGAGCACGCGCAGGTCGGTCTCGGCCTTCACGGTGGCCGAGCGTGGCGCGCCATCGAGCAGGCTCATCTCGCCGAAGAACTCACCGGGCCGCAGCCGGTGCCGCTTTTGCATCGAGAGCGTCACCAGCGCCGTCCCGTCGATGATGATGAAGAACTCGTCGCCGGGCTCGCCCTGTCGAGTGAGGACGGTCCGCTCGGGCACCTCGACGACCTTCGCGATATCGGCGACGGCGCGGAGCTGGCGTATGCTGCACGCCTCGAAGATGGGGACCCGCTCGAGGTACTTGATCTTTTCCTCGCGGGCGGTCCGGAATCCCTCGAAGACCTCACCGATCAGTTTCATCAGGCTTTCGTCTCCTTCGTCGCGTAGCTGACCGATAACCCAGCGCCGGCGTCGGACTGGATGCCGTAGGGCGGCACGGGGTAGCGCAAGCCGTTCTTGTCGAGCGCGGCCAGTCCTTCGAGCACCTTGGGAAGGAAGCGCGGGGGAATCGCCATCAAGAGCTCATCGTCAGCCACGCCGCCATACCGCCGCTCCGCGTAGCAGGGGATCGTCAAGGCCGGCTCACCGGTCTTCAGCGCCTTTCCCCAGGAGTCGGCGCACGCCGACTCACCGACAGAGGTGAAGCTGAGCTTGCGGTATCCCGCCCACTGGAGCCCGTTGATAAAGAAGATCATCTGCCCGGGTGTGCCATAGATGAGGCAGATGTCGGGCGGGTCGAGCCGTCCCGAGGTGAGCGGCGACACGGCCATGGCGCGGTAGCGGCCGTGCGGCACGCAGTCCATCGCGTGCTGGTGCAGGCTGGCGTCCTCCAACGTCTTGAACCATACGCCTGCCATGCGCCGCCCCGAGAGCCAATCGTCGTCTTGCGGGGAGAGCCCGATGACGGCGCCGCACTGGGCACCGATGAGGTCGGCCATGGTAATGCCGACGGTCCAGCCGAGCTGGCGCGCCTGGGCGACGATCTGGTCAGTCGTGTGCTTGGCCCGCGGCCGGCGAATCTTCGGGATCGCCTCCATCGCCTCGACGGTCTCGAAGAGCTTCATGCCGATCGGGATCGAGCGCAGCCGCAGATATCGATTGAGACCGTCGACGATCGCGTTCCAGTCATAGCGTTCCATGACACGCTCCACCGCTCAGGTTGACCAACTATAGCTCACCAGGGTAGTGATCGCCTCGTGTGCTCCCTCGATCGCGCGCGTCTCTCACCGCTCGGTCTTCCGAGCCTTGAAGAGCTCGCCTCTCGCCCTAGGGATTTTTCGAGCCATTGAAGAGCTCGGCTCGCCGCCCGACGCGGCTCGGCTCGCACTACCATCCCCGCAGGCGCTCGATGTCGCGACGCTCGCGCTTGGTGGGCCGGCCCGCGCCGGGCTCGCGCCAGGGCGGCGGCGCTTGACGGGCACGCGGGGGCTCGGGCGGGGTCAGGTCCTCGTAGAGCATCCTCGCGATGGCGGCGGATCCCCGTCGATCACCGACGGCGGCGACCTTCAGGATGCGTCGGCGCCCCCGCAGCAGCGTCACCTTGATCAGATCGCCGGCACGGACGTGCCTGGCCGGCTTCGCCGCGTCGTCGTTGATGTCCACTTTGCCGCCGTCGCACGCCGCCGAGGCGAGGCTTCGCGTCTTGAACACCCGCGCGGCCCAGAGCCACTTGTCGACACGGATGGAATCGGGCGAGCCGTGCACGCGAAGACGGTATCATAGCCCTGAAGGAGCCCCCGGACCATGCCACGGTTCGTCGTGTTGACGTTCGTGCTCGTGCTCGCGGTCGCCGCGTGGGCGGCCGACGTCGTCATCGACGACTGGACGAGTCAGAAAGTCGGGGCCAAGGGGATTCCCGAGGGCTGGCTTGGCGGCCAGACCTGGGGCCTGCCGCAGTACGACATGACGATCGAGGAGAACGACGGCCACCGCGTCCTGCACCTCAAGAGCAAGATCGAGAGCTCGGCCATCCGCAAGGACATCAAGGGCAAGATCCCTCTCAAGGAGACTCCGATCCTCGAGTGGCGCTGGAAAGCCGTCGTCCTGCCCAAGGGCGCCGACTGCCGGAAGAAGAGTGCGGACGACCAGGCGGCGCAGCTCTACGTGGTCTGGCCGCGGTTCCCGGAGGCGGTGCGCTCGCAGATCATCGGCTACATCTGGGACACGACCTGCCCGGCCGGCAGCGTCCTGAAGAGCGAGAAGACCTCGACCGTGACCTACGTCGTGGTGCGCTCCGGCCCGGCCGACCTTGGCAAATGGATCACCGAGCGGCGCAACGTGGTCGAGGACTACAAGAAGATCTACGGTGGTCAGCCCGACAACCCGGGGTTCATCTCGATCGCCATCGACTCGGATGACACGACCTCGTCCGCGGAGTCCTTCTTTGGAGCTATCCTCTTCCGGAAGCCCTGAGGACGGACGGGCGGACTAGCGGAGGTCGCCGACGAGCTGCGGAACCGCAGTGACGAGCTCGGTCGCGGTCGCCTCCGCCGCCACGTCGACTGCGGCCAGGAGTGCGCTGTTCATCACGCTCATGTACCACTGGCCGGCTTCGGACTCGACGAACAGCACGTAGCGATCGAGCTCCTGGTCGGAGAGACCACGGTAGGCGAGCAGCATGTTCACGATACACGCGTGCCTGATCTGCTCCAGGGTTCGATTCCGGGCGCGGGCGAATTGATCCTCGAGCTGACCGTGGTTGAGCCGGGCCACCGCGGGCAGGGCGGGCTGGAAGGCCAGCGTCAGGCTTCGCACGATGGCGATGGTCACATCCACGGTCGTCTCCGACGCGCCGCCACCGGCGTCGAGACGCTCGATGAGCCCCAGGCGACGAGACGAGGGATCATCGCGCTCCAGGTCGGCGAGCGCGTCTCGTCCAGTCTCGGTGACGAGCGCGGCCAGTTCGAGTCCGGTGATCCGCCTTCCGAGCGGCGAGTCGTACCAGGCCAGGGCCTTCGCGAGCTTCTCAGCGTCGAGGTTTCGCTCGAACTCGAGCTTGATCCGCGTGTAGAGGGTCTCGGGATCGAAGCGCTCGGAGACGATCCGGTCGATCGTGAATCGGTCCTGGCCGTTCAAGCGGCGGTGGCCGCGCAGGAACTGCACGCGGACGCCGGCCGACATGCTCTCGAGCTGGACTCGGAGACCGGAGCGATCGAGCAGGTCATCGAGGGCCCGCGCGTCTGTCGCGGACGGATGGTCGGGACGCGTGGCGACTCGGCCATCGGTCTGACGGTAGGCGGTCGCAGCCGCGGGCGCCCCGCTCGAGACGAACACCGTGCCGAGCACTGCCAGGACCACCGACCCTCGCACCATCGCCGTGTCTCCCCTCTGGCGCCCTGCGCGCGTCCGACAGAGGGGTAGTGCATAAGAGATGCCGAGCAATTCTCCTGCTATATCATGCCGTTAGGGTCCTGAGCACTTCGGCCTGCCGGTCAAAAAACGCCCGGTAGAGGGCAATTTTCCACCAACCCAGGCCCGCCGGCTAGATCGCCAGGGCATATCCGTCACGGCGCGGATCGGCGCCCGCCATGAGGGCTCCGGATTCCAGATCACGGACGATGCCCTGGCCGCCTCCGACGATCCACGACCAGTCGGCGATCGCGTTGACGGTGTGACCGCGCTCGACCAGTCCCGAGAGCGTCGCCGCTGAAATGCGCGACTCCGCGTCGACCAGCCGGTCGCGGTAGACCCGCACGCGCGGCGCCTCGATCGCCTCCTGGATGTTCATGCCGAACTCGAGCACGTTGAGGAGCATCTGGGGCGTGGTCTGCAAGATGCCGTACGAGCCAGGAGTGCCGATGGAGACGTGGAAGGCGCCGTCGCGGAAGACCTGCGTGGGCGACATCATCGTGCCCGCCTTGCGTCCTGGGCGCACCACGTTCGGCGACGCCGGGTCGCGGTCCATCCACTTGAGGATGTTGTTGAGGACGATCCCCGTGCCCGGGACGGCGAAGCCGGAGCCGAAGGGCACGCCGAGCGTCTGGGTGACCGAGACGACGGTGCCCGCGGCGTCGGCGCACGCGAAGTGGGTGGTTTGCTCGTTCATGAAGTCCGCGGGATGGCCCTCCGCGATCTGTCCCGGCAGCGTCTGCCGATTGTGGCGCTCGCCCTCGCTCACGCCCGCGCGCTTGGCGTCGATGCGCCCGCGCTGGGACGCCGCATACTTCTTGGAGAGGAGCCCGCGGAGCGGGACGTCGGAGCCGTAGGCATAGGCGAGCCGGTCGGCGGAGCCGAGCTTCACGGCTTCGATCAGGCGGTGGAGGTAGTCGGCGGAGTTGTGACGGAAGCTCGCGAGGTCGTAGCCTTCGAGGATGTTCAGCGTCTCGAGCATCTGGAAGGCGGAGAACGGCGGCGGCACCGAGAGCACCTGCCAGCCTCGATACGTGATCGCGGCGGGCTCGCGCCACTCGGGTGTGAAGCCGGCCAGGTCGTCTTCGGTGAGCCACCCGCCCGCCTCGCGCACGGCCCGTCCGATCGCGCGGGCGATCGGCCCGCGGTAGAACGCGTCGGCGCCGCCCTCGGCGACCTGACGGAACGTCGACGCCAGCTCCTTGTAGGTGACGATGCCGCCGGGGCGGGGCTCGCCGTTGCCGAGATAGAGGCGCTGCGCCTCCGGCGAGCGGCCGAGCGTTGCGCGCGCCTGCTCGAAGAATTCCACGTTCTTGAAGGTGAGCGGCGCGCCGTTCTCGGCGAGCGCGATCGCAGGCGCCAGCACGCGAGCGCGGTCCATCGAGCCGAAGCGCTCGAGCGCGGCGAGCCAGCCCCCGAGGTTGCCGGGCGTCGCGCACGATTTCGGGCCGCCGGCCAGCTCGTCGTCCGTGCAGTCGGTGTGATCCGCCGCGCCGGGCGCCCGCCCGATGAAGTCCAGCACGTGCCGCTCGCCCGTGCGGCGCGAGACGAGCATGAGGCCGATGCCGCCGGCGCTCGACATGAACGGCTCGACGACGTTCAGCGTCGAGCCGACGGCGACCGCCGCGTCCACGGCGTTGCCGCCGGCCAGGAGCATCTGGATTCCGGCCATCGAGGCCAGCGGGTGTGCCGACGTGACGACCCCGCGGGTGCCCATGACGCTCGGACGATAGGCGTTGCGATGTGGTGGCATCTGGTGGTCTCCCCTTCCTTATAAAGCACGGGTCAGGTCGCGCGCCGCTGTTCGGTCTGGAGGCCGCGCGTTTCTCGGGCGCTTTCTCCCGAGAGCTTCGGATCGAGCAGGTCTCGCAGCCCGTCGCCCAGCAGGTTGAGGCCGAAGATCGTCAACATGATCGCCGCCCCCGGATAGAGCACGAGCCACGGAGCCTGCCTGAGGTAGAGCCGCCCGTCCGAGAGGATGTTCCCCCACGACGGCACGAACGGTGGCACGCCGACCCCGAGGAACGACAGCGCGGCCTCGGTCAGGACGGCCGCCGCGAATACGAAGCTCGCCTGGACGATCACGGGCGAGAGACAGTTCGGCAGGACGTGCCGGCCGATCAGCGTCAGGTCCGAGGCGCCCAGCGCGCGTCCGGCCTCCACGTACGCCGTCTCCCGGACGACCAGGACCGAGCCCCGCACGACGCGCGCCACCCGCGGCGAGTTCACCACGCCGATCGCCACGATCACATTGGTCACGCTCGGACCGAGCGACGCCATCAGCGCGATCGCCAGAATGATCGCGGGGAACGCCATGAGCCCGTCCATCACCCGCATGACGACGTTGTCGAGCCGCTTGAAGTAGCCGGCGATCAGCCCACAGAGGACCCCAACCGCGAACGCGAAGGCGACGACCGCAGCGCCGACCAGCAAGGACAGGCGGGCGCCGTGGATCACACGGCTGAAGACGTCGCGACCGACGTCGTCCGTTCCGAACCAGTGGGCGCGGCTCGGGGCGCCGAGCCGCGCGGCGACGTCCATGTGGGTCGGGTTCCCGGCGACGAGGGGCCCGACGAGCCCGAGGACCAGCATGGCCGCTAGCAGCACGGCGCCCACCAGCGCGACCTTCCGGCGCGCCAGCAGCACGAGCCACCGACGATCACCGAACCATTCAGTGGCAAGGACGAGCCTCGCCGCTCGACGCGCCTCGGCTCGCTCTACCATTCTTCGGGCCCTTGAACCGCTCGCCTCGCCGCTCGACGCGCCTCGGCTCGCTCTACCATTACTGGTATCGCACCCGGGGGTCGAAGCAGAGATACGAGAGGTCCACCGCAAGGTTGATCAACATGTACAAGCCGACGATGCACAGCACGACACCCTGGATCACGGGGTAGTCGCGGCGCAAGACAGCGGAGATGATGAGGCGGCCCAGCCCCGGAATGTTGAACACGGTCTCGATGACGACGGCGCCCGAGATCAAGATGGCGAAGCTGATGCCGATGATCGTCACGGTGGGGATCATCGCGTTCTTGAGGGCGTGCTTGTAGACGACCGCGCGCTCGCCGAGCCCCTTGGCCCGGCCGGCGACGATGAACGGCTCGCGAAGGACGTCGAGCATGGCCGACCGGGCGATCCGTGCGATGAGCGCCGACTGCACGAGCCCGAGCGCGAAGGCGGGCAGGACGAGCGAGCGGAGCGTCGCGAGCCACCCGGACTCGAGCGGCGCGTAGCCCGCCACCGGGAACCAGCCGAGCCAGACCGAGAAGCAGAGCACGAGCAGGAGCCCGGCCAGGAAGTTCGGCACCGAGATACCGACCAGCGCGATCACCATGAGCGCCTGGTCTGCCGCCGAGTTGTGAAAGCGAGCCGAGACGACGCCGGCGGGCACCCCGATCGCCACCGCGATGGCGATCGCGAAGAGCGTCAAGAGCAGCGTCGGCTCGACCCGGTCGAGGATCGCCTCGGTCACCGGCCTTCGGAGGAAGATGGATCGTCCGAGATCGCCCCGGGCCAGCTGCACGTACCAGCGCACCAGCTGCATCGGGAGCGGCGCGTCGAGCCCCAGCTGCCGCTCGATACGCTCGACGTCGTCCCGCGAGGCGTCGGGCCCGGCGATGACGGACGCCGGGTCGCCCGGCGCCAGGTGGATCAGCACGAACGCGACGGTGGCCACCACGAGCGCCACCGGCACGAGCGCCAGGAGCCGGCGGACGACGTAAAGCTTCACCAGCCCGGCGGGGCCTCGCCGTCTACTTCAGCCAGACGTTCCAGAAGTTCGCCTCGTTCGTCGGGCGGAAGCCCTGCAGCTCCTTGCGGTAGGCGACCAGGCCGAACTCGTCGCCGAACTTGATGCGCCCGACGTCCTCGTAGAAGATCTGCTGGACCTTCTCCCAGATCCCCTTGCGCTTCTTCGGATCGCTCTCGCGGCCGAGCGCCTCCAGAAGCTTTTCCTTGTCCTCGTTGCACCACCAGCCCGGCCAGTTGCAGGCCACGCTCGTGGCGAAGGCGGGCTCGGGGTTGAACGTGATCCCCGTCGAAAACACGTCGAAGAGGTCGGGCTTGTTGCGGCGCTGCACGAGCGTGGCCCAGTCGACGACCTGGAGGTCGATCTTGAACCCCGCCGCCTCCAGCTGCTGCCTGGCGACGATGGCGTTCTTGTACATCCACTGGTACTCCTTCGTCGTGATCCAGCGCACCGGCTGACCGGTGTAGCCAGCCTCGTGCAGGAGCTTCCGTGCCTTGGCCGGATTCTTCTGGTTGTAGAGGTCGCCGCCCACCTTGCTGTGCCACTGCGGCTGCTCCGGGAACGAGAGGCCGGGATCGAGCCGATAGAACGCTTTGTCGCCGAAGCCGGCCGCCATGATCTGCTCCATGTCGAGGGCGGCCTGGAACGCTTGGCGGATGCGCTTGTCGGTCATCAGCCCTTGCTTGTGGTTGAGCACGGCTGTGGGCCAGCCCTCGGGCTTGATGATCCCGGCGACCACCCCGGGCGCGCTCTTGACGCGCTCGTACATGTCCTGCTGCAGCTGCTGGGCGTAGTGATACTCGCCGGTCTCCACGCCGGCCTGGCGCACCGCGACGTCGGGTGCCGGCACGAAGAGGATCTCGTCGAGATACGCGGTCCGCTTGCCGCCGAACCCGTCGGGCGCGTCGCTGCGGGGGACGTAGTCCTTGAAGCGCGCGACCCTCACGTGGCGGTCGGGCTTGTGCTCGACGAAACGGTAGGGACCGGTGCCGATGTACTCCGTCACGGGATTGTCGCCGGCGGCCTCGACGATCTCCTTGGGGTAGATGACGGCGCCGTTGTTGGGGCGGGCCAGGCCCATCAGCGCGGCGCCCGACGTGTCCTTGAGGTACATCACCACCGTGTACGGGTCTCTGGCGTCCACGGCCTCCACGTTCTTCCAGAACTGCTTGCCCGGCGTTGCCAGCCGCCCCCAGCGCTTCAACGACGGCACGACGTCGGCCGACGTGAGCTCCTTGCCGTTGTGGAACTTCACGCCTCGGCGAAGTCGGAACGTGTACGTCTTGCCGTTGTCGCCGACCGCGTGGCCCTCCACGAGCAACGGGACCGCGTTGTAATTCCGGTCGTACGTGTAGAGCCCCTCGTAGATGTGCCAGGTGATCTGCTGCACGATCGTGGCGGTGGTCGTGTGCAGGTCGAGCGTGGGCGGCTCACCGATCATCGCCACCTTGAGCACGCCGCCGGGCTTCGGCGGCTCCTGCGCGCGCGTCACGGCCGCGACCAGGACGAGCAGCACGAGCAGGGCGACGACGCCGATCGGACGGGGCCGCATGGTCATACGCCGGGCTCCTTCCCCTCGAGTGTGCCGATCTCCCACGAGGTGGTCGTGACCGCGCCGCGTGGAGAGGAGGTCGTCGACGGAGCGCGGTCGCCAGTGGATCATAGCATCGGGCTGTCGTTGAGACTGCGGAGGCGCCAGGTCGCGTCGATCCGCTCGAGCACCGTGAGCGCGCCGTAGTCCTGACCGAGCGCCAGCAACTGCCCGAGCGGCAGCCCGAGCGCCCGGCAGAGGAGCGTCCGGTTCGTTCCCCCGTGCGCCACGACGGCGATCGCACGGCCCGTGTGAGTCTCGACGATCGATTCGAACGCCGGCCAGGCGCGGGCTTCGAGATCGGGCACGCTCTCACCGTCCGGGAACGGGAACTCGCCGACGTGCGACATCCAGTCGGCGAACTTCGCCGGCTCACGCTGCCGGATCTCGGCCGCGGTGAGGCCATCCCATCGCCCCATCGCCATCTCGCGGAGCGCCGGCACCACCGTGGGGGTGAGCCCGTGCGGCGCGCCGATGATCTCGCAGGTCCGCCGAGCCCGAACGAGATCGCTCGCGAACACGGCCGCTAGCCTCACGGAGGCGAGCCGGGCGGCCTGCGCGGCGCTCTGGCGCTCGCCCAGCGCCGAGAGCGGAACGTCGAGGTGGCCGATGAAGCGACGCGTCTCGGCGAGCACCACCTCGCCGTGACGAAGGAGATAGATCAGCGTCCCAGGTGCGTCCACGCCGACACGGTGAGGAGGCCGGCCAGCTCCGAGACCTCGATCGCGGCTCCGAGAACGTCGCCGGTGATTCCGGAGACGCGCACCGCGAAGAAGCGCGTGAGGACCAAGGCGCTCGCGACGGCGACCGCGAGCACCAGGACCCCGAGGGCGCGAAGCGCCACGAGGGCGACGACCAGCGCGATCGCCAGGGCGATCGGCGCCGCCAGGCCGCTGACCGCCGCGCCGAACGCGGCGCCGAGGCCCTCCGACCTCGCCGCCGGGAACAGGCGGACGAGCAGCGGCGGCGTGGCGCGCGCGATCACCGGCACGATGAGAAGGGCCCGCCCGCGGACGCCGGGCGTGAGCTCGGCGACGGCCGCGATCTCCAGGAGCAGGAGGAGAATGAGACCAATTGCGCCGAAGGAGCCAATTCGGCTGTCGCGCATGATGGCGAGCCGGTGCTCGGCATCGCGTCCGGCCAGACCGTCGAGGCAATCGGCGAGCCCGTCGAGGTGGAGGCCACCGGTCAGGAGCTTCCAGACGGTCACGGTCAGCAACCCGGCGAGGAGTGAGGGAAAAAGCAGTTCCGTGACGCGCGCCGTGACGACGAGCACCACACCGATTCCGAGACCGATTACCGGAAACCAGGGCGCGGCGCGGCCGAGGGCGTCGGCGCGGCCCGGCGCCGTTCCGGGCAGCGGCACGATCGTCAGGTAGCGAACGGCGACGACGAGGCCGGTCACGCGGCGAATGCTAGCATGTTCTTCTTGACGCGCCCGCCGCGCCGAGGCGACAATTTCTCTTTAGAAGCAAGCTCACCCTGAACGGCGAAAAGGTCCTCCAATGAGTGTGACCAGCGTGGCCCAGAGATGGGTGTCGGAGGCGGCCGGCCTCACGCAACCCTCCCGCGTCGTGTGGTGCGACGGCTCCAAGACCGAGTACGACGGGTTGATCGAGGCCATGCTCCAGGACGGCACCTTGCTGCCGCTGAACCCGAAGACCTATCCGAACTGCTACCTGCACCGGAGCCACCCCTCGGACGTCGCGCGGACGGAGCAGCTCACGTTCATCTGTTCACGGGAGAAAGATTCCGCCGGCCCCACGAACAACTGGATCGCGCCCCTCGAGGCGAAGGCGACCGCCGGCGCCCTGTTCAACGGATGCATGCGGGGCCGGACGATGTACGTGATCCCGTATCTCATGGGTCCCGCCGGCTCACCGATGAGCCGGGTCGGCCTGATGGTCACCGACAGCGCCTACGTGGTCGCGAGCATGCACTTGATGACGCGCGTGGGCCAGGTGGCGTTCCAGCACATGCGGCGTGACGACGATTTCATCGCGGGGCTCCACTCCATCGGCGACCTCTCGCCCGATCGGCGCCTGATCCTCCACTTCCCGGAGGAGAACCTGATCTGGAGCGTGGGATCCGGGTACGGCGGCAACGCGCTCCTCGGCAAGAAATGCCATGCCCTCCGCATCGCGTCGTGGCAGGCGCGCCAGGAGGGCTGGCTCGCCGAGCACATGCTGATCATCGGCGTGGAAGATCCCGAGGGCCGCGTCACGTATCTGGCGGCCGCGATGCCGAGCGCCTCGGGCAAGACGAACCTTGCCATGGCGGTGTCGCGCCTCCCGGGTTGGCGCGTGTGGACGCTCGGCGACGACATCGCATGGATGTGGGTCGACGCGAGCGGTCAGCTCCGCGCCGTCAACCCCGAGCGCGGCTTCTTCGGCGTTGCGCCCAACACCAGCCCCAAGACGAATCCGAACGCGACCGCGATGGTGCGCTCGAACACGATCTTCACCAATGTCGCGCTGACCACGGCCGGGGAGCCGTGGTGGGAAGGGCTCACTCCCGCGCCGCCGGCCGGGCTCACGGACTGGCAAGGACGGCCATGGAAGCCGGCGGACGGGCCGGCCGCCCACCCCAACTCGCGCTTCACCGTGCTCGCCGAGCAGTGTCCGTCCATCGCGCCGAACTGGGAAGAGCCCCAGGGCGTGCCGATCTCCGGCGTGATCTTCGGATCGCGCCGCACCACCGTGATCCCGCTCGTCTTCGAAGCGTTCGACTGGACGCACGGCGTCTTTCTCGGCTCGGCCATGAGCACCGAGACAACGGCGGCGATCACCGGCAAGGTCGGCGTGGTGCGCCGGGACCCCATGGCGATGATCCCCTTCTGCGGCTACAACATGGCCGACTACTTCGCCCACTGGCTCGCGACGGGGACCCGCCTGACGACGCCGCCGCGGATCTTCCGCGTGAACTGGTTCCGCCGCGACGCCGACGGTCGCTTCCTCTGGCCGGGTTACGGCGAGAACGTGCGCGTACTCAAGTGGATGGTCGAGCGGATCCGCGGGACGGCGCGGGCGGAGGAGACGCCGATCGGCTGGGTCCCGGCGCCCGGCGCCCTCGACACCGACGGTCTCGACGTCACGCCGGCGCAGCTCCGCGAGGCGCTCCGGTGCGACGCCGGCGAGTGGCTCCAGGCGCTCGGCGATCTCGGAGAGTTCTACTCGCAGTTCGGCTCGCGGCTCCCCCAGTCGATCACCGAGACACTCGCCCGGACGCAGCGGCGCTTCGGCGGCTGAGCGAGCCGCCGGGCTCGACCCGATCCCGAGTCTAGAGTCGCGCCTCGGTCGGCGGGGCCCCAGCCCCGCGACGACCTGCGGCGCGGACTAGTCTAGAGTCGCGCCTCGGTCAGCGGGGCCCCAGCCCCGCGACGACCTGCGGCGCGCACCGCTAGCGGCGTCCCGGGCCGGCGACGAGTCGAATGACTCGTCGCACCTCGCTGCGATCGAACGGTTTGCTCAGTCCCGGAACCCCGGTCTGCTCGAGGAACGTCTGGATCTCGGCGCTCAGGACGTCTCCGGTCATGAGGACGAAGCGCCGGCAGAGGTCCGGGAGCCGTCGCTCCAGCGCCCGATAGAGTCCTGGCCCGTCCAGGTACGGCATGCGCACGTCGCTCAGGATCAGATCGTAGGAGGCTCGGCCGAGCTGTTCGAGCGCCTGCGTTCCGTCGGACACGGTATCCACCGTGTGATGGTCCGCGCCGAGCATCTCGCCGAGCAGCTGGAGCACGAGCCGCTCGTCGTCCACGACGAGGATGCGCTTGCCCTTCACGATCGGTGACGCCTCCACCGGCCGCTTTCCAGCCGGACCAGGCGGCGCCACCACCGGAAGCTCGACGCGAAAGATCGCGCCCTGGCCCGACTCGCTCGCCAGGGACAGCGTTCCGCCGTGACTCTCGACGATTCCGTGGCAGAGCGAGAGGCCAAGGCCGGTTCCCTGCCCGACCGGCTTCGTCGTGAAGAACGGCTCGAAGATCCGATCGCGGATCTCGGCGGAGACCCCAGGCCCCGTGTCCTCGACGTCGAGGCGGACGCGGCCGCGGACGGCGTCGGCCCGGGTGCGCAGCGTCAGCCGCCGCGGCGACGGCGCCTTGCGCAGCTCGTCGCGGGCGTTGCTGACGAGGTTGACCACGACCTGGTGGAGCTGATGGGGATCCGCCCACAGGACCGGCAGACCGTCAGCCAGATCCAGTCCCATCTCGATGCTGTCGACGCGGAGGTGGTACGTCAAGAGCTCGGCCGCGTCCCGCGCGATGTCGTTGAGGCGCACGAGCTGGCGCTCGGGTGGATGCTTCCGCGCCAGTGCCAGGAAGTTCCGCACGATCGATGCGCAGCGATCGGCGGCGTGGGCGATGTTCTCGGCTCTCATGGCCGAGGGCGTGCCAGCGAGATCCTGACGGAGCAGGTTCGCGAAGCCCGTCACGGCCGTCAGGGGGTTGTTCAGCTCGTGGGCGACGCCGGCGAGCACCGTCCCCATCGTCGCGAGCTTCTCGGTCTGGTACAGGGCCTCGCGCTGGCGTCGGAGCTCGGCCTCGGTACGCTTGCGCTCGGTCATGTCGCGGACGATGGCGGACAGGAACTCGACGGCGCCGTCCGCGCCACGATGCGCGACGGCCACGACCGACACGGGCACCTCGCGCCCATCGCGGGCCAGCAGAACGGCCTCGCCCGTCCAGAGGCCGTCCCGGAGCAGCGTCGGCAAGATCTCGTCGTGGACGACGGGGCGCAAACGCTCGGGCGCCAGACCCGCGATGGGGTGGCCGAGCGCGTCGTCCGCCGCCAGACCGAGTAGGGCCTGGCCCGCGCCGTTGAGATACAGCAGGCGGCCGGAGAGGTCCGCGATCGCGACCAGGTCCGTGGTGGCGTCCAGGATGGCGGTGAGCCGCTCGCGCGCCTCGAGCTCGAGCCGCAGCCGGCGGTAGAGGCGCGCGTTCTCGACGGCGACCGCCGCGTGATCGGCGAGCGCCAGCAGGAGCCGCTCCTCGATGGCGGTGAACTCGCGCGGCCGCGAGCTGCCGACCGCCAGCACCGCCACCAACCCTTCGGGCCCGACGAACGACGCCGCCAGCGTCTGTCCCGCGGTCCCGAAGACCGCCGTCGGGTAGGGTCCGCCCGCCTGGGCGAAGAGATGGCGCATGGAGATCCGGCGCTCGAGCGCCAGTCGCTCGGCGAGATTCTGAGTGACCTGGAACCGGAGGGGCTCGACCGCACGGTCTTCGATCCCCTCCCAGGCGACCGGCCACAGCACGCCGGCCTCGAAGAGCCAGAGCGCGCTCGCCTCGACCTTGATGAGCTCCCGGGCGGCGCTCACCACCCGGCGGAGGACCTCGTCGAGGTCCTTGATCGTGACGAGCGACTTCGCGAGATCGTTGAGCACCGCCAGGCCGTCCTTCTCGTCGGCGAGGCGGCGCTGGGCCAGGACGTTCTCGATCGTCGAGGGAAGCTTGGCGAGGTAGCCCTCACGCTTGATGAGATAGTCCGCGACGCCGAGCTTGAAGGCCTGGACGGCCGTGTCCTCGTCGCGCCCGCCGGTGACCATCACGACCGGAATGCGGATGCCCTCGGCCTGGAGCTCCTTGAGCACCTCGATCCCGGAGAGGTCCGGCAGCCGGTTGTCCAACAAGAGCACGTCGTAGTGCACGGCCTTCAGCCGAGCGATCGCCTCCCGCGCGAGGGTGACCGTCTCGACGCGCGCGCGGGGATCGTGCTCGTCGAAGGCCCGCAGCGTGAGCTCCCTGTCGCCGGGGTCGGGCTCCGCGTAGAGCACGCGGATCGGCGCGCGCCTGAGCTCGCTCGCCGTGCGAAACCAGCGAAACGCGCTCTCGAGCACCACCGGGAGCGTGGCCAGATACTCCGGGCGTTTCACGAGATAGTCGGCGGCGCCGGCCTTGAGCAGGCACACCGTCACGTCGGCGTCTCCTGAGTTGGTCACGAGCACGACCGGCACCTCCAGGCCGCGCGCCTTGATCGCCTCGAGGAGGTCGAGGCCCGTGCCGTCGGGGAGGCGATAGTCCGCGAGCATCACGTCCATGTCGCCGATCGTGACGCGCTCGAGCGCCTCGGCGACGCTGCCCGCGACGGTCAGCTTCATGTGGGGCGCGTGACGCGCGAGGTGGCGATGGGTCAGCTCCTGGTCGACGGGATCGTCATCCACATAGAGCACGCGGATGGAGTCCATGGTGTTTTCAGCCCTCTCGTCCCGTGAGGGAGTGGGGAACGCGGTTCGCCGCGGCCAGGCGGCCGAGCTCGCGGCGAACCACATCCAGGTCCAGTGGCTTGGTGACACACGCGTCCGCGCCGGCGGCGAGGAGGAGGGGAACCATCGCCGGTGTGAGATAGGCGCCGAGCTCGCCGGCCCGGATCCAGCGTCGCAGCGTCGGGATCCCGGCCGACAGATGTTTCAGTTTTTGCACATTTGATTCCTAGCACGGGGATTCGGCCAAACCCGCACGAATAGTGCGGTCGGCCGCGCGGCGATTCAGACGGGGTAGACGCCGTTCCGGCGAGGCGGGAACTCGTGAGCCTTGGTCCGCGCGTACCCGAGGCGCTTGATCAGCTCCTGGCGGAGTGCCCCGCCCGGCACGATGTCGTCGATCAGCATCTCGGAGGCGAGCTTGTAGGTGTCGACGTCGCGCGCGTACTCGTCGCGCTTCTGCTTCACCCACGCCGCCCGCTCGCTCTCGGGCAGCTCCATGATCTTGTTGTAGTAGACGGCGTTGATCGCGGGCTCCGGGCCCATGATCGCGATCTGCCCCTGGGGAAGCGCGATCGCGGCGTCGGGCTCGAAGGCGGGGCCGCACATCGCGTAGAGGCCGGCGCCGTAGCACTTGCGCACGATCACCGAGATCTTCGGCACGGTGGCCTGCGCGGTCGCGAAGACCATCTTGGCGCCGTGACGGATGATCCCCTGCTGCTCGACTTTCGTGCCCACCATGAAGCCCGCGACGTCGGCGAGGTAGACCAGCGGGATGTTGAAGGCGTTGCAGAGCCAGATGAAACGCGCGGCCTTGTCGGCAGAGTCGACCATCAGGACGCCGCCCTTGACCCTCGGCTGGTTGGCGACGATCCCAACCGCGCGGCCATCCAGGCGGGCGAAGCCGACGATGATCTCTTGCGCGAACAGGCGCTTGATCTCGAACCACGAGCCGGCGTCGATCACGCGGTCGATGACTTCATACATGTCGAAGTACTTGCGCTGGTCGTACGGCACGATCTCGTCGATGGAGCGGCCGGGCTTCGGCTCGGCCGCTTCCCGCGCGGGCGGCAGCTCGTGATACGACTGCGGCATGTAGGTCAGGTACCGGCGGGCCAGCTCGATGGCCTCCTCGTCGGAGGCGGCCAGGACGTCGCCACACCCGGAGACCGTGCAATGCATGCGCGCGCCGCCGAGCGCCTCCAGCGTCGTCTTCTCGCCGATGGCCATCTCGACCATGCGCGGGCTGCCCACGTAGAGCGAGGCCTTGCCGTCGACCATGATCACGACGTCGGTCAGCGACGGCAGATAGGCGGAGCCGGCTGGCGACGGGCCGAAGAGGACGCACACCTGCGGGACCACGCCGGAGAGCTGGACCTCGTTGTAGAAGATGCGTCCGGCGTGGAACCGTCCCGGGAAGATCTTGATCTGCTCGGAGATACGACCGCCCGCCGCGTCCACCATATAAAGGAGGGGGATCTGCAACCGCGCGGCCTTCTCCTGGATGCGCACGATCTTCTGGACGGTCTTTTCGCCCCACGAGCCCGCCTTGACCGTGTAGTCGTTGGCCATGACGCAGACCGGCCGCCCGTCGACCATCCCGACGCCGGTGACCACGCCGTCGGCGGGAGTGTCGGCCTCGGTCGAGCGCGCGAACAGCCAGTCCTCCTGGAACGGGGAGCCCGGGTCGAGGAGGAGCTCGAGGCGGTCACGGACGAACAGCTTGCCCTCTTCACGGAGCTTGTCGCGGTACTTCGTGTGGCCCTGCTCGATCCGAGCGCGTTCCTGGAAGTAGCGGTCCTCGCCTGAGCTCACCGCCGCGCTCCCATCACGGGCTGGGGTTGGTCCAGAGGATGATGATGAGGGTACCGGAGCCGTGACGCGGGCCGCCGATCACGGCGGGGTTGCCCGACTGCGCCTGGATGTTCGTCGTGAGCTCTGCGACGCTGCTCTTGACGAGACGGACGTTGAACGTCACGGCGCCGCCGCGCACGCCCTGCGGCGTGACCTCGAGGCGGCGATCGCCCGGCACCGGCCACCGCTGGGTCGTTCCCACGGGCACCTCGGCCCGATAGCGCTCGAGCGAGGTGTAGTTGTTGTAACGGAAGAGCTGACGAAGCTTCGGCAGAAAGGCCTCCAGCCGCTCGTCGGGCGGCTCCGGGGCGCGGCTCGATCCGCCGGGCGGCGGCCCGTCGCTGGCGAGGACGATCCGGGTACCGAACCGGACGATCTGCTGCGCGTCGGCCACCGCGGCGCCGGCGAGCGCCAGCAGCAGCGCCAGGACCAGAACCAGCAGCGGCCCGAGAGCGTCTCGCAGGCGTCGGCGCGCGTTGTGCAGCCGCGACATCACGGTGCCCATCGGTATGTTCAACACCTCCGCGATCTCGCGGTACGAAAGCCCTTCGAGATCACTCAACATGATAATGGTCCGGTGTGGCTCCGACAAAGTCGCCAGCGCCTGCCCGATCCGCTCGCGCTCCTCGACCTGTGTGGCGTTGGTGTCGGGCGCGGTCCCCTGATCGACCAGCGCCCGGTCCCAGTCCTTCTCCTCCACACGCTCGGTCCCGAACGCGCGGCCGCGGGCCGCGTGCTGGCGGGCGCGGTCCCGGGCGACGTTCATCACGATCCGAAAGAGCCAGGTGTAGAACGCGGAGTCCCCGCGGAACGCCCCGAGCGCCTGGTAGGCGCGGATGAACGCGTCCTGGGCGACGTCCCACGCCTCTTCCGAATCGCGCAGGATGTTGTAGGCGAGACGGTAGACGCGCTGGCGATACTTCTCGACGAGCGGCTCGAAGGCCGCCAGGTCGCCGGCGCGGCACCGCTCGATCAGGGCCGCTTCGTCGCTGTCCACGTGGATTCACCCGCTCGCCCTCCTCGTCGTCGGTTAGACGACGGGGCGGCGACGCCGATTCACCTTCGTGGAATCGGTCGGCGCGAGACCGAGGCCAGCGCATCGAAGCCGAGCAGATAGCTCTGCGGACCGAATCCCGAGATCTGCCCGCGCGCGACAGCGGCGATCACGGAATAGCGCCGGAACTCCTCGCGTGCGTGCACGTTGGACAGGTGGACCTCGACGACGGGCAGCGTGATCGCGGCGACGGCGTCGCGGAGCGCGATCGAGTAGTGGGTGAACGCGCCGGGGTTGAAGACGACGCCGGCGAATCCCTCGCGCTGAGCCGCCTGGAGCCAGTCGATCAGCTGGCCCTCGTGATTGGACTGGCGGCACTCGACCGAGTCGCCCCGGCGCCGCGCGTGGTCGCGCAGCATCCGGTCGACCTGCGCGAGCGTCACGCGACCGTACACGCCGGGCTCGCGAGTACCGAGGAGATTCAGGTTCGGGCCGTGCAGCACCAGGACCTTCATGGCGAGCGCGAGAGTAGCATCAGTGGGCGCCGAGCGGCGAGACGAGCCAGTCGGCGAGGGCGAACAGCACGAGCCCCGCGAAGACCGTCCAGCCGAGCGCGGGCCCGCCCTCGCGGTTCACCTCGGGAATGAGATCCGACGCGGCCACGTAGATGGTGACGCCGGCGGAGAGCGCCAGCGCGTACGCGACGTGGTGCTCGGCCACGAGGCTGGTCGCGACCGCGCCCGCGACCGTGAGCACGCCGAGCAGCGCGCCGGCGCCGGCCGCCGCCGTGCGCGACTGGCCGCCGGCCAGCATGATCGACGCGATCGTGAAGCCCTCGGGCACCTTGTGGGCGACCACCGCGATCGACAAGAGCGTGCCGAGCGCGGGCCCGATCATGAAGCCGGCGGCGATCGCGACGCCGTCGAAGAGCGTGTGAACACCCAGACCCAGGAGCGCCAGATAACCGGCCGAAGGACGGAGCAAGGCCTCGGGGTGATTCTCCTCGCCGAAGTGGAAGTGGGGCGCCACGGTGTGCTCGAAGAGGTGCACGCCGAAGTAGCCGACCAGGACGAAGAGGAACGCGTGCGGCACCTGCGTGCTCTCCGGCAGCATCCGCACGAACGCCGCCGCCAGCATGAACCCCGCCCCGCCGGCGACGAAATAGCGGAGCGGCGCCAGGCCTTTCTGGTGCGCGGTCGTCACGAGCAGCGCCCCCGCGAGATCAGAGGCGGCCGCGACAGCCACGAACGCCCACTGTGCTAACATGTTGCGCTGGAGCATAGCATGGGCATTGCGGCATCGACCCGGCGCCTCGGTGAACTCCTGATCGCGGACGGTGTGACGACCCCCGACATGGTCGCCCGAGCCCTGGCGCGCATCCAGACGACGGGCGAGACGCTCGGCGAAGCGCTGGTGGCCCTCGGCGGGGTCTCGCGCGAAGACGTGCTCAAGGCCGTCGCGCTACAGCAGAACCTGCCCTATCTCTTCCGCGGCGAGTTCCCCTCGGCGCTGCCGGTGCTCAAGGCCGTCTCGCCCAAGTACCTCCGGCAGTACCTGGTGTGTCCGATCAGCGTCGACGCGGGCACGCTGACGGTGGCGACGGCGGACCCCCTCAATCCCCTGATCATCGACGACCTCCGCCAGAGCACCGGGCTCGACGTGAAGGTAATGGTGAGCTCGCCCGAGGCGATCCTGGAAGCGATCGACCACACGTACGACGGTTCGGCGACGCCGCTGCAGCGCATCGTCGAGGGCATGGAAGACGATCGCGGCCCGGACGGGGACGAGGACGTCAATCACCTGCGCGACATGGCGTTCGAGGCGCCGGTCGTCCGGCTCGTGAACCTCCTCATCGAGAACGCCATCAACGCGGAGGCCTCGGACATCCACATCGAGCCGTTCGAGGACACGCTCCGCATCCGCTACCGCATCGACGGGATCCTGTTCGATCAGGAGTCGCCACCCCGCAGGCTCCAGGCCGCCGTGACCTCGCGCGTGAAGCTCATGGCCGAGATGAACATCGCGGAGCGACGGCTGCCCCAGGACGGGCGCATTCGCGTCACGCTCCACAACCGCCGGGTGGACATCCGATCCTCCACGATCCCGACGGTGCACGGCGAGTCGATCGTCATGCGCCTGCTCGATCGTCAGAGCGTGTTCCTGCCCCTCGAGAAGCTCGGCTTCGCGCCGTCGATGCTTCCGCGCTTCGAGTCGCTGATCCACCGGCCGCACGGCATCCTGCTCGTCACGGGGCCGACGGGATCCGGGAAGACGACGACGCTCTACGGCGCGCTCGACAAGATCAATTCGCCAGATCGCAAGATCATCACCGTGGAGGACCCGGTCGAGTACCAGCTGAAGGGGGTCAACCAGATCGCCGTCAAGCCGAAGATCGGCCTGACCTTCGCCACCGGGCTCCGGCACATCGTCCGCCAGGACCCCGATGTCATCCTGATCGGCGAGATCCGCGACCTGGAGACGGCCGAGATCGCGATCCAGGCGTCGCTGACCGGCCACCTGGTCTTCTCGACGCTCCACACCAACGACGCGCCGGGCGCGATCACCCGGTTGCAAGATATGGGGGTCGAGCCCTATCTCGTCGCCTCGGTGCTGGAAGGCGTCCTCGCCCAGCGTCTCGTTCGTCGCATCTGCACGACGTGCCGCGCGCCCGAGACGCCGCCGGCCGCCGACCTCAACGCGCTCGGTATCGCCGGGGCGGACGGGACCAAGCTCTTCCGCGGCCGCGGGTGCGACGAGTGCCGAGGCACGGGCTATCGCGGGCGGACAGGGATCTACGAGCTATTCCCGATCACCGAGGACGCGCGCAGCCTCATCCTCCGCCGCGCACCGACGCGTGACATCCGCCGGGTGGCGCTCGAGGCGGGAATGGTCACACTCAGGCTCGACGGGTGGGCCAAGGCGTGCGCCGGCGTCACCACCGTCGAGGAAATTCTCCGAGTCACTCAGGAAGACGCCTAGGCGCAATGCCCGTTTTCGTCTATCGGGCGGCCGACCGGCGCGGCCAGACGATCGATGGTGTGATGGAGGCGGCCGACGCCCGCGCCGTCGTCGAGCGGCTGCAGCGTGACTCCTACTTTCCCATCCGGGTCTCCCCGCACGCCGAGCGCCGTAACTGGCTCTCCTTCGGCGGCTCGGCGCGTGTCGGCCAGCGCGATCTCTTGGCGTTCACCCAGCAACTCGCGACGCTCTTCGAGGCCGGGCTGCCCCTCGACCGGGCGCTGTCCATCCTCGAGGAGCTGGCGGCGAGCCCGCGCGTCAAGACGATCGTCGCCGACCTGCTCGTGAGCGTGCGCGGCGGCTCCTCGCTGAGCGAGGCGCTCGGCAAGCATCATCCCCGACCGTTCTCGCGGCTCTACATCAACATGATCCGCGCCGGGGAGCGCGGAGGCGTCCTGGAGCAGACCCTGCGCCGGCTCACCGAGTTCCTCGAGGCGCGTGCCGCGTTCGCCGATGCCGTCGTCACGGCCGTCGCCTACCCCGCCGTCGTCTTCACCTTCGGCATCGGCGCCATCGTCTTTCTCATGACGTTCGTGATCCCGCGGTTCGCGACGATCTTCGCCGACCTCGGGCAGGCGATCCCGCTGCCGACCCAGATCCTCCTGACGGTCAGCGCCCTCTTCCAAGGGTACTGGTGGGTGGGCGTGCTCGCGATCCTGGCCGCGGTTCTCGCCTGGCGCGTGTGGACGGGCAGCCCCCAGGGGCGGCTCCGCTGGGACCAGACGATGCTCGGTCTTCCGCTGATCGGCCCGCTCGCCATGAAGATCGAGACCGCGCGCTTCGCCCGGACCCTCGGCACGATGCTCAAGAGCGGGGTGCCGGTCATGAGCGCGCTCGCCGTCGTGGGCGACACGATGACCAACCACGCGATCGGGCAAGCCGTAGAGCGGCTCGCCGACGGCGTCAAACGGGGCGGGACGCTCGCGGCGGGGATGCAGGCCCAGGCGCCGTTCCCGTCGCTGGCGATCCACATGGTGCGCGTCGGCGAGGAAACGGGGCGACTCGAAGAGATGCTCCTCAAGGTCGCCGAGACGTTCGAGGCCGACGTCAACACCGACCTCAAGCGGGTGCTCCGACTCCTGGAGCCGGTCATCATCTTCAGCATGGGTGTGCTCGTCGCCTTCATCGTCGTGGCGATGATGCTCGCGATCTTCTCCATCAACGAGATTCCGCTGTGAGGCCGGGACCCCGGCCCGAGCGGGCGCGCCGCAGCCCCTCCGCGACCACGACGGCTCTCACAGATGGTGCGTCGAGGCAGACGCCGTGCGGCGTCCGCGCGCTGACTACACGGGTCGCGGAGGGGCTGCGGCGCACCCGCTCGGGCCGGGGTCCCGGATTCGCCGATCGACCTGGGGCGCAACGCGGCTTCATCCGCCGACTCGTGGGGCGCGGGCTCGGAGATCAGCGCGGGTTCACGCTGATCGAGCTGCTGGTGGTCATCATCGTGCTCGGATTGCTGGTTGGGCTCGTCGGCCCTCGCCTCTTCAGCCGGGTGGGCCAGTCCAAACAGGCGGCGGCGCGGGCGCAGATCGAGTTGCTCGGCGCGGCGCTCGATCATTACCGGCTCGACGTCGGCTCGTACCCGAATGCCGGCCAGGGGCTCGACGCGCTCCAGCGGAATCCGAACAGCCCCAACTGGAACGGCCCCTATCTCAAGAAGGCCGTGCCCAAAGATCCGTGGGGCAATCAGTACAAGTACCGCTGCTGTCCGGGTCAGAACGGCGAGTACGACCTCTGGTCCGAAGGCGCCGACGGGGCACCGGGCGGCGAGGGTGAAAACGCCGACATCACCTCATGGGACAGCAGCCAGAAATAGATTCCCGAGGCTTCACACTCCTCGAGCTGATCATCACGCTGCTGGTCGTCGCGGTCGCGGTGGGACTGGTCGCACCGACGATCGGCCGCAGCACGGAGGGGATGCGAGCCCGCGCGGAGGTCGCCGGCTTCTCGGCGACGCTCCGCCACGCGCGTGAGCAGGCGATCACGACGCGGCAGGCGCACACTGTCGTCTTCAATCCGGGCAGCCGACTCCTGACGGTCACGACCGGTGAGGACGAGGTCCGGTGGACGCGCGCCCTCTCCGCCCGCGTGACGGTCGAAGCCATGACACCGGACGCGCTGACGGTTCGCTTCCAGCCGCAGGGCACGTCCAGCGGCGGCGAGTTCCGCCTCAGCTCCGCGAACGTCAGCTATCGCGTCAGCGTCGATGCGGTCACCGGCCGCGTGCGCAACTACCGAGAATGAGCCCCTTCGCTCGGACGCGCGTCGACGCCGAGGGCACCCGCTCGCGGTGGACTGCCGGCTTCACACTCCTCGAAGTGCTGGTCGCGTTCGCGATCCTGAGCATCGCGGTGGTCGCGCTCATCCAGGGATTCGCGCAAGGGCTGCGTCTCTTGAAGACCGCCGGCGATCACCAGCAGGCCGCGCTGCTCGCCGACCAGAAGGCCCGCGAGGTGGTCATCCCGGTCGAGGGCCACGACCAGGGCCGGGAGGGCGCGTTCGACTGGGAACGCGTCGTCACCGTCGTGGAGGCGCCCGATCTCCGGCGCACACCGGCGACCCGGAAGTGGCACGTCTACCAGATCGACGTCAAGGTCCGCTGGGGCGACAAACGCGGGGTCGAGATCGTCACCCTCCGCACGTCGGCCGAGAAGGCGCCGCCGGCGGGAGCGACCCGGTGAGGCGGGACGAGCGCGGCTTCACCCTGCTCGAGCTCTTGCTGGCGCTCGCCATCGTCGGCGCGCTCGTCGTGATCGCATTCGGCAGCGTTCGGATCGCGCTCGCAGCCTGGCGTCAGGGCGAGGATCGTGCGGAGGCCTACCAGCACCTGCGCGGCGTCTCGCTCTCGCTGGCCCGTTCGGTCGGCGCCGTGTACCCGTACAACGCGCCGCTGTCAGACGGACCGACCGCGGTGCTGCTCTTCGGCGGCACCGAGGCTCGCCTCGAGTTCGTGACGCAGGCCGCGCCCTACCCGGGGTCGACGCCCGTCGCGTTCACCGCCGTCGTCTTCGAGCTCGGCAAGGACGAGCGCCGTGGCCTCGTCATCCGCCAGCGCGTGCTGCCGAACCGGAATCCGTTCACCGACAGCGAGGTCGTCTTCAACGATCCGACCCTGACCGAGCTCTCGTTCAGCTACCTGGACGAGAACGGGAGCTGGCAGGACACGTGGGAGACCGATACCCAAAAGCGCCTTCCCCGAGCGATCCGCATCAGTGTGGGTGGAACCGTGGGCGGCCGTGTCCAGGCGCTCTTGCCCATGACCGTGCCGCTCCGGGTGGGCACCGACCAATGATGGCCGTGCGAGCCGAGGTCGTTCGACGGACGAGGCGAGCGCTTCAATCGCCCGGAATCGTGCGAGGCGAGCGAGCGATGACATCCGCGCCGACGAAGAACGAGCGCGGGTTCGCGCTGCTCATCGTCCTGCTCGTGCTGGCGCTGGTGGCGGTCCTCGGCGCGGAGTTCGCGTACTCGATGCGGCTCGAGGCGTCGGCCGTACGCGCCTACAAGAACGGGATCATCGGCAGCCACCTGGCCGAAACGGCGCTCGAGCAGGCGATCCGCGAGATCGTGGCCGACGCCGCGTTCGTCGTCGAGGAGGACGACGGGCTCGTCACCTTCTACACCACCGACCGGCGCCCGCTGCCGAGGCTCCGCCGGGAAAAGGCCGAGTTCGGCGGCGGACGATATTCCTATCGCATCACCGACGAAGAGGCCCGCCTCAACATCAACTCCTCCCCGCCCGATCGCATCGACCGGCTGCTGCAGACGCTCGGCCTCGAGAGGGAGGTCCGCGACACGATCGTCGACTCGATCCAGGATTGGCGCGATCCCAACGAGGAGCACCGGGCCAATGGTGCCGAAAGCGACGACTACTATCTGAAGCTGCCCGTGCCCTACCGTGCGCGCAACGCGAACATCGAGTCGATCACCGAGCTCCTCCAGATCAAGGGCATCACTGCGGCGATCTACAACGGTACCAAGGACCGTCCGGGGCTCGCCACCCTCGTCACCGCGCGCGGCTCGGGCCCGGTGAACATGAACACCGCCGGCTCCGCCGTGCTCAGCGCGCTCGGCCTGTCGAACGCGGAGATCATCGAGATCGTGCAGGGGCGGCACAACGCCGGACCGTTCGCGAGCGTGCCCGGGAAATTCGGCGGGCGAAACATGAGCGTGGCCACGCGCACATTCCGCATCGAGGCGGAGGGCATCGTGGACGAGCGGGTGGCGGCGCGGCTGACCGCGATCGTCCAGAAGCGGACCGACAGCGACCCGCCCTCCGCCGTCGTCCTCGAATGGTCAGGGCCCCGTTGACTTTTTCCAACTACCTGTGAGAGGTGGTAGGCTACGGCGATGAAGTTCCCACGAGTCAATTTCGCGTCGCTGCGGCTCGCGGTCGTCATGCTCGGCGACCGGCTCGCCGTCGCGGCGACCCAGCGTGATCGGCACGAGACGTTCACCATCGACGCCGAGAATCCCGCGGTGGCGCTGCGCGCGGAGCTCGATGCTCGAGGTCTCGCGGCCCGCACGGTGGCGATCGGCCTCGCGCGCTCGACGGTCACCGTGAAGCCCATCGAGTTGCCGGCGGTGGCCGGCGCCACGCACGAGATGGTGAAGTTCGAGCTCGAGCGCCACCTGCCGATCGCGACCGAAGACGCCGCGTTCGACTTCGTGCCGCTGCCGATCGAGTCCGAGCAGCAGCCCGAGGGCACGGTGCCCGAAGGCAAGCGCGTGCTGATCGTCGCGGCCGATCGTCGCATCGTCGACGTGGCCTTGCGGCTCGCCGAGGAAGCGAAGCTCCGGCCCGTATCGATCACGGTGGCCGCGCACGACCTGCTCGCGCTCGTCGAGCCCCGACGCGGCCAGCGCGTCGCGTGGCTGCATCGAACCGGCGAGACGACCGATCTTCTGCTGCTCCACGGCGCGACCCTCGTGTTCAGCCGCAGCTTCGCCGCGGCCGACGACACCACGCTCGTCGCGGAGACGCGGCGGAGCTTCGCCGGCGCGCGCTGGCGCGAGTGCGACGCGGTCTGGGTGTCGGGCGACGGCGCCGCCGCCGCGGCGCTGCTCGACCTCGGCGTCCCGGTCTCCGACCCGCCCTGGACGTCGCGGGCCGAGCACCGCCTGGCCGGGATCGGCGAGCCTCGAGGCGCCCTGGAGCTCGCGGTGGCGACGGTCTCGGGCCGAGGGGTCCGGCCGCTCGACCTCATCCCGCCCGCGCTGAAGCCGCGGCGCTTCACGCGCCACGAGATGATCACAGGCGGCGCGCTGGCGGTGACGTTGCTGCTGGCGCTGGCCGCGCTGCTCGTCCCGGGCCTCGTGGAGGGCCGTCGCCTGGCCCGGCTCAACGCGGAGATCGCCCGGATCGATCCCGAGGTGCATGCCGTCGAGCGCGTGGCGCGGGAGCTCGAGCGCAAGCGCCAGCTTCTCGGGACCGTCGAGAAGATCGGCACGAGCGCGCTCCAGCCCCTGCCCGTGCTCCGCGAGCTGACCGAGATCGTTCCGAGCGACGCGTGGGTCACCTATCTCGCGTTCGACCCGAAGGGTGTCGAGCTGACGGGACAGGCCGGAGCGGCGAGCACGCTGATCCCGCTGCTGGAAAATTCGCCGCGGCTCGAGCGCGTCGAGTTCGCCTCGCCGGTCACGCGCGGGCGGGATCGCGAGCAGTTCCGGATCCGCGCCGCGTGGGAGGCGCCCGCGCCGGTAACGCCGGCCGCGACCACCAAGCCGCCGGCCGCGCCCGACGCCAGGCCTCCGCGAGCCAGCGGCGGCGGCGCGGCAAATCCGGGCGAGGACAAGGCCCAGCCCGCGCGACCCCTGCCGGGACCACCGCGCCAATGATCGGGAATCTCTCGCGCCGCGAACGGACCATCGTCGGCCTCGCGCTCGTCGTCGGCGTCCTCCTGGGCGGGTGGATGCTGGTGGTCGAGCCGATTCTCGAGCACAACCGCTCGGCGGCCGAGCTCGTGCCGGCGCGCGAGCAGGTGTTGCTCCAGAAGCGCGAGCTGATCGCGCGCCGCGCGGCGATCACCGCTGAGCTCAACGCGACGACGGCACGCTTCGACAAGCTCGCGGAGGGCTTCCTCACCTCGGCGACGCCCGCGGTGGCCGCCTCGGAGCTCCAGAACCTCGTGAAGGACATGGCTGCGCAGGCGAAGACCGAGGTCCGCAGCGAGCGAATCCTGCCACCGGTCGATCGCGGCGAGCTCCTGGAGATTCCCGTCGAGATCGCCGTGTCCTGCGAGATCCGGCAGCTCGTGGATCTGCTGGCGCGGCTGGAGAGCGGGGCCAAGCTCTTACCGGTGCAGGACCTCAAGATCCGCGTCGTCAACCTGAGCCAGCCCAAGGACTTGTTGACCACGCTCACGATCTCGGGATTCATTCTGCCCAACGCGCCGGCCAAGGCCAAGACCTGAAATGCCCCGGCGCCTGCAGGCCGTCAACGTGGTGCTCGCGGTGGTCTCGCTCCTGTGCGTCACCCTCATCGTGAAGCAACTCATCTCGGCGCGCCCGACCGTGGCCGCGCGTGCGCGACCCCCGGCGGCCCCGGCCGCCGAGCCGGCGCCCGCCGCCGAGGCGCGCCTGCCCGCCCAGGCCTACAACGTGGTCGCGACGCGCAATCTCTTCAGCCCCACACGCAGTGAGACGGTGGGGACCGGCGTGGCGGGGGGTAGCGCGCCCGCCCTCATCGCCAAGCCGAGCCTGCACGGCATCGTACTGCGCGACGGCTCGCCGATCGCGTACCTCGAGGATCCATTCACCAAACGCATCGCCGGCTATAAGGTCGGCGATCCGATCGCCGGCGGCACGGTGCAGACGATCTCGGCCGACGCCGTCGTGATCGCCCGGCCCGACGGCACGGTCGACGTACGCCTGCGCGACCCGTCGAAGCCGCGCCCGCCGGCACCGGCGGTCGGTCAGCCGCCCGGGCCCGGTCAACCTTCGGTGGGGGCCCAGCCCCCGGTTCCCGGCCAGGTCCCGCCGCCCGGCGCAATACCGCCGCGCGCCTTCACGCCGCCGGCGGTGCCCGGGCAGCAGCCACCACAAGCGGTGCAGCCGCCGACGCCGGGCTTGCCGGGCCCCTTGCCTTTCGGCCGGCCCTCGCCTAGCCTGGGGCGGCGTCTGCCGCCGCTTCCAACGGACCAGGGCGGCTCACCACAGCCGAGCCCACAACAATAGAATAGAGAGAATGAAGCGTCTCGTGAGAACGAAGCGTCTCGTCGCCGGCCTCATGGTGCTGGCCCTCGTCTCCGGGTGCGCCGCGCCGCGTCCAAAGCCGCCGGTCACCCCGTTGATTCCCCCGCCGGCGGCGGAAGCACCGCCACCGCCGGCGCCCGAGCAACCGCCCGGGCTGCCCTCGGTGATGTCCGTGGGTCCGCGTACCGTGCCGCCGGCGGCGGCTCCCGCCCCTGAGCCCGCGGCGCCGCCACCGCCGGCGCCACCACCACCGACCGCGCCGCCCGTGCCGCCCGCTCAACGCGGACGGTTCGTCGTCCTCAACTTCGACAACGCCGACATCGAGACCGTCATCCAGGCGGCGAGCGAGATCATCGGCTTCAACTACGTGCTGGCGCCCGACGTCCGCGGCAAGGTGACCGTGCAGACCTCCGGCCGCATCGCCCAGGAAGAGGTGTTCGGCGTCCTGCTCGCCATCCTCGAGGTCCACGGATTCACGGCGGTCAAGGCGGGGAACCTCTACAAGATTCTTCGCATCGAGGGCGCGCGCGAGCGCGCCGTGCCCACGATCGTCGGCCTCACCCCCGATCCAAACCGCACGACCGACGAGATCATCACGCAGATCGTGCCGATCCGGTACTCGTCGGTCGCGGACCTCAGCGCGCTCCTCCGCCCGCTCATCTCGGCGCGTGGCACGCTGATCGCCCACCGCGAGACGAACGTGCTGATCGTCACCGACTCGGCGTCGAACGTCACGCGGCTGCTCGACATCATTCGGCTCGTGGACGTGCAGGTGGCGCAGGAGGAGTTGCAGATCATCCCGATCTCGTACGCCGACGCGGCCGAGCTGGCGGTGATCCTGACCCAGCTCTTCGCCAGTGGCCGCATCCGGACCGCGGTGCCCGGCACGCCCCCCGCGCCGACGCCGGTGGCTCCCGGGCCGCCCGGGGTGCCGGGGCCTCCGGCCGCGGCGGCGACGCCCAGCGGCTCGGCGGAGCGCGCCCCGCTGATCATTCCTGAGCGCCGCTCGAACTCCCTGATCGTGCACGCCAAGAAGCACGAGGTCGAAACGATCAAGCGCCTGGTCGGGCAGCTCGACGTCAATATCTATGGCGGGCGCCGCGTGTTCATCTACTATGCCGAGAACGCCAAGGCGAAGGACCTGGCGGCGACGCTGAACTCGATCTACGGCGGGCGCGACAGCGGCGCCACGTCGACCAGCACGGCGACCGGGTCGCCGGCGGGCACGCGACCGGGGGCGACGACGCCGCCGCCGCCGCCGGGCTCCGGTGGCGGGGCCCCGCTGGGCGCGAACGCGCCCGACGTCCTCGCCGAAGGCCAGGTGCGCTTCATCGCCGACGAGATCACCAACGCGGTGATCGTCACGACCTTCCCGCGGAGCTGGACCGAGATCGAGAACACGATCAAGCAGCTCGACCGCATGCCGCGCCAGGTGCTGATCGAGGTGCTGGTGGCCGAGATCACGCTGACCGATGACACGCGGCTCGGCATCGACTGGGCCGTCAGACAGGGCCGCTTCAACTTCGTCAACACCAACACCGGGCCCCCGGCCCTGCCGACGACCCCTGGGTCCGACGGCGGGCTGTTGACGCTCCCGGCGCAGGTCGGCGGCCCGGCCGCCCTCATCGGGCCCATCGGCCAGGGACTTACCGCGTTCACGTTCCAGACCGACAAGTTCATCGCCATGCTCAACGCCCTGGCGAGCGAGAACAAGATCAACATCGTCTCGAACCCGCACGTGCTCACGTCCGAGAACAAGAAGGCGGTCATCAACGTCTCGACCTCGGTGCCCGTCGTCACCAGCCAGACCACCGGCCAGGTGGCCGCGGCGACCACCGCGGCGACCACGACCTCGACCACCACGACCACGACGGCGGGACTCAACCAGACCGTCGAGTACCGCGACGCCGGCGTGATCCTCACGGTGACTCCGCGCATCGGCGAGCGGGGCACGGTCGCCCTCGACGTGAAGCAGGAAGTGAACTCGATCGGCCCCAACGTGGCGCCGACGAACTCGCCCTCGTTCATCAAGCGAGAGGCGGAAACCTCGGTCGTGCTCCTCAGCAGCAATACGCTCGTGCTGGGCGGGCTCATCCAGGACAAGCTGACCACCGACGACCGCGGGATTCCGCTTCTCAAGGACATCCCGCTCCTGGGCTATCTGTTCAGATTCACGGAGCGGCGGATCGAGAAGACGGAGCTCTTGCTCCTGATCACGCCACGCGTGATCGGCACCGCGATCGACGCCGCCAGGCTCACCGACGAGATGCGCAAGTCAACGCCCGAGCTGAACGATGCCCTCAGGCGGGCGCCACGCCAGCCGTCGGTCGCGCCGCGGCCGCGGCCCGGCGCTCCCCCGCCGCCGGCCCCGCCCTCGTCACCCTAAGCGCTGCTGAGCGGCCCGGCGGCGGCCTCGGGCCGGCGGCGATTTTCTCGGCCAGCGCGGTCCCCCGCTGACAACTGGCGATCAGATCACCGCCGCGCGTTGTCGAAGCGATGCATCACGCCTTTGCCGTCGGGGCGCGGCTGTTCCTCGTAGCGGCCGCCGGTGTAGTCCCCGATGACACGGCGCCAGAAGGCCTGGGCCTCGACGTTGCTCGTGATCTGCGTGAGCTCCCACTTGCCGGGGAACTTGTCGAACACACGCCGGGCCGTCTCGCCGCCGACGCCTCGCCGGCGGTGCCGGCGCAGAATGAAGAACTCGCTGACCTCTCGCGTGCCGTCCCCGGCGTAGCGGGCGCGGTCGCGGACCAGCACGAAGCCGGCCAGCGTTCCGTCCACGCGCACGAGGAACGACGTCATTCTTGGATCCGTCCAGAAGCTCTCGATGGTCGCGGCATCGCCGTAGAGCCCGTCGTCGGCGATGGCGCCGTCGTCGATGGCGGCGAAGTCGTAGAGATAGAGCTGCATGAGACGCCTCAGCACCGGGATGTCCTTGCCGCGCGCCTGGTGAAGCTCGACCTTCATCATGTCGTGCTAGGCTACCGCTGATGCGACTCGAGCGCACGATCATCGGCATGGTTCACCTCCCGCCCCTGCCCGGCAGTCCGCGCTGGGACGGCTCGATGGCGCGCGTCACCGCCGTGGCGCTGGCCGACGCGAGCGCGCTGATCGAGGGCGGCGTCGATGCGGTCCTGGTCGAGAACTTCGGCGACGCGCCCTTCACACCTGGACGCGTCGAGCCGGCCACCGTGGCGGCCATGAGCGTCGTCGCCGCGGAGGTGCGCCGCGCGTTTCCCGGGACGCCCCTCGGCGTGAACGTGCTGAAGAACGACGCGCGCGCGGCCCTGGCCGTGGCCGCCGCAGTCGGCGCCGAGTTCATCCGCGTCAACGTCCACGCGGGCGCCGTCCTCGCCGATCAAGGGATCGTCCAGTCCGACGCCCACGGCACGCTCCGCGACCGGCGACTGCTCGGCGTCGCGGTCGCGATCTTCGCCGACGTCGGCGGCAAGCACGCCGTGCCCCTGGCCCCCGTGGAGGTCGAGCAGACCGCGCGCGACCTCGTCCACCGGGGCCTCGCCGACGCGCTCGTCGTCTCGGGCCCGGCCACCGGCCAGGCGACGCCGCTCGCGGAGGTCAAGCGAGTGCGGAGCGCCGTCCCCGAGGTGCCGCTCCTCGTCGGCAGCGGTGTCACCGCCGAGACCGCGGCGGAGCTCCTGTCGATCGCCGACGGGCTCATCGTCGGCACGTCGGTCAAGCGCGAAGGTGATGTGCGGCAGCCCGTCGATCGCGCGCGGGTGGAGAAGCTGGTTGCCGCGGCTCGTCGCCGCTAGCCTCGTCGCCGTTCTCCTGGCCGCAAGCTGCCGCACCGCGATCGAGCCCGATCCCGCTCGCCTGGCCGCCCTTGAGCCCGAGCTCGGCTCGCTCCTGCTGGTGGGGTTCCGCGGCACCGACGTCGCCGACAACGACGATCTGGAGCGGCTGCTCTGCGAAGTCCGGGTCGGAGGCATCGTGCTGCTCGCCCGCAACATCGTGGACGCCGACCAGCTCGCGCGGCTCACGGCGGCGCTCGTGGCGCGGTCGGCCGCGTGCTCGGGCCGGAAGCTCTTCGTCGCCGTCGACGCCGAGGGCGGCAACGTCATGCGCCTGGCCCCGGGCGCCGGCTGGTCGGGAACGCTCTCGGCTCAGGAGCTGGGGGAGACGAACGACTTCGTGCTGACCGAGCTCGAGGCGCGGCGGATCGGCAGGATGCTGCGCACCGTCGGGATCAACTGGGACCTGGCGCCCGTGGTGGACGTCGGCTACAACCCGGCGAACCAGGTCATCGTCGGGACCGCGCGGAGCTTCGGCGCGAACCCTCTCCTGGTCACCGAGCACGCGCGCGCCTTCGTCCGCGGCCTGCGCGCCGAAGGCGTGCTCACGGCGTTGAAGCACTTCCCCGGCCACGGCTCGAGCTTCGGCGACTCGCATCTCGGCTTCACCGACGTCACGGCGACCGCGGCGCCGAACATCGAGCTGATCCCGTATCGCGCGCTGATCGAGGAGGGGCTCGCCGACAGCGTGATGACGGCGCACGTCTTCAACCGGCGCCTCGACGACCAGCGGCCGGCGACCCTCTCCCGCGCGACCATCGGCGGGCTGCTCCGCGGCCAGCTCGGCTTCACCGGTCTCGTCGTCAGTGACGACCTCCGCATGCGGGCGATCGAGCAGCAGTACGGGATCGGCGAGGCGGCAGTGCTGGCGCTCGACGCGGGGGTGGACGTGCTGGTCATCGTCGACGACCGGCTCCCCGACGGCCGCTCGGCGGCGCAGGTGGCGCTCGCGGCGATCCGTCAGGCGCTCCGAAAAGGCACGCTCGACCCGGCGCGCGTCGAGGCGTCGATCGAGCGGGTGCGCGCGCTCCGGGCCCGCCTGCCCTAGCCTCGACGGCTCGCGAACGACGCGCGGTGCTAGCCGAAGGCTCGCACGGCGATCGCATAGATCCCGTTGCGACGCCCGGGCATCTCGTGCGCGCCGTGCAGCATGATCGGCGCGTCGCCGGCGGCGCGCAGGCCGAGCCCCGCGAGCGAGGCGAGGAACTCGCCCTGCCGTACCGGCACGTCGATGCGAACAGGGTCCGGCACATCGGCGGTGAGTGACTGGAAGAGCGCGGCCGCGTCGGCGGTGTCCGTCGCGATCAGCGGGCCCACCACGAGCTGGTCGCGCTGGCGCGTGGCGATCCCGAAGGCGCGGGCCCTACCGTGCGCGTCACGCACGACGGCGGTCGCGGCGGCGCGCGCGAGCAAAATGCGCAGGAGCGCGCGTCGATCCGCGCCGAACGCGGCGTGGTCCAGGCGCGCCACGGCGTCGGCGTCGATCTGCGCGATCGGAGGGAGACGGTCGCCGTTCAGGGCCCCCTGGCCGACCATCCGCTGCACGCGCTCGACTTCGACGAAGCCGAGGCCGACATAGAGTGGCTCCCCCTGGGGGGTAGCGATGAGCGTCATGGGACGCGGCGCGACCAGACGCAGGCAGTGCTCCATGACCGCGCGCGCGAGCCCTCGCCGGCGGTGCGACGGAGCGACCAGCACCATACCGAGGGAGACGAGGGCCGCGCCGTAGTCGAAGAGAGCTGCGCTCGACATGGGCGCGCCCGCGGCGCCGCGATGGCCGAAGACCTGACCGGCCTCGAGGATCGCCGCCCAGTCTTCGCTCGAGTGGGGCCAGCCGACGCTCTCCGACAAGGCGAGCAATCCCGGCGCGTCCGCGTGACCCAACGTCGCAATCGGAGGCCAACCCAGGCCCGACAATGAGGTCTCCTCTCTCAGCGCCTCGGGCGCGTTTGCCCTCCGGCGAGCGCTACGTGCGCGGCCAGTATCGGATGAGCGTCTTCGTCACGGTCGGCCTCCTGTGAAGAGCTGATTCACCTCGGCTCGGGTCGGCAGCGACGGCTGGGCGCCCCGGCGTGTGCAGGCGAGCGCTGCCGCCGCGTTGGCGAATCGAAGGGCACCCTCGAGTGTCGATCCCTCGCTGAGCGCCACGCCAAGGGCGCCGTTGAACGCGTCACCGGCGGCCGTCGTATCCACCGCCGACACCGGGTGCGCCGGCGCGGCGACCTCACCCTGCGCCGTGCAGGCCAAGGCACCGTGGGCGCCGAGCGTCACGATCACCGTGCGCACGCCGCGCTGGCGAAGAGCGTGCCCAGCGGCGGCGGCCGATCGAAGGTCGCGCACGGTGACGCCGGTGAGCCGCTCCGCCTCGCCTTCGTTCGGAGTCAAATAGTCCACCAGCCCCCAGACGTCGGGGAGACCGTCGCGGATGGGCGCCGGGTTGAGCACCGTGACGATCCCTCGCCGACGCGCTTCCCGGAGCGCCCACGCGACGGTCTCGAGCGGCGTCTCGAGCTGGCAGACGACGACCTGCGCCCACGCGAAATCATCCGCGCGAGATCGGACGTGTTCGAGCGAGAGCCGCCAGTTCGCTCCGGGCGCCACGACGATCTGGTTGCGTCCCTGGCCGTCGACGACGATGAGGGCCGTTCCGGTCGCGGCTTCGCCGCTGACATCCAGGCCGTCGACGTCGATCCCCTCGGTCGCGAGGGCCGCGCGGATCTCGCGGCCTGAGCTATCGTCGCCCACGCACGCGATGAAGCGCACCTCCGCGCCCAGCCGGCGAGCGGCCACGGCCTGATTGGCGCCTTTGCCCCCGTGGTTGACGAGAAGCGTGCCGCCGCTGACGGTCTCGCCGGCGCCGGGCAAGCGCGGCACGGCGACGGTGAAGTCGACGTTCGCCGAGCCGACTACGAGGACGCGCCGGGCCGTGACGTCGGACACAGGCGGTCGAGGAACAGGCGGATGAATCGGTCGGCGTCGACGGCCTTCGCGACGCGGCAGTTCGGCGCGCCGCTCGCGCGAAGCGTCTCGCCGTCCGGCCCGACGGCCAGGCGCACGGTCTCCCACTTGGCGAGCGACGGATCGAGGGTGACGGCGACGGCCAGCGGGTCGTGGAGCGCCATGCCCTGCTCGCCCTCGGCGTGAGCGATGCGGAAGCCACGCTCGCTGAACGCCTGGATCCGTGAGGCGAGCGGCCCCGGCGACCGCCCCAGCGCGGCCCGCATGCCGGCGCGCGGCAGCACCGCCTGGCGCGTCGCGTCAAGCGGCACGAGCTCGAGCGGAAGCCCCGCCGCGAGCACGCGGTGCGCCGCTTCAGGGTCGACGTGCATGTTGAACTCGGCCGCGGGGGTCACGTTCCCAGGCACATCGACGGCGCCGCCCATCACGACCACGCGTCCGACTCGCCCGACCACCGCCGCATCTTGCTTGAGCGCCAGCGCCACGTTCGTCAGGGGGCCGAGGGCGACGAGGGTGAGCTCCCGCCCGTGCCGGCGGGCCGCGTCGACGATGACGCTCGCCGCGTCGGGCGACGTGGGCACCGGCTCGACGACGGGCCAGTCCGCCAGGTCGCCGAGCCCGTCCTCGCCGTGGTAACGCGTCGCGGTCGTCAGCGCGCGAGCGAGTGGGCCCGCCGCTCCCGCGGCCACGAGGGGTCGTGGCGTCGGGCGTCGCAGCGCGAGCAGGCGCACGACGTTCGTGCCCGCGGCTTCGACCCTCACGTTGCCTGCGACCGTCGTGATCGCCTCCACCCGGATCTCGGGCGAGCTCCACGCGAGGAGCAGGGCGAGGGCGTCGTCAATCCCGGGGTCGGTGTCGATCAGGACGGGCGTCACGGAATCTCCTCACGGTTGCCCCGTATCATATTAGAATGAAGCCCACTTCTCAGGAATGAAGCCCACTTCTCAGGGAGGAGGAGCGGATGAACATCCAGATCAGATACTGCGGGGAGTGAAACTACCTTCCCCAGGCCTCCAGTTTGCAGGCCGCCATCAAGACCAAGTACGGCATCACCGCGGTGCTCAAGGAAGGCGCCGGCGGAATCTTCGAGGTGTCGATCAACGACGACGTGGTCTACACGAACGAGACGACGTACCGGTTCCCGAGAGACGAGGAGATCTTCGACAAGATCGACGCCGCTAAGAAGTAGCACGCTGTAGCAGCGCCTCCCGAAATCGGGGATGGGCGACCGCGATGAGCGCCTCGGCCCGTCCCCGCTCCCCTTTCCCCCGTAGCCCGGCCGTTCCATGCTCGGTCACGATCCAGTCGGCCAGCGCGCGGGGGCTCGTCACGGCCGCGCCCGTCTGAAGGCGCGGGACGATCCGTGACGCCGCGCCGTCGCGGCCCGTCGACGGCAATGCGATGACCGCCGCGCCCCCGCGGGATCGCGAGGCACCCAGCACGAAGTCGAACTGGCCGCCGATCCCGGCGACCTGACGCTGGCCCAGGCTCTCCGCCGTCACCTGTCCGGTGAGATCGATCTCGAGCGCCGAGTTGATCGCCACGAAGCGATCGAGCCGCGCCACGGTCTCGGGATCGTGCGTGAATCTCGACGAGTCCATGCTCACTCGTGGGTTCTCGTGCAGGAAGTCGAAGAGGCGGCGCGTCCCCATCGCCTCGCCGATGTCCATGCGCCCGCGGTGGATGCGCTTGAGGGCGTTGGTGACGACGCCTCGCTCGACCAGCGTCACCGATGCGTCGACCAGCAGCGAGTGCAGCGCGAGGTCACGATGGTCGACGAGCGCCTCGAGCACGGCCTGCGGGATCGCCCCGACGCCGACCTGCACCGTCGCCCCGTCGGGCACGAGCCCGGCGACGCGGCGTCCGATGGCGCGCTCGACGTCACCGATCGCCGGCGGCGGGTACGGCGTGAGCGGCTCGTCCACCTCGACCCAGTAGTCGATCTGGCTCCTGTGCAGAAAGGCGTTGCCGAGCGTACGTGGCATCGTCCCGTTGACCTGGGCGATCACGAGCGGGGCGCGGCGCGCTGCCGGGAGCGCGACGCTGACCGAGACGCCGAGGCTCAGGTACCCGCGCGCGTCGGGCGGCGCGCAGTGAACGAGGACGCAGTCCGGCGCCCAGGTACCGCCCGCCGCGAACTGTGTGACGAGATCGAAGTAGCGGATCGGAACGAACTCGACGCGCCCGCGCCGCCGCGCGTCCTCGAGCCGGGGCGACATGTGCCACGTCGCGAAGCGGAGCTCCGCGTGCTCGGGCCGTGCCCAGGGGTAGTCGCCGAGATGGATGCCACCCAGGAGCGTCAGGTCCGGCAGCCGGCTCGACTGGCGGCAGATCTCGGCGACGAGCGCCGTCGGCTCCCCACACGCCGGCGGCAGCAACACCTTCATCGCCGGCCGGAGACGGGCGACGGCGTCCACGAGCGAGCTGCGAGTGAACGCGCGCGGCATGAATCGCGGGGCTATATATACCTGATCCCGCGATAGAATGGCCGCATGAATTGGCGGCGGTGCTCGATCGCGCTGCTGGTCCCGCTCGTGGTGCTCGCGGGGTGCGCGACCGCGCCGTCGAGGGGGCAGCCGGGGAGCAGCGGAAGCTCTCCGCGCGTGCGCTGCTTGTCGGATCCGTCGCGCGACGACGCCTCGGGTTCCCGCCCGATGTTTTTTCTCTTCTGCCTGGAGAGCCCATGACGAGCGCGCCCGGGCAGCCCGTCGCCCTCGTCACCGGCGGCGGCCGCGGCATCGGTCGTGAGATCGTGCTCGCGCTGGCCCGGGAAGGGTGCAACATCGCGGTGGCCGCACGCTCGTCCGATCAGGTGACTGCGACGGCCGAAACGGCCCGCGGTCTCGGCGTCCAGGCGATGGCGCTCGCGCTGGACGTGACCGACGCCGAGATGATCACACGGGTGGTCGCGGCGGTCGGCACGCGGCTCGGCCCGGTCGACGTCCTCGTCAACAATGCCGGCATCGCCGAATCGGCGCCCTTCGCGAAGACCGACCCGGCGTTCTGGGACCGTCACCTGCGCGTCAACGCGACCGGCCCCTACCTGCTCACGCGCGCCGTCCTGCCGGCGATGCTCGAGCGCCGCTGGGGGCGCGTGATCAACATCGCGTCGCTGGCCGGGCTCTACGGCGCGCCGTACGTCGCCGCGTACACCGCGTCCAAGCACGCGCTCGTAGGCCTCACGAAGGCACTCGCGACCGAGGTCTCGGGCAAGGGCGTCACCGTCAACGCTATCTGCCCCGGGTTCGCGGCGACCGACATCGTGTGGAACAGCGCGCGGAACATCGCGGCCCGGACGGGAAAGTCCTTCGAGGAGGCCGTCGAGGCGATGGCGCACCTCAACCCCGGTCGTCGTCTCATCGACCCGGCCGAGGTGGCCGCCGTGGCGGCCAAGCTGATCCACGACGACGCGACGAACGGCGAGACGATCGTGCTCGACGGCACCCAGTGATGGTTTCGCGAGCCGCAGGACGTCGCGGCGCTGGGGCCTCGCCGTCCGAGGCGAGCATTGTCAGTAGGAGGCTCGGATGACCCGCGAGATCGAATTCCACAATCCGCCGGAGCTCATGAAGCCCGTGGGGTTCGCCCACGCCGCCGAAACCCGGGGTGGCCGGATGCTGTTCCTCGCCGGCCAGGTCGCCAAGGACCGAGACGGCCGCGTCGTCGGCAAGGGTGACCTGGTCGCTCAGTTCCGTCAGGTGTGCGAGAACTTGAAGACGCTCGTCGTGGGCGCAGGCGGCCAGCTCACCGACGTCGTGAAGTTGACGATCTACGTCCTCGACGCCGGCGAGTTCAAGCGCCAGGGCAAGCCGATCGGCGTCGTGTACCGCGAGTACTTTGGCAAGCACTTCCCGGCGATGACGCTGGTCGGCGTGCGCGACCTTTTCGACGCCGCCGAGGGCTGCCTGATCGAGATCGACGGCTTTGCCTGCCTGCCATGAGCCGTCCACGGCGCGCACCCCGCGCGAGGCCGCCGTCCTGAGCTTCGCCGAGACGTCCCGCGTCCGTCATGCGCTGCCGCCGGCGCGCTGGCCGACGCGCGAGGAAGCGGCGCGCGCGCGCTGGTTCTCGCCGATCCGGATCGGCAGGACGCTGACCGCCGCGGAGCGGACGTGGGTGCCGGCGATGGTCCCGTGGCGAGCGACGGACGACGGGTTCGTCACACAAGAGGTCCTCGAGTGGTACGCGCGGTTCGCCGAGGGCCAGCCGGGCGTGCTCGTGGTCGAAGCCACCGGCATCCGCGACATCGCCAGCGGTCCCCTGTTGAGGATCGGCGACGACCGGTTCGTCCCCGGGCTGCGCGAGCTCGTCGAGACCGTCCGCGCGCGAAGCCGGGGCCGGACGCGACTCTTCATCCAGATCATCGACTTCGTCACGGTCCGACGCCGCCCCGAGCCCGAGCGATTCTTCGGCCGCTATCTCGAGATCACCGATTCGCTGCGCGCCCAGCTCGCCCTCTGGCTCGACGACCGTCGCTGGCGCGAGGTCGAGGACCAGGACGTGCGGGAATTCCTCCTCGGCGCCGATCGCCTGACGATCGAGACCGTGCTGACCGACCGCGAGCTCGAAGCGCTCGACTACGGCTACCGCGAGCGCGTCTGGGACGTGCACCTGCCCCACATCCGGGAGCTCCCGCAAGTGCTCCCCGGCCTCTTCGCCGAGGCCGCGCGGCGTGCCCGCGAGGCGGGCTTCCACGGCGTCGAGCTGCACTACGCCCACGCCTACACGATGGCGTCGTTCCTCTCGCGCTTGAACGACCGGTCCGACGGCTACGGCGGCGCGCGCGAGAACCGGGTTCAGCTGCCGCTCGAAGTGCTCGCGGCCGTCCGCGCCCGTGTCGGAGACGACTACGTCGTCGGCATCCGGTATCTGGGCGACGACGTGGTCGAGGGCGGCAGCGACCTCGACGACGCGGTCTGGTTCGGCGTCCGGTTCGCCGAAGCGGGCGTGGACTACCTGTCGGTCTCCAAGGGCGGGCGATTCGAGGACGCCAAGCAACCGAAGATCGGCGAGGCCGTCTACCCCTACACCGGCGCCTCGGGGTACGAGTGCATGCCGACGGTCCTCTCCGACGCGCGCGGCCCGTTCGGTCGCAACGTGCCGCTCGCCGCGGCGATTCGCCGCGCGATCCGGGACGCCGGCTGGCAGACACCGGTCGTCACCAGCGGTGGCATCACGACCTTCGACCAGGCGGAAGGCATCCTCGAGCGCGGCGAGGCCGACTGCGTGGCCGCCGCCCGCCAGAGCCTCGCCGACCCCGACTGGTTCTGGAAGATCCGGCTCGGCCAAGGCGATCTGGTGCGGCGCTGCGAGTTCACGAATTACTGCGAAGGCCTCGACCAGCGCCACAAGCAGGTCACCTGCAAGCTCTGGGATCGGAAGTTCGATCCAGCCGACCCCACGGTCAGGCTCGCGAGCGATGGGAAGCGCCGGCTCAGCGCGCCGACCTGGTCGCCCTCGGCCGAAGCGGGCGCCGACGCGCCAGCCGGCTGAGCGATATGGTGATTGCGCTAGCTCGACAACTTCAGCACTCAGGGTCCGAGTGCCGAAGCGTCGCGGACCATGAGCTAATCAAACGCCGTTGGGCGATGTGGGTCATCCAGGTGGGCAAAGCACTCGGCCAGCCAGACCGCATTCGTGCGGGCCAGCGAGAGCGGCGGGAGATCGTCGCGCGTGAAGAACCCCACTTCCAGAATCTCGTGGTCGGGGTGTGGCCCGCCCCCGGTAATCTCACAGAGGAAGATCACTTTGAAGGCGTGAAAGGCGGTCGAGGGCTCTCCGCCGCGATTGCAATCGAATACACCGATCACCTTCTGCGCCAGGCATTCAAAGCCGGCCTCTTCGTGCACCTCGCGCTCGGCGGCATTCGAGGGCATGTCGCCGACGTCGGCCCAACCGCCGGGCAGACACCACCGGCCGTCCGATCTCTCGCGCACCAGCAAGATCTTACCGTCGCGGAAACAGGCCCCACGCACGTCCACCTTGGGTGTGGCGTAGCCCGGTTGAATCGCGAACCACTGTTCCACGGTCGCCAGGGTCTCACCCGTGTGGGCGGCGAATATCTCCGCAGCAACAGCCTGCAACTGGCGATAACGCTCGTTGTCATATTCATTCTGGGCGTAGGTCAGCCCGTTTTGCGCCAGAGCCTGGAGCTTGCGCGCCCACGTAAGCCAATCAGGTCGGGTGCTCATCGGTGCGATTTCACCACAGAGTCGAAATCACAGTGCGGCTATGGTACCGCACGGCACTCCGGCCTTTCGTTTGTCTGGACGCCATGCTGTACGTGACGGAACCCTACCAACCCCGCTAGACGACGCGCCGTTCGTGATCCCAGACCTGGAAACATCGGACGTGCAACTGAAGGGGTCTCCTGCCAGTCGCCAGCGTGGTCGCTTCCATCAGCAACTCCTCCTTCGTAAGGACCGTATCGCAGGCGTCGCACGTTTCCCCGTCGCTTGGCGTACTCCAGTCCCGTGTAATGCTGCTATGCGGCAGGCGCCCGTTCTGGAGCTTGCGCCGGATGAGGAGACGAAGGGCTTCTGCGTCCACAGCGACAATCTCAGCGGCAGAACGGCGATGGTGTCCATCCGGACATGACCTTAGAGAACCCCCGGGCTTCCCTCGCGGGGGTTGCGCGCCAGGGAGCGTCAACCGCGCAGCTTGGTGCCGTTCAGTGCGCTAGACGACGGAGGGCCGACCCAGTGAGCCGAGTCAGAATCCAATCACGGCGCAGCTTCGCACCCAGGCGTTTGTAAAACCGGATCGAATTTTTATTCCAGTCGAGTACCGCCCACTCCATCCGGCCGCAGCCCCGCCGCATTGCGATCCGCGCCAGCTCGGCCAGGAGCGCCCGGCCGGCGCCCCGGCCGCGCTCCTCGGGGAGCACGAAGAGGTCCTCGAGATAGAGCGTCGGGCGCCCCAGGAAGGTCGAGTACGTGAAAAAGTAGAGGGCGAAGCCGACAGCGGTGCGGCCCCGGCGGCAGATGAGCGCCTCGAAGTAGCGGCGCCGCCCGAAGCCGTGGCGGCGGATGTGCGCGGCCGTGGTCACCATCTCGTGCGCCAGGCGCTCGTACTCGGCGAGCCCGCGAATCAGCCGCACGATGACGGGCGCGTCGCGCCGCGTCGCGCGCCGGATCGACAGCGCGGGCACGCGCGTCAGCGGGCGTCGTCCAGGAACAGCTGGACTTCACGGAACAGGTGCATCCGGTTCCGCTCCATGACGACCGTGTGCGTCCCCTCGCCGATGACCACATACCGCTTGGCGGGAGCGCCGGTCAACCGCGCGAAGAGGGCCTGCGACATATACGCGGGCGTGTCGACGTCCCACTCCCCGTGAATCAGGAGCACCGGGACCCGAATCTTCGACGCGTCGTAGTACCGCGTGTCGGCCGCCCAGTACCGCTGGCCATCCTCGACGACACCGTTGGGCGCGCGCACGACCGGCGGGACCTGGGCGGCGCCTACGGGATCGGCGTCCATGTTGGCCTGCCACCACGCCTCGAACCAGCCGCTCGGAATCAGTTCCTTCTGCTTGTCGGCGGCTACGCCCGTCAGCCACCGCTGCCGCGCCGCATCCATCGTCACTGTACGATAGGCGCCGAGGGGGCCCTCCACGCGGACCAGCGACGGAGTCTGCCGAAGCCAGACCGGCGCATAGAGCACGAGACGCGCCACCTTGTCGCTGCTGTGCGCGGTGTAGGCCGCCGCGATCGACGTGCCCCAAGACCAGGCCAACAGGTTGATCTTCGCGACGCCTCGGCGCGTCAGGATGTGATCGACGACTGTCCCGAAATCCTTCACCGCCACGTCGGTGTGGACGATCGGCCGGTTCTCTCGCGCCGGTTGGGCCATCTCGGGCGGACGCGTGGACCGCCCGTAGCCGCGCACGTCCATCAGGTAGACGTCATATCCGCGCTGGGCGATGTAGTCCATCCACGACAGGCCATCGAGCTGGAGATCGAACGCCGTTTCGGCCGGGTAGGTCGCGCCGTGGACGAACAGGACGATTCGATCGGGCGTGAAAGCCGTCATCCCTTCTGGGCGCTTGTTGCGAACGTAGAGCTGGATCCCGGGGTCGCGCCCCGGGATCTGGTAGCTTTCGCTGATCAGCTTCACCGGCTGGGCGACCGCCGGCGCGGCGAGGAGGAGAGCCAGCACTCCAAGGATCGGGATGGCCAGACACCGTGACCGCATTGTTGTTGTCCTCCTTCGAGAGCGGGGTTACCTCCTCGGCACGTTGAAGAAGATCTCTCGGGCCGCCTTGCGACGCGGGTCGATGATCGCCCGGTCCGTCGCCACCAGAACGTAGAGCATGTTCAGCGCGGTCAGGGCCGAGGGCATGGCGCGCCGGTTCTTCGACCGAGTGAACACGAGGCGCGCGGTCAACCCGCGTCGCCCGCGAAGCCGGCGGTGGAGCTGGTCGACGGCCGACCGGCTGACCAGGTTGAAGTTGCCGGCGTCGCGCTTGCTGAGCGAGAGGGACATGACGAAGTACTGCCGCGCGCTGGAGAGGACGTAGTAGTGCTGGCGCTTGCCCTGCACCTCTCCGTGGAACTGCAGGCCGGTCGTCAGGCTGTCGACGCTCAGCTTCATCGGGCTCCCTCCCCCTCGTTGAACGGCAGCAATTCGAAGACGGGATAGCGCTCGACGATCGCCGCGAACGCCTCCGGCGGTGAGCCCGCGTGCACTGGGAAGTAGCGCTGAACGGTCATCTTGAAGTTGTCGAGATACGCACGGAGCATCGGCGGTTTCTCACGATCGGGGACTGGACGGATACGGAATCTCCGGCTGGTCCATCCCTTCCGGAGGGTGACCTCGCCGGCAGCTTCGGCGTTACTGACCCACTGGGTGCGTCCCCGCGGCGCCACCAGGAAGCGACTGCCCGGCAGCTCCACCACGTTGACCGGGGTCGAATGAACGCGGCCCGTCGTCCGCCCTCTCACGCGCAATAGATAGTAACCGCGCGGGGCGAGCCCGAGCCCCACGAGAATGCCGAAGGCCTTGTTGAAGATCCTCTCAAGAGGGCTCGGCTCCCGGAACGCGGGGACTTGCGGGGACATGGCGGCCTCGGTCAGACGTCAGAGGAAGGTCGCGGCCGATCCGCGCCAGCGCGATCGTGACGACCGCGACACTCCTCAGCGCCTGTTTCACGTTGATCTCGAAATCGCGGACGGCAGCGCCGTCGGCGCTGTCCGTCACGCCGCGAATCTCGACGAACGGCACGCCGCTGAACTGACAGGCGCGCGCTCCGCCGGCGCCTTCCCAAGCCACCACCATCGCCTCCGTGCGATCGCGAATCGCCGCCCGTCGCTCGCCGTCCACGACGTCCTCGTCACCACTGGCGATGCGGCCGTAGTGTTCGGAATCACCGCGAGCAGCTTCATCGCACGCCGCGCCCCGCGGGGAGTCACCGCTGGCTCAGGTAGTGCTCCGCGACCTCGATGGGCCGCGCGATCCAGACGTCCTTCTTGGCGAGGATGTGCTGGATGAGCCGCTCGACCATCCGCATGCGTGACGGGCGACCGATGACCTGAGGATGGCCCATCAGGTTGAAAAACCCGCCCTCGTCGTAGGCACCCTCGAACTCCTCCTTCCAGATCTCGAAGACGTCCTCCTGGCTCCAGATCCCGTTGCCCACCGGCGGCACGGCGCTGAAGCCGAAGTACACCCAGTCGTCGTTGACCCACGCCGTGGGTAGCTCGACGAGCTCGCCGTAGGGTGTCTTGTGGCAGTACGGCAGGTCGGCGTCCATCATGTTGCTGTGATAGACGAACCCGTGCTTGCGCAAGAGCTCCATCGTGTGCTTGCTCGGATCGCACGACGGCGCCCGCGAGCCCTGCGGTCGGATGCCCAGCACCGCCTGGAAAATGTCGAGCGTCTTCAGGAGCAGGGCTTCTTCCTCCTCACGGCCCGAGAGAAAGAACGGCTTCTCGTGCAGGTACCCGTGGTGTCCGATCTCGTGGCCGCGCTTCAGCACCTCGCGGGCCATGTCGGGGTAGCGCTCGACGATCCAGCCCGGGATGAAGAAGCCGCACTTCAGGTCGTAGCGGTCGAGGATCCGGAGGATCCTCGGCATGCCCGTCTTCGGCCCGTAGGCGCCCATACCCATGTGGAGCGGACGCTCGGCCAGCGCGGGATCGCGAAGGATCCACGGGCTCTCGCCGTCGACGTCGAACGAGATCACCACCGCGCACCGCGCCCCGTTCTTCCACTTGATCGGCCGATCCATGACGGTCTCCTCGCGTCGGCGGTGCGAAGCCCTCGGGCTAGTTCCCCGCCACCTCCACCAGCATCTCCGTGTACGCGCGCACGCCCTCGCGGATGTTCTCCAGCGAGATCCGCTCGTCGTTGCCGTGGATCCGCTGAAGCTCCGCGTCCTCGAGGACGAAGGGGCTGAAGCCGTAGCCGTGGAGTCCGCACCGGCGGAACACCCAGTTGTCAGTGAAGGCGACGAGGATCATCGGCGCCACGACGGCGCCGGGCGCCCGCCGCCGCAGCGTATCGGCCATGGCCTTGTAGAGCTCGGTGTCGGGCGGCGAGAGGTTCGGGATCTTGGGCTCCCGGGCGATCTCGACCTGGACGTTCGGGTCGGCGACGACACGCCGGACCCAGCCGGCGATTTCCTCTGGATCGTCGCCCGCCAGCATCCGGCAGTCGATCTGGGCCGACGCTTCGGGCGGGATGACGTTGCTCTTTTCGCTGCCCCGCAGCATCGTCACCGCGAAGGTCGTCTGCACCATCGCGCCGTACTGCCGGTTCTCGAAGAACCGCGCGCGGAAGGCCCCATCTTGCAAACTGCGGGCGAGGTCGTCGTAGCCGGCGCCCTGCGTGCCAGGCAGGAGATCGGCCATGCGCGTGAAGAATTCCTGCACCTCCGGGAGCACGCGCACGGGCCGCTCGGCGTCGAGCAACCGGGTGAGCGCGCGAACCAGCCGGTTCGGCGCGGTGTCGGGCCACGGCATCGAGCCGTGCCCCGGCTCGCTGCGGGCGGTGACCGTCAGCGGCAGGCCCGTCTTCTCGGAGATCACGATGGCGGCGAGCGGCGCCGTGAGTCCGGAATGCGTTTGGATCACGCCGAGCTCGGAGATCGCGTACTCGGCGCCCGCGAGCCAGTCGCGCCGTCGCGTCGCGATGAACTCGGCGCCGAACTCGCTGCCGGCCTCCTCGTCGGCCGTGGCCAGGAACACGAGCTCGCGCTTGAGCGGCACGCGCGCGCGCTTGATCGCGAGCATGGCGGCCAGGTGCAGGATGCCGGTCGATTTCATGTCGATCGCGCCGCGCCCGTAGAGGTAGCCGCCCGCGATCGCGCCGCCGAATGGATCGACCGTCCAGTAGCGCCGGTCGGCGTACACGACGTCGATGTGGTGGTGCAGGACGATCCCGCCCAGCGACCCGTCGCCCGCGAGGCGCGCCCGGAGGCTGGCGCGCCCGGGCGCCGCCTCGATCGTCTCGCTCTCGATTCCGTCCCGCGACAGGACCTCGGCGAGAAAGCGGGCGCCGGCGATCTCGTTCCCGGGAGGATTCGTGGTGTCGATCATCAGATAGCGGCGCAGGAGCTCGATCGTCTCCTCGCCCAGCGCGGCCCAGTTCATCACGATCGCGCGTCCGCCTCGGGGATCATCGCGCGGACGTCGCCAAGCTCCCAGCGGGCCATGTGGCAGTAGAGGTCGAGCAGTTGCATGGTGCGCTCGATGGCGGGGTTGTCGCTCGCCTGCCGGAGCTCCTGCACGCGCACCTGGATATCCCGGATCCGCTCGAGCGTCTCGTCGCGCGTCATGCGTCGGCCCTTCCCCCGAGCTGCCAACGGTGCGCGGCCGGCCGGTGGTCGAAGAATCGCTTGGCCTTCAGCTCGTAGCGCGGCAGGCTGCCCGGCTTCTGGACCGCGACGTCGATGCCGACGCCGACGACCGACTTGAAGATCGCTTCCGCCTCACGCCCGAGGTCGCCGTACCGCGCTTCGGCGATCTCCGACCGCGCCTCGGCCTTCACGGTCACGAAGTCGTTGGCCGCGTCCCGGTCGACGTGCAGCTCGTAGTGCTCGGACAGGCCCGCGACCCGGTGCAGCAGCGCCTCGAGGGCGGAGGGGTACACGTTCACCCCCTTGACGATGATCATGTGGTCGGTGCGGCCGAGCACACCGCCTGGATAGTAGAGCCACGTCGTCCCGCACCCGCAGGGTTGATCCGTCCAGCGGACGAGGTCGTGCGTGCGGTACTTGATGAGCGGCTGGCCATCCTGGATGTAGCTCGTCACGATGTGCTCGCCCACCTCGCCGTACGGCACCGTGTGGCCCGATTCGTCGACCACGAGGGCGTGATACCACTCCTCGCAGAGATGGACCCCACCCTGGAGGGGACAGCCCGGGTTCGTGGGACCGAGCTCCGCGATCCCGTAGAGCTCGTAGCACTTGGCGCCCCACAGGTCCTCGATCGCCTGGCGCGTGGCCGGAATGCTGCCGCCGGGCTCGCCGGCGACGATCACGTGCGAGACCGAGGTCTTGGCGAGGTCCATGCCGATCTCGCGCGCCGTCTCGCCGAGGTAGAGCGCGTAGGTCGGCGTCGCCAGCATGACGTCGGGCCGGTATTGGTCGATCTGGCGCAGCCGCGCCTTGCTGTCGAGCCCGCCGCCGGAGACGACGGTGGCGCCGAGGCGCCGCACCCCCATGTAGGCCGACCAGAACGCGGCGAAGATCCCCCAGTTGAACGGGAAGTAGAAGCTATGGCGTGCGCGGAGCCCGGCGGCCCAGTAGACGTAGACCCACGACTCGCCCCAGAGCTCGGCCGAGTGGTACGTGAGCGGGATGTGGAGCGGCGCCCCGGTCGAGCCGGAGGTGGCGAAGCGTTGATGGAAAAAATCCTCGGAGATGGCCAGGGCCTCGCCGAACGGCGGGCGCACGGCCTGGGCGTCGAGGATCTCGCGCTTGTCGATGAACGGCACCCGCTTGATGAAGTCGTCCATGGTGCGGATCTGCTCGGGCCGGACCTTGTGGCGGTCGAGGAGCTTCCTGTACATCGGGCTCCGGGCGTACGCGTACTCGATGACGGTCTGGAGCTTGCGCACGTGCAGTCGATCGAGGTCGGCCCTCGGCATGGCCTGCGTGTAGGGGTTCCAGAACCGCTGGGCCTCGACCTCCGGCTTGTAGAGCTTCATGTATCGGAGCTTGTGCCCGGCGCGACCGGGGGTGGCCTGAAAAAGGTGCGACCTGGCTCCGTCCCGGCGAGCTCGTAGCGCACTTGCCCTGTTCCGGCCACCAGCGCCTGGAGCTTGGCGAACGCGAGGTAACGCGGGAGCCGCGCGAGCCCGCAGTCGGGATTGATCCACACGCGCTCCGCCGGCACGGTCTCGAGCACCCGGCGAATGCGCCGCGCGACCAGCTCCGCGCTCTCGACGTAGAAGTTCTTGAGATCGAGCACGCCGGCGCCCAGCTCTTTCGAACAATCGAACTCGCGCCAGAGCCCGCTCTCGGCCATCTCGCGATTGGCGAACTCGAGCACGAGCTGGTCGGCGCAGGCGCTCGCGATCGCCGGGAACAGCGGACGGTAGCTTCGCTCGCCGAAGCCGAAGCCCTCGAGAGTCCCGAAGCAGATGTGCCAGAAGCGCCGCTCGACCGCGACGCCCTCGAAGCACCGGTCGTAGAGCTCGACCAGCCGCTTCGGCTCCATCAGGAAGCTCTGGTAGACGTCGTCGAGCTGGAGGTTCCGGGCGCCGCGCGCGGCGAGCGTCCGGAGCTCCTGGTTGAGGATCGGCGCAAGGTCGGCCGCGACCTCGAGACGGTCGCGGTAGGGTCCGCCCTTCCTGATCTGCGTCGCGAGCGTCAGCGGCCCCGGGAGCGTGATCTTGAACGGGCGCGTCGTCGCCTGCCGGAGGTAGTCCAGCTCTTTGAGGGTGCCGAGCCCGTCGGGCGCCGAGATGCGCTCGACCGGCTCGTAGAGCACGTGGCCGTCGTAGGCGAGGACGCCGACCTTCCGCCGAGGCTCGAGCGGCCGCAGCCCGCGGAAGTACTTGAAGATCGAGACGATGAACCCCTGGCGCCGCATCTCGCCGTCGGAGATCAGGTCGACACCGGCGCGCTCCTGGTCGCGGATCGCCGTCTCGACGGCGTCGTTCTCCGTCTCGGCGAGGTCCATCGCGCCGAAGCCACCGGCCTCGATCTTCTCGTAGGCCGCCCAGAGCCAGGCCGGGATCGCGTAGCTGCCGACGACGGTCGTGGGGAGGATCGGCAGCGACGGAGTCGTCATCGCGCTACTCGGCGAGGGTGAAGACGCCCTTCTTGACGGTGAGAGCCCAGATCTGCCCGACGTTCACGCCGAGCTCGTTCATCGTGACGGAACCGATGGCGCCGTCGTAGCCCTTGAGCGCGGCCCAGCACTTCGCGAGCTTGTCCCGGTCGCTCTCGAGGTCGTCGGGCTTGTTGGTCACGCCCGTCGCCTCGACGCAGGTCTTGGCGATGAAGAGCTGGTCGTACATCGCGGGCCCGGACGAGTTGGGCCGCTTGCCCCCGGAGCGCTCGAGGAACTTCTTCACGAACGTCTGCATGCGCGGGATCGGACGCTCGTTCCACGCGTATGTCGTGGTGTACCAGCCCTCCACCGCGTCGCCGCCGAGCGTGACGAGGTCGGGCGTGGCGGTCGCGACGCCGCCCTGGAGCGGCCCCTTGTACCCCTGCCTGCGCGCCTCCTTGGCGATGAGCGCGGCCTCGCGAGAGCCGGAGCCGAGGAAAAGCATGTCAGGCTGCTTGGCGAGCGCGCGAGTGACCTGCGCGCTGAAGTCGAGATCACCCGTCTGGAAGGTGATCGAGTCGAGCACTTCGACGGCCGCCTGCTGGAAGGTGGCCGGCATCACCACCGTCGCTTCGGCCTTGGAGATCGCGTCGGCCTGGTTGTAGAGAATGGTCGCCTTCTTGACGCCCGGATGGTGCTTGCGGAGGGCGGCGAGTCCCGTGCCGAGCGCCTTGGCGGCGCCCGGATTCATCGTGTAGGCCCACGGCCGGAACTTGTCGGTGAGCCCCGGCGCCGCGGCGGTCGGCGAGACGATCGGCACCTTCAAGCTTGCCGAGAGCGGGAACATGACACCGGCGCTCGAGCTGGAGATCGATCCGTGGATCATGAGCACCCGGTCGGTCTGCGCCAGGCGGCGAGTCAGCGTGACGGATTCCTTCGGGTCGCCCCGGTCGTCGCCCACCACGAGCTCGATCGGCAGGCCGCCGATTCCGCCGGCGGCGTTGATCTCGTCGCGCGCGATCTCGGCGCCGATCAGCCCGTGCTGGCCCCAGTCCACGAAGAGGCCGGCCTGCGGCATGATCACGCCGAGCCTCACCTTGTCCCCCGCCAGCTTCGCGCCGACGGCCGGGGGCGCGGCCAGGCTCGCAAACAGCACCGTCACGAGAGCGATCCCGACCGCGCGACGCCGTACCTCGATCATGTCAGTTCCTCTGCTCATGCGAGCGACAGCGCGAGTCGGTCGAACTCGGTGACGTGCATCTCGCGACCCATGCCCCAGCGATGGATCGCGGCCATGACCTCCTCGAGCTTCTCGCCGGGATACGGCGCGAAGACGAAGCGCTCGCCAGCGCCCCACCGGTCCACGCGCCACGGGCGGTCGGCGAACTCCGGCGGGATGCACTTCGTCCAGAGCGGCAGGTACCGCGCGAGGTCCCGCTCGATGGCCTCGTCGGCGCGTGCGAGTGCGGTGAAGTAGCGACGGAGAACGTCCCGCTCGCTCCCCGCGTCCACCCACCAGAGCGTGTTGAACTCGCCGTCGAGGATCTTCCGTAAGCCCAGCTCCTCGGCCATGTAGATCTGAGGGTCGAGGAGGCTGGCCGCTTCGACCTCCCCGTTCAGCAGCGCCTCGAGCCGGCGCCCGAAGCCGCCGACCGGCGCGATCTTGATGGCCTCGAGCGGCAGATAGCTCTCGAGGCGGTAGGGCACGTTGTAGTGGCTGCCCGCCATCAGACCGACCGCGACGGGCACGCCGCGAAGATCCTCCGGCCGTCGTAGGCCCGATTCGGGACGCACGTAGATCGCATGCCGCGCGACGCCGTACGCGTCGGGCACGAACTTGCCCATGCCGGCGCCTGCGTTGCACACGCTGCCCCAGGCGCACGCGTTGCCGATCGCCTGCGTGCCCTCCAGGAAGGGCTGGTCCTGGGGCCGAGCCTTGTAGCCACCGGTCCACGCCTTCATCTGGCCGAGATAGACGTCCCACAGCACATCGGGGTCGAGGCCTTGCTCTCGGAAGTACCCCTCCTCGAAGGCGATCCACTCGTGCAGCCGCATGCCGGTGGGAAATATGCGGATCTTCGTGAGGGCACTCATCGGGTGGGGCGACGGTAATACGACGGACCGAGGCCTGTCAATGTATCATCGCGCGCACAATGCTCGTTCAGCAGCTCGTCAACGGGCTGATGCTCGGCGGCGCCTACGCCCTCGTCGCGATCGGTTACACGCTCATCTTCGGTGTCCTGAACCTGCTCCATCTCGCGCACGGCGAGGTCTTCATGGTCGGCGCCTACGTGGGCCTGGTGCTGGCGCTCGCCGGCTTCCCGCCCTGGGCGACGCTCGGCGGCGCCATGCTCGCGGCAGCCGTGCTCGGCATCGTCGTCGAGCGGGTCGCGTTCCGCCCGGTGCGCAATCGCGGCAGCCACGTCACCCCGCTGATGACCACGATCGCCGTCGGCCTCGTGCTGCAGCACGTGGTCGTGAAGATCTTCGGCGCCGAGCCGGTGGCGGTTCCGGCGCCTTTCGCGTCGGCGTCGCTGGCTCTCGGTCCCGTGACGCTCTCCACGCTCCAGCTCCTCATCCTCGGCACGTCCCTGGCGCTGATGGCCTTGCTGGAGCTCGTTCTGCGCTCGACGCCGACGGGCCTGGCCATCCGCGCGACGGCGGAGAACCCGACGGTCGCCGGCCTGCTCGGCATCAACGTCTCGCTGGCGATCGTCGTCACGTTCGCGATCGCCTCGGCGCTCGCCGGCGCGGCCGGCGTCCTGCTCGCCTGGAACTTCACCGGACTGAGTCCGTTCTTCGGCGTCAAGGTCGGCCTCAAGGGGCTCGCCATCATGCTGCTCGGCGGGCTCGGCAACGTCACCGGGGCGATGGTCGGCGGCCTGCTGGTCGGCGTCGTCGAGGTGCTGAGCGTCGCGTATCTCGCGTCGTCTTACCGGGACGCGTTCGCGTTCGCGGTGATGATCCTGATCCTCCTGGTGCGGCCGACCGGTCTCCTCGGCGCGCGCCTGCAGATCGGCTGAGGCGCTCGTGTTCTCGGATCACGCCGTCTCGATCCTGATCTTCGCCGGCATCGACGTCATCATGGCGCTGTCGTTCTACCTGCCCGCCTCCGCCGGCCAGCTCTCGGCGGGCCAGGGCGGCTTCATGGCGCTCGGCGCGTACACGTCGGCCTACCTCACCGTGTATCACCAGACGCCGTTTCCGCTGGCGCTCGCCGCGGGCGGCCTCATCGGCGGCCTCGTCGGGCTCGTCGTGGGCTTTCCGGCCCTGCGCCTGCGGGGGCTCTATCTCGTTCTGGTGACCTTCGGCTTCGGCGAGATGGTCCGCGTCCTGTTCCTGAACGCGCCGGCGTTCGGCGGGCCCGCGGGATTCGCCGGCATCCCGGCGGCGACGACCATCTGGTACGTGCTCGGGCTGCTCGCCCTCCTCATCTACTTCTTCATGCGCGTCAGCGGCTCGCGCATGGGGCGCGCGTTCGCGGCGCTGCGCGACGACGAGGCGGCCGCCGAGGCGATGGGCGTGAACTCGACGTATGTGAAGCTGGCGGCCTTCGCGACGGGTGGTGCCATCGCCGGGCTCGGCGGCGCGCTCTACGCCCACTACATCCTGTTCATCGATCCCGAGGCGTTCGGCGTCGGGCGGTCGCTCTTCGTCATGCTCTACGCGGTCTTCGGCGGGCTCGCGAGCTTCTGGGGCGCGGTGGCGGGCGCGACGATCCTCTCGATCCTGCCGGAGCTCTTGCGCTGGGTGAAGGACTGGCGCGAGATCTTCTACGGGCTCCTGGTGCTGATGATGATGCTCGTCCGGCCACAGGGCCTGCTCGACCCTACCCTGCTGGCGCGGCTCTCCCTGCGCGGTGAGCGAGTCGCTGCTCGCGGTTGAGGGGCTGTCCCGGAGCTTCGGGAAGCTCGTCGTTCTCGCGGGCCTCGATCTCACCGTCGAGACCGGCGGCGTGCACGCCATCATCGGCCCGAACGGCGCCGGCAAGACGACGTTCTTCAATCTCGTGACGGGAGCCCTCGACCTCGACGGCGGACGTATTCGCTTCGGCGGGCGCGACATCGGTCACCTGCCCGCGTACCGGCGGACGGCGCTCGGAATCTGCCGCACGTTCCAGAACATCCGGCTCTTCAGCTCGATGACAGCGCTCGAGAACGTGCTGCTCGGACTCCATTCGCGGACGCGCGGCGGGCTGCTGGCACCGCTTCTCGGCGCGCCGTTCCGACGATCGCAGGGCGAGCTCGCCGCGCGCGCGCGAGCGACCGAGGTGCTCGAGCTGGTCGGGCTCGGCGCCAGGGCCGGGCAGTCGGCGGCCGAGCTGCCCTACGGCGAGCAGCGCCGGCTCGAGATCGCCCGCGCGCTCGCGAGCTCGCCCCGGCTCCTTCTGCTCGACGAGCCGTCGGCCGGCATGAATCCCCAGGAGACTCTCGAGCTGGAAGCGCTCATCGAGCAACTCAATCGACGCGCCGTGACGATCCTCCTGATCGAGCACAAGATGTCCCTCGTGATGAAGCTCTCGAAGATCGTGACCGTGCTGAACTTCGGCCAGAAGATCGCCGAGGGGCGACCCGCCGAGATCCAGCGCGATCCCCGCGTCATCGAGGCGTATCTTGGTTGATCATTACCACATGGGGGGCCTCGAAGGGCCCCCCAAGCCCCCCATGGCGGCTCGGGACGCCCCGGGAAACCCGTGGCGCCCCTCGACCTCGCGAGAGGACGAGCGTGAGCCCTAGACGGGTCTCCAAGCCCTCGTGGCGGCTATGAACGTTCCCGCCCTGCTCGAGATCGAGGACCTGCACGTGAGCTATGGCCGGATCCGCGCCGTCCAGGGCGTGAGCCTGACCGTGCCGGACGCCGCCATCGTCGCGCTGATCGGCGCCAACGGCGCCGGCAAGTCGACGTTGCTCCGCGCCATCTCGGGGATCGTCCGCCCGCGCCGGGGCGCCGTGCGCTTTCTCGGCGAGGATCTGGTCGGCCTGCCGGTGCACCAGATCGCCCGGCGGCACGTGATTCACGTGCCCGAGGGGCGTGGAATGCTGGCGCGGATGACCGTGCTTGAGAATCTTCGCCTGGGCGGCTTCGCCCGGAGCGGCCACGCGAGCACGGCGCTGGAGCTCGACCGGGTGTTCGCGCTGTTCCCGGTGCTGTCCCAGCGCCGGGGCCAGCTGGCCGGGAGCTTGAGCGGGGGCGAGCAGCAGATGCTCGCCATTGCGCGCGGGATGATGGCGCGGCCGCGGCTTCTCATGCTCGACGAGCCCTCGCTCGGGCTGGCGCCGCTCCTCGTCCGCGAGATCTTCCGGATCATCCCACGGCTCACCGCGGAGGGGACGGCAGTGCTGCTGGTGGAGCAGAATGCCCGGATGGCGCTCCAGTGCGCGGCGCACGCCTACGTCCTGCAGACGGGCCGCGTCGTCCTCTCTGGGCCCGCGGCCGACCTGCTCGCCACGCCGGAGGTCCAGCGCGCGTACCTCGGCGCGGGGTGAGGCTGTCGAGACGCGCCATGCCGGACCTGGCGTTCCTCGCGTTCCTCGTCGTCGACGGCGCGCTCGCCGGAGCGATCTACGCGCTCGCCGCCCTGGCCTTCGTGGTCGTGTACAAGGCTTCCCGCATGATCAATTTCGCCGTAGGCGAGTGGATCATGCTCGCGTCGCGGATGGTCGCGTCGGGCCTCCACGGGTTGGGGTTCGGGCTCGGTGGGGCGCTTGGACTGGCGTGCGTCGGCATGGTGGCGCTGGCGATGGCCTTCAACCGGGTCGTCCTGCGCCGACTGTTCGGCCAGTCGCTGCTTTCATCGATCATGGTCACGATCGGCCTCGGGATCTTGCTGCGTGGCTCGGCGGCCATCGTCTTTGCCGGCATTCCCCCGCGGATCACGTCGCCCGTCCCTCTGGAGCCACTCGTCATCCGCGGTGTGCCGGTCTCGATCGACAAGCTCGTCGCGGCTATGATCGCCGGCGCATGCATCATCGGCCTCGGCTGGTTTTTCCACGGCAGCCGCACGGGGCTCGCGCTGCGAGCGATCGCGATCGACCAGCAAGTCGCCATGGCGGTCGGGATCGACCTTCATCGCCACTTCGCCATCGCGTGGGCTCTGGTGGGAGTGCTCTCGGTCCTGGCGGGCACGCTCGGGAGCGTCGTGCTGGGCGGCGGATTCGGGATCGGGCTTCTCGGGCTCAAGGTGTTTCCGATCGTGATCGTCGGGGGTCTCGACAGCCTCCTGGGCACGATCGTCGGCGCACTCGTCATCGGGATCCTGGAATCTCTGACGGCCGGGTACATCGATCCACTGGTCGGAGGCGGATTCAGCCACGTCGCGTCCTACGTGGTGCTGATCGCTACGCTCCTTGTGCGCCCGTATGGGTTGTTCGGCCGGCCGGATGTCGAACGGGTTTGAGTCAGCCGCGCGGCGCTACGGTTCCAGGACCCGATAGCCGCGCGCGTCGGTCTGCCCGCCGTCCTTGTAGTTGACGATGCGCTTGGGCGAGGCGTGCGTGCCGAGGAGGCGGAGCACCTCGTCCCCCACGACCCTGAAGGTGTGCGGAACCTCGGGCGGGATGGCGATCGTGTCGCCCTTGCGGAGGGTGACCTTTCGGTCTTCCAGGCCATCGACCCATGCCTCGGCGACGCCGTCCAGGATGTGCAGGACCTCCATGTAGGGATGGGAGTGCACGGGCGCCACGTAGCCGGGCTGCGAGGTCTGGATGCCCGTCCGGATCGGCGTGGTCCCTTCGTCGTCTCCGAGGATCAGCTGGTAGACCGCGTCGGGTCCGAACTTGACGATCTCGGTCTCGTCGAGGCGAACGACCTTCATCTCGTCCATTTCGTCCCTCCCGTGAGTCGGGTCAGGCCGACAGTGCGCGGTAGGGGTCGACGGACCACGCTGCACGCGATCGCTGCCCCGCGGCGGCTGGGCTCCATCCGAGCGCGCGGCTTCCCGCCGCCGCTTGGCTGGAACGGGTCCTTTCGACCCCTACCGCTCACTGTCGGCCTGACCCGTTGAAGGGAGTCTCGCCCAGGTGCGGAGGCGAGTGCAAGGTGCCATGATGAGGGCCGTATGAGGCTGACCGCTGAGATCGTCAAGGCGAAGACGCGGGAGCTCGGCGCCGACGGCGTCGGGATCGCGGATGCCGCCGTGCTCGACGCCCATCCTCCGGATCCGGCGCACCCGCAGGTCCCCGCGCGCATCGCGCCCGAGATCAAGAGCTGCGTCGCCTTCTTCAAACGGATTCCGGCCGGCGCGTTCCGGGCGCGCGACAACGCATGCATCCACCACGTGGACCAGCTCGTGCTCCGCGAGATGGACCGGGTCGGCTACCGGATCGCGCGCTTCCTCGAGGCGCACGGGCACTGGGCGTTCCAGACGGCGGCGCAGGAGACCGTCTGGGAGATGAAGAACGCGAGCTACGGCTACCTCTCGACTCGCCACGTCGCCATCGAGGCCGGGCTCGGCACGATCGGCCTCGAGCTCAACCTCTTGACGAAGGAAGCGGGGCCACGCTGCTACACGACCGTCGTCCTCACCGACGCCGAGCTCGAGCCCGACGGCAAGCTCACCGAGCAGCTCTGCATCGGCGAGCCGTGCTCTCGCTGTCTCTACTCCTGCCCGCCCGACGCCGTCCTGCACTGGGGACTCGATAAGCGGCTCTGCGCGACCTTCGCGCAAGAATTCGGCTTCTCGACGATCGTGCGCGTTTTCAGCGCGTTCATCGGCGGGGATGGCGACGCCGCGAAGCTCGGCGCGCTCGCCGGCCACGAGTGGTTCGGCATCTGGCAGGGGCTCCTGCGCGTCGTCGGCGCGTTCGGAGACTGTCCGCGCTGTCTCGCCGTCTGCCCCGTCGGTGACGACTACAACCGGTTCCTCAAGGACGCCCAGCGCGAGATCCCGGAGAAGACCGACGCGAAGGTCACGCGCGCCCGCGAGCTGCTCGGGATCCGCAAGCGTGGCGCACCCATCCGCGGCATGGCCGACGGGCGTGTTCGCTGGATCGGCGAGGATGGCTACCGCCCGCCCGGCCGGCGCGCCGGGACTCCCGCGTGAGCCCCACCGCGGCGGCGGTCAAGGCCAAGGCGAAGGCGCTCGGTGCCGACCTGGTCGGCATCGCCCGCGGCGAGATCCTCGACCGCCACCCGCCGGACCCCACGCGCCCGCAGACCCCAGGTCGCATCACGCCCGACGATTCGAAGTCGGTCATCGTGCTCGCCCGCCGGCTCCTCACCGGCATCAACCGGTTGAAGGGGCACGACGACCGGCACAAGCAATACTCGACCGAGCTCGTGCTGACCGATCTCGAAGAGATCGAGTTGAAGCTCGTCTACTTCCTGGAGGACGCCGGCTACCCGTCGATCACGGTGCCGCCCGTCCACTTCGATCCGCGGCACTACGACCCGAAAGGCGACACGCGCGGCCCGCTCTCGCTCGCCCACGCCGCCGTCGAAGCCGGGCTCGGCACGCTCGGCCTCAATCTGATGCTGCTCACGCCCGAGTATGGCCCGCGGGTGCTGCTCGGCGCGGTGCTCACGAGCTGCGCGCTCGAGCCCGATCGTCCGCTCGCCGAAGCCCTGTGCCCGGGCGAAACGTGCGGCCGCTGCCTGCTCGCCTGCCCGGCCGATGCGATCAGCCAGTGGAAGCTCGACAAGGAGCGCTGCGCTCCGCTCGCGTCGCCCTACGGGTTCACCTATCTCATGGGCCACCTCGAGCGTCTGGTGCAGGCCTCACGCGAGGAGCAGCTGGCGCTCCTGAAATCGAAGGAGTCGTTCATGAGCTGGCAGTCCATCCTGCGTGGCGTCGGCGTGTACTCCGGCTGCACGCGCTGCGTGGACGTCTGCCCGGTCGGGCGTGACTACGAGACGCATCTCAAGGACGCGCACGAGCAGATCGCCGAGCGGACGGCCGAGAAGGAGGCGCGCCTGGCGCAGATGGAGCGTCGGCGCGAGTCAGGCGACCGCGGGCCGCATTACGCCCACTCCGCGCGCTGGATCGAGGGCTCGCCGACCGGCTAGCGCCAGAGCGTCGCGACAGCGAGCGAGAGCGCCGGGAACGGCGGGAGCGCACCGCGATCGTCCCCGGCGATACGCCCGGCAAGTCGGACGTCACCACCGGACAGCGTGTATGCCTCGATACTCCGCATTTCCGGGTCGACGATCCAGTAAAACGGAACTCGATAGCGCGCATACATCTGAAGCTTCGTACTTCGATCGATCCGAGCCGTCGAAGGCGACACGATCTCCACAGCGAGAGTCGGCGCCCCATCGATACCGCGGGCGGTCGCGAGCGATGACCGAGCGGTCTCGAGATAGACGACGTCGGGCTGCATTACCGTGGTGTCGCTCAGGATGCAGTCGACGGGCGAAACGAACACCTCGCCGAGCCCGTGCGCTTCGACATGCTGGCGCAGAAGCACGAAGAGATGACCAACCAGCCGCTGGTGAGGGACACCCGGCGCGGCGTCACGAGCAGCTCACCCTCGTGAAGCTCGTAACGGCGGCCGTCGGCGGGCAACGCCTCGTAGTCGCGATAGGTGAGAACGACGCGGGTCGGCATCTTCTCAGTCACGAGGCTGAGCGCCCTCACGCGAAAGGATCGTCGTCCGCGGCCTCGTGCCACACGTACTCCATGTTGCGCGCCGCGGTGAGCGCCATGTTCCGGCCATGCAGGCGGGCGATGAGACTCAGCGCCATGTCGATCCCCGCCGAGACGCCGGACGAGGTCAGGACGTCGCCGTCGTCGACCCAGCGCGCCTTCCGCTTCCACAGGACGCGCGGGCCCTGCTGGACAACCCAATCCCACGCGATCTTGTTCGACGTCGCGGGGCGGCCGTCGAGCAGGCCCGTCCGGGCGAGCAGCGCCGAGCCGGTGCAGACCGTCGTCGTGATGCGGGCCCGGCGGCTCGCGGCGGTGAGCCGTTCGAGAAAGGTGGGGTCGGCGACGGCGGCGCGCGAGCCGAACCCGCCGGGGATCAGGAGAATGTCGTAGTCGGGCGCCTGCTCGAAGCTCCACTCCGCCCAGGTCGCCGGCCCCTCGCCGGTCTTCACCCGGCCTGGCTCGCGCGCCATCGTGAAGATCTCGAAGAAGGGACGTCGCGTACCGTCGGGCTGCACGACCCGGCACGCGGCGAACGCCTGGACGGGGCCGTACACGTCGAGGACGGTGAAGCCGTCGAAGAGCGCGACGGCCACGCGACGCAGCGGTATCTCGCTCATGACTTCTCTCCGAAGAGCGGCACCTTCGCCTTGGCGTAGGTGAGCTTCTCCTTGATGCGGCTGTTCTCGACGTGGAGGATATCGAGTCCTCGCCACGCCGCCGGGCCGCGCTTCGTCTCGAGCGTGCAGAGCCAGCGGATGAGCGCCTTGCCGGCGGTGGCGTCCACGAAGAGATCCTCGGTGTGGAAGCGAAGCTTGCCGTAGTCGCCGCGGAACTGCGGCACGAACGCCGCGCGGATCGCCGCCGTACCGCGGTTGACCGTCCCGTTGAACTCGTCGTAGACGGCGTCCTCGGCCATGAACGACATCACGCCGTCCAGGTCCTCCCGGTTGAACGCCTCGGTGAAGCGCACCACCAGGTCCGTGAGCTTCTCTCGTTCCATGCCCACCTCCTCGCCTGGTCCGGCCGGGCCTAGCCTAGCCCGGCCACGCGTACTTGTGGGCGGCTTTCTCGTTCAGCTCGGTGCCCCAGCCCGGCGCCGTCGGGATCTTCATGCGGCCGCTCGCGATCTCGGGCAGCGCCGTGAAGAGCTCGTCCCGATAGGGCGTCTGCTCCGGGTCACTCTCCATGATCCGCACGTTGGAGACGGCGGCGCAGAGGTTGAGACTCTGGAACGTGCTGAGGTGGCCGTTGTAGTTGTGAGGCGCGATGTTGAGCTCGTAGGTCTCCGCGAGGTCGGCCACCTTCTTCGCCGCCGAGAACCCCTGCCACTGCACGTCCACCTTCACGACGTCCATCGCGTGGAGCTCGAAGTACGGCCGGTACTGGCGGATGGTCTGCAGCTGCTCGCCCGAGCAGATCGGCGCCCGCACCGACGACTTGAGCTGCGCCAGCGCGTGCGGGTCCTGGTTGTCGATCTCGAGCCAGAAGAGGTCGTACGGCTCGAGGGCCCGCCCGACGCGGACGGCCTCGCTCGGCTTGAAGTTGACGTTGATGTCCAGGCAGATGCCGACGTCGGGGCCGACCGCGTCGCGCATCGCCCCGATCTGCGCCACCGCCTGCTTCACGATGTCGCGCGTCGCCACCTGGTCGTGGGGGCCGAGACGGCCCTGGCTGATGCCGCGCGCGGGGTCGCCGGGCCAGATGATGTTGGTCTTGAACACCGTGTAGCCACGCGCCGGCGCCTCGCGGGCGACGTCGGCCAGATCGTGCAGGCTCCGAAGCGGCTTCACGCCGAGGAGCTTCCAGTTGTTCGCCCGGTACGTCGCGAGGTGTGACCAGTACACCCACTGGCTCTCGCGGTGCGGCCCGCCCATGAGCTTGTAGACCGGAACGGAGAGCGCCTTGCCGGCGAGATCCCACAGCGCCAGCTCGATGCCCGCGATCGCCTGCTGGGTCGCGCCGTACGGCGCCTGGCGAACGACGCGATAGAGGTCGACGTAGTGCTTTTCGACCGCCGTCGGATCCTTTCCGACGAGGCGCTGACCGAGGTCCTGCACCAGCCCGACCAGGCCGCGCGTGATGCCGTCCGACCCGAACTCGCTGTAGCCGGTGAGCCCGGCGTCGGTGCGGATCGCGCAGAAGTGCCACGGGCGTGGCGGCGTGAAGCCGTTGCTGACGACGAACGTCTCGATGCCAGTGATCTTCATATCGCCACTCTCCTCAGTCTAGTCGCGCCGCGGGGTGAAGCTCTGGACCGAGACGTACTGGTCCGGCCACGGAAGATCCCATCCCTGCTCGTAGGCGGCGTGCCGCGTCCAGTAGGGATCGTAGAGGTGGCCGCGGGCGAGCACGCAGAGGTCGGCGCGTCCGGCGGCCAGGATGCTGTTGACGTCGTCGTACGCCGCGATGCCGCCCACCGTCATCGTCGGAATCCCGGCCTCGTAGCGGATACGATCACTGAACGGTGTCTGATAGAGCCGCCCATACACGGGCTTCTGGTCGGGCACGGTCTGGCCCGTCGAGACCGTGACGATATCACAGCCGTGCTCGCGGAGCCGCTGCGCCAGGCTCACGGCATCCTCGAGGCCGAGGCCCCCCTCGGCCCAGTCGGTGGCGGAGATCTTCACCGACATCGGCCGGGGCCGCGGCCAGACGGCGCGCACCGCGTCGAAGATTTCGAGCGGATAGCGCGCGCGGTTCTCCAGCGACCCGCCGTATTCGTCCGTGCGGATGTTCGTCAGCGGCGAGATGAAGCTCGCGAGCAGATAGCCATGGGCCGCGTGCAGCTCGAGCATGTCGAAGCCCGCTTGCTCCGCCATGCGCGCCGCGCGGACGAACTGGTCGCGCACCTCGTCCATGTCGCGCCGGTTCATCGCCTTCGGCACCTGGCTATGGGGGTGGTACGGGAGCGCCGAGGCCGAGATCAGCGGCCAGTTGCCGTCGGCGAGCGGCTCGTCGATCCCCTCCCAGAGCCGGCGCGTCGAGCCCTTGCGGCCGGCGTGCGCGAGCTGGAGCGCGATCCGCGCCGGGCTCGCCGCGTGGACGAAGTCGACGATGCGCTTCCAGGCGGCGAGATGCTCGGGCTTGTACATGCCGGTGCAGCCCGGCGAGATCCGCCCCTCGCGGCTCACGTCGGTCATCTCCGCGACGACGAGCGCGGCGCCCCCGACCGCGCGCGAGCCGAGGTTCACGAGATGCCAGTCGTTGGGCGTGCCGTCCTCGGCCGAGTACTGACACATGGGTGAGACCACGACGCGGTTCGAGAGCAGCATCTCGCGAAGGCGGAACGGCGTGAACATTGGTGGCGGCAGCGGCGCCACGGACACCGCGACACGGCTCTGCCGCTCGGCCCTGGAGGCGAACCATCGATCGACCGTGGCCACGAATCCCGGGTCGCGGAGCTTCAGGTTGTCGTGGGTCACCCGGAGGCTCCGCGTCAGGAGGCTCATCGCGAACTGGATGGGCTCGAGACGGCCGTGGTACCGCTCGGTCTCTTCGAACCACTCGAGGCTCACCTGCGCCGCGCGCTGCAGGCGCTCGACCTCCGGGCGGCGGTCTTCCTCGTAGGCCGCCAGCGCCTTCTTCACCTCGCCGTGGCGCTGGAGCGCGCGCGCGAGCGCGATCGCGTCCTCCATCGCCAGCTTCGTGCCGGAGCCGATGGAAAAGTGGGCCGTGTGCGCGGCGTCGCCGACCAGCACGACGTTGCGATGGTGCCAGCACCCGTTCCGGACCGTCGGGAAGTTCCGCCAGAGGGAGCGGTTCTTGAGGAGCCGGTGTCCCTGCAGCTCCTCGGCGAACAGGCGCTCGCAGAAGGCCAGTGTCTGGTCTTCGTCCGCCTGGTCGAGCCCGGCACGCCGCCAGGTTTCCTCCCTCGCTTCGAGGATGAACGTGGACATGGAGGCGTTGTACCGGTAGGCGTGAACGCGCCAGAGACCGTGCGCGCTCTCTTTGAAGAGGAACGTGAACGCCGGGTACGGGAACGTGGTGCCGAGCCAGACGAACTTGTTGGGCCGCCAGTCGACGTGCGGCCGGAAATGCTCGGCGTAGCGGCTTCGGACGACGCTGTTGACACCATCGGCGGCGAGGACGAGATCCGCGTCGGCGTGGGCCGCGGGGTCGCTCACCTCCTTCTGGAACTCGAGCCTGACGCCGAGCTCCGCGCACCGCCGCTGGAGGATGTCGAGGAGGAGCTGGCGCGACATCCCGGCGAAGCCGTGGCCGGTCGAGGTCAGCACCTCACCCTGGTAGTGGATGTCGATGTCGTCCCAGTGGGCGAAGTTGCCCGTGATCTCGGCGTGGCTCTCGGGGTCGGCTTCGGCGACGTGCTCCAGCGTGGCGTCCGAGAAGACGACGCCGAACCCGAAGGTGTCGTCGGCCCGGTTCCGCTCGACGATCGTGATCTCGTGGGCGGGGTCGGCCTTCTTCATCAGCAGGCTGAAGTAGAGCCCGGCCGGGCCCCCGCCGATCGAGACGATCCTCATCGGCTCGATTCTACGGCTACCCGACGCGCTTTCGGGCGCTGACGCGCTTTCCGCTTGCAGTCGTTCCGCGATCCGGGTAAACGCATGGGGATATGGTGACCTCGGCGTTCGGGCGCCCGACGTCACGGTGCCGGGTGGCGAGTCTGCTCCTGGCCGGGCTGTTCCTGGCGTCCATCGCCACGCAGGCGCCCCACCTCGTCCACCACTTCTTCGAGCGAGACCACGTCAAGGACCAGTGCCCGTTCGCCGCCAGCGGCGAGCGCTCGGGTGGGCTGCCCCTCGAGCCAGTCGCCGTCGTCGCGACACCGGACGTCTCGACGCCGACGCTGCCGGCGGTGTTCATGGCGCCGCCGAGCGGTGGTCCCACCGCCTCCCGCGGCCGCGCCCCTCCCCTCCGCCTCTCCTGATCAACCGCTAGACAAGACCGGCCTCAGCCTCGAACGGTCGCCGTCCGTCCAGACGTGCGGCTGCGCGAGGCGAGGTCTCGGCACTCGTCTTTCACCAGAGAACAGGAGGCGGACATGCGAGCCGTCGTCACTATCGCCGTCCTCGCGTGCTCCCTGGCCATCACGCTCATGCCGAGCGTGGCGCGAGCCCAGGGCATCACCACGGAGGAAGCACAGGCCCTGAGGGAAGAGATCCGTCGTCTCAACGAGCGGCTCAACCGGATGGAGCAAGCCGGCCAGCCGAGCGTGATTCCGGCAGCCCAACCCGCGCAGCCGTCGCCAGCGGCGCCGGTCACCCCGGCTACACCAGTGGCGCCCGCCACCGCTCAGGTCCCGGCGCCGGTGCCGGGCGAGAAGGAGATCAATCTGCGCGAGAACATCCTGCAGGTCGTCGGGCTGCCCAAGCCCGAGCTGGGCGGGGCCAGGTTCACGGGCTTCTTCGTGGGCTCCGCCAACTTCAACACCCACGCTCAGATCGTGCCGGACTTCGCCGGCGGCGGGCAGGCCTTGTCGGAGCCCGGCAGCCTCAACTTTCGCTTCGACAAGTTCGGTCTCGGCGTCTCGAAGACCTTCGCCGACTGGCTCTCCGCCAGCGTCGCCGTGGAAATCGAAAGCCACCGGGACAAACACAGCCATTTGATCGACTCGGTCACGGCGGATCGCCGGGGCTGCCCGCCGGGCATCTCGTGCGAGCGCTTCGGAGCCGAGGACGCGACGACGGAAGCGACGCTCGACAAGTTCAACCTCACGGTCGTCGCCCCGATCGGCAACGGCTTGGCAATCTCGCTCGCCCGCTTCGACCTGCCGTTCGGTTTCGAGCGGCACGACGAGGTCCTGAACCTCACTGCGACCACCTCGGAAGTTTTCCAGTTCGGCAGGCCCCAGCGCAGCACCGGCTTCAACTTCGCCTACCAGTTTGCACCATGGCTCGATGCCCAGGCGTGGGTCGTCAACCGGTGGGAGAACGAGACCACGCACGACCCGTTCGACGACAACAACAAGGACAAGAGCTACGGATTTCGCCTCGGATTCACGCCCATCTCCAGCGACGGCATCCTCAACTTCGGCGTGGGCGGCTTCTGGGGGCCCGAGCAGGATGACGTCACCCGCAACAACCGCTGGATCATCGACGTCGACGCCGTGTGGCAGCCGACCCGGCGCCTTCTGCTCGCCGCAGAGTTCGTCTACGGTGGTGAGGACAACGTGAGCACCCGCGAGGTCGGGCGACCGGTGGCGCGGCTGCAGAGTCTCGAGGATCGCCGCTGGTACGGCTTCTACGTCCTTGGCTACTACGAGCTCCAGAAATGGCTGGGCTTGACGGCGCGCTACGGGTACTTCAACGACCTGGACGCCAGCCGCACCGGGGTCGATCAGGAGCTTCACTCGTTCACGCTGGCGCCGATCTTCCACCTCTCGCGGATCATCCCGGACCTCAAGCCCACCGGCGTCTTCTTCACCCGGAGCCAGGTACCGATCGACTGGGTCAACGTGAAGCTCGAGTACCGGCTCAATCTCTCGACCCGCAACGCGTTCTCGGACAGCAAGGCTGGCACGGCGATCCTCAGTGGCAGCGATACGAGCCACCAGGTGCAGCTCCAGGTCAACGTGAACTTCTGAGGAGCATTCCCATGCTGGGCATCCGACTCTCACGACTTCCGGTGAGCGCCAAGGTCTTCTGCACGCTCTTCCTCGTCGGCATCGGGTGCGGCGCGATCGCCGCCTTCGCGCAAGCGGCGACGGCGATCGGCCTCACGCCGGCCGACGTCCAGGCGAGCCTCGGCCGCGAGATGCCCATGACTTCGCTCGGCCCGGCCCCGGGCAGTGGCCACGGTCAACACCAGTCAGCGGAGAAGGAGATCAGCGTCAGCGATATCAGCAGCTCGGCCAAGGTCTGGATCAGGACTCCGCTCCTGATCCAGACCAGCCACACTCACCTCTTCGGTCAGACCTTGATCGCCGGGCTCCTCGGCCTCATCTTCCTGTTCTCCTCGCTCGGCGAGCGGCTGAAGTCCGTGATCCTCGCCCTTCCCTTCGTTGGCACCCTGGTCGACATCGGCGGGATGTGGCTCACGCGGTTCGCCTGGCCGTCCCTCTCGTGGCTCGTCATCGCCGGGGGCAGTCTCTTCGCCCTCGGCTACACGCTCATCACCCTGATCGCGCTCTACGAGCTCTGGCTCCAGAAGGAGAGACCCGCATGAGACATGTCGCCGTCGCGCTGGTCCTGGCGCTCGCCCTCGCGGGCCCGGCGTTGGCCCATCTGACGCCTCCAGTCGTGCTCGTGAGCGACCGCGACGCCGTGCTCTCGCTTCTCTCGGGCGCGCGCCGCTTCTTCGTCCGCGAGATCCGCTTGAGCGCTCAGGAGCAAGCCGCCATCAAGCAAGCGTCCGGGTGGACGCCAGAGGAGGACTTCTACCGCTTCTACGTCGGACGCGACGAGCAAGGCCGCCTGGTCGGCGCGCTCGTCTTCGTCGGCGACGCCACGATCCACGGCAGCGTCCGCGTGGCGGTCGCGTTCGGTCCCGACGGCAAGGTGCGCGGCGCCACCGTGGTGGAGCTGACCGAGGAAACCTATCCCTGGGTGAAGCCGCTCATCGACGAGCAGTTCACGCGCGACTGGGTCGGACACGACAGCCAGAGCCGCTTCGCTCTCTCCGACCGACTGGCCCGCGTCCGGAGCAACTCGATGACCCGGTTCTACGGCGAGATCATCGCCAATCTCGTTCGCCGCGCCGCGCTCCTCTACGAGCACGGCATGGCTCGCCAGGGCGGCACGGCAATGGTCCGCTGAATATGGGGGCTGGCGGCGGCAGGGGCGCAGGCCCCTGCCGCGGCTGCGTTCATTGACATCGGGTGTTGGGGTGGGCATAGTCGCCGCGGATCTCACGGGGAGGGAATCATGAGGCGACGGGACGGGCTGCGGCTGAGCGCGGTTGGGGCCGGGATCTTCGTCATGGGCGGGCTCACGCGTGTCGCCGGACTCGCGACGGCGCAGTCGCAAGCCGTCCCGACGGTGGACCGCTTCGGCGCCTGATGGCCCGGAGCGTCTATCGCGACTACGACCAGCGGGCCCTCGACGCCGAGTACAACAACCGCGAAAAGGTCGCGGACAGCGCCGACTGGCTCTCGCGGTACGCGATCGCGAGCGCCGAGGCGCGCGCCTCGCTCGAGTGCCGGCTCGATCTCGCGTACGGGACACATCCGGGCGAGCGGCTCGACGTCTTCCCGGCCCGGAGCGCTCCCGCGCCGGTGCACGTGTTCGTGCACGGCGGCTACTGGCAGCGCCTGGACAAGTCCGATGCGAGCTTTGTCGCGCGGGCGCTGCAGCCGGCGGGCGCGGCGGTCGTCGTGATCAACTACGCTTTGATCCCGACGGTCGACCTGGACGAGCTGGTGCGCCAGTGCCGCGCGTCGATCGTCTGGGTGCATCGCCATGCCGCCTCGTTCGGCGGCGACCCGAACCGGATCTTCGTGTCTGGTCACTCGGCCGGGGGCCATCTGGTCGCGATGCTGATGTCGACCGACTGGAAAGCGTTCGGCAACCTGCCCGCCGACGTCATCAAGGCGGGATGCGGCATCAGCGGCCTCTACGACCTCGAGCCGATCCGCCTCTCGTATCTCAACGAGCTCCTGAAGCTCACGCCGGAGACGTCGCGCCGCTCGAGCCCGGTGCACTGCCCGCCGCCTCGCTCGGGGCCCCTCCTGCTCACCGTCGGTGGGCTCGAGGGTCCCGAGTTTCACCGGCAGGCCGAGGAGCTGGCGGCCGTGTGGCGGAGCCGCCGCCTTCCGTGCCAGACGCTGGACATGCCCGGGCTGCACCATTTCTCGATCCTGTCGGAGCTGGAGGACTGCGGGAGCACGCTGAGCCGATTGCTCCTGCGTCAGATGGGCTTCCGCTGAGGCGTAGAATTTCATCTGGATGGCCGATTTCCTTCCCTTCGTTCGCCGCTGGTTCGCCGAGACGTTCGCCGAGGCCACCCGCCCGCAACGCGAGGGCTGGGAGGCGATCGCCTCCGGCCGCGACACGCTCATCGTGGCCCCGACGGGCTCGGGCAAGACCCTGGCGGCGTTTCTGTGGGCGCTCGACCACCTCCATCGCCTCGCCCTCGAGGGGCGGCTGGAGGACCGGGTCTACGTGGTCTACGTCTCGCCCCTCCGCGCGCTCAACAACGACATCGAGAAGAATCTGCGCGCGCCCCTGGCGGGCATTCGCGCCGCGGCCGCCGCCGACGGGCTCAAGCTCCCCGAGATCCGCGTGGCGGTGCGCACCGGCGACACCCTGGCGGCGCAGCGGCAGGCGATGACCCGCCGGCCCCCGCACATCCTGATCACCACGCCCGAGTCGCTCTTCATCCTCCTCACGAGCGAGCGATTCCGCCCGGCGTTCGCCCACACGCGATTCCTGATCGTCGACGAGATCCACGCCTTGATGGGGTCGAAGCGCGGCGCTCACCTGGCGCTCTCGCTCGAGCGTCTCCAGGCGCTCGTCGAAGGGGGCAACGCCGGGCGCCGGCCCCAGCGGATCGGCTGCTCGGCGACGGTGAGCCCCGTCGAATCCGCGCTGGCCTTCCTGACGGGCGCCACCGCGACGGATCCCGTGACCATCGACGCCGGCTTCACGCGCGACCTCGATCTCCAGGTGATCGCGCCCGTGGACGACTTCCTGACGGCACCGAGCGACACGATCTGGGAAGCGGCGCTCCAGCAGATCGCCGAGCTGGTTCGGGCGCACCGCACCACGCTCATCTTCGCGCAGAGCCGCCGCGCCGCCGAGCGGCTGGCGCGCGATTTGAACGACCGGATCGCCGACGGCCGCGTCGCGGCGCACCACGGCTCGCTGTCGCGTCGCGCGCGGCTCGAAGCCGAGAACCGCTTGAAGCAGGGCGAGCTGCGCGCGCTCATCGCCACCTCCTCGCTCGAGCTGGGGATCGACGTCGGCGCGATCGACCTGGTCGTCCAGCTGCAGTCGCCTCGCAACATCGCCGCGGCCCTTCAGCGCGTCGGCCGCGCCGGTCACCTGCTGAGCCGCACCTCCAAGGGGCGGATCGTCGTGACCAAGGGCGAGGAGCTGATCGAGGCGGCGGCCGTCGTCCGCTCCATCAAGGAGCGCCAGCTCGATCGGGTCGTGATGCCTGACGCGCCGCTCGACGTGCTCGCTCAGCAGGTCGTCGCCTGCGTCGCCGCCGAGTCGCTCAGCGTGGACACGCTGCACGCACGCCTGCGAAACGCGGCACCGTACCGCCACCTCGAGCGCGACACGCTCCTGGCGGTCATCCGCTCGCTCGCCGAGCCGCTGCCCGCCGAGGTCAAGGGCGCGGCGCCGCGGATCCTGTGGGACCGCGTGAACGATCGGCTGCACGCGCGGCGCGGCAGCCGGTTCCTCGCCCTCACGTCGGGCGGCACGATCCCGGACAACGGCCTCTACGACGTCTTCGTGGCCGAGACCGATCTCAAGGTCGGCACGCTCGACGAGGAGTTCGTGACCGAAAGCCTGCCGGGCGATGTGTTCCTGCTCGGCTCCCACGCGTGGAAGATCGTCAAGGTGCGCGCCGACCGGGTGCTGGTCGAGGACGCCCAGGGCATGTCGCCGACGATCCCGTTCTGGAGGGGCGAGCATCCGTCCCGCTCGTGGGAGCTCGGGCTGGCGGTCGGGCGCCTCCGCCGCGACGCCGCCGAGAAGGTCGATGCGCCGGATTTTGCGGCGTGGGCGACGGCGGCCTGCGGCCTCGACGCGCGGGCCGCCGCGGCGATGCGCGAGTGGCTCGTCAAGGCTGGCGAGGTGCTCGACGGCGTGCCCGACGACCAGGGGATCGTGGTCGAGTCGTTCTCCGACGAGATGGGCGGGCGCCACGCCATGATCCACGCGGTCTTCGGCATGCGGATCAACGGGGCCTGGGGCATGGTGCTGAAGGAGAAGCTCCGGCGCGCCGGGCTCGTTGCCGAGGCGAGCCACGTGGACGATGGCATCTTGCTGTCGTTCGCCCCTGGCCAGGTGCCGCCCGCCCCCGAGCGGCTGGTCACGCTGGTCACGCCCGAAGAGGTCGACACCCTGCTGGGTCGCGCGCTGATCGGCACGCCGCTCTTCGCCACGCGCTTCCGTCACTGCGCGATCCGCGCGCTCTTCATCCCACGCATGTCCCGGGGTCAACGGACCCCCGCGTATCTGCAGCGCCTCAAGGCCGACGCGCTGCTCGAGGCGGTCGGCGGTCAAGCGGAGTTTCCGGTGGTGGCGGAAACCCTCCGGGAGTGCTTCAACGACGCCCTCGACGTGACGCGGCTCAAGCGCCTGCTCGAGCGGTTGCACGACGGCGAGATGTGGCGACGGCACGTGGACACGCCGCTGCCGTCGCCCTTCGTCTACCCGTTGCTGCTCGCCTGGGACTGGGCGTACCTCGGCGCCGGCCACGCCGAGGAGCGACGGAGTGACGCCGTCACGATGCGGAAGGCCTGGTCCGTGGCGCCGGGGCCCCTGCGGCCGGAGATCGTGGCGACGGTCGAGGCGGAGCTGCAGAAGACGACACACGAGCGGCGAGCCCGCGACGCCAACGAGCTGGCGGGAATTCTCGACGACCTCGGCGACCTGACCGACGCGGAGATCGTGGCGCGTGTCGTCGGCGACGCCGGGCCGCTGACCGCCGCCCTCGCCGACGAGCGACGCATCGTCGCGCTCGACTTCGCGAGCGGACGGAGAGCGTGGGTGGCGGCGACCGACGCGGCGCTCTACCGGGCGCTGGCGACCGAGGAAGGGCTCGAGCGCGTGACGCTGCGGCTTGTGAGAACGCGGGGGCCGGTGACCGCCGCCTGGCTCGCGGAGCGTTACGGCCTCGGGCTCGACGACGCGACCGGTGCGCTCGAGCGCGTGACGGCGCGCGGCCTCGTGCGCCGGGGCTCGTACCTCGCCGACGCGACCGCCCCGCAGTTCGTCCACATCGCGGTGCTCGACGAGATCCAGCGCCGCCAGGTGCACGCCCGCCGTGTCGTGCGCCCCACCGCGTCGGCCGAGCAGTTCTCGGCGTTCCTGCTTCGTCGCCATCATCTCCATCCCGAACACCGTCTGGCCGGCCCGCCCGGCGTCCTCGCCTCGCTCGAGCTGCTGCAGGGCGAAGATCTCCCGGTGCGCGTCTGGGAGCAGGACCTCTTGCCGGCGCGCGTCGAGAACTACGAGCGCGAATGGCTCGATCGCCTGGGGCTCGCGGGCGAGGTGGTCTGGACGGTGTTCGAGCGCGCCTCGGGCGAGCGCGGGCGCTCGGCGCGGGTGGGCGCGGCCCTGCGCGAGAACGTCGGCTGGCTGCGCGAGGGATCGCCCGCGCCCGCCGAGATGGATACGCGCGTCAAGAACGTCCTCCTGCACCTCCAGCTGCGCGGCGCCTCCTTCGCCCAGGATCTGGCGCGCGCGACCGGGCTCGGCACGCCGGACGTGCTCTCGGCGCTCTGGGAGCTCTTCTGGGCCGGGCTGGTGACGCCCGACACCTTCAGCGCGATCGCCGCCGGTGTCACGCCGCCCCGTCGTGCGTCCGAGAGCGGCCATCCACGCCGCCGTCGGCGCGGCCAGGCGCGCGGCGTGCTGCCGCGCCTACCCGTGGTCGGGCGCTGGAGCGCGCTCGGCGACGACGAGCGATTGTCATCGGAAGAGCGCGAGGAAGCGCGCGCCCAGCTCCTGCTCGCGCGGTACGGCATCGTCGCGCGCGAGCTCGCCCAGGGTGACTGGGCCACGCTCCGCCACACGCTGCTCCGCATGGAGTACGGCGGCGAGGTGGTGCGCGGCTATTTCGTCCAGGGGCTGTCCGGCGAGCAGTACGCGCTGGCCGAGGCGCTGGGCGACCTCGATACTCCGTCGCGGCGCGCCGAGCCGCACGTGCTCGTCAACATGATCGATCCCGCGAATCTCTGGGGTCGCATCTTCGCTCTGTCACGCCGCGACGGCTCGCGCGTGCCGGCGCCGCGCCTGCCCCAGAACTGGCTCGTCTTCCGGCAGGGCCGCCCTCGACTTCTGGCGGAAGGCTACGGCCGGGATCTGACTCCCCTCGCCGGCTGGGAAGACGTCGACCTGCCCGGCGTGATCGCCGCGCTCCAGTCGCTGCTGGAGCGCCCACTCACGCTGCGACCGGTGCGCCGGCTCGAGATCGTCACCTGGGACGGCCGCCCCGCGCGCGGCAGCGCGGTGTTCGAGCCCCTCGTCGCGGCGGGCTTCAGCGCCGACGGCGCCCGTCTCTCCTGGGACGGCTACCCCGGTCCTCGCGTGGTGAGGTGATCGCGCGATGAGCGGGCGACTGAGCGGAAAGATCGCCATCGTGACGGGCGCAGGCTCGCGAGGCGCGGGCCTGGGCAACGGCAAGGCGACGGCCATCCTCTTCGCGCGCGAAGGCGCCCGCGTGCTCTGTGTGGATCAGGTGAAGGACCGCGCGGAGGAGACCGTCGGGCTGATCCGAGCCGAGGGCGGCGACGCGATCGCGCACGCCGCCGACGTCACGCGCGCCGCCGAGTGCGCTCTGGTCGTCAAGGCCGGGGTCGAGCGCTGGGGCGGCGTCGACATCCTCCACAACAACGTCGGCATCGAGTCCCGCAAGGACTTGCTCGAGACGTCGGAAGAAGAGTGGGACCGCGTCATCGCGGTCGACCTCAAGTCCATGTTCCTCGCCACGCAGGCGGCCGTGCCCGCGATGGTCGGCCGTGGCGGGGGCGCCGTCATCTGCGTCTCGTCGATCGCGGCGCTGCGGGGCTACGGCCGCACCGCGTACGCGACCGCCAAGGCGGGCGTCATCGGGTTCGTCCGCTCGGTCGCCGTCCAGCTCGGCCCGAAGGGGATCCGCGTCAACGCGATCGCGCCGGGCCCGGTGTGGACGCCGATGGTCCAGGACCTCGGCGACGACGCCCGCGAGCGCCGGCGGCGCGCGAGCCCGCTCGGCACCGAGGGGACGGGGTGGGATGTCGGCTGGGGGGCCGTCTATCTCGCTAGCAACGAAGCTCGCTGGGTCACTGGCCAGACGCTCGTCATCGACGCCGGTCTTACTTTGACCACGCCTGAGGGCTCTCTAGGCGCGACCCGGTGAGGGCTCGGGCGGTGGCCCTGGGGGGTGCGCGATCGGCTCCGTCACCCACTCGCCCGATTCGCAGCTCTTCGAGCTGCAGGCGGGACGAGGGGGTCCCACTCCGCGGTGTCACCCGCTTGCTCTTGCCTCTCCTCCTTCCTCTTCTCATAGGCGGAGGCGGGTGTGGGAGGGTGGCGCACATCGAATGGGAGAGTCCGGTGGAGCGGGGGCATCCGCTGGTCGGACGGGTCTGGGACGTGGCGGCGGGGGCGTTCATCAGCGAGGGAACGTTGAATGCGCGGCTCGCCGGGAGCCAGTTCGTGCTGCTGGGTGAGCAGCACGACAATCCCGACCATCACGCGCTCCAGGCGAAGCTCGTGCGGGCGCTGATCGAGGCGGGCCGACGGCCGGCCCTGGGGTTCGAGATGCTCTCGACCGACGCCGCGCCGGCGCTCGTGCGATACCTGGCGCGGAGTCCGAAGGACGCCGCCGGGCTCGGCGACGCCGTGAGCTGGACACGCTCGGGCTGGCCCGAGTGGCGCTTCTACCAGCCGATCGCCCAGGCGGCACTCGACGGGGGCGCGCCGATCGTCGCCACCAACCTCTCGCGCGCCGCGACCGATGCCGTCCGCCGGAACGGTCTCTCGGGGCTCGGCCCATCGCTCACGACGCAGCTCCGTCTCACCGAGCCTTCGCCGGAGATGCGTATGGCGATGGCGCGTGACATCCGCGAATCACACTGCGGCCAGGCGCCCGAGGCCATGCTCGACCGGATGGTCGACATCCAGTGGGCGCGCGACGCGCGCATGGCCGCGAGCCTGGCCCGTGCCGGGCAGCGCGACGGCGCGGTGCTCGTCGCGGGCGTCGAGCACACGCGCCGAGACCGCGGCGTGCCGGCCCACCTGGCGCGCCAGGCGCCGGCCGCCCGGGTGGCGAGCGTCGCGTTCCTCGAGGTGGACGCGGCGGCGACGAAGCCGCCTGACTATGCGGCGCGCTTCGCCGGCGACGCGCTCCCGTTCGACTACGTGTGGTTCACGCCGAAGGTCGACGACACCGATCCGTGCGAGAAGTTCAAGAAGTCGCTGGAGACGATCGGCAAGTGATCGCGGCCGGGCGCATCTACGATCCCCCGGCCGAGTCGGACGGCACGCGCGTCCTGATCATGCGTCTCTGGCCGCGCGGCATCCGCAAGAGCCGCGTGGACCTCTGGCTGAAAGAGCTGGGCCCCGTCCTGCCTCTGCTGCGCGGGTTCCGCGCCGGGGAGATCGACTGGGCCGAGTACACGCGGCGCTACCTCAAAGGGCTCGCGCGCCCCGAAGCGCAGGCGCAGGTGGCCACGGTCCGCGCCGCCGCGGAGAACGGTCGCGTCACCTTGCTCTGTGGGTGTCCTAACGAGACCCGTTGCCACCGGTCGCTGCTCCGCGCCTATCTGCTAGACTGAGCCGCGTGACGCGGGCGGGTGTGCTCCTGTCGCTCGTGGTCCTGGTGATGGCCGCCGCGCCGGCGGGCGCCGAGCACGAGGTGTATTACCGGTACGTGGTCCTCGGCTTCGTGAAGGACGCCAAGGGGGGCGCGGTGAGCGGGCGGGAGCTCGAGCTGATCCGCGACAAGACCGGCTTCTCGTATCTCGCGGCGACCGACGAGAAGGGGTTCTTCCTCATCATCGCGCGCCTCGGCGACGAGAGTGCCGGCGAGGCGCTGACCCTGCGGGTCGGGCCCGCGGTCGCCAGGCTCACGGCGACCTTCGATCCCGTGAACCACCGGGACGACCGGGGCACGCGGGTCGACCTCGAGGGGGCGCAGTTCGTCGAGCGAAGTGCCTTGTTCCGCTCGACGCTGGTGGACGCGCTCGGCACGCCGTCGCGCTGACGAGCGCCGAAGGAGGGCGACATGACGAAGAGCGGGTCGAAGAAGATGCGCGCGTACGTTCTCATCGAGACCGCACCGGGCAAGACGAAGGCGGTCAAGAAGGAGCTGGTGGCGATCGAGGGCAGCGACTCGACGGTCGTCAATCTCGACGCGGTCACCGGCCCGTTCGACTTCATCGCCGTGGTCGAGGGGCCGACGCTCGACGCCGTCGGCCGGCTCGTCACCGACGAGATCGGCTCGATCGATGGCGTGACCCGAACGACCACGTGCCTCGCCGTCGCCATCGGTTAAGGTGCAGAGTCGTCCGACCGTCCTCGTCTACCACGCCGACCGCCGCTACGCGGAGCTCGTCCGCGTCCCCAGACGCGGCGTGACCGTGCGCATCGCTGCGACGTCGAGCGAGGCGGCCTCCGCCATCGCGGAGGCCGAGATTCTCTACGCGTGGAAGTTCCCGCCGCAGCTCTACGCGAAGGCCGGTCGGCTCAAGTGGCTCCAGGTGATGGGCGCGGGCGTGGACTGGGCGCTGGTGCCGGAACTGCCGCCGAGCGTGCAGGTAACCCGCGCGCCCGGCATCTTCGGACCGTGGATGGCGGAGTACGTCGTCGGCTGGTGCTCGTGGGTAACCCAGCGGATGAAGCTCTATCGGGACGCTCAGCGCCAGCGCCGCTGGGACGATCACGTCCTCCCCGATCGGCTCGCCGGCAAGACCATGACGATCGTCGGCCTCGGGGACATCGGACGCGAGATCGCGCGCGTGGCGCGGGGGCTCGGGATGCGCGTGCTCGGCGTCTCGCGCCGCGGCCGGCCCGCCCGCGCGGCCGCGCGCATGTATCCCGTGACCGCCATGGCCCAGGCCCTGCGCGAGGCCGACTTCGTCGTGTTGCTCCTGCCCCTCACCGTCGAGACCCGAGGGATCTTCGGCCCCGACGCGCTGGGCGCCATGAAGCCCACCGCCTGGCTCATCAACATCGCCCGCGGCGCCGTCGTCAGCGAGGCGGCGCTGCTCGAGGCGCTCGAGCAGAAGCGCATCGCGGGCGCCGTCCTCGACGTCTTCGATCGGGAGCCGCTCCCGCCGAGCCACCCGCTCTGGCGGATGGACAACGTCGTGGTGACTCCGCACATCTCGGGTCCGAGCACGCCCGAGGCGATCGCGCCGGTCTTCAACGACAACCTCGCGCGCTATCTGGCCGCGCGCCCGCTCCGCCACGTCGTCGACCGCGCGCAGGGATACTGACGGTGCCCTCCCGACGCAGCGACATCACCATGTCGGAGGCGGAGCTGATGCGCTTCCTCGACGAGGAGCGCGTGCTGACGTGCGCGACCATCGGGCCGAACGGTCGGCCTCACCTCATGCCGCTCTGGTATCTGCGGGACGGGCTCGCGCTCCTGGCCTGGACGTACGGCAAGTCCCAGAAGATCCGCAATCTCGAGCGCGACCCGCGCGCGACCCTGCAGGTCGAGGCCGGGCGCGACGCCTACGGCGAGCTGCGCGGCGCGATGCTCGAGTGCGACGTGGCGATCGAGCGCGACCCCGCGCGCGTGGGCGACGTCGGGCTCCGCCTGATGGCCCGCTACACGGGCGCCGAGCTGCCCCCCGAGGCGCGCGCCGGCGTGCTCAAGCAGGCGCCCAAGCGCGTGGCGCTCCGCTTCACGCCCACACGCATCGTCTCCTGGGACCACCGCAAGCTGGGCAGCACGTACTGAGGCAAACCGTCGCCGGCTCGAGTCTCACTCGGCGCGAGCCGCGTCGGTGAGCACCCCCGTTTCGCTCGTGATCTTCGATTGCGACGGCGTGCTGGTCGACAGCGAGCGCATCGCCGTCCGGATCGATGTCGCCGTGCTCACGGAGCTCGGCTGGCCGATGACCGAGGCGGAAGTGGTCGAGCGATTCATGGGCCGGACCGATGACGACATGGCCTCACAGATCGAGGCGCATCTCGGCCGGCCGCTTCCAGCGAACTGGGAGGAGCCCTTTCAGCATCTGTACCGGGAGGCGTTCGAAGCCGAGCTCGCACCCGTCCCGGGCATCGTCGAGGCGCTCGACGGAATCCCCGTCACCACCTGCGTCGCGTCGAGCGGCAGTCACGAGCGCATTCGCTACACGCTCGGCCTCACCGGGCTCTACCGCCGGTTCGTCGGCCGCATCTTCAGCGCCAGCGAGGTCGCCCGCGGCAAGCCGGCTCCGGATCTCTTTCTTCACGCCGCGAATCGCATGCGCGTCCACCCCGCGGGCTGTGTAGTCATCGAAGACAGTCGATATGGAGTCGAAGCCGCCCGAGCCGCCGGGATGCGCGCGTTCGGCTACGCCGGGGGGCTGACGCCGAGGCATCGGCTCGAGGGGCCGGGAACCGTCGTGTTCGAGGACATGCGGGAGCTCCCGCGACTACTCGATCTTTAGCCCCACCCGATCCCTTTATTGACTAAACTATTAATCTAGTCAAATGGAGCGAGGGGACGGTATGAGCACGCGGGCGAAGCGATCGACGACGACCGAGGCCCAGCAGATGCTGGAGCTGCTGAACTCGCTCGGCGGCACGATCTTCCGGCAACTCCTGTGGCAGAAGGCCTCGGACCTCGATCTCACCTACGCCCAGTCGCAGGTCCTCTTCCGTCTGGCCGAGCACCCGGGCTCGCACATGGGCGACGTCGCCAAGGCCTTCGGCGTGACCCTTCCCGCCGTCACCCACATCGTCGATCGCCTCGAGGAGAAGGGCCTGGTGGCCCGCGGCGACTACCCGGCCGACCGGCGCGTCTACGTGCTCGATCTCACGCGCGCGGGTCAAGCGCTCGTCGAGGAGCTCGAGGCGATCCGCCGGCGCGGCATGGAGCGCGTTCTCGCCCGCATGTCCGCGGGGGACCGGCGGCAGGTGCTGTCGGGGTTGGAGGCGCTCGTCGACGCCGCGGCGAACGTCCCCGAGGACGACGCGCGGGCCGGTCGCGGCCGGAAGGTCTCGCGGTGATCCGCCGCGTGATCCGCTTGAGCGTCTGGGTGCTCGCCGGCGCCGTACTCTTCGCCGGGTGCTCGGACAACGCAGCGGGCAAAGCCCCCGTCCAGGCGCCGCGGGTGCCCGTGACGGTCGGCGACGTTATGGAGAAGACCGTGCCGGTCCAGCTCACGGCCGTCGGCAACGCGCAGCCCTACACGTCGGTCGGCATCAAGTCGCAGGTGAACGGGCAGATCATGGAGGTGCGGTTCAAAGAGGGCCAGGACGTCCGGAAGGGCGAGCTGCTCTTCGTCATCGATCCAAGGCCCTTCGAGGCGGCCCTGCGCCAGGCCGAGGCGGCGCTGGGCCAGCGTCAGGCCGAGGTGCGACAGGCGCTCGCCAACGTCGAGCGGGACGCCGCGCAGCTCGCGAACTCGCGAGTGCAGGAGAAACGCTACCGGGACCTGGTGGAAAAGGAGCTGATCGCGCGCGAGCAATACGACCAGCTCCGCACGAACCTGGCGGCCATGGAGGCGACGGTGGACGCCGACCGGGCGGCGGTCGAGAACGCCCGCGCCGCGCTCCAGGCGGCGCAGGCCAACGTCGACAACGCCAAGCTCCAGCTCGCCTACACCACGATTCGCGCGCCGATCGAAGGGCGCACCGGCAACCTGCTCGTGCAGAGCGGCAACATCCTCAAGGCCAACGACGACAATCCGATCGTGGTCATCAACCAGGTCCATCCGATCTACGTCTCGTTCGCGGTCCCCGAGCAGCATCTGACCGCCATCAAGAAGTACTATGGGGCGGCCGGCGCGCTCAAAGTGGTGGCGCGCCTGCCGCGCCAGCAAGAAACGCTCGCGACCGGCGAGCTCACGTTCGTGAACAACGCGGTGGATCAGACGACGGCGACCATCCAGCTCAAGGCGACGTTCGAGAATGCCGACAACGCGCTCTGGCCCGGCCAGTTCCTCGACGTGGCCCTGGTCCTCACGAGCCGGACCGCGATCGTCGTGCCCTCGCAGTCGATCCAGGCCGGTCAGCAGGGCCCCTTCGTCTTCGTCGTCAAGCCGGACCAGACGGTCGAATCGCGTGCGGTCGCGCCGGGCACGCGGCTCGGCGCCGAGACGATCATCGAGCAGGGCGTGCGGCCAGGAGACCGCGTCGTCACCGACGGCCAGCTCCGGCTGGTGCCCGGCGCCAAGATCGAGATCCGGCCGGCCAAGACGTCATGAGCACCGATCTCTTCATCCGGCGCCCGGTCCTCACCACCTTGCTGATGGCGGCGATCCTGCTCTTCGGGATCATGGGCTTTCGGCTCCTGCCGGTGAGCGATCTGCCCAACATCGATTTCCCGACGATCCAGGTCTCGGCCGCGCTTCCGGGCGCGAGCCCCGAGACGATGGCCTCGGCGGTCGCGACGCCGCTCGAAAAGCAGTTCACTACGATCGCGGGCATCGACTCGATGACCTCGTCGAGCGCGCTCGGCCTCACCCAGATCACGATCCAGTTCAGCCTCGACCGGAACATCGACGCGGCCGCGCAAGACGTGCAGGCGATGATCACGAAGGCGGCTCCCCTGCTGCCGCCGAACATGCCGACGCCGCCGAGCTTTCAGAAGGTGAACCCGGCGGATCAGCCGGTGCTCTATCTGGCGCTCAGCTCACCGACCTTGCCGCTCTACACGGTCGACGAGTACGCGCAGACCAACCTCGCCCAGCGTATTTCCACGATCAACGGCGTCGCCCAGGTGCAGGTGTTCGGCTCGCAGAAGTACGCGGTCCGCGTACAACTCGATCCTCGCGCGCTCACCGCCCGGGGCATCGGTATCGACGAGGTCCAGCAGGCACTCGGACGCAGCAACGTCAACCTGCCGACCGGCACCCTTTACGGCGCCCACCAGATGTTCAACGTCATGGCGACGGGCCAGCTCCAGGACGCGGCCGCCTTCCGCCCGCTGATCGTTGCCTACCGCAACGGCTCGCCCGTGCGGCTCGAGGAGCTGGGGCGTGTGATCGACGGCGTGCAGACCGACAAGGTGGCCAGCTGGTACAACGACGAGCGCGCGGTGATCCTCGCGATCCAGCGCCAGCCCGGGACGAACACCGTCGAGGTCGTCGATTCGATCCGGGCGCTCCTGCCGCGCTTCCGCCAGGAGCTGCCCGCGTCGGTGAACCTGAACGTCCTCTACGACCGCTCGGTCGCGATCCGCGAGTCGGTCCACGACGTCGAGTTCACGCTGGGGCTGGCCATCGCACTGGTCGTGCTGGTGATCTTCCTGTTCCTGCGCAACGTCTCGGCGACGATCATCCCGAGCCTCGCCGTTCCCCTATCGATCATCGGCACCTTCGCGGTCATGTACCTGTTCGGCTACACGATCGACATCATCTCGCTGATGGCGCTCACCCTGTGCGTCGGCTTCGTCGTGGACGACGCAGTCGTGATGCTCGAGAACATCGTTCGGCACATGGAGGAGGGCAAGAGCCGGCTCGAGGCCGCGCTGGTCGGCGCCAAGGAGATCGGCTTCACCATCCTCTCGATGACGCTCTCGCTGGCCGCGGTCTTCATCCCCGTGCTGTTCATGGGCGGGGTCGTCGGCCGGCTCCTCCACGAGTTCGCCGTCGTGATCACCGCCGCGGTGCTCGTGTCGGGCTTCGTCTCGCTGACCCTCACGCCGATGGCGTGCAGCCGCTTCTTGAAGCCGCCGGGAACGTCCCACGGGCGCCTCTACGCCACATCCGAGCGCTTCTTCGACGGCATGCTGCGGACCTACGACCGCTCGCTCCGGTGGACGCTCCGCCACCGGCGCACGACGATGGTCGTGATGCTCCTGACCTTCGCGCTGACCGCCGTGCTCTTCTCGATCATCCCCACGGGCTTCATTCCGACCGAGGATACCGGGCAGATCTTCGCGTTCACGGAAGCCTCCCAGGACATCTCGTTCGACGCGATGCGAGACAAGCAGCGGGCGGCGGCCGCCATCGTCATGCAGCAGCCGTACATCGATCAGATCATGTCCTCGATCGGCGCCTCTACCATCAACGTGGTCCCGAACACCGGGCGGATCTTCATGCGGCTCAAACCGCGCGACCAGCGGCCGCCGGCCGACAAGATCATCGCCGACCTTCGGCCCAAGCTGGCGGCGGTGCCCGGACTCCGGGTGTATCCGCAGAACCTGCCGATCATCCGGATCGGCGGCAGCCTCACCAAGGCGGTGTACCAGTACACGCTCCAGGCGACCGATCTGCAGGAGCTCTACCGCTGGGCCCCGATTCTCTTCGAGAAGATGCGCACGCTTCCGGGGTTCCAGGACGTCAACACCGACCTGCAGATCTCGAGCCCGCAGATCACCGTCGACATCGACCGTGACAAGGCCTCGGCGCTCGGCGTGAGCGCCGAGCAGGTCGAGAACGCGCTCTACAGCGCCTATGGCTCGCGCCAGGTCTCGACGATCTACACGTCGACGAACCAGTACTGGGTCATCCTCGAGCTCGATCCGCGGTACCAGCGCGACCCCACCGAGCTCTCCCTGCTCTACGTGCGCTCGCAGTCGGGCAAGCTCGTGCCGCTCTCTTCCGTGGCGAGCCTGCAGCCGACCATCGGGCCCCTGACCATCACGCACCTCGGGCAGCTGCCGTCGGTGACGATCTCGTTCAATCTGGCGCCGGGCGTCTCGCTGAGCCAGGCCGTGGCGGACGTCGCCCGGGTCCAGCGCGACCTCCAGATGCCGGCCACGATCAACGGGAGCTTCCAGGGAACGGCGCAGGCGTTCCAGGCCTCGCTCAAAGGCCAGGGCCTGCTGTTGCTCGTCACGATCCTGGTCATCTATCTCGTGCTGGGCATCCTCTACGAAAGCTTCGTCCATCCGCTGACGATCCTCTCCGGGCTTCCGTCGGCCGGCGTCGGCGCGCTCCTCACGCTGATGCTCTTCCGGACCGAGCTCAACATCTACGGCTTCGTCGGCATCATCATGCTGGTCGGGATCGTCAAGAAGAACGCGATCATGATGATCGACTTCGCCCTCGAGGCCGAGCGCGCGGGCGCGACGCCGCGCGACGCCATCTACAAGGGATGTCTGCTCCGGTTCCGGCCGATCATGATGACGACCATGGCCGCGCTCCTCGGCACGCTCCCGATCGCGCTCGGTATCGGCGCGGGCGCCGACGCGCGGCGCGCGCTCGGACTGGCGGTCGTGGGCGGGCTCCTGGTGTCCCAGCTCTTGACGCTCTACATCACGCCGGTGCTCTACACCTACATGGAGTCGGTCCAGCAGTCCCTCACCGCGCTGCGCGGTCGGCTGACGCGCGGCGTCCCCCGCGTCCGCCGCGCGGGCGCGGGCTAGCCGAGAATTTCCGGCGTCGCTCGGCGCGAGTGTCAATCGATCGAGGTGGGGAACCTGGCCCGGGAGGTGCTGGAGGACCTCGGCTACACCGTGCTGGCGGCGCGCGGCCCGCTGGAGGCGGTGGCCCTGGTCGAGGGCTACGCTGGACCGATCCACCTGCTCGTCAGCGACGTGGTCATGCCCGACATGAACGGACGACGGCTCGCCGATCGGCTGCTGGCGCTCCGCCCGACGCTGAAGGTGCTCTACATGTCCGGGTACACGGACAACACGGTTGACCGCCACGGTGTCCTGGACACGCGGATCTCCTTCCTGCAGAAGCCGTTCACGTCGGACGCGCTCGGGCGGCGGGTGCGGGCGGTCCTCGACAACTCCGACACCCGCGCGCTCCAGCTCGCCCGCTGACCCGCTCCCAGTCCCGCCGGCTCGCGTGTGATAAATTGGCTCACCACGATCGGGAGGTGGACCATGTCGCTGAAGCCGAATCGTCAGATCGCCTTGCTCGTTTGCGTGTCACTGGCGCTGGTCGCCGCGAGCGCGCTCACCGCCGACGCGCAGCGCAAGGGCGGCGTGCTCCGCGTCGGCAATCTCGGGGAGCCGCCGTCACTCGATGCCCACTGGACGACCGCCAGCATCACCGAGATGCTGACCAATCACATCTACGAGGGGCTCTATAGCCTCGACAGCGCCAACCGTCCGATCCCGATGCTGGCCGAGAGCCACACGGTGAGCAAGGACGGCCTCACCTACACCTTCAAGCTCCGGCAGGGCGTCAAGTTCCACAACGGCAAGGAGATGACCTCCGAGGACGTCGTCGCCTCGCTCGCCCGCTGGGGCAAGCAGTCGATCTACGGCAAAGCGCTCTTCGCCCAGATCGCCGACTGGCGGGCGGTCGACAAGTACACCGTCGAGATGAAGCTGAAGGAAAAGTCGGCGATCGTCCTGATCTCGCTCGCCGTGCCGAACAACTTCGGCGCCATCTATCCAAAGGAGATCGCTGAGAAGTTTGCGCCCGAGGTCAAGGCGACCGAGTACGTGGGGACGGGGCCCTTCAAGCTTGCCGAGTGGAAGCCCGACCAGTACATCCGCATGGTCCGCTTCGACGACTACAAGTCGCGCACCGAGAAGCCGAACGGCTACGGCGGTGGCAAGACCGCGTACGTCGACGAGATCCGCTTTCAGCCCGTGCCCGAGGTGGCCACCCGCGTGGCCCAGGTGGAGACGGGCGAGCTCGACTTCGCCGATGACCTGAACCTCGACGCCTACGATCGACTCAAGAAGAATCCGAATCTCCGCCCGATCGTCTCGAAGCCGTATTACTGGCTCGTCGCCGTCCTCAACAAGAAGGAAGGCCCGATGACGAACCAGAAGCTGCGCCAGGCCTGGCAGGCGGCCATCGACATCGAGCCCATCATGAAGAACGTGGCGGGTGGCCACACGGAGTTCTACCGGATGGACTCGAGCCTGGCCCCCGTCGAGATCACCGCGTGGCACACGAAGCTCGCGGGGCTCCCCTGGAACGAGCACAACAAGGAGAAGGTCAAGCGGCTCCTGCAGGAGGCCGGCTACAAGAAAGAGCCGCTCCGCTTCATGACGACGCAAGAATACAAGTGGATGTACGACTTCGCCCTGCTGACGAAGCAGCAGCTCGAGGACGCCGGCTTCAACATCGACCTGCAGGTCGTCGACTGGGCCACGCTGGTGAAGCGGCGCAACAACTCCAAGGAATACGACGCGTTCACGACCGGCATGGGAGCCTTCTACGATCCGACGCACCACATCTATCTGACCTCGAGCTGGCCGGGCTGGACGAGCGACGAGGACATCCTGAAGCTCCAGGCCGAGCTGGCGCGCGAGACCGACCCGAAGAAGCGCATGGCGCTGTGGGAGCAGCAGACCCGGCAGTTCTACGAGAAGGTGCCGGTGATCCGCTACGGCGATCTCTTCGGGCTCCGCGCCATTCGGAACACCACGAAGGGCTTCAACGAGAAGACCGAGCGCATCCGCTTCTACAACGTGTGGGTCGAGAAGTAGCGGCGTGAGGTCGCGGGCGCCGTCCCGGGCGGCGCCCGCCCAGACTCGGTGACCGTCTACCTGGTCCGGCGGCTCCTGACGCTCGTTCCCGTGCTGGCGGTGGTCGTCACCGTCGTTTTCCTGCTGATTCACCTGATCCCGGGTGATCCGGTGAGCGTCATGCTCGGCCCCGACGCGACCCCGGCCCAGATCCAGGGGACGCGCCAGGCGCTCGGGCTCGACCGTCCCCTGCACGAGCAGCTCTTCAAGTTCTACGCGCGTATCCTGCGCGGCGACCTCGGCCAGTCGTACTTCCTGGACCGCCCGGTCGTGACGGCGCTGCTGGAGCGCGCCGAGCCCACGCTGGTGCTGACCTTTTCGGCGCTGCTCGTCGCGGTCGTGATCGGCGTGCCCTCGGGCATCATCGCCGCCGCCTATCCCGGCTCGCTCTGGGATCGCGTGCTGATGCTGGGCGCGCTGCTCGGCGTCTGCGTCCCCGGCTTCTGGCTTTCGCTGAATTTCATCTATCTCTTCGCGGTCCGCCTGGGCTGGCTGCCCGCGGCCGGCTACGCGTCGATCTTCACGGACCCCCTCGCGGCACTACGGTACATGGTGCTGCCCGCGGTGTCCCTCGGCTTCAGTCAGTCGGCGCTGATCGCGCGGATCAGCCGGTCGTGCATGCTGGAGGTGTTGCAGCAGGATTACATCCGCACGGCGCGCGCGAAGGGTTTGTCCCAGGGCGTGGTCACGTGGGTCCACGCGTTCCGAAACGCGCTCGTCCCGGTCGTGACCGTGATCGGCATCACGATGGCGATCCTGATCGGCGGCGCCGTGGTGACGGAAATCGTCTTCAACATTCCCGGGCTCGGCCGCCTGATCATCTCGGCGGTGCTGCGTCGCGACTACCCGGTGGTGCAGGGCGTGATCCTGGTCACCGCGACGGCCTACGTGCTGATCAACCTGATGGTCGACGTGCTCTACCTGTTCATCGACCCGCGCATCCGCTATGGCTGAGGCCTTTTCGGATAGCGCCGCCGTCCGTCCGACGTGGCTCCGGCGTCTGGCACGGAACCGGAACATCGTCATCGGCACGACGATCCTCGCCTGTGTGGTGCTGGCCGCGCTGCTCGCCGGTGTCATCTCGACCCACAATCCAAGACGGCTCAACCCGGCCGAGCGCCTGAAGGCGCCGAGCGCCGTGAACTACCTGGGCACCGACGAGTTCGGACGCGACGTCTACAGCCTGGTCCTGCACGGCGCCCAGGTCTCGCTGCTCGTCGGCGCGACGACGATGATCCTGACCTCTCTCTGGGGCATCGCGATCGGGCTCATCGCCGGGTACTACCGCCGGCTCGATCTGGTGGTGATGCGCGTCATGGACGGCCTCATGGCCTTCCCCGCGATCCTCTTGGCGATCGCTCTCATGGCGGCCCGCGGCCCCGGCGTCGGCAACGTCATCTTCGCGCTCTCGGTCGTCTACACGCCGCGGACGGCTATGCTGATCCGCAGCACCGTGCTCAGCATCCGCGAGCTCGACTACGTCCAGGCGGCGCGCGCGCTCGGGCGCCGGGACCTCGTCATCGCGTTCCGCCACATCCTGCCGAACTGCGTGGGGCCGCTCCTGGTGCAGGCGAGCTTCATCTTCGCCTACGCGATTCTGGCCGAGGCGATCCTGGGCTTCCTCGGCGTCGGCGTGCCCCCCTACGTGCCCTCGTGGGGCAACGTCATCGCCAGCGGCAAGAACGTCATCCGCGAGGCTTTCTGGGTGAGCCTCTTCCCCGGCCTCGCCCTGACGCTCTCGGGCCTGAGCCTGAATCTGTTGGGCGACGGCCTTCGTGACGTGCTGGACCCGCGTTTGCGCGTACAGTAGGGATCACGGGAGGAGCCATGGCACTCGAGCAGCAGCTCAACGACAAGCTGACGCAGGCGATCAAAGAGAAGGATGCGCGGACCGCCGACGTGGTGCGGATGATCAAGTCGCGCCTCGGCGAGCGCCGGACCGCCAAGGGCTTCTCCGGCACCGTGGACGACGCGCTCGTCCTCGACGTCATCGGCGCTTATCGCAAGCAGCTCCAGAAGGCTCTCGTCGAGTTCGAGAAGGTCGGTGAGCGGGGCGCCGCCCACGTCGCGCAGCTCCACTTCGAGCTCGAGTTCTGCGAGCGCTATCTGCCGAAGGGCATGGACGAGGCCGCGCTACGCGCGCTGGTTCGCGAACGTCTGGACGCGCTCAAGATCGCCGACGCCAAGCAGGTGGGACGGCTGGTCGGCGACGTCATGAAGACGCACAAGGGCCAGGTCGACGCGGCGGAGGTCAAGCGGGTCGCCGAGGAGATGTTGAAGGGTTAGAGTACGTCCCTGCGATCTTTCATATGGCACCTCCTTGCGTGAGCTTCATCTGCTCCAGCACGGCGCGCCCGAGGAGCCCGTACGGGCTCGTCAGCGTCTCGATGATCTCGAAGTGGTTGTAGCCGTCGCCGACCAGCAGCTGCACCGGCTTGCCGGCCGCCGTCACCGCGGCGGCGAAGTCGCGCGCCTGGCGCTGGAACTCCGGAGTCTCGAGCGTGCCACAAGCGACGATCACCGGGGCGGTGAGCGTGTCGAGATGGCGTTGCGAGCTGAGCGCCTGCTCCATCTCGTCGGTGAACTTGACGTAGGCGTTGCGCGCCGACAGACGCACGGGCTTGAGGTCGTACATGCCGCTGCAGCAGAGCCCACCCTTCACCGTGTCCGCCGGCAGATTGAAGTCCCGGCGCCAGTCGGTCGTCAGGATCACGCCGGCCAGATGCGCGCCCGAGGAGTGGCCCGAGACGTAGATGCGGTCGGGATCGCCGCCGAAGCGCTGGGCGTTGTGCTTCACCCACGCGACGGCGGCCCGCACCTGCGCGGCCATCGGCATGAGGCTGCCGCCCACGTCCTGGACCGCGGCGAAGTCCGGCACGACGAAATGGGCGCCGGCGCGCACGAACAGCTCGGCCGGGAACGCGTAGTTCCTGGCGAGGCCGAGGCGCCAGGCGCCGCCATGGATGAAGATGTTGATCGGCGCGTTGCCGCGCCTGGTGACATACACGTCCAGCCCTTCGACGGGCGTAGCCCCATACGCGAAGCGCTGGGGCGCGCCCAGACGCGCGCGGACGCCTTCGCTGTTGGTGGCGTAGCGTTTGACCATCTGCTCGCGGTTGGGCGCCCAGGCGCTCTGATCGTAGGCGGCGTCGAGCTCGGCCTGATCCAGGTCGAGCCACACCCGCGGCCCCTTGACGCGGGGCGCGGGCTGCGCCGGCGAGGGCTGCTGGCCGAACGCGGAACCCCGCGCCATCAGAGTGCCCGCCGCCGCCGCGCCCAGCGCACTTCTGCGCGTGATCCGGACCGGTTCCGGACTCGTCGCCATGTGGCCCCTCCTGTCAAAGCCGTTGTCTCTCGCGAGGCGCTGTCACCCGACCGCCTACCCGACGGTCGAATCCAAGATACTATGTCACACGCGAACGGACGGGCGGACGACCTGTTGAGCCGTCGTCGGAGGAGGGCCCCATGATCAAGCGTCTCCTTCCGCTCGATCGAGCGCAGTGGTTTCCGGACCGAATGATCCTTGGCGACCTCGTTTTTCGCTTGGAGCACTATAAGAACGACGACTGGGATCTCGGAGATCAGTGCCTGGCGTTCTTCAAGGTCCGCGGGCTTGTGGATCAATACCAGGAGTTCTGGGCGCTCAGGCCGTCGTTTCGCGCCGAGAACGTGGTCGAGCTGGGGATCTGGGACGGCGGCGGCGCCGCCTTCTGGTTCGAGATGCTCGATCCGAGGAAACTCATTGCCGTCGACTATTCACCCCGCGGCGACAGTGACTACTTTCGACGGTATGTCGCTCGCCGGATCCTGCAGGAGCGCCTGAAGACCTATTGGGGCACTGATCAAGCGGACCGCTCGCGACTCCAGCGTATCGTCGAAGATGAGTTCCAAGGGCCACTCGATCTGGTGCTCGACGACGCCTCCCATGTCTACGAGCCAACCCTGGCAAGCTTCGAAACGCTGTTTCCACTTCTCCGGCCCGGAGGATTCTACATCATCGAAGACTGGGCATGGGCGCACTGGAAGGAGTTTCAGGGGCCCAGATCGCCATTCGCCGGCCGGACCGCCCCGACCAAGCTAATTTGTGAGCTGGTGGAAGCTGCTGGCGGTGTAACGGGCCTGATCGCGAGTCTGACGGTCATGGTAGGGTTCACCGCCGTCGAACGCGGGCCAGTGGCCCTGGACAGGCCCCTGGCATTCAGCCTTCGCGATTACATCTCACGCGAGCCTTGGCCCAGAATAACGCGCGTGCGTGCCCTCGCCCGGCAGAAGCTACGGCGGCTGACCGAGCGTATGAGACTCGCTGGCTAATTCAGCATCGGCTGGCGCTGAGCCCACGGGCGGGCCGCTTCGAACGCCGCCGAAGCCTGCAGCACAGTGAGGTCGGCGAAGCGCCGGCCGACGATCTGGAGGCCCACCGGCAGCCCGGCGGAGGTAAAGCCCGCGGGAACGGACGCCGCGGGCTGACCCGTGAAGTTGAACGGATAGCTGAACGAGGCCCAGCGAATCCAGTCCCACGGGTGCTGGGGCCAGTGCGCGGGGTTCAGGCGGCCCACCGGGAACGCCGCGACCGACAGCGTCGGCGTCAACAGCAGGTCGAATTTCTCGAAGAGCGGCCGCACGCTGTCCCAGTAGGCGAGCTTCTCGCCGCGCGCCTCGACGTAGTCGACCATGCTGTAGTGCTGGCCGTCCTCGATGCACGCGACCAGCCCCGGGTCCATGCGGTTGCGCCACTCCCCGAGATACTGGGCGTAGTTCCCGGCCTCGTGGGCGCTCCAGAGACAGCGGATCAGGTCGTGCGAGTCGGCGAAAGTCGGCTTGACCTCCTCGACGACGCAGCCCAGATCCTCGAACGCCCGAACCGCCTGCTTCACCACGGCGGCGACTTCGGCGTCGACCGGGAACCGGCCGAGGTGGGTGCTGAATGCGACCTTCAATCCCTTGATCCCCGCGTCGAGTTTTCCGACGTAGTCGTCGGGCGCGGCCTCAAGCGAGGTGCGGTCCCAGTCGTCGGGACCGGCCATGACGGACAGCATCAGGGCAGCGTCGGCTACCGTCCGCGTCATCGGGCCCAGGTGCGAGGCGTAGTCGTTGTTGGACGTAGGCCACATCGGGACGCGGCCGAAGGAAGGCTTGAGCCCGTAGATGCCGCAGAATCCGCTGGGGATCCGGATCGACCCGGCGCCGTCCGATCCCTGATGGATCGGCCCGAGCCCCGCGGCCGCCGCCGCGCCGGCGCCGGCGCTCGAGCCACCCGTCGTCATGTCCGTGTTCCAAGGGATTGCGCGTGATGCCCGTCAGCGGGCTGTCGCCGAGCCCCTTCCAGCCGAACTCCGGCGTCGTCGTCTTGCCCAGCATGACACCGCCGGCCTGCTTCAGACGTCGTACGACCGGCGGGTCCACGTCGGGCACGCGGTGCTCGAAGATGAACGACCCGGACATCGTCCGCACGCCCTTCGTGTAGAGCAGGTCCTTGATCGAAAAGGGGATCCCGTGAAGCGGGCCGCGGACCGGGCCTTTCATCACCGCCTGCTCGGCCTCGCGCGCCGCGGCGACCGCGGCGTCGGCGGTGACGGCGCAGAACGCGTTGACGATCGGGTTGATCCGCCCGATGCGATCGAGAACGGCGCACGTCAGGTCCACCGGTGACAGCTTCTTGGTGCGGATCAGCCCCGCCAGCTCGGTCGCCGGCATGAAGGAGAGGTCGGATGCGGTCATCGGATTCCCCCGCTACTTCTTGGAGATCAGCCAGTGCCCGAGCGCCAGGTGCTGAAGCCCCGAGCGCTCGAAGGTGTCGACCGCGTCCTCCGCTGAGCACACGAGCGGCTCGCCGTGGAGATTGAACGAGGTGTTGAGCACGGCGCCGATCCCCGTCCGCCGCTCGAACTCGCGGATGACGCGATAGTAGGGGGGGTTCCACGCCTCGTCGAGGATGTGGGCGCGAGCGGTTCCATCGTGTGGATGGAGCGCCGCGACGATCTCGTCACGGCCCTTGGGGTTCGACTGGAACGCGAGCATCATGTACGGCGAGGCGAGCCCCTTGGGGTTGATCAGATAGTCGGCCTCTCGTTCGCGGAGCACCGTCGGGGCGAACGGCATCCAGAAGTCCCGGTTCTTGATCATCCGGTTGATCCGGTCGGCCACACGGTGGTCCGACGGATTCGCCAGAATCGAGCGGTTGCCGAGCGCTCGCGCGCCGAATTCCATGCGGCCCGCGCAGCGCGCGACGACGCCGTCCGAGACGAGCAGGTCGGCGATCTTCTCCTCGATGACCGCGGGCTCGCTCACCCGGTAGCGGCTGGCCAGGTCGCGCGTCTTCACGACGGCCTCGATCGCCGCGGCCCCGACGTCGGGGCCGAGATAGGCGGGCCCGAACGCCCTGGGCGTCGGCGCGACGCCGGCTCGCGCGCAGACGTCCAGGTAGCCCAGGTAGGCCGCGCCGACCGCATTCGACTCGTCGCCACACGACGGAAAGACGAAGAGATCGCCGAGCCAGCTCTCGTCGGCGATCAGCATGTTCGCTTTCACGTTCATGAAGACGCCGCCCCCCAGCCCGAGCCGTTCGCCGCCGTAGCGATCCCGCGCCAGCCGCGCCCAGCGCACCAGCGCCTCTTCGAGAATCTGCTGCGCACCGCCGGCGATCCCGTCGAAGCGAAGACCGAGCGTCGCCTCGAGCAGCGCGCGGTAGAGGGGCCCGCGCCGCCGCCACTCGAAGCGGCTTGGCCTTCCCTCCGTCATCGCGAACACGGCGCCGAGCGCCGTGGCGGCGCGCCTGGTCGCCAGCGCCGGCGCGTAGGGGGCCAGGCCCATCACCTTGTATTCGTGCTCGCCGGGCTTCATGCCGAGCAACAGCGTCACGAGCGTGTAGAACGAGCCGAGCGAGCCCGGGCCGCTCGGCGTGGCCTCGTGGCGGCTCAGGGCAACGCCTCTCGCGCTCGACACGGTTGCGCAGAGACCGTCGCCCGAATTGTCGTTGGTGAGCACGAGCGCGGGCCGGCCCGCGAACGGCGATCCGAAGTAAGCGGCGGCGGCATGGCAGGCGTGGTGATCGACGAAGCTCACGCGTTCGTCTGCCAGGCGAAGATGGCTCGTCACGTGGCCGCGTCGCGCGGCGTCGGTGAGCGGCGCCTTGCCGGGCGCCGGATCGAGCAGGCCGAGCTTCGCGCCGAGCTTCCGCGCCCGCCCCGTCAGCCCGCGGCGCGGCACCTCGAGACCGACCGCGTAGTACCGGCGCATGTAGGTCTCGTCCCGCATGACGCGGTTCATCCACTCGTACGACGGAATGCGCGCCCCCGCGAGCACGACACGGTCGATGTCACGCGGTGCCAGGGCGAGGTCGTGCAAGAGCGCGTCGACGGCGCGCCGCGGGTAGCCCGCGTCGTTCTTCAGCCGGGAAAAGCGCTCCTCGGAAGCACAGCCGACGATCGCCCCGTCCTTGAGAACGGCGGCAGTCGCGCAGTGCGTCTCGCTGATACCCAGAACGATCACGACCCGACGATCATAGCAGCAAACCCCCTACGCCTCAGAGCGACGGACCCGCCGAATCGTCCGGGGGGATCGAGAGCGTGCGCTCGACCGCCCGGCGGTCCGAGGCCGGGCGCGGGGCGCGGGGCTGCTCTCCGCGACCCGTGTAGTCAGGAACGGTCCGACAATCAGGTCACCTGGAACAGCCCCCGTGGCAGGTTTGCTAGCGTGGTCGCGGAGAGCAGCCCCGCGCCCGGCCTCGGACCGCCGGGCGCCTCGAGCTAGCCGCGGATCGTCCGCATCACGTCTTCGTTGACCAAGACGTCGCGCGGCAGTCCGCTATAGATGATCTCGCCCCGATCGATCGCGTAGAGCCGGTCCGCCACCCGCGTGCCGTTGATCAGATTGGACTCGGCGATCAGGACCGAGATCCCCATCGCCTTGATCGTCTTGACCGCCTCGATCAGCCGTGTCACGACGACCGGCGCCAGACCCTCGAACGGCTCGTCCAGGAGCAGGATCGACGGCGAGAGCGTCATCGCCCGCGCGATCGCGACCATCCTCTTCTGGCCGCCGGAAAGATGCAGGCCCCGCCGCGTCATGAAATTCTTGACCTCGGGGAACAAAGAGAAGATGCGCTCGTCGGCGCTCTCCGCCCCGCCTTGAGCCGCACCCGGCTTGGCGAGCCACGCGGTGATCTGGAAGTTCTCCTCCACGGAGAGGTCGGGGAAGATCCCGCAGTCTTCCGGCGCGTAGCCGATGCCGAGCAGCGCGCGTTCGTGGGTCGGCAGCCGCGTGATGTCGCGCTCGCGAAAGGCCACGCGACCCGAGCGCAGCGGCAGGAGACCCATGATGCTGTCGATCGTGGTCGTCTTGCCGGCGCCGTTGCGGCCGACCAGACAGACCGCCTCGCCGGGGCCGACCGTGAGCGAGACGTCGCGGAGGATTTGCGCCGGCCCCCGGAACGTGTTCATGCGCTCGATCGTCAGCATCACCGCGCCTCCGTCGTGCCGATGAGCGTCGTCGTCACCGTCTCGTTGCGCCGGATCTCGTCCGGCGTCCCGTCGGCGAGGATCGCCCCCTGATGCATCGCGACGATCCGATCCGAATAGTTGAAGACGACGTCCATGTCGTGCTCGATGATCGCCGCCGAGATGCCCGTCGAGCGGACCACGGACGTGACCGTGTCCATGATCGGCGCCTTCTCGCGCGTGCTGACGCCGCTCGTCGGCTCGTCGAGGAAGAGCAGCTTCGGGCGGAGCGCGTAGGCCACGGCCACGTCGAGCAGCTTGCGCTCGCCCTGCGAGATGCCGCCCGCCAGCATCCGCGCCTTCGTCTCGAGGCCGAACAGTCTCAAGATCTCGTGCCCCTCGTCCCAGACGGCCGAGTCGCCCGCCGCGAGCGTGACGAGATTGGCGGTCTTGCCCCCGCGCGAGAAGATCGTGAGCGCGACGTTGTCGAGCGCGGTGAGCTGGTCGAACAGGTTCACGAGCTGGAAGCTGCGCGCGATGCCGGCCTTGATCCGCCCGTGCACGGACTGGCGCGTGACGTCCTCGTTCCGGAACAGGATCTGGCCTCCGTCGGGTCGGAGGAGCCCGGAGATCAGGTTCACGAGCGTGGTCTTGCCGGCGCCGTTCGAGCCGATGAGGGCGAGGACCTCGCTCTCCTTCACGGTGAAGTTCACGTGGTCGACGGCGTGCGTCTCACCGAACCACTTCATGAGGTCCTTCGTGACCAGGAGGCTCACCTCAATCCCTCCGCTGGAACCGCGCGGCCAGCTTCCCCGCGGTCCCGACGATCCCGGTGGGCAGCGAGAGCACGAGCGCCACCAGCACGGCGCCGAGCAGCAGCTGCCAGTAGACCGTGTAGCCCACCGCGTACGTCTTGAGGTAGTTGAACACGATCGCGCCGACGATGGGTCCCGCGAACGAGCGGAAGCCGCCGAGCACCGACATGAAGACGATCTCGCCCGAGAAGGTCCAGTGCATGATGTCGGGGGTCGTGAGCCCGTTCAGCGGAACCCAGAGCGCCCCGGCGAGCCCGGTGAAGACGCCCGAGACCATGAACGCCACCCAGCGGTAACGCCAGATCCGGACGCCCACGAACTCCGCGCGCGTTTCGTTGTCGCGGATAGCCTGGAGCGCCATGCCGAAGGGCGAGTTCACGATCACCCACATCAGCGCGACGCACAGGCAGAACATGATGAGCACGTAGTAGTAGTACGCGTGCGACATGAACGCGGTCTTGTCCCCCGCGCCCGTCACCAGGCCGCCGAAGAGCGACGGGGTCGGGACCCGCAGTCCGTCGGTCCCGCCCGTCACCCAGAAGAACTTGAAGGCGAGCGACCAGAGTACTTGCGAGAGCGCCAGCGTCAGGATGCCGAAGAAGATCCGCGTATAACGGACGCAGACCACGCCGAAGAGCGCGGTGATCAGCACCGAGGCGGCGACCGCGCCGACGAGGAAGAGCTCCATCGAGGTGACCTTCAGGTACTTGACCATCAGCGCCACCGCGTAGGCGCCCACGCCGAAGTAGGCCGAGTGGCCGAACGAGAGGAGCCCCGTGTAGCCTAGGAGCAGGTTGAAGCCGAGCGCGCCGATCGCCATGACGAGCCCGTAGGCCAGGAGAATCGCGCCGTACGGCGGCAGCACCAGGGGGACGAGCGCCAGGAGCACGGCGACCGGCACCGCGACGCGCAGCGGCCGGGCGCTCGAGCCGGTCTGTCGGAGGGCCAACGCGGGCGCGCTCATGGGCGTCCGAAGAGGCCGGCGGGCCGCACGAGCAGCACGAGCGCTGCGATGAGGTAGAGCACCGCCAGCTCGATCTCTGCGAACCACGTGATGCCGGCCTCGCGGACGAAGCCCACGATGAGCGCGCCGACCAGCGCGCCCTCGAGGCTGCCGAGCCCGCCGATGACGACGACGATGAACGCGAGCACGAGCGCATCCACGCCCATGCCGAGCACCGCCGACTGGCTCGGCACGATGATGGCGCCGCCCAGGCCCGCCATGAAGCAGCCGAGCGTGAAGGCTTCCACGTAGACGCGGTTGACGTTCACCCCGAGGGCGGAGGCCATCCGCATGTTCTGGGACGTGGCGCGCAGCACCACGCCGAATTTCGTCCGGTAGATGAACGCCCAGAGGAACACCGCCGCGACGGCGCCCACGCCGATCACGAGGAAGTTGTAGGTGGGGTAGATCGAGTCGCCGACCGGGAGGCTCCCGAAGCTCTCGAACAGCGTGCTCGCCGAGAGCGGGTACGGACCCCAGATGAAGCGCATGAGGTCTTCGAGGATCATGAGGAGGCCGAACGTGCAGAGCAGCTGGTACTCCTCGGCGCGCTTGTAGAAGGGCCGCAGGAGCGTCGGCTCCAGGACCGCGCCGAGAATCGCCGCCGCGAGCGCGCCCGCCGGCAGGAGCACCAGCAGCACGGTCAACGGCGCCCCGGCCGCGGCGGTGCCGATCGCCCAGGCCGTCACGTACGCGCCGAAGGCGTAGAGGTTGCCGTGCGCGAGGTTCACGATCCGCATGACGCCGTAGATGAGGCTGAGCCCGCCGGCGATCAGAAAGAGGACCGACGCGTACAGGAGCGAGTTGAGGAGGTGGATGAGGAGGACGTCCATCACTCGGCCACGCGGTACGGGATCACCTTCACCTCCGTGTCCATCGAGTTCCCGTTGAGCACCATCGCCAGCAGGACGCGGTACGCGCCCGGCGGTAGCTTGCCCTTGAGATCCACGATCAGCCGGCCGCCCTGCACCTCGTGCGCCCGGCCCGTCGCGACGACCTCGTCGGCCGCGCTCACCACCGTCCAGTGCGCCACCAGCGTATCCCGCGCCTTCTCGCCCGGAGGCGGCAGGCGCATCGGCTCCCGCACGATCTTATACGCCCGCTCGAATTTCGTGAGCGTTTGTGCCTCGACCTGCAGCTCGAGACGATCCCCTCGCCGCTCGACCCCGGCGACCCACGCCCGGAGGGGGAACGCGTAGCGGTCGAACGAGCCCACGACGTTCGGGTACGAGAGGTCACGGAAGACCGCGAGGACGATGGAGTCGCCCGACCACTTCTGCAGGCCGTAGGGGCCACTCGTCACGAGCCAGTGACCGTGCTGGCGCCGGAAGCGCCGGAGCGCGGCCCACCGCTGCCGGGCCTGCTCGACGCTCACGAGGCCGCGAAGCGCCTCGGGCACGTACGCCCGGCGCTCGAAGCCTTCGGCGATCGCGCCGAGCGCGTCGCCGAGCTTCCGGTCCCGCGCCAGGTCGAGCCACGGGACGCCGTGGCGCCGGGCCTCGTCCTCCGAGAACGCCGCGAGCCCGCGCGTCACCGCTTCCTCCATCAGGACGAGGAGCTGCCACGGGACCGCGCTCCACGGTGGCGCGATCGCCGGCGCCTCGGCCGGCTCGGCCGCGTGGCGGAGGTAGACCTCGACCACCGGCGTGTCGAGGAAAACCTGCAGATCGCCGAAGTCCCTGATCTCCGTGTCGACCTTCACCACGCGCACGGCGGCGAGCCACTCGCGCGGCAACGCGGTCGCGCGCTCCACCTGCCGGTCCTTGGCGCTCCAGCGATGCGCGAAGACGTACGGATAGACGACGTCGGCGACGCTCATCTTCGTCTCGTCGTGGAATTTCGAGAGCGCGACGCGGTAGGTGACTCGCTGCCGGGCGACCACGCCCGGCGCCACCGGGCGCAGCGCGCCCGTCGCCGGCTCGGGCACCAGGGCGTCGGGCGGCACCTCGACCGGCCCGGAGACCTCGACGGCGCGCACGCGGTTCGGCAACCAGCCGCCGCCGTACGGCTCCGGAAGCACCGCCGCGTCGCCGAGCGCCGACCAGAGGAGGCCGCCCGTCTCGTCGCTGAAGCCGCCGATCGGGTTCCACGCCGCCGTGGGGCGCGCCACCGCCGCGACACGCAGCCAGCCGTTCCACGGGAAGTCCTTCAGCTTCACGGTCCGGAAGAACACGGCGGAGCCGAGACCCTCCTGGCCGTCGTAGCCGACGTTCTCCACACCCTCCGAGTAGTCGTCGTTGACCGCCTCGCGGCGGAGCGCCACGCCGAGGGGGACGCGCTCGCAGCCACGCGTCAGCAGCGATACCAGGCGACGCTCGAGGTTGACGCGCTCGGCAGCGCTCGCATAGGCGCCTCGGATCCGGCGGGTGAACGTCTCTTCGATCGCGCCCCGCGCGCCTGCCTCGGTGACGCCGCGCGCGTACAGGGCGTGGGCCTGGAACCAGCCCTCCTTCAGCCAGGGCGGACCGATCCAGCCGTTGAGCCGCGTGGCCTCCTCGCGGAGGAGCGCGCGCAGCGAGATTTCCTCGAGCGTCGCATCCCACTCCTTTTCTGCCGTCCGCCACGCAGGACCCGCCGGAGGCGCAGCGAGACCGCTTCGCACGCGGAGCTTGAGCGCGGGGCCCGCGGCGGCCGTGACGGTCGCGCGTGTCTTCGCCGTCTCGACGAGGTCGCCGTGATGCACGTAGTCGTCGTGCCAGGGCGTGACGGGGTACGGGTGAACGACGTACTCCGTCTTCGTCGTGGCGAGCGCCGCTCCGAGCCGCGCTGCAGCGGCGCAGCGATCGCGCGCGTCGGCGAAGGCTCGGCTCGAGGGGTTGAACGTGAGAACGACGAACCCGCGGAGGGAGTGGACCCAGGCGAGCTTCGCCGCGCCCTTCGGTGCCGACAGCGGGCCCACGTACGCGTGGATCGCGTTCTTCGCGAAGAGCCGGGGCACCGACGCCGACTCGGCGAACCCCAGCGTGATCTCCTGAGGATAGAAGGACGGGTAGTACGGGATCTCGTGCCCCGCCTCCCCCCACGCAGCAAAGACAACGACGACCCCCAGGGCAGCGAGGACTCGCAGGGCGCTCACGCCAAACAGAGGCCGGGGGTGGGGCGTCGCCTGGTGGGGCGCCCCACCGGGATCCGTGTCGTCAGCGTCGGACTCGCGTGGCGTGCATGATCCCCAAAACCCGGATCGCCGCAGTCGGATCCCGGTGGGCCGCCCCACCAGGCGACGCCCTACCCCCGGCCGAACGCTAAGCCTTAACGACCGGCCACGTCTTGTCGATCCAGGTGTACGTCGAGGTCGGCTCGCCTTTGGGCCATCCGGGAGGCGCCGTGATATTGCGGATCGGAATCGTGATGATGCGGCTCGGGTCGAGGACCGGAAACGGGTACTCCGGCACGTTCTTGCTGAAGCCAGTCACCGCGTCCTTGTAGCCCTGGTGGTTGTCGGGGCGGATGTAGACGTAGCCGCCGGGACCCGCCATCATCATGCCTTCGAGCAGCGTGATGATCGCCTCGTCGTCGGGCCAGCCGCCGGCGACCTTGTTGGCCTTCTCGATGGCCGACTTCAGCATGTACGTCGCCATGTACCCGCCCTCGGCCTGGAAGTTCGGGTACTCGTTGAAGCGCGCGTGGTACTTCTCGACGAAGGTCTTGTTGAGCGGCCACTTGTCGCCGCCCGGGTACGTGAAGTGGTAGTTCGAGTGCACGCCGGCCAGGACGCCCTCGGGGTGGTCCTTACCGATCGCGTGCGGCGCGACGCCGAAGGCGATCGTGCTGGCGAACTTCGCCTTCTCGAACATGCCATAGCGCAGCGCTTGCTTGTACATGGCGACGTAGTCGCCGCCCCACACCGACGACACGATCAGGTCGGGCTTCGACGCGATCGCCTTCGTGATGTGCGAGGCGAAGTCGGTCGTGCCGAGCTTCGGCCAGCCTTCCGACACCACTTCGGACTGCGGTATCAGCTTCTTCATGACGACCTTGACGTGGTCGAAGGCGTTCCGGCCGTACGAGTAGTCCGGATGGATGTGCGCGACCCGCTTGGTCTTGGGCCAGGTCTGGGCGATGCCGAGCGCGCAGGTCACGCCGTCGGCCGACTGCATGTTGGTGATGCGGAAGATGTAGTGCGGGTTCGGCACGGCCTTGTCGAACAGGAAGTCCGTGCAGCCGTCCACGAAGATCGTGAGGAGCTTCAGCTCCTCGGCGACGGGACCCAGCGCCGGCGTGTTGCCGCTCGAGGTGATGCCGCAGAAGAAGTCGATGTTCTCGGAGAGCTTGAGGCGCCGGAGCTCTTTGACGTTGGCGTCGGTCCCGGCGTTCTCGTCGGCTTTGAGGATCTCGATCTTCCGCTTGCCGAGGAGGCCGCCGGTTGCGTTGATCTCCTCCGCCGCGAGAAGCTGGCCCTTGTACATCGGTTCGCCGAGCACAGCCCCTGGCCCGGTGAAGAACGTCATGTGGCCGATCCGGTAGGGCTTGTCGGGGATGTTGCCCTTCGGCTTGTCCTGCGCGTGAGCTACGCCGACCACCGGCATGGCCGCCCCCGCCGAGGCGAGCGCGGCGCCGACGCTGACGCCCAGAGTGCTGAGAAAATCCCGCCGATTCACTTCACCTGCCATAGTGGTCCCTCCATTGGGTGGACGTCTCACGAGTGGGTCGCGTTGCCTCACGGTTCGAGGCGTAGCATCCCGTGCAAGCGAATGTCAAGCAACGCAGGTTCGTGCCGTCCGGCCTCGTGGCCTATAATCGGTGGCCGGCGGATTCCGTTCCCGGCTCGACGAAATGGTGCGAACTACGCTCCGAGGCATCGGCGCCGCCGTGCGGGCGCGCCCCTGGACGACGCTGGGGGTCGTCGCCGGGGTCTTCGCGCTCCACGTGGCTCTGCCGCTCCTGGTGTTGGCGGTAACCCGAAAGCCCTGGACCTATTTCGCCTTCAATCCGTGGCTCGCCCGGCTGCCGGAGTATCTGGCCTCCAGTACGCCGCTCGCGCAGAAGCTCGACTTTCTCTCACGAGTCGCGCTCTTCTGGTTCACGGCGGACGGTCCTTTCGGGTTCCCGGAGTGGGGCTTTGCCGTCGACACGATGGATCTCGCCCGCTTCCTCGCGATGTCGCTCCTGGTCGGCACGTACGCGGCGCTCGTCCTCGATCGCCGCCCGCAGGGATGGCTGACCGGCTGGCGGACGACCACGAGCCGTACCGGCGGAATCGTAGGAGCGTTTGCGGGAGTGCTCGGACTCTCGACTGGCCCGTGCAGCGTGGTGGGCTGCGGTGCGCCGGTGCTCCCCGTCGTCGGCCTCGCCTTCGCCGGGCTGTCGAGCGGCACACTGGCGCTGCTCTCCGGCGCGTCGCGCGTCCTGAGCGCCGTCGTGTTCGTCGCGCTCGTCCTCGTCGTCGGCTGGCTCGGCTCGCAGGCGGGCTCGAGGGCCTCCCTCATCGAACGGCGCTAGATACGCTCACAGCGCCTTCACCGGGAGGCAGAGCTCGCACCGGAAGATCCCCGCTTTCGCGTCGACGTCGAGGCCTCCCCGGTACACCTCGAAGCAGGGCCGGTCGTCGGGCTGGTAGCCGCTGTTCGGCAGCCAGGCGGAGAAGACGCGGTCCCAGGCTGCCTGGATGTCGTGAGCGGTTCCGGTGAACTCCCAGACCGCATACTTGCCCCCCGGAATCTCCGTCACGTTGACCCATCGGTCGGGCTGAAAATCCTCCGGGACCGCGAGGCAGGCGTCGTACCGGCACTTCTCGGCCGGCGTGATGGCGGGATCGTCGTGGGCCACGCCCAGCCTGATCGTCGCGTCCTGGTGGAACCCGCGGGCGCGCATCCACGTGGCGGCCGAGGCGAAGCCGTGATCCAGCGCCACCTCGAGCACGCTCAGATCGCTGGCGGCGAGCAGGACGCCGGCGGACCGCTCGAGCCTGAGCCGCTGGATGAACGCGAACAGCGTCTCGCCGGTGACCGCTCGGAACACTCGGTGGAAGTGGAACGGCGAGAACGCCGCCACCCGAGCCAGGGCCACCAGCAAGAGCTCCTCGGCGAGATGCGCGTGGATATGATCGACCACGCGGTTGACCCGCCTCTCGTACTCGACGCGCGCGAGAGGGCTCTTCGCAGAGCCCTCCCTCGGTCTCCCCTCGGGGGCTCCTCGTTTCAGGACTTTCGCGACGTCTTCGAAAAGAAGGTCCCCACCAGCGGCCGTAGCTCGAGGTTGCCGCACTCGGGGCAGGCGGGGTTGCCCGTCTGACGCTCGTGCATCGACAGGGTCAGCGAGACTTCCTTCTGGCACTTGTCACAGAAGAACTCGTAGAGAGGCATATTGCGCCCTCCTCCTCTCGACATGACAGGTCGATGTGACAGTCAACTCAGGTTGACGACGACGGACTTCACCTCCGTGTATTCTGCGATCCCCTCGTGGCCTCCTTCGCGCCCGAGGCCGGATTCCTTGAAGCCGCCGAAAGGGATCTCGTGCGTGTACCCGGTAGCGTCGTTGGCGCCGACGAGACCGTACTCGAGCTGCTCGGCCACGCGGACGAGCCTCGTCATGTCGCGCGTATAGAAGTAGGCGGCCAGCCCGAACCGGGTCGCGTTGGCGCGACGGATCACTTCCTCTTCCGTGTCGAACGTGAGGATTGGCGCCGCCGGCCCGAAGATCTCTTCCTGCGCGATCGCCATGTCGTCGGTCACGTCGACCAGCACCGCGGGCGCGTAGAAGAATCCGTTCGCGTACCGATCGCCGCCCAGGTAGTGACCGCCCACGAGAAGCTTGGCGCCGCGCTTGACGGCGTCCTCGACCAGCGAGTGGACCTTGGCCCGCGTGTCCTCGTTGATCAGCGGCCCGATCTGGGCGCCCGGCTCGAAGCCGGAGGCGACCTTGAGCCGCTTGACCGCCTCGAGGAACGCCGGAACGAAGCGGTCGGCGACCCCGCGCTGGACGTAAATCCGATTGGCGCAGATGCATGACTGTCCGCCCACGCGCAGGAACTTCATCGCCACCGCGCCGTCGAGCGCCGCGTTGAAATCCGCGTCATCGAACACGATGAAGGGCGCGTTGCCCCCGAGCTCGAACGAGAGCCGGGTGACCTGCTTGGCCGCGGATTCCATGATCCCCTTGCCCACGTCCGTCGAACCGGTGAAGCCGATCTTGCGGATCAGCGGGTGCGTCAGGAGCTCGGCGCCCACGAGCTTGGAGCGGTTGGTCGTGAGCACGTTGAACACACCCGGCGGCAGCCCGGCGACCTCGGCGATCTTCGCGATGGCGAGCGCGGTCAGCGGCGTGGCCGAGGCCGGCTTGAGCACGACAGTGCAGCCCGCCGCCAGGGCCGGCGCGATCTTGCGCGTCACCATCGTCGCCGGGAAGTTCCACGGCGTCACCGCGGCGACGGGCCCGATCGGCTGGCGGAGCACCCAGTAGCGCTTCCCGGGCTGGGGCGACGGGATCCACTCGCCGGACATCCGGCGCGCCTCCTCGGCGAACCAGCCGAAGTAGCCGAGCGAGAACTGGACTTCCTTCTTCGCTTCTTCGAAGGGCTTGCCGTTCTCGAGCGTCACCAGCCGCGCCAGCTCGTCCCGCCGCTCCTGCATGAGCTCCTGAATTTTCAGGAGGATGCTGCCGCGATCCTTTGGCGCCAGCAGGGACCACTCGCGGAAGGCCGCGTGCGCGGCCGCGACCGCCCGCTGGATCTCCGGCCCGGCGCCGTTGGCGACCTTCGCGACGACGCTTCGATCGGCAGGGTTCGTGACATCGAAGGTGGCTCCGCCCTCGGCGAGAACCCATTCGCCGTTGATGTACATGCGTTCGATGTCTGCCATGCGATCCCTCCGCGAGGTGGGTTGGGCGTTCGTCGCCCGACGTTGCGAGGCGAGAGCCTACGCCTGGGGCCGAGCACGCGCTAGACGCGCCGCGGCAAGGGTCGAGCGGGTCTTCAGCGGGGGACGATCCGAGCGCGTCGAGAGGTGGGCCACGAGCCAGCGCGCGGTGCGCAGCAGCTGGCCGTCGCGATGCGGCGCGCCGACCAGCTGGACGCCGAGCGGAAGGCCGTTGGCGCCCTGCATGAGCGGCACGCTGAGCGCCGGCATTCCGCAGAGCGTCCACAGCGCGCACAAGGCCGGATCTCCCGTCGATTCGAGTCCTTTCGGCGCGGTGCCGAAGGCGGGTGGGGTCAGGATCGCGTCGTAGCGCTGCTCGAACAGCTCGACCAGGCCCGCGTTGAGCTCGGGAATGCGGCCGAGCGCGCGCAGATAGTCGACCGCGCGGACTTCGCGGCCCTGCTCGATCCGCGAGCGCAGTGCGGCCGACAGCTTGTCGCGCCCCTTGTCCCATTCGCGCCGAAGGTTGATCGCGATCTCGGCCCCTCCGATGGCCAGCTGCCACTCGAGCACCTCGTCGGTCGAGGCGACGAGCTCGATCTCTTCGATACGATCGCCCAGGCTTTCCACCAGCTCTCCGAACGCCTCGCGGGCGTCGCGATCGACGCGATCCCAGAGCGAGGTCTTCACGAAGGCGAACATGGGCGGGAGCGGCGGCTCCGCGGCGGCGATGGCGCCGTAGGAGACGCGGGCGCGTGGACGCGAGTCCGGATCGCGCTCGTCGTGCGCCGCGAGCTCGCCGAGCAGCAGCGCCAGGTCCTCGATCGTGCGCGCGAACAGCCCGACGTGGTCGAGGGTGCGCGAGAGCTGGAACATGCCGTGACGGGGGATCAGCCCGTGCGTGGGCTTGAAGCCATAGACCCCGCAGTACGATGCCGGCCGGATCGTCGAGCCGGTGGTCTGGCTGCCGAGCGCCAGCGGCACCATGCCCGCGGCGACGGCCGCGGCCGATCCACTCGAGGAGCCGCCCGGTGTGTGCGCGGGATTGTGCGGATTGCGCGTCTTGCCGGGCGTGCGGGTGGCGAACTCGGTCGTGACCGTCTTGCCCATCATGACCGCGCCCGCCCCGCGCAGCAGCGACACGACCGACGCGTCGCGGGACGGTGTGCGACCGGCGTGCAGGACCGAGCCGTTCTCGGTCGGCATGTCGGCGGTGTCGATGATGTCCTTCAGGCCTACGGGCACGCCGTGCAGCGGCCCGATGGGCTGCCCCGAGAGCCGGAACTCGTCGGCCGCCCGCGCCTGGGCCAACGCATGCTCGGGATCGAGAAACGCCCACGCTTGGACCTGCGCCTCGACCTCACGCACGCGCGCCAGGCACGCCTCCACCAGCTCGACCGACGTGATGACCCCCTCACGGATCATCCGCGCGGCCTCCCCCGCCGCCAGCATATGAAGATCGGTCAGACCCATCGCACGCCAAACATTACACCACAAGCGTTCGATCAACCGCGTTCGAGCGCGGGCTTCGCCCGCGCAATCCTATCTAGGGGGAGGCAGGGAGGAGCGCGCCGTCAGGCGCGCGACGACCGCCGGAAGGGGGACGAAGTCCCCCTCCGGGTCACTTGCCGTAGAGGAACTCGGGGAGCCAGAGAGTCATCCCCGGCCAGACGTACATGAACGCGAGGCAGATGCAGACGATGATCATGTACGGCATCATGCCAGCGAAGATCTGGTTCAAGGTCACGTGCTTGGGCGACACGCCTTTCAAGTAGAACGCCGACATCGCGACCGGCGGCGACAGGAAGGCCGCCTGGAGATTCACGGCGACCATCGTGCCGAAGAGGATCGGGTCGACGTTGAAGTGGCTGAGCAAGGGGATGAAGATCGGGCAGAAGATCACGATGATCTCGGTCCACTCGAGCGGCCAGCCGAGCAGGAAGATGATCACCTGCGCCGTGAGCTGGAAGCCCAGCGGTGACAGGTTCATCGACAGCACCCAGCGCTCGATCAACCCCTGCCCGCCGTGCAGCGCGAACACCGCGGAGAACAGCGCGGAGCCGACGAAGAGCCAGCACACCATCGCCGTCGTCTTCGCCGTGAGGAAGGTCGACTCCTTGATGTTCAATCGAAGCTCGGGTGAAGTCCGGAGATACCAGAGCCCCGGCACGACGGTACCGAGGAGCGTCCCGCCGATCGAGCCCGCCACCAGGAGCGACGCGAAGTCCTCGCCCTCGTACACGCCGAGCGCGATGCCGACGACGAATCCGACCAGGCTCCACCAGAGGACCGGGCGCATGAACCGGGCCATCACCGCGAGGTACAGGGCGCCCAGCGCGCCGATCGCGGCCGATTCGGTGGCGGTGCAGATGCCGAACAGGATCACCGCAAGCACCACTACGGTGAGCACGCCGAGCGGGACCACCGAGGCGCACAGCTCTTTCAAGATCTCGAGCTGCTCGCCGTCCATCCGCCAGAAATAGAAGAACAGGAGGAGCGCGCAAACCGCCGCCAGCCCCCAGAACCACGCGTAGAAGTGCGCGGGAATCTTCCCCGTCTCCGACGCGGCGGTGGCGTCCCGGAGCGACGTCATCTCCTCGGGCCCCTCCGCCTTCTTGGCACCCGGGGCCGGCTCAGTCTCGGACTCGCCGGCCGCCCCGAGCTCTTGCGGCTTGTCGTCGGCCGGTGTGGGCGTGGTCGCGGCCGGGGGCGTGGCCGTCGCGGTGGGCGCCGCCGCCACGGCCGTGCGAGCGGGCGGCGCGGCGGCCGTCGCCGCCGCGGGGGCGTTGTAGACGACGACGTACCACCACGTCGCGGCGAACGTGGCGACGGTCATCAGCAGGGGCACCGAGAGCACGAGCAGGTTGTGGGCGATCACGCGATAGCCGACCGGACGACCGTCCGGCCCGGCGGCGCCGCGCACGAGGCCCGGACGAAACACGGCGGCGAGGACGCCACCCACGACCCGGCGGGCCCGGCCGTGCTCCAGCCGACTCAGGTACTCGGGCACCTTCACGCGGAACTGGTCGGGCGGCAGCTTCGGCGCGATCTTCGGGTTGATGATCGCCCAGCCGAGGATGTAGACGAGGTAGAGGAACGTGAGGAAGAAGCCCGGCAGCATCGCCGCCGCGTAGAGCTTGACGATGGACTGCCCGGCCACCGCCGCGTAGACGATCAGCATGACCGACGGCGGGATGAGAATGCCGAGCGTCCCGCCCGCCGTGATCGCTCCCGACGCCAGCTTCACGTCGTAGCCGGCGTTGAGCATCGGCCGCATGGCGATGACACCCATCAGCACCACGACGGCCCCGACGATGCCCGACGCGATGCCCCAGAACGCGCACACCAGCAAGGTGGTGACCGCCAGCGAGGCGGGAACGCGCCGGAACGCGAGCTGGACGCTGTGGAACATGCGGTCGACGAGCGCCGCGCGCTCCATGATGTAGCCCATGAAGACGAACAGCGGAACCGACAAGAGCGTGTCGTTCGTCATCACGCCGTACGTGCGCTGCACGATCAGGTCGAAGATCCGGTTGTCGTACCAGTGGGCGCCGGGCACCCAGAAGGCGATGAACCCGAAGATCATCCCGAGCCCCATCAAGGTGAAGGCGGTCGGGAAGCCCATCATGATGGCCGCCACGATGAGCCCGAGCATCGTGAGGCCGAGCCAGGGATCGCTCATGGGGTCCGGCTCTGCCGCTCGGTGTCGTCGACCACGCTGCGGTGGCGGGCGGCCTCGTCGATGGCGTGGGCGCCTTCCATCGCCTGCCGCCGCGACTCTTCGTCCACGTACTCGCTGCGCGCGAGCTGCGTCTCGATGACGTCGATCTCCTCGACGTCTTCCAGCCGCGACGGCCAGGCGCCCGTGCGCAGGCACTCGACGCACCGGGCGATCTCGGCCAGCCCCTGGAGCATGACCAGCACACCGGCGAGCGGGATCACCGACTTGAAGTGGTAGACGGGCGGCCCCTCGGCGGTCACCGTCGAGTGCTCGCCGATGCGCCAGGAGAGGGCGGCGTAGTCGTAGCCCGCGTAGATCAGCCCCAGGATGCCCGGGATGAAGAACAGGAAGTAGAGGACCAGATCGACGGCCGCCTGGCCGCGCGGCTTCAGATAGATGTAGACGAAGTCGGCGCGAACGTGACCGCCCAGCGCCAGCGTGTAGGCGCCGCACATCATGAAGAGCGAGCCGTAGAGCATGTTGTTGAAGTCGAAGATCCAGGCCGTAGGCGCGTTCAGGATGTACCGCTTGAAGACCTCGACCGCCACGACGAACGTCAGGGCCACGATGAGCCAGGCGGCGGCTTTGCCCGACCAGTAGCTGATCTGGTCGACGGTCCCGATCACGCGTCGGGCAATCATCGCGCGAGGACCACGGCCGGCCACCCGGTCGGTCCCGGATGGCCGGCGCGCAGAGGTTCGAGCACGGAGTGGCTAGCTCTTCTTGGGGGCCGGCTTGCCGAAGTAGTGGTTGTAGGCCATGCGCCGGCTGACGTTGGTGTCGAGGTCCCACTTCACCGCTCGCGCGGCGAAGGCTTTCTGGGACTCGGTGATCTCCTTGAACAGCGCGTTGTCCGTCGCCTTTTTGTCGGCGACCTGATCGTAGACCTCGAGCTGCTTCTGGAGCACCGAATCGGGCGTTCTGTAGAAGCGGACCTTGTCCTTGGTCTGCAGCTCGATGTAGTCCTTCGAGTAGCGGTCGATCGCCTTCCACGACATGTCGGCCGAGGCCGCCTCCACCGCGTTCTCGATGATGGCCTTCATCTTGTCGGGGAGCGCGTCGAACTTGGCCTTGTTGAACGTGATCTCGAGCTGCTCGGCGTTCTGGTGGTAGCTCTGCAGCATGCAGATCTTCGCCACGTCGGCGAAGCCGAGGATGCGATCGGAGGTCGCGTTGTTGAACTCGGCGGCGTCGAGCAGGCCGCGGTCGATCGCCGGCACGATCTCGGCGCCAGGCAGCGCGTTCACCGCCGCGCCCAGGCCCTGGAACAGATCGATCGAGATGCCCACGGTGCGGAACTTGAGGCCCTTGAAGTCGTCGGCCTTGGTGATCGGCTTCTTGAACCAGCCGAGCGGCTGGGTCGCCATCGGGCCGTAGGGGAAGGACACGACGTTGGCGCCGATGGAGGCGTAGAGCTTGTTGAGCAGCTGCTTGCCCCCGCCGTACTTGTGCCAGCTGAGCAGCATGTTGGCGTCCATGCCGTAGCCCGGCCCCGAGCCCCAGAGCGCCAGCGCCGTCTGCTTGCCGTAATGATAGACGAGCACACCGTGGCCGCCGTCGAGCGTGCCCTTCGACACGGCGTCGAGCAGGCCGAAGGCCGGCACGACCGCGCCCGCCGGCAACACTTCGATCTTCAGGTCGCCACCGGTCATGTCGTTGACCTTCTTGGCGAAGTCGAGCGCGTACTCGTGGAAGATGTCCTTCTGGGGCCACGTGCTCTGCCAACGCATCGAGATCGGCCCCTGGGCCTTCGCGACCATCGGGAAGCCGAGCGTCGCCGCGCCCGTCGCGGCCAGCGCCGCGCCCTTCAGGAAGCGCCGGCGCGGGGTCTCGGTGACCATTTGTGAGTCGCTTTGTGAATCGCTCATAGCACACCTCCTCTTGTCATAGGCTCGCCTGAGACGGCTGGTCGATCAGATGAGGGAAACGCACGAGGTCGCTGCGCGGTCGGACCACCGCGTCAAGGCTATGCGAGCCGTGCGGGACGTGTCAACAAAAGAAGCAGCCGGCCCGGATCAGGGCGCCTTCAGGACCACGGACAGACGGTTGACGCCCCGTCGGATCGTCAGCGTGAGTGGCGTCTCGACGCTGGCGTCGGCCAGGGCCTCACGCAGCTCGTCGCGCGTCGGTACCGCCCGCTCGTTGACCTGGAGGATCACATCGCCCACCTCGAGCCCCGCCCGCTCCGCCGGGCTCCTGCGGATGATCACGGAGATCGCCAGGATGGCGGGCCCGGTGGGCTCGGGCTCCCGCACGACAAAACCAAACTCGGCCGCGACCCGTTCCCCGAGCACGGGGCGCGGCATCGTCGCCAGTCGGACGTCCAGGCGCCGGCGTCCCTCGGCCCGGAGCACCGTCAGCCGCACGTCCCGGCCGGCGCCCGCCGCGGCGATCAAACGTTGGAGCACCCGGGTCTCTGTCACGGGACGCTCTTCGAAGGCCACGACCAGGTCGCCGTTCTTCAGCCCGGCCTGCTCGGCGGGCGTCCCCTCCATCACCTCGACGATAACGACTCCGAAGCCTTCCCGAATCCCGTGCCGTGACGCGATCTCGTCCTGCTCCTGCTCGGACAGATCGCGGATGCGCACTCCGAGCCAGGCCCAGGGCGCCGCGTCCACCACCGAGGCCGCCACGGCCACCACCAGGAACGCGACGACCAGCGCGCGGACGAGTCCGCCCGGCCGGGCGCTCACTCGCGTCCCCCTCGCAGCTCGTTCGCGAGCTGGTCGAGGGCCAGGCCCAGGCGATCGAGGCGCCGCGTGACATCGAGCGTCTCGAGCAGCTCCTGGCGCAGATTGGCGTCGGGCACCACCGCCGCGGCGATCCGGTCGGCGATGGCTCCGGGCTGCTGGCCCTCCGCGAGGGCCGTGTCCAGCAGGTCGGACGGACGGTCCAGCGCGCGCAGCAGGCGGCCGCACGCCTCACGAATGCGCGCGATCGCTGCCGCCACGTCGGTCGTCGGCGCGACGTCGTCGAGCCGCCGGGCCGTGACGATGCGGTAAAGCGTGTCGCTCGGCCGCTCGCTTTCGATCCGGACACGCCACTCGCCTTTCACGAGAATGTTGTAGCGGCCCGTGGCCAGACGCTCCCAGCTCACGATCTCCCCCGCCCCCGCCACCGCGTGCACCGCCGGCTTGCCAGCGTAGCTCGCCTCGAACCCCGGTTTGAGCTTCACCACCGCCAGTCGCCGGTCGCGCGCCAGCGAGTCCATCACCATCGCCCGATAGCGGGCCTCGAAGACGTGGAGCGGCAGCAGTGTGTGGGGAAAGAAGGTCACGTCGGGCAGCGGGAAAATCGGCAGGTTCAAGGGCGGCACCGCGCGCTCTTCCCCTGGGCCGGTCAGCCGATCTTTGGCAGCGGCTTGAGCGTGCTGAGCTCGTCCAGGCGCCGCCGCACGGCCGCCGCCAGCTCGCGGAACGTGCGCGCCTGGGACGCGTCGGGCTGGCGCAGGGTGATCGGGGTCCCCTCGTCGCCGGCGACGCGGGTCTCCGGATCCAGTGGAACCTGCGCGAGCAGCGGCACACCGTACTCGTCGGCGAGCCGCTGCCCGCCGCCTTCGCCGAAGATCGCGTAGCGCTTGCCGGTGTCGGGCGCCACGAAGTAGCTCATGTTCTCGACGACGCCCAGGATCGGCACGTTGAGGCGCTGGAACATTCCGATCGCCTTGCGCACGTCGAGCAGCGCGACTTCTTGCGGGGTCGTCACCATCACGACGCCGGAGAGCGGGATGACCTGCGAGAGCGAGAGCTGGGCGTCGCCGGTCCCGGGCGGCATGTCGAAGACGAGGTAGTCCAGCGCGCCCCACATGACGTCCTTGAGCATCTGCTGGATGAAGGAGTGGATCATGGGGCCGCGCCAGACGAGCGGCTCGCGATCGTTCACGAGCAGCCCGATCGACATCATCTTCATGCCGTGCGCCTCGACCGGGATGATCCGGTTCTCGAACATCCCCGGCTTCCCGCGCGAGCCCAGCATCAGAGGAATGTCGGGGCCGTACACGTCGGAGTCGATGATGCCGACGGCGGCGCCCGACTGGCGCAGCGCCACCGCGAGGTTCACGGTGACCGTGGACTTCCCGACGCCGCCCTTGCCCGACGACACCGCGATCGTCGCCTTCACCTCGGGGATGAGCTCCGCGGGTTTTTGCGGGCCCTGCGCGTGAGCGTGGGGCGCCGGCTGAGCGGGCCGCGCCGTCGGCGCGCCGCCCATCCTGACCTGCACCTTGGACACCCCCGGGACCCGGCCCACGGCACGCGAGGCCATGCTGTGCATGGTGGCCTTCGACGCCGGCGATTGGGTCGTGAAGGCGAGCGTGAAGGTGACCTCCGAGTCGGCGATGCTCAGGTCGCGGATGAGACCGAGCGAGACGATGTCGCGTTGCTGCTCCGGATCCTTGATCCCTCTGAGCGCGTCGAGCACCGCGTCTTCGGTCACCATACCGGGGACTATACAGGAGCCGCCGGCGCTTTCAACGCAAACGGCTCCAGCGTCGCTATCTATGCGCGAAACCTTGAATTCCAGCGCCCGACCTGCTACAAAAAGCGGGTGATTGCTCCAGACGAATTCCGACACGTCCTGAGCCACTTTGCCTCTGGTGTCACGGTCATCACGGTCTGCGACAAGGACGGGCGGCCGACCGGGCTCACCGCGAGCGCGTTCACCTCGGTGTCGCTCGACCCCCCGCTCATCCTCGTGTGCGTCGACCACAAGGCGCAGAGCTATCCGGCGCTGGCCGCCGGCAAAATGTTCGCCGTCAACATCCTCTGCCTCGAGCAGGAAGCCGTGTCGCGCCGGTTCGCCACCACCAAAATCGACAACAAGTTCGACGGCGTGCCGTTCACGCTGAGCCCACACGGCCTGCCGCTGCTCGACGACGCGCTCGCGCACCTCGAGTGCGCGACCGTCAACGTGCATCTCGAGGGCGATCACACGATCTTCGTGGGACGCGTCGAGCGCTCTCACGCGGGCGCCGGGCTGCCGCTGGTCTACTACCGCGGCCGGTACGATCGGCTGTCCGGAGAGACCCCGTGACGTTCATCCCGCTGTCGCGCCCGCCCGTCGACGACGAGATCAAGCGGGCGGTGCTGGACGCCATCGACTCGCGTCAGTACGTGCTGGGTCCGCAGTGCCGCCAGCTCGAGACCGAGCTGGCGAGCGCCACCGGGGTGACCCACGCCGTGCTGACCAGCTCGGCGACCGCCGCGCTCTGGCTGACCTTGCGGGCACTCGGCGTGAAGGCAGGCGACGAGATCCTGGTGCCGTCGCACACGGCGTTCCCCACGGTCGAGGCGATCTGCCTCGCGGAGGCGACGCCGGTGTTCGTGGACACGGACGAGTTCTACACGATGGATCTGCGCGACGCCGAAGCGAAGGCGACGCCGCGGACGGTCGGGGTCGTCCCCGTGCACCTGTATGGCCAGCCCGCCGATCTGACGGCCGCCCAGACTCTCGCCTCACGTCTGGGCCTCTGGATCCTCGAGGACTGCGCGCAGGCGCAGGGGGCCGAGTGGGATGGACGTCGCGTCGGCAGCTTCGGCCGCGCCGCAGTCTTCTCCTTCTATCCGTCGAAGACCCTGCCCGCCATGGGCGACGGCGGCGCCGTTCTCACCGTCGACGACGAGATCGCCACCCGCTGCCGCCGGCTGCGCGATCATGGCCGAGTCGACCGGAACGTGCACGCGGAGGTCGGCTTCAACCTGCGCTTCAACGAGCTGCAGGCCGCGGCGCTGCGCGTGCTGCTGCGGCGGCTCGACGCGATGAACGACCGGCGGCGTGCCCTCGCCCTCCGCTACGTGCGCGGGCTCGCCGGGCTGCCGCTCGTCCTGCCGGGCGTGCGCCCCCACGCCCGTCACGTGTATCACCTCTTCGTGGTGCAGACGCCGCGACGCGACGAGCTGGCCGCGTTCCTCAAGGCGCGGGGGATCCAGACCGGCATCCATTATCCGGTCCCGACCCATCGCCAGGCCGCCGTCGAGCGCTTCGCGCCGCCGCCGCTGCCGCGAACGGAGCGGCTGGTCGAGGAGATCCTCTCGCTGCCGATCTCGGCCGACCACGCGGACGGCGAGATCGATCGGGTGGTCACTGCCGTGCGCGCGTTCTTCGGAGCGTGATACCTCTCAGGATCCTCCAGCTGTACCCGAAAGCGGATTACTTCACCGGCGCGGCGGTCCAGCTGCGCGACCTGGCGACCGGCCTCGCCGCGCGCGGCCACGCCGTCACCGTGGCGACGCCGCCGAATCCGCTCTGGGCCGAGCGGCTCGGCGCGGCCGGCGTGGCCCACGTCGCGATCCCCATGCGGCGCGCCTGGGACGTCCGCGCGGCGTTTCGTATCGCGCGGCTGATCCGCGCCCGCGACATCCAGGTGGCGCACGCGCACAAGGGGCGGGCGCGCACCCTGGCACTGCTGGCCGGGCTCCTGGGGGCGCGCCCGCGCCTCGTCCTGAACCGCGGCGTCAGCTTCCGGGTGCCCCGGTCGCGCCGCCTCGGGTATACGAGTCGGCGCGTGCACGCGATCGTCGCCGTGTGTGAGTCGATCAAGCGCGACCTCGTCGCGACCGGCGTGCCCGCGGACAAGATCGCGGTGATCTACTCGGGCACCGACGTCGAGCGGTTCCATCCCGGTCTCGACGGCGGCCCGATCCGCCGCGAGCTCGGTCTCGCCGCCGACCACTTCCTCGTCACCCAGATCGGCGTGCGCTCGTGGCGCGGCTGGCGCGACATCCTCGAGGCCGTGGGCCGGATCGCCGGGGCGGCGCCGCGCGCGCGCCTGCTCTTCGTCGGCGCGCCGGCGCCGCGCATCGCCGAGGTCGCCGACCGCGCGCGCGAGCGCGGGCTCGGCGAGCGCGTGCTCGTCCTCGGCCACCGCGAGGACGTCCCGCAGATCCTGGCCGCCTCCGACGTGGTCGTCGACGCCTCGTACGCGGGCGCCGGGCTCACCGGCTCGATCCGCGAGGCGCTCGCCTGCGAGCGCCCGGTCGTCGCCACGGCCCTGGCCGGGATGCCCGAGCTCGTGGTCGACGGCGAGACGGGCCTGCTCGTTCCTCCGCGCGATCCCGGCGCGCTCGCCGACGCGCTCCGGCGCCTGCTCGAGAACCCGACGTGGGCCCAGGCCATGGCGCGCGCGGGGCGCAAGCGCGTCGATGCGCACTTCTCGCTCCGCGCCAAGCTCGACGCGACCGAGGCGCTCTACCGGCGCCTGCTCGAGACGCCGGCGGCATGAGCCTCCCGACCGTGCTCTACCGGCGCCTGCTCGGGTACCTGAGGCCCCACGTGCCGGCGCTCGTCGTCGGCACCGTGCTCGCGATCGTGGTCGCGGCGATGGAGGGCGCGATCGCCTGGCTCGTGAAGCCCGCCATGGACGACGTCTTCATCCGCCGCGACGTGGCGATGCTGAGGCTCATCCCCCTGCTGTTCCTGGGCGCCTACGTCTTCAAGGGCGTGGCCCGGTACGGCCAGTCCTATCTGATGGCGGCGGTCGGCGAGCGCGTGATCGCGACGCTCCGCCGCGACCTCTACATGCACATCCAGCGGATGCCCCTGTCGTTCTTTACGAGCCGCCACTCGGCGGAGCTGATGTCGCGCATCGTCACCGACGTGAACCGGTTGGCGCGCCTGTCGTCGACGGTCCTGGTGATGACCATCCGTCAGGCGGTGATGGTCGTGGCGCTCGCCGCGGTCATGTTCGTCCGCGACTGGCGGCTGGCCCTGATCGCGCTCGTGGTCTTCCCCTTCGTCGGCGTGGCGGTGCGGGCGATCGGACGCAAGCTCTACCGGATCAACAAGCGCGCGCAGCAGAAGGTCGGCGAGCTGAACGTGCTCCTGCACGAGGTGTTCGCCGGGACGAAGATCGTCAAGGCCTTCGGGCGCGAGGGGCACGAGGTGGAGCGTTTCGACCGCGTCAACCGCGGGCTGCTCGCCCTGTCGCTCAAGGACCACCGCACCGACGAGCTCACGGACCCGCTCATGGAGGTGCTGGCCGCGTTCGGCATCATGGGCGCGCTCTGGTACGGCGGCCAGCAGGTCATCGCGGGCGCGATCACCCCCGGCGACTTCTTCTCGTTCACGGCCGCGGTGGCCCTGCTCTACGGGCCCGTCCGACAGCTCTCCCGGATCGTCAACACCGTGCAGCAGTCGACCTCGTCCGTCGAGCGCGTCTTCGAGATCCTCGATCTGCCGCCCGCGATCGCCGACCGCCCGAACGCGGTCGCGCTCGACGCGTTCGGCGAGTCGCTCGCGTTCGAGCAGGTCAGCTTCCGGCACGCGGGCTCCGAGGAGCTCACGCTGCGCGACATCTCCTTGACCGTCGCCCGCGGCGAGGTCGTCGCCTTCGTGGGGATGAGCGGCGCCGGCAAGTCCACCCTCATCGATTTGCTGCCGCGCTTCCACGACGTGAGCGTCGGTCGGATCACGATCGACGGCCACGATCTGCGCGACGTCACCCAGGCCTCGCTCCGGGCCCTGATCGGCATCGTCACGCAGGAGACGTTCCTCTTCAGCGACTCGATCCTCTACAACATCGCGTACGGGCGCGTCGACGCGCCCTTCGAGGACGTCGTCCGCGCCGCCCGCCAGGCGTACGCCGAGGAATTCATCGTGGGCTGCCCGGAGGGCTATCAGACGCTGGTGGGCGAGCGGGGCGTGCGGCTCTCGGGCGGTCAGCGGCAGCGGATCGCCATCGCCCGCGCCTTCTTGAAGAACCCACCGATCCTCATCCTCGACGAGGCGACCTCGGACCTGGACGCCGAGAGCGAGTTCATGATCCAGCAGGCGCTCGCCGAGCTGATGCGGGGGCGCACGGTGTTCGTCATCGCCCATCGCCTGGCGACCGTGCGCAACGCCGACCGCATCGTCGTCGTGCACGAGGGTCGCATCGCGGAGGTCGGGCGCCACGACGAGCTGCTGGCGCGCGACGGACTCTACCGCCGGCTTTACGCGCTTCAGATGGAAGGAGTCAGCACATGAACACCGTCGTCGGAAGTGGCCGGTACACCTACCAAGTCGATGACGACTGGGCCAAGCTCCCGGCCGGCTGGGCGATGCCCGCGGCGGCCGTGACGGTCGACTCGCACGATCGCGTGTATTGCTTCAACCGCACCCCCGACCACCCGATCGTCGTCTTCGACCGCGAGGGAAACTATCTCTCGTCCTGGGGTGCGGGCCTCTTCGCCTTTCCCCACACGATCCGCGTCGACGCGCACGACAACCTCTGGATCGTGGATCGCGATCACGGGCAGATGCTGCTCTACACCAGCGCCGGAACGCTGCTCCGGACCGTCGGCACCCGCGGCCATCGCTCCGACACCGGCGTGGACCCCAAGGATTTCAACTCGAGCGCCTACCGGAACGTCACGCACGGCGGCGGCCCCTTCAACCTGCCGACGGACATCGCGCTGGCGCCGTCCGGCGAGATGTTCATGACCGACGGCTACGGCAACGCCAGGGTGCACAAGTTCGCCGCCGACGGCACCTATCTTTTTTCCTGGGGCGAGCCGGGCACGGGTCCAGGGCAGTTCAATTTGCCCCACGGCGTGTGGATCGACCGGCGCGGTCGCGTCCTGGTGTGCGATCGGGAGAACGACCGCGTGCAGGTGTTCGATCAGGAGGGCAAGTTCCTGCAGATCTGGCCCACCAAGCTGATCGGTCCGGCGGCGTTCTACGTGGACGCCAACGACATCGTCTACATCCCCGAGCACAACGGCGGGCTGGTCAGCGTCTTGACCCTCGAGGGCGAACGCTTGGCCCAGTGGGGCGATCCGACCTTCCGCTCGTGCCACGGTATCTGGGGCGACTCGCGCGGTGACCTCTACGTCGTGCGGCCGGGTGCGTGGGGAAGGCCGCGGCGCGTGGTCAAATACACGCGTTTGCGCTGACCCGACGCCAGCAGCCCAGTCGGTCCCGGACAACCAGCTCCCGAATCCGCGCGGAGCGGTCGGCGTAGCCGGTCCGATCCGGCGTGCGGTCAGTCGACTCCCGTCCAACTCATTCGATCAACTGATCCGCCCGCAGCAGCACCCTGACGTCCCCCCGGGAAACGACGGCAGCCCAAAACTAGGGTAGAGTCGCGGCTTCGGCGGTCCACCACACACAGGAGGGGACCGATGAAGCGCTCGAAGTTCTCCGAGGAACAGGTCGGCCATGCGCTGCGCCAGGTCCAAGGCTGGCACCCCGGTCGGCGACGTCTGCCGGCAGCTGGGGGTCAGTGAGGCGACGTTTTACGCCTGGAAGAAGAAGTACGCCCACCTGGGGGTGAGCGAGCTGCGACGGCTCCGGCAGGTCCAGGGCGAAGACAATCGTCTCAAGCGCCTGGTCGCCGATCTCACGCTCGACAAGCACATGCTGTCGGAGGCGCTGCGAAAAACGCCTGAGGCGCGCGCGTCGGCGGGAGCTCGCCGGATGGTTCCAGATCCGCGAGCTCGCGCACGCGCGGCGCCGGTTGGCTACCTGCGGATCTGGGTATTGCTGCGACGCGAGGGCTGGGTGGTGAATCGCAAGCGGGTGCGCCGGCTCTACCGCCTCGACGGCTTGCAGGTGCGCATGCGGGTCCGACGGCCCAAGCACATGGCGTCTGCACCGCGGACCCGCGCCGGTGCCCACCGGGCCGAGCGAGCGGTGGAGCATGGATTTTGTGCATGACGCGCTGGCCGATGGCCGGCCGTTTCGCATCTTGACGGTGGTGGATCAGTGGAGTCGCTCCAGTCCATTACTGGAGGTGGCGGCGAGGATGTCCGGAGAGACGGTGGGCCGAGGCCCTGGATCGCGTCCTCGGGAACGCGCTGACGCCCCGCTCGATCACCGTGGATCACGGGACGGCGTTTCGGTCGTGGGCGCTCGAGGATTGGGCGTATCGCCGCGGCGTGCAGCTGGACTTCATCCGCCCCGGCAAGCCCATCGAAAATGCGTTCATCGAGTCGTTCAACGGGCGGCTGCGCGATGAATGTTTGACCGTGCACCAGTTCGCGTCGATCGCCGACGCGCAGGCCAGGATCGAAGCGTGGCGACTGGACTACAATCAGCGTCGACCACACGGTTCGCTCGGCCACCTGACGCCGATCGAGTTCATAGCGCAACGTCAGGTCATGACCACCGCCGGAGCGGCGCCGGTCTAGTCACGAGTTGCCTCGTTTCGGGGCCAACGTCACTTCATACTCGGCCTCCTTGGCTGCCGTCATCGTGGTCCAGACGACGTCCAGAGAAACTGGGTCTAATTTATAATGACCAAGAACTCTACGAAGATTCTAACTGTGGAGGGCCGAGCTATGAACTTTGTGAACACGGTAATCCGTCGCTTCAAGGCCGCGTGTGTCGAGCTGCTGAAAATCGATATTCTGCGCTTCCAAATTTGTAGGCTGAGGTGGATGCTGTATCGAACCCGTTTGAAAGTGATCGATCAGCAAAGCCAGGGCGTGGGAACTAATACGGTTAGCTACAACCTGGGTGTCTTCAAGACCCACGCCAAATTAGTGTTCGGCATGGGAAAGAGAATGTCATTGCTGCTCTATCCCACGGCAGCGTTGTTGGGCAGCGTTCCGTGGGCCAACGTGCTGATCGTAGGGCCCAGAACCGAGGACGATATCCTATGGGCTTGGTCACTCGGACTGCGCGGCGCTCGAGGCCTGGACCTGTTTTCTTACAGTCCGTGGATAGACGTCGGTGATATTCACGCCACGAACTACGAAAGTGACAGCTTTGACGCCGTGCTCCTCGGATGGATGCTCGCCTACAGCAGCAGGCCGGACGACGCCATTCGCGAGGCCAAGCGAATCTTGAAGCCCGGTGGCTTGCTCGGGATCGGAATGGAGGCTATCGCCGATGAAAAACTGGAAAGTGTCAAGGCAACCCTAGAAAATCTCGTAAATTCCTCCGCTGATTTGATTAAAATCGTGGGAGAAGAGGTCGTGTTTCTCTACGACCCGAAGCCGGACGGCGCCCGTTACCAGACATTCCATGGCTACTATTTGGCGGTTATTTTCAGGCTGCAAGCGTGATCCGCGCCAAAGAAGGGATCCCACTGATCCCGCCTCACGCGCCATTGCATTGGCACTGATTGAGAGATGAAGAAAAAGTCAGACACGCGAGGATTTCATAAGGGAAGGCATTTGAAAACCGGGTGTCGGTTGCTACTAGAGTTGGAGAGAGTTATTATTTATCAATGGGATCGGTATAGAGGGAATAGACAATGTTCCCGAACAGCGTAGTAGTCGGCATATGTGCCAGCGTGATCTTTACGCGCACGGCCTCAACGCAGTACATCGTCCCGAGCGCGCTTCTAACGATCGGTCAGAACCGCTCTACCGTGGTCGAGCGCATTGCTGGCGAGTGCGGCGATTGTCTGGCCGCCTCGAATGCAGGGGTTAACTTCCCGCAGTCGCGGCAGATCCTCTGCGGACAGCTCGCCGATCACTTCCTCACGGGGTTGCAATGAAAATTCGCGGTGCGTGGCGATTCGAGAAACCGGCGCATACCATCCGTCTTGCTTGTGAGGCGACGCGCGGCTACCGCGAGTTTCTGCGAACGGGAACTACTTCTGCTAGCGCGTACGCAGCGATGCGGCAATTGTCTTTCCGTACCAACGGCCGTTACAACGATTTCATGGCGGCATTGTCTAGTCTTTGTCACCCGCCCCGTAAACTCGCGATCGCTAGGGGTGTGTTGGGAGAGTTAAACAGTAAGTCAATTGGGCTGATTGCCGAACACATCCGCCGTGACGGGTATTGCATATTCGAGCGGAAGTTGCCTGAAAACATGCAACAGGCGTTGGTAGAGTTCGCACTACGCGTGCCGGCCAAGCCGCTCGCGACTCCAAAAAACGACAGCTTCACACAGTTCGAGTACCGCTTGCTAGCGGATTGCTTGTACGATCGGACCAACATTGTGTCCACTTTGTACAACTTCGATCTGCAGACCATTGCAGAACAAAGCGTCGTACAAGAGTTACTCACCGATGAGACGATTTTGTCGGTTGCGCGTGCGTACCTCGGCGCTGAGCCGGTCATCAAACAGTCGATGGCGATGTGGTGGAGCACAAATTACCTGCGCGGTAAACCGAGCTCACTTGCGGCTCAGCACTTCCATTTCGACATGGACGGAATAAAATTTCTGAAGTTCTTCTTTTATCTGAGCGATGTTGGCACCGAAAACGGCCCGCACTGCTATATCAGAGGCTCACACGGCCGAAAGCCACGGGGCCTGCTCAAGGATGGGCGCATCTCCGATGAGGAGATTCTTACGCACTATACGGTGGACCAGGTTATGGAAATCACCGGAGGACGGGGGACGATTTTTGTCGCAGACACGCGCGGCTTCCATAAGGGTAAGGCGATTCAATCGGGAGAGCGCTTAATGGCGCAACTCGAATTGGCAACGAGCTTATTCGGCCCGGAACATCAAAAGATCGAGGTTAATGAGAGATTCAGCAACGAGTTTCGGCAGTTTGCAATGCAACACCCCCGTATCTTCGCCATCTACGATTTTTGATGCCGATCGACGACAGGGCTTGCACGCTACATCGACTTCTACAACCGGCGCCGGCGGATGACCGCTTTGGGTGGTGAGCAGACACTGCCGGTCAGATAAGGTTGTAATGTAGCGCTCCCGGTTTCGCGGACACGCGAGGGGGATATCAACATAGCGCCCCCGCCGTCGATCTTCGATCCTGACGTCACTGAGCGATCGCCTTTCATCGGTCACGCCGCCATCGCCGCCGCGCGCGCGGCTACCGGCGTCTGATGGCCGAGCCGCTCAATGAGCCACTCGGTGTTGTACCGCGTGATGAAGTCGCCGATGAGCCGGGGCGCCTCGGCGAGGTTCTGGAAACGATGGAGATAGAGGCACTGCTCCTTGAGCGTGCGCATAAAGCGCTCGATGACGCCATTGCACTCCGGCTCGCCGTCGTACGACGGCGTGATGGTCATCCCGAGCCACTTCACCTCGTTGATCCACGCATCGGCGATGTACTGCGGGCCCCAGTCGCACAGATCCGCAAGCCCCGGGCGAGCTGCCGGAGCCGTCGCAGCTCGCTCACCCCCAGGTGGGCGTACTTCTTCTTCCAGGCGTAAAACGTCGCCTCACTGACCCCCAGCTGCCGGCCGACGTCGCCGACCGGGGTGCCAGCCTCGGACCTGGCGCAGCGCATAGACGACCTGTTCCTCGGAGAACTTCGAGCGCTTCATCGGTCCCCTCCTGTGTGTGGTGGACCGCCGAAGCCGCGACTCTACCCTAGTTTTGGGCTGCCGTCGTTTCCCGGGGGGACGTCAGCCGTGAAAGATCTTGTCCCGCATAAGACCGGGGGAGGTACCGGACGCGGGGTCCGCTGTCGACGACTGACTCCTTGAAGCCTAGCGCTCGCGGAAGCGGTTGACGATCGGGGGGCGCCAGTCGCGCCCGAAGGCGCGGGGCGTGATCTTGACGCCGATCGGGGCCTGGCGCCGCTTGTACTCGTTCGTGTCGACCATCGAGACGACGCGCCGCACGATGTCCGCCGGGAATCCGCGGGCGATGAGGTCGTTCACGCCCCGGTCCTCCTCGACGTAGCCCTCGAGAATGCGGTCGAGCTCGGCGTAGGGCGGCAACGTGTCCTGGTCGGTCTGATTGGGGCGCAGCTCGGCCGACGGCGCCCGTGTGAACACGGTCTCCGGAATGATCGCGCGGCCGGCGCGCGCGTTGACGTGGCGCGCGACGTCGTAGACGAGCATCTTCGGGACGTCCTTGATTACGGCGAAGCCGCCGGCCATGTCGCCGTAGAGCGTCGTGTAGCCGACGCTGTACTCGCTCTTGTTGCCGGTCGTGAGCACGAGCCAGCCGAACTTGTTCGACAGCGCCATGAGGAGGTTGCCGCGGATGCGGGCCTGGATGTTCTCCTCGGTGACGTCCTCCTTCATCCCCTTGAACGCCTTCCCCAGCGACCGCTTGTACGCGTTGAGAAGCGGCGTGATCGGAATCGACAGGAACTCGATCCCGAGGTGCTTGGCCAGGCGCTGCGCGTCGCGCCGTGTCCCCGTCGACGAGTAGGCCGACGGCATCGCGACACCCGCCACGTTCTCCTTGCCGAGCGCCTCGACCGCGATCGCGGCGACCAGCGACGAGTCGATCCCGCCCGAGAGCC
>QHSU01000099.1 GCA_003220535.1 Candidatus Rokuibacteriota bacterium
GTGATTCTCAGCAGAGACCCCGGAATCAGCTCGCTGAGGTGTTGAGCCAGCGCGGGCGTGGTAAGCCGGTCTTGGCTTCCGACCAGGATCAGGGTGGGGACCTCGAGACGGGACGCCGGCCCAGTCAGGTCCATCGCCTTCGCGGCGTGCACGTCCTTGAGAATGGTCTCCGGTCGGCAGGCGCGGAGCTCGCGCATCCCGACGGCGACCGCACCGCCGGGCGCGCCGGGCGCGAAGAGGAGCTTCTTCGCCATAGAAAAGAAGAGGAGCTTGCGAAAAGGGCCGGGCAGATAAGGCCAAGAATCGTTCGCCCCAGCCGTCAACCTCTGCGAGCTTCACACAGCTCGCCAGGAGTGAGCCTGAATGTTCTCCAGAAGGGCACACCTTGGGCACACTCGCGATCCGAAGAGGAGAAAGCTGTTGGTTAACTACTAGTAAAATTGGTGGGCAGGGACGGGATTGAACCGCCGACACCAGGATTTTCAGTCCTAGACTCGGAATCGTGGAAGTACGCAGAAATCCTTACCCTGCAATTAGGAGTTGCTTCGATCATCGTGCGCTGGAGTGCTCTGGAGTGGTCAGGAATGCGCTCCTGAAGGGCACAATTCGGGCACACTCCGCCTGATCCGCCCGGATGCGCACCGACTGCGACATCGTCATTTCTCCTCACCGGGCAGCACCCAGGTAAATCGACATGAAGCGCTCGCGCTCCGATTCCAAGGTCTTTCGTCTGTCGCGTTCGAGGGTTGTCTTCACTCGGTGGCCCGAACCAGTCAAGCACGCCTCGTAGTACCGTCTGAGCCCTTCGATGCCACCCTTTGCGAGCGCGCTTTCCGCGTGCTCCTTCAGCTTCCAACCCGGGATCAAATCTTTGCCACCTTCGTATACATCCAGAACGATTGCCAGCATCGCCGCGCCTCTGTCCACTTCATCCTCCTAGTCTCCTCGACTGCGTGCCTCTCTCCATGCACTGGCAAGGCGCGCATGTCCGGAGGGCGGACTGAGCGACGTGCGGGCGTTCGAGGGGCCGTTCTCCTTGCCTTCGTCACTTCAGCGTGTACGTTTGCCAGCGTCAAGTCTGAACTTGTCGCTGTGCCGCCACCGACACCGCCGAAGACGCTCGTCATCGGCGAGGTGAAGGTGGCCGACTCGCTGTGGGAGCAGCACCGGCTTCAATTGCGCCGCAGCATCGAGGAGTGGTTCAAGCGCAATGGCGGCTTCGAGTCGGTTCTGGCCGAGCGCCCCGCGCAGGTGCCCCCCGACAGCGCCGCCCGTTCTCGGGACCGGAAACCCGGAAACATCTTGTGCTTGACATCTGAAGGCCCCCGGTCCTATAAGGACGGCAGCAGTCGACGTATGACCCTGGATGTCCCTTCACTCCGCGGCGATTTCCGCCTAAGTTTCTTCCCTGGCGTCAACCGTTCGAGGCGTAAACTCCGAGCATCTGATCGACGGGGTCGACACGGGCCGGCGCGGGCCGGTCTCGCGCGCCGCGGCGGCGCAATAGGGGAGAAGACGGCACATGGAGGTGCGACATGATGCTCAACGTCGCGATCTGCGTCTACTGCTCCCATAAGATCGAGGAAAAGGAGAAGTCCGTCAATGTGCCCCATCTACCGGGCGGCGTTGCCCACCTGGCGTGCGCCCAGAAGGTAATGATCCGAACTAAAAGCTCATAGTTCGAGTGGAAGGCGAGCGCCGCGACAAAGAGCACACGCACCAGGACCAACCGGGCCGCCCCGTCCGGCCAGCGATCCCGTTCCGCCACGGCGCCGCGACGTCGGGCCACACGACCAGCTGAACTCTTCGGCGAGGGCAAGGACTGGCACCCGACTGGAGTTAGAGATCGGCGAGCGGCTCAGGGCAAGATGGCAGCTCGAGCAGGCCGCGCGAGAGCGCGAGATCAAACAAAGAGAGCGCGAAGCAGCGGAGCTCGCGCGGGGCGCGAAGTGAGAGACGGCGGGGACGCAGCGATTACAGATCGAGCTGGCCGTTGACGACCCGCGCGTAGTAACCCTGCTCGGCGAGGAGATCGTCGGGGGCGCCCATCTCGGTCAGGCGCCCGTTCTCCACGACCAGGATCTTGTCGACGCGCCGGATGGTGGTGAGCCGGTGGGCGACCATCAACGTTGTGCGCCCGCGCATCAGCGCGAACAGGCTGGCCACGACCTGGGCCTCGCTCTCGACGTCGAGCGCGCTCGTCGGCTCGTCCATGAGCAAGATCGGCGCGTCCTTCAGAAACGCGCGGGCCAGGTTGATCCGCTGCTTCTCGCCCACACTCAGATGGGCGCCGCCGTCGCCGACGACCGTTTGGTATTGCTGGGGTAGCTTCTCGATGAACGCGCTGGCATTGGCGTAGTGCGCGGCGGCCTCGATCTCCGCCATGTTCGCGTGAGGCTTCCCGTAGGCGATGTTCTCGGCCACGGTGGAAGGAAGGATGATCGGGTTCTGCAGGACGAGGCCGATCTGGGCTCTGAGGTCTTCGAGACGGAGGTCGCACAGGTCCACGCCTTCCAGCAGCACCGCGCCACTCGCCGGGTCGAAGAACCGCGGTAGCAGGTTCAATAGCGTCGTCTTGCCGGCGCCGCTCGGCCCGATGATGGCGGCCGACGTCCCGGCCAGGAGCTTGAAGCTGACGTGGCGGAGCGCCGGCCGCGACGGGTGATAATCGAAGGAGACATCGTCGTAGGCGACGTTGCCGGAAATCTGGAGCGGCCGACCCGGCAGCACCGCGGGAGCACCGGCGGGGGCGAACATGTCGTCGGCGGACGTGGGCAACCCTGCCGATCCGTCGGCGTCCCGTCCCCGGTGGATCGGGCGCGCCTCCGGACGGTCCTTCACTTCCTCGGGCGTGTCGAGAATCTCGAACACCCGGCGTGTGCTGGCGCTCGCGCTCGACAAGGTCGCGCCAACCTGCGAGAGCTGATGGAGCGGCTCGAAGAGCTGGGCGACGTACGCGAGGAAGACCAGCAGCTCCCCAAGGGTCAGCTGTGCGGTCAGCACCTGCTGCGCGCCTACCCAGGTGACGCCGAGCGTGCATGCGGCCAGAACCACCGAGATCGAGCACCAGTAGAAGACTTCCAGACCCTGCTGCGACATCTTGTGCTGCCGCGCCTGCTCGGTGTGAGCGGTGAAGCGCCGCTGCTCGTGGTACTCACGCGCGTAGCTTTGGATCAGTGGCAAGGCGGTGATCCCCTGATGGATGAGCGAGTAGACTTTGCTCTCCGCTCGCTGGGCGGTCATCGCCCGCGACCGCATCGCCCCGCCGAAGACTTTGAACGACACGAGGAGGACCGGCACCGCGACCAGAGCGACTGCAGTGAGATACAGATTCAGCCGGGCCATCATGACCGCCATGAACAGGAGGGTGCCGGTGGCGCTGACGACGATCAGTAACCCCTGCTGGAACAGGGTCTGAAAGGCGCAGGTGTCGGTCCCGGCCCGGAAGATGACGTCTCCGGCCTCGGTGCCTTGGTGATAGCGCAGCGAGAGGCGTTGGAGCCAGCCGAAGACCTCGTCGCGGACCCGCCGCAAGCCGCGCAGTCCCACGCCGATCGTGACGTACACGTGTCCGGCGCAAACGGCGGAGTGGATCAAATGGAGCGCCAGCGACGCCGCGATGATCGCGGTCAGCTGGGCGGGTTGCGCCCAATCCGTCAATTGGCTCGGCAGCCAGGTGGGGAACGGCTTGTTGCCGAGAACGCTATCGACGAGGATGGCCAGTGGCCAGGGCTTGAGCAGGTTTATCGCGATGCCGGCCAGGAGGAGGCCCACCGAAAGGCCGATTCGCCCGGCGTCAGGCCGGAAGTAGCCGAGCGCTCGCACCAACAGGCGGAGACGCGCCCACGCGGCTGGGTTCATAGGTCGTCCACGGAAATCCGCGGTGCCACGCAAGGAAAATGCCACGCGGGCCACGCGCAGCCGCCTTGAAAAGACGCCTACTTCGCGAGGGGGGTTGATCAAGCGTGTCAGCCGGCGGACGCTTCGCGCGTAATTCATACACGGCTGGTTCGATACTTTTCCGAGGGCAAACTGTGAGGCTGCTGCAGAGGAACTGGACGAGTCGAAGGAAGTTGGGCAGGATCGGCCCCAGAACTGTAGAGAACGACCTCCGAAGTTCACCGATAGAGAAACCCGTGGAACACGAAGAAGAAGGAGATGGTTGCCGATGCCTTTCCAGGGGCGAGATATCGGTCGCTAGAGTCGGGGCGGTGGTCCAAGCGAAGGAGCGCTCTCACCGGCGCTTTAGCAGCCTAGGGCCAACCTCCTCCGGGTCCAAAAAACGATGGAAGGCGTGCCCTGGAGAAGAACAATCGCTACGTCGGCAGGCGTGAGGGCTTAGTTCAGCGATGCAAGGTGGAAAAGGTCAGCGTCGGCTGCTTCGGGCGTCACCCACCGCTCAAACACGACCCCACACGGGCACGCGACGGTGAGCAGGTAGCCGTTCCAGGCAGGCTCGGTCGCATCGCCGGTCAGCGTGCCGTGGGGGCGGTGGGCCAAGAGAACTCCTCGAGATCGGCAAGAAGGGTCACCCGCATCGCGGGTCTACGGTGTCGGGGAGACAACGAAGCGCGTCACTCGGAGCGGCCGACCAGCGACTTCCCACCCTCTGGTGGCGTCTGTGAATCTGTCGCCCATCTGGAGCTGGGGGCTCACTCTGACAACCCCCATTCACCCCACGCTTTCTGGAAGATACTCCGTGGGCCATGGCAGCGGATGGCGACGTGATCCGAAGGCTGTGGTTCTTGCCAGAATGCAACCCCGCGGAAGTGATGCTCGCCCTGCCAAACGATAGTTCCAGCCTTCATCTTCAGTATGACCTGCCAGAGCCCGCCTCCGCTGACCCCTTTTGAAGCTGGAGGGGACACCGGGTAGCGTCGTCTTCGCGTAAGTGGTTAGGTAATCGTATCCGTTGCGCCGATCCGCTTTGCACGTCACGCCGAAGAATGCTTCTCCGCGAAGGCTGGCGACGACGACTCGTGTCTCGGGGATTGCCTCAACCTCGCTGGACTGTCCTACGAGCCCATGACTGCCCGTAGAGCCTTCTCTATCTGGGGCGGGTGAGATCGAAGCATCGAACGTCGTCTCGCCAGATTCAGAAAGGACTTGCGTGTGCGTATCGTACTGACCAGATGTGGGAGGTTTTTCGAGGAGGGCCAGGTCTGGCCCCCATTGAGAGTACGGGCTCACGTGCAGTCGTTTCGGCAAAATATTATTGCGCGGGATCGCGAGGGGTGCACCCTCGGCAGCGACCACGAGGCCAATCTCGTCCCAGTCCTCAGTTGCATTCCAAACGTGGTCCGCAGTCAGGATGTAGTGTCTTCCTGCGAGTTCGACGAGCGTGCCGGAGCCAGCGAGGTCTACTGGATGCTTCGGATGCTCCGGAGAGAGCACAAGCAGCGGGGCGAAATAGTGCTGAATCCCCAGGCGGACCTCATCCAGGACGGAGTCTGGGATGTCGTAAAACAGCACATCAGGGCTCACGTTGATCTCTCCGCACCGCTGACGGTTCCCCCGGGACGATCGGCAGGATCCGAAGCGCGGTCGGCTGCGCCGGCTCGCGTTTCTTCTCGGGTCGTCTGGTCACGACTGCTAGTGGAACCAGCCGGCGCGCCGGATCTGACTCTTCGGCGCGAGGGCCTTCTTGAACTCGGCCTTCACTTGCGGCCACGCCTCCGCGCTAGCGCGCCGCTCAGCGGCGGCCGTGGAGGATGTCGCACCAGCGCCGGTTGTCGTCGCCGCCCGCCTCGGCGCTCCCCGACAGGTACGCGGACGCGGTCACCATTTCGTCGTCGGCGCCGTCACATGCCGGAGAGTGGGATTCGCACCAGCTCACGTCGAGGATTTCCTGGCTCGGGTCGGCGTCAGGCTCACAACCGGGACAGTAGGCGCGGGCGACACATGGAGTGTCCGGGAGGCAGTCCGTCACCGATCTATGGCGAGGATCAGCATCGCCATTCCTTTCTCACTCCGGTTCCGATAATTCAATGAACAGGCTGCGATTCAGGAACTATAGGCAACTCGCGTGCCACGCGGGGACGACCCTGGAATAGCTCATTGCAACACTTAACCGAAGAACGAGTAGAAAAGGTCTGCACCACACAGCGCAAGACCTTTCATCCTTATCGCAAGTGATTCCACTTCCGGAAACAAGCATTCCTCGGCGACCTGTATTTAGCTTAGTTACTTTCCGGTGCAGAAATGACGACAGACATCGACTCGGGAAGCGGGATCGAGCTTCTGGCCAGGGTCCGGGTGTTCGTTTCTGCATCTTCCATGTGCTGCGCCGATTGCCCACCAGTTGAGATCCCAAGCCCGCTCATGGCCCGGCGCGGCCAAGCACGAGCAGGTTATTGGCGATGACCCCCGAACCCCACCCAGCGCGGCATCCCGCTCTCGCCGCGGTACCGGCACCGTCGGAGCCCATGACGGCGCTTGAGCGCACTGATCCGTCCTTCGCTCCCCGTGCGCCAGCGGAGAGCCGCACGGGCAATCCGCGAGCGCTGCTCGCGGGCCTGCCGCGGTAGCACAGCCGTTGACGCTCGTGGGTCAACCGCTGCGGCTGCGTCGATGAGGTTTCTGACCGGGACAGTGGCTCACGTTGCGTTTCCCTGTCGGGCCGGTATGCTTTGAAGTGAGTCGTCTGCTGACTCCGGACGTCAGCGCGGCTCTCCTGTCATGGTTTTATTGGGATGACCGGCCGGGCGACGTGCAACTCGTCCGGATCCCTCCGGCGTCGAGCGTCGAATGCAGTGCCGGATCAGGGATCTCGGGCTCCCCTGTGGCTCGCGGACCGGGATGATGGCCAGGATGCCTCCTGACGTCTTCGGGCTGACGGACGATCCCCTCTGGTTCAAAGACGCGATCATCTACGAGCTCCACGTCCGCACGTTCTACGACAGCGACGGGGACGGCGTCGGAGATTTCCTCGGCCTGACCCAACGGCTCGACTACCTGCAGGATCTCGGCGTCACCGCCCTCTGGCTGCTTCCCTTCTGCCCCTCGCCCCTGAAGGACGATGGCTACGACACCTCGGACTACACGGGGATTCACGCGACGTACGGCACGCTGCGCAACTTCAAGGCCTTTCTGCGTGAGGCGCACCGCCGCGGTCTTCGCGTCATCATCGAGCTCGTGCTCAACCACACGTCCGACCAGCACCCGTGGTTTCGGCGGGCCCGTCAGGCCAAGCCCGGGAATCACTGGCGCAAGTTCTACGTGTGGAGTGACACCCCCGAGAAGTATCGGGAAGCCCGGATCATCTTCAAAGACTTCGAGCCCTCCAACTGGACCTGGGACCCGGTCGCCCAAGCCCATTACTGGCACCGCTTCTACGCGCATCAACCGGACCTCAACTACGACCATCCCGAGGTGCGGCGCACCATGCTGCGGGTCGTCGACTTCTGGCTCGAGCTCGGTGTAGACGGGCTCCGCCTGGACGCCGTGCCCTATCTCTACGAGCGAGAGGGAACGAGCTGCGAGAACCTCCCGGAAACCCACGCGTTCCTCAAGGAGCTCCGGGGTCACGTCGACGAGCGCTTCCCGAACCGGATGCTCCTGGCCGAGGCCAACCAGTGGCCCGAGGATGCGAGCGCCTATTTCGGCGCCGCGGACGAGTGTCACATGGCCTTCCACTTCCCCCTCATGCCACGGTTGTTCATGGCCATCCAGCGCGAGGATCGCTTCCCCATCATCGACATCGCCCAGCAGACGCCCTCGATTCCCGAGACCTGCCAGTGGGCCCTGTTTCTGCGAAACCACGACGAGCTGACCCTGGAGATGGTCACCGACGAGGACCGCGACTACATGTACCGGCTGTTCGCGATCGACCCGCAGGCTCGCGTGAACCTCGGGATCCGCCGGCGGCTGGCGCCGCTCTTGGGAAACGACCGTAGGACGATCGAGCTCATGAACAGCCTGCTGTTCTCGCTCCCGGGCACCCCGGTCCTCTACTACGGCGATGAGATCGGCATGGGGGACAACTTCTACCTCGGGGACCGGAACGGTGTGCGGACCCCTATGCAGTGGAGTGCAGACCGTAATGCTGGGTTTTCCCGGGCCAACCCCCAGCGGCTCTATCTCCCCGTCATCATCGATCCGGAATACCGCTATGAAGCTGTCAACGTGGAGGCCCAACAGAACAACCGCTATTCGCTCCTGTGGTGGATGAAGCGCCTGATCTCGTTCCGCAAGCGCTCCAAGGTGTTCGGTCGGGGGAGCCTGGAGTTCTTGTCGTCGGAGAATCGCAAGGTCCTGGCCTTCGTTCGCCGCTATCAGGACGAGGCGGTCTTCGTAGTCGCCAATCTCTCCCGGTTCGCACAGTCTGTGGATCTCGATCTGTCCGCTTTCAAGGGGATCGTGCCGCTCGAGCTCTTCGGGCAGACGCGGTTCCCCCCTGTGAGCAACGCACCCTACTCGCTGACACTCGGGCCCCACATTTTCTACTGGTTTGCCTTCCCGCCGCAGAGCGTGGAGGCCGTCCCCGGCCCTACGGCCACGGCTGGCGCACTGCCCGCCCTCACCGTGCGGAGCGCACGGGAGAACGCGCTGCGCGGGCGGGACAAGGCCGAGCTGGAGACCATCCTTCCCCGCTATCTCACGGGGCAGCGCTGG
>QHSU01000064.1 GCA_003220535.1 Candidatus Rokuibacteriota bacterium
CTCTTCCGGCGCGTTGTCGATCGACCCGTACTCCCGCACCGCGATCCCCTTGTTCTTCGTGTGCAACACCTTCGTGATCGCCGCCGTCAACGTCGTCTTCCCGTGATCGATGTGCCCAATCGTCCCCACGTTCACGTGCGGCTTCGTCCGCTCGTACTTCGCCTTCGCCATTCCTCACGCCCTCCCGTTGGCGGTAGCGATTTCAGCAGTCAAACTGGAGCCCATGTCCGGGATTGAACCGGAGACCTCGTCCTTACCAAGGACGCGCTCTGCCGACTGAGCTACATGGGCGCATGCGCGAGACTTGGAGCGGGAAACGGGATTCGAACCCGCGACCCCCAGCTTGGAAGGCTGGCGCTCTACCACTGAGCTATTCCCGCCCAATTGCGGAGCCACTCGTACCTTCCTCAGCCCACCTTCGGCCTGAGCCGGCTTCATGGCACTCGCTACATGGTGGGGAGGGGAGGATTTGAACCCCCGAAGGCGTACGCCAGCAGATTTACAGTCTGCCCCCTTTGGCCACTTGGGTACCTCCCCGAATCCTCCGGCACGCACCTGGCAACCCCTTGAAAAAGCTGGCGCTGGCGGGAGGATTTGAACCCCCGACCCACTGCTTACAAGGCAGTTGCTCTGCCCCTGAGCTACGCCAGCACAGACAAAAGCTCACATTAGTCTTGACTTTTATATAAGTCAAGCTCTTTACCTTTTGGCGCTCCGCTGACGCGCGATTTCGTAGCAGAGCACGGCGCCGGCGGCGGCGACGTTCAGCGAGCCGATCCGCCCATGCATCGGAATCGCGAGGAGCACGTCGCAGGCTTGCGCCACAAGGGGTCTGAGCCCCTCACCCTCGCTCCCCAGGACCAGACAGAGCGGGCCCGTGAGATCGGCCGACCACGCGGGCACCCCCGCGCCCGCTGCGGCACCGAAGACCCAGATCCCAGATTTCTTGAGCACTTCCACGGCATTCACGAGGTTGGTTTCGCGCGCGACGGGGAGATACTCGACCGCTCCCATGGCCGCCCGGGCCGCCGCGTCGGTGAGCCCGACCTGATGGTGCTTCGGCACGATCACGCCGTGGGCGCCGAACGCCTCGGCGGTCCTGAGGAGCGCGCCGAAGTTCCTCGGGTCCTGCACCTGATCGAGAGCCACGAAGAAGGCGGCCTCCGCGCGCGCAGCGGGGATTTCGAGGAGAGCCGCGAGATCCACATACTCCGCCGACGCCACCCGCGCGACGACGCCCTGGTGTCGGTCGGATCCGGCCATCGCCGTGAGCTGATCGCGGGTGCGATAGGAGACCTTGACGCCCGCGCGGCGCGCGAGCGCGACGACCTCTGCCAGGGGACCCCGCGCGCCGGCCAGGACGGCGATCTCGTCCGCGCGCCGGCCATGCGCGCGGAGCAGCTCGAGCACGGGGTTGCGGCCGTAGACGCGGCCCTCGGCCATCACCGTCCCTTCGGCGTGAGACGCGGACCCGCCGGCGTGTCTTCCACGAGCCAGCCGAGCCGCGCGATCTCGTCGCGCACCTCGTCCGCGCGCTTGAAGTCGCGGCGCGCCCGCGCTTCGGCGCGCGCGGCGACGAGACGCTCGACCTCGGTCCCCGGGCCGTTCACCGCGGCATCGCGGCCGAAGAGACCGAGCACCCGCCCGAGCCGCACCAGCTCGTCGACGCCGGCGACGAACGCGCCGGGCGCGTCGGGCTCCCGGTCGCGCGCTTCGGCCAGCGCACGCCCGAAATCGAAGAGCGCGCCGAGCGCCTGCGGTGTATTGAAGTCGTCGTCCATCGCCTTCTCGAAGCGCGCACGGTATTCGGCGAAGCCTGGAGGCAGCTCGGCGCCGGCGCCGCGCACGGCGGCCGCGTCGTGAAGCAGACGCGCAAGGCGCTCGAGCGCCCGGGCGCTCTCCACGACGCGCTCCTCGGACCACTCGATCATGTTGCGATAGTGGGTCCCGAGCATCCAGAGCCGGAGCGCGTCAGGGTCGTGGCGCTTCACGATCTCCCGAATGGAGAGCGTGTTGCCGAGCGACTTCGACATCTTCTCCTTGCCCATGTTAACCATGCCGTTGTGCACCCAGTAACGGGCGAACGGCTTGCCCGTGCACGCTTCGGACTGGGCGATCTCGCACTCGTGATGCGGGAAGATCAGGTCCTCCCCCCCGCCGTGCAGGTCGAAGGACTCGCCGAGGTATCGCATCGCCATCGCGGAGCACTCGATGTGCCAGCCGGGACGCCCCTGCCCCCACGGGCTCTCCCACGCGGGCTCGCCCGGCTTCGAGCTCTTCCAGAGCGCGAAATCGCGCGGGTCGCGCTTCCGCTCGTCCACCTCGACGCGAGCCCCCGCCAGCAGCTCGTCGAGGTTCTTTCCCGACAGTCGGCCGTACGGCGGGAAGCGGCGGATCTCGAAGTACACGTCGCCGTCAATCGGGTACGCATGACCGGACGCGACCAGCCGCTCGATGAGCTCGATCATCTCCGACACGTGCTCGGTCGCCTTCGGGTCGGTGTCGGCAGCCAGGACGCCGAGGGCAGCCATGTCGGCGCGCTCCGCGGCGATATAGCGCTCGGCGAACTCGCGGGGCGAAACGCCCGCGTCGTTGGCGCGGCGGATGATCCGGTCGTCGACGTCGGTGTAGTTCTTGACGAACGTGACCCGATAGCCCTTGAAGACCAGGTAACGGCGGATCACGTCGAAGACGATGGCGCTCCGGGCGTGCCCGATGTGCGAGTAGTCGTACACGGTCACCCCACACACGTACATGCGCACGTCGCCCGACGTGAGCGGAACGAATTCCTCCTTCGTCCGCGTCATCGTGTTGGAGATCCGGATCATGCCGTCACCTCGACGCTGACCACCGCCATCGCCGCGATCCCTTCCTGCCGTCCGAGCAGGCCGAGCCCCTCGGGACTCTTGGCCTTGACGCTCACCCGATCGACCTCGAGCCCAAGCACCTCGCTGAGCCGCTTAGCCATCTCCGGCAGCATCGGCGCGAGGCGCGGGGCCTGGGCGAGCACCGTCGCGTCCACGTTGACGAGCCGGCCCCCGCGCGCGGTCACCAGCTCGACGACGCGCCGGAGGAGCGTGAGGCTCGAGATGCCCCGATAGCGCGCATCGGTATCCGGGAAATGCCGACCCAGATCGCCCAGCGCCAACGCCCCGAGCAGGGCTTCCCCGACCGCGTGCGACAGCACGTCGGCGTCGGAGTGGCCTGCGAGCCCGCGGTCGGACTCCACCGTGACGCCGCCGAGGACGAGCGGCCGGCCGGCGACGAACGGATGGAGATCGAAACCGAAGCCGACGCGCGTCACCGGACCCTCGCCCTGCGCGCGCGGCGAAGGTCCTGCGGCGTGGTGATCTTCACGTTCTCGGCGAGCCCGCGCACGACGCGGACCGGATGGCCGAGCCGCTCGACGAGCATGGCGTCGTCGGTCCCGACGACACCGTCCCGGCGCGCCTTCTCGTGCGCCTCGCGGAGGAGGTCGGCGCGGAACGCCTGCGGCGTCTGGACCGCCCACAGCTCCGAGCGGTCGAGCGTCGCTTCCACGACGTCGTCGCGCACGCGCTTGACGGTCTCGGCGATCGGCAGGGCACAAATCGCGGCCCCCGACGCCGCGCCGGCGCGCACGACCGCGTCGATGAGGAGGCGGGTGATCAGCGGCCGAACGGCGTCGTGGACGACGATCACGTCGGTGTCGTCCGGGATGGCCTGCATCGCGAGCCAGACCGAGTCCTGGCGCGTCCGGCCGCCGGGCACGACCGAGAGCGGTGCGCGACGGGCGATCGAGGACAGCGTGCGTCGCGTGCGCTCCACGTGGGATTCCGGCGCGGCCACCACGATCGCGGTCACGGCGGGATGGCGGGCGAAGTGGCCGACCGTCATCGCCACGATGGGCACGCGCTGGATCCTGACGAATTGCTTCGGGATGCGGCCTCCGAAGCGCGCGCCCACGCCGCCCGCGGGAATGACCACCGCCACCCTCCCGACCATGCGGTGTTCCGGTCTCGGCTTCACGCTCGTGCCGTCAGCCGAGCAGCGCCGCCAGGGCGTCGCCGACCGTGGCCACGCCGTGGACGTCGAGCGACACCTTCGTCGGCTCGAGGACATTGCTCCGAGGCACGATCGCTCGGCGGAAGCCCAGGGCGGCCGCCTCACGCAAACGCAGCTCGAGCCCCGCGACGGCACGGACCTCTCCGGTGAGCCCCACCTCGCCGACCACGAGCACGTCGCCCGGCACCGCCCGGTCCATGTAGCTCGACGCCGCGGCGATGACGATTCCCAGATCCGCGGCGGGCTCCGTCACTCGGCCGCCGCCCGCGACGTTGACGAACACGTCCTGGCTCCCGAGCGGCACACCCGCGCGCTTCTCGAGAACCGCCAGCAACAGGCACACGCGATTGTAGTCGGCGCCGAGCACCGTCCGGCGCGGGATCCCGATCGCGGCATGCGCGACGAGGGCTTGCAGCTCCAGCAACACCGGCCGCGTGCCCTCGAGACTCGAGACGACGACCGAGCCGGGCGCCTCGGCAGGACGCTCGGCGAGGAAGAAGCCGGAGGGGTTCTTCACCTCGACCAGCCCCCCCTCCGCCATCTCGAAGACGCCGATCTCGTTCGTCGAGCCGAACCGATTCTTCACGGCCCGGAGGACGCGGTAGGCGTGGTGGCGCTCCCCTTCGAAGTACAGCACGGTGTCGACGAGGTGCTCGAGGACACGAGGCCCCGCGAGCGCCCCTTCCTTCGTGACGTGGCCGACGAGAAAGGTGGCGATGCCGAGGCCCTTGGCCAGCGTCATGAGGCGTGCCCCGCACTCACGCACCTGCGCGACGCTGCCCGGCGCCGACTCCAGCTCCGGCAGGAACACGGTCTGGATGGAGTCGATGACGAGCCCACGCGGCTTCACGTCGTCGAGCTGAGCCTGGACGACCGACAAATCGTTCTCGGGCCACAGGAGTAGCCCGTCGCTCGTGACGCCGAGCCGGTCGGCGCGCATCTTCACCTGCGCCGCCGACTCCTCGGCGGTGACGTAGAGCACCGGCGGGGCCACCCGCGCGAGCGCCTGCGCAGCCTGAAGCAGCAGCGTCGACTTGCCCACGCCCGGATCGCCGCCGATCAGCACCAGCGAGCCGCGCACCACGCCACCGCCGAGCACTCGGTCCAGCTCGCCGATCCCGGTGCGGACGCGGTCGTCGCGCCCCATCGAGATGTCCTTCAGCGCGCGGGGTCGTGCGGATGCCACGGCGGCCCGCCGCGTCGTGCGCGACGGGCTCGACCGCTCCTCGACGAGCTGAACCCAGTTGCCGCCGGTCCGGCGGCAGTCGGGACACGTGCCCGCCTTGGGGCTCGTGAATCCGCACTCCTGGCACCGGTAGACGCTAGCGTCGCGCGTCGCCATCTTTCGACTTCGCCCCCTTGTCGCCGAGGCCCCGGATCATCGATCTCAGCAGGAAGCTCCGCTGGGCACCGTCGAGGATCGTGACGAGACGCTCGTAGATCGCCGGATCGGCGATGAGCGCGCCCACGGTCCCCTCACCCTCGTTGATCTTCTGGCTGATCGCCTTGAGATTGGCGACGGCGGCTCTGAGGTCCTGCAGGGTGAGCTTGAGCTCGCCCTCGTCGCCCGAGTCGGCCACCAGGCTGCCGAGCGTGCCGCGGCCGCCGGCCACGCGATCGGAGACCTCGCGGAGGTTGTGGGCGACCGTGCGCAGGTCCTCGAGGACCGGCCTGTACTTCGGGTCGAAGAGGAGCCCGGGCAGCAGTCCCGGCTCACGCTCCGGTTGCTCGACCATTCCGCTGATCCGATCCATCGCGGCCACGAAGCGCTTCGCGGACTCGGTGCTCTCGGGCGAGACGAGGACCCCGGCGGCGCCCTGCCCCTTCTCGACCCGCTCGATCAACGTCTGCGTCGTCGCGATCAGCTCGTTGAGCCGGCGCAACGCCAGGGGCTCTTCGTACACGAGCGCGTGCGCCCACCCGCGGCCGTGTTCCACCTGATCGACCACGCGTCCGAGCTTGTTGACCGTCGTCGCGGCATCCTCGATGAGCTTCGACTGATTCACCCTCTCCGCCGTCTCGCGCAGCGCGGCGGCGAGCGCCCCGACGTCCTTCGCCGTCTCGGCCCCCGCGGCGATCACCCGCCCGAAGTCGGCCGGATCGCGGGAGGCCAGCACCTCGCCGGGGGCCGCCGGTGGAGCGGTGGCATTCCCGACGGTGATTTCCACGATCCTGTCGCCGAGCAACCCCTGGGTCTCGATGCGGGCGATCGAATTCCTGCGGATCCGGTCGGAGTAACGCCGGGCGATGGTGAGATCGACCCGCACCTTGCCGCCCGGCTCGCCCGGGAGGTGCACGCCCGTCACGCGCCCGATCTGCACGCCAGCCAGACGGACCGTCGCGCCGTCGACCAGGCCACCCACCTCGGTGAAGTCGGCGTGGATCGTGTAGTGCGCCTCGAACAATCGCGCTCGGGCCCCGAGCGCGTACACCAGGCCGAGGAACGCCGCGAGCGCCACCAGGACGAAGACGCCGACGCGGAACTTCAAGGCGATCTCACGTCGTTCGTCGTTCACCAGCCTGCACCTCCCGGATCTTCATCCCCGCTACCGTGCCGCCCCGGCTAGAAACGCCTGGACGGCGGGGTCGTTGCCACCGAGAACGGCGTCGACCGGTCCGAGGGCGCCGAACCGGCCGTCGATGAGCACGGCCACGCGGTCCGCCACCGTCTTCGCCAGCTCGACATCGTGGGTGACGACAATGGCCGTGTCGCACACCCCGCCGCGTAGCTGCAGCATCAGGTCGGCGACGAGCCTGGAGTTCGTCGGATCGAGCCCACCCGTGGGCTCGTCGAACAGCAGCATCTCGGGCTCGACCGAGAGCGCCCGCGCGATCCCGACACGTTTCCGCATACCGCCCGACAGCTCGGACGGCAGGAGCGGCAACACCTCGCTCGAGAGGCCGACGACCGACAGGTTCCGGATGACGCGCTCGGCGATCTCCGCCTCCCCGAGGCTCGTGTGTTCGCGGAGAGGATACGCGACGTTCTCGCGAACGGACAGTGAATCGAACAGCGCCGCGCCCTGGAATACGTATCCCATCCGGCGCCGGAGCGGGAGCAGCTCCTCCTCAGAGAGATGCTCGATGTTGCGTCCAAAGACCCGAAGCCGGCCGCCGTCGGGACGGATCAGGCCCGCCACCAGCCGGAGGAGCACCGTTTTCCCGGCGCCGCTGCCGCCCATGACGACCAGCGTCTCGCCCTTGGCGACGGTGAACGACACGCCGCGGAGAACCTCGCTCGCATCGAAGCTCTTCCTCAGGTCGACGGCCTCGACGACCGGCTCTCCCGTGGCCATCAATAGAAGAGCGCCAGGAACAGCTTGGTGAGAAAGAAGTCGGACACGATGACCCCCATGGTCACGTGAACAACGGTGGCCGTCGTCGCCTGCCCGAGCCCCTCGGTCCCGCCCTGAGTGTTGAGGCCGTTGTAGCAGCCGATGAGCGTCACGATGACGCCGAAGAACACGGATTTGCCGATGCCCGTCAGGAAGTCCTTCGGCACGACCCAGTACGTGGTGACGTTCCAATAGGCGTACACGTCCGCGCCGCGCTCGAGGAACATGATCGCCATGCCCCCCAGGACGCCGACCGTGTCCGCCAGCACCGTCAGCAGCGGGAACACGACGAGCGCGGCCAGGACCCGCGGCACCACCAGACGCTTGATGTAGTTGACGCCGAGCGTCCGGAGCGCGTCGATCTGCTCGGTCACCTTCATCGAGCCGAGCTCGGCCGTGATGCCCGACGCCACCTTCCCACCGACGAGGATCGCGGTCAGGACGGGCCCGAGCTCCCGCAGGATTGCCAGGGCGGCGAGCGGCCCGACGTAGCTCTCCGCTCCGAAGCGGGCCATGTTGACCGCGCTCTGGATCGTGAACACCATGCCGGTGAAGATCGCGGCCGTGAGCGCGACGCCGAGCGACTGCACGCCCATCACCTCGATCTCCTGGACCACGAGGCGAAAGTACTTCGGCGGCAGCGCCAGGCTGCGGAAGACCTTGGCGGTCAGCAGGCCGACCCCGCCGTACCACACCGCGGTTCGTCTCAGGTAGGCTTCCATCAGTTTCCATCCTCGAGCGCGAAGCTCTCGACGAACCTCCGAAACTCGGCGCGCCGCTCGTCGAACGACGGCGGTGGCGCGGCGTAGACGAAATCGTAGACACAGCGCTCGTCCTTCATCACGTATGCCTCGATCCGGGTCGGCGCGTCGGCGGCGTTCAGCCGGCCGTCCAGCACCCGACGCACCGCCGGTCGCCCGTTCAGCGAGATCTCCTCCTGTTCGATGGTCGCGCGGTCACGCAGCCCGATCAACAGGTGCCCCAACAGCAGATCGGTGCTCCGGGACCGCGCGTGATCGTCACACTGCGCGTTCGCCAGCATCGCCGCCGTCCCATCGTGGTGCCGCAGCTCGAGGTCGGCCTTGCTCTCGGCGGTCACGGACCAGTCGGCCCCGGGGAGCGTGACGCGGTAGCCCTTGGCCGAGTGATACACGCCGTTCTCGATCCGCCGGCCCGCGCATCCGGTGAGGACCACGAAGGCTCCGAGCACGAGCGCCACTGGCGCCGGGCGCACGCGGCCGCTACCGATCCGGCGTGGGTCGTCCCGCGTGGCGTCGCGCCAGCTCTTTCAGGACCTCGCGGAGCGGAATCCCACGCGCGCCGAGCAGCACGAGGGTGTGGAACCACAGGTCGGCCACCTCTTCCGTAACGCGCCGGTCTCCCTGACCGCCGAGAGCCGCCGTGATCACCTCGGTGGCCTCTTCGCCGATCTTCCGGCACACTTCCGGCTCGCCCGCCGCCAGCAGGCCGGCGACGTACGATCCCGCCGGACGGCTCGCCTTTCTCTCCTCGATGGTGCGCTCGAGCCGCTCGAGCATGCCCGACGGCGCAGGACGGGGATCGACCGAGCTTCCCTTGAGCGCCGTGAAGAAGCACGTCCGCTGCCCGGTGTGGCAGGCGACGCCCTCCTGGTGCACCTGGACGAGGAGCGTGTCACCGTCGCAGTCGGCGAAGACCGACTGGACGTGCTGGACGTGTCCGGACGTCTCCCCCTTCCGCCAGGACTTGCCGCGCGAGCGCGACCAGAAATGGGTGACGCCGCTCGACAGCGTCTTCTCGACGGCAGCGCGATCCATCCAGGCGACCATGAGCAGTTCGCCGGTGTCGGCCTCCTGGACGACGGCCGGGATCAGGCCCTCGCCGTCGAACCGCAGCTCGTCGAGCGTCACGGCTCGCCCCGCACCTCGACACCCCGCGCGTGCAGATAGGCCTTCGCTTCGGCGATGGTGTGAGTCTCGAAGTGGAAGATCGAGGCGGCGAGCGCCGCGTCGGCGCAGCCCTCGACGAGGCCCTCGTAGAGATGCTCGAGCGAGCCGGCGCCACCCGAGGCGATGACGGGCACGGACACGGTCTGCGAGACCAAGCGTGTGAGCTCGAGGTCGTAGCCGTCCTTGGTCCCGTCGCGATCCATGCTCGTCAGGAGGATCTCGCCCGCGCCGAGCTCGACGGCCTCCCGCGCCCACGCGATCGCGTCGCGGCCCGCCGGGCGCCGGCCGCCGTGAGTGTAGACGCCCCATCGATCCGGGGCGCCCGGCCGGCTCGGCTCACGACGGGCGTCGATCGCGACCACGATGCACTGGCTCCCGAACCGCTCCACCGCCTCGCGGATCACCGTGGGGCGCTCGAGGGCGGCGGTGTTCAACGAGACCTTGTCGGCCCCGGCCCGGAGCAGCCGGCGCACGTCGTCGACGGAGCGGATCCCGCCGCCGACCGTCAGCGGCATGTAGATGCCTTCCGCCGTGCGGCGGACCACGTCGAGCATGGTGTCGCGCGCCTCGTGCGAGGCCGTGATGTCCAGGAACACGAGCTCGTCGGCCCCCTGAGCGTCGTACGCGAGCGCGGCCTCGACGGGATCGCCGGCATCGCGCAGATCGACGAACCGTACACCCTTGACGACGCGGCCGTCCTTCACGTCGAGGCAGGGGATGATGCGCTTGGCCAGCACGGCTCAGGCTCGGCGAGGGCCGGCCACGCCGCCGCTCGAAGCGCTCGCTTCCTTCGCGCGGCGCAAGTCGATCGCGCCCGTATAGAGGGCGCGGCCGACGACCGCGCCGACGACGCCGGGGATCGCGGCCAGCCGCATGAGGTCCTCGACCCGTCCGACGCCTCCCGAGGCGAGGATCGGCATCTCGACCTGGCGCGCGAGCGCCGCCGTGTCGTCGACGTTGGGCCCCGTCTCGGTCCCGTCGCGGCTCACGTCGGTGTAGAGCAGCGCCGCCGCGCCCGCGTCGCGCGCCCGCGCGCCGACCTCCGCCACCGTGTCGTCCACCACCTCGGTCCAGCCCTTCACGGCCACGCGCGGGCCGCGGGCGTCCACGGCGACGATGATCCGTCCGGCGTGTCGTCGGCAGACGTCGCTCAAGAACGCGCGGTCGAGTGCCGCGCGCGTCCCCACCACCACCCACCGGGCGCCCGTCTCGAGGGCCGAGTCGACGGCCCGCAGATCGCGCAGCCCGCCTCCGACCTCGACCGGCACCGGCATCATGGCGGCGACGATCTTCGTGACGAGCGCGCTCTGCCGCGGCTCGCCGGCGAACGCGCCGTCGAGGTCCACGACGTGAAGGCGTTCGGCACCGAGCTTCTTCCACTGGAGCGCGACCGCGACGGGATCGTCGGAAAACACGGTCTCCCGGTCGCTCCGGCCCTGGTGCAAGCGCACGCACCGCCCGTCGCGGAGATCGATTGCCGGAATGACGATCACCGTCCGCCCTTCACGACCGCGGCGAAGTTCTCCAGGAGACGGAGGCCCCAGCGCTGACTCTTCTCGGGATGGAACTGGGTCGCGTAGATCCGGCCTCGCTCGATCGCCGCCGCGAATCGTACACCGTAGTCACACCACGCCACGCGGAGCTCGTCCCCTTGGCTCTTCCGACGCTCAGATCGGGCGCCCGGAGCCACGTGCGCCTCTGTCAGGCCACCCTCGGCCAAGGCCGTGCTCACGGCCCCCGCTACAACCGGATAGTACGAATGGACGAAGTAGAAGCGGGCGCCCGAGGGGATGCCGTCGAACAGCCCGAGGTTCCCGGCGTGCTCCACGCGGTTCCAGCCCATGTGGGGAATCTTCGGCCCGGGCGGCAGACGGCGCACGGCACCGGGGACGACGTCGAGCCCTCGTCCCTCGCCGAACTCCTCGCTGGTGGAAAACAGGAGCTGATAGCCGAGGCAGATCCCCAGGAACGGCCGACTGCCGTCGAGCGCCCGGCGGAGGGCGGGCAGCAGGCCCAACCGGTCGAGGTTCGACATCGCGTCGTGAAACGCGCCGTCCCCCGGCAGCACCACCGCCTCCGCGTCGTCGACGGCGCGCGGATCCTGGGTGATCACCGCCGGGCTGCCAACGCGACGAAACGCCTTCTCGACGGACCCGAGGTTTCCGCGCCCGTAGTCGACGACCGCGATCATAGACTCGCCTCGCCTTCGGCTGCGGCTCGCACGGCCACAATCACAGCGCGCCCTTCGTCGAGGGAAGCACGCCGGCGATCCTCGGATTGACGCGCGTCGCCTCCGCCAGCGCCCGTCCGACGGCCTTGAACACGGCCTCGGTGATGTGGTGGAGATTGTGGCCGTAGTGCATGGTCACGTGCAGCGTCATCTCGGCGTTGAACGCGAACGCGCGAAAGAACTCCTGGAGCAGGTCGAGATCGAAGTTCGACACCCGGGCGCGTGCGACCGGCACGCTGAAGACGAGAAAGGGCCGGCCCGACAGGTCGACCGACGACGACACCAACGCCTCGTCCATCGGGATATAGGCCGTTCCGTAGCGGACGATGCCCCGCTTGTCGCCGAGCGCCTGCCGGAGCGCTTGGCCCAGGACGATACCGACGTCCTCCACGGTGTGATGCTGGTCGACCTCGACGTCGCCCTGGGCGTCGACCGCAAGGTCCATCAGCCCGTGCTTCGACCACGCCTCCAGCATGTGGCTGAAGAACGGGATCGGCGTCTGCACCTTCGAGGCGCCGGTGCCGTCGAGGTTGAGGTGGAGCGTGATCTCCGTCTCCTTGGTCTTGCGCTCGACGCGCGCCTGCCGGGTCGTCGTCTCGGAACTCATGCGCCCCTCCCTCCGTCCCTGTCCAGTCGCAATGCGGCCGCGCTCCCGTGCCCGGCGAGGCCCTCGATGCGCGTCAGGGTTTTCAGATGCGGGGCGGCGGCGCGCAGCCCACCCCGTGAGTACTCGATGACGCTCGAGCGCTTCACGAAATCTTCCGTGGACAGCGGCGACGCGAAGCGCGCCGTTCCCGCCGTCGGCAGCACGTGGTTGGGGCCCGCGACGTAGTCACCCACGACCTCGGGCGTGTGCCCGCCCATGAACACCGCGCCGGCGTGCCGCACCCGCGCCAGCAGCGCCGCCGGGACGGCGACCAGCAGCTCCAGGTGCTCGGGCGCCAGCCGATTGGCGAGCGTGACCGCGTCGTCGAGGCTGCCCACTCGGATCAGCGCGCCGTTCGCCCGGAGCGCTGGCTCGGCGATCGCGCGGCGCGGCAGCGCCGCAAGCTGGCGCTCGAGTGCCGCGGCCACGAGTGGGATCAGTTCGGCGGCGTCCGTGATGAGGAGCGCGCGGGCCATCGGATCGTGCTCGGCCTGGGCGAGCATGTCCGCGGCGATCCACTCAGGGTCCGCGGTGGCGTCCGCGACGACGACGACCTCGCTGGGCCCGGCGACCATGTCGATCCCCACCTCACCGAACACGCGCGCCTTGGCGAGCGCGACGTAGATGTTGCCCGGTCCGACGATCTTGTCGACCCGGCGGATCAGCCTGGTGCCATACGCGAGGGCGGCGACCGCCTGCGCCCCGCCGATCCGGTAGCCCTCGGTGACGCCGGCGATGCGCGCGGCGGCGAGGACCACGGGTTCGATCCGCCCATCGCGTCCCGCGGGCGTGACGAGCACGATCTCCCGGACGCCCGCGACGCGGGCCGGAACGACCGTCATCAACACCGTCGAGGGATACGCGGCCCGCCCGCCGGGGACGTAGACGCCGACGCGGTCGAGGGGGCGAATCTCCTGGCCCAGGACGGACCCGTGCTCGTCGGTCATGCGCCACGATTTCGGCATCGCGGCGGCGTGATACCGCTCGATGCGGTCGGCGGCGTATTCGAGGGCGGCCCGGACGTCGGAGGCGATGTCGCGTTCGGCCGCCGCGAAGTCTGCGGGCGCCAGTGTGAGCTCGGCGGCCTCGGCGGGGCGCCAGCCGTCGAGTCGCGCCGTCGACTCGCAGAGCGCCGCGTCGCCGCGCGCCCGCACGTCGGCGAGGATCGAGTCGACCGTCCGATGGATCTCGGGCGCGACCGCCTCGGGCGAGCGCTCGAGCGCCGTGACGACCGCGTCGATCCCCGGCCGCGCATCGAGCGTGCGGATCATGACCGCGGACCTCGCGGCGCGGACTGCGCCCGACCCCCGGCCTGGCGCGGAGCGGGATCGCTCCGCAGCGCGGCTTTCATCTCGTCGATGAGCCCGGTGACTGCCGCGTGCTCCGTCTTCATCGACGCGCGGTTGACGATGAGACGCGCGGTGGACCGCGTGATCTCGGCGACCTCGACCAGGCCGTTCGCTCGCAGTGTTTCGCCCGACTGGACCAGGTCGACGATGCGCTCCGCCAGCCCGACGAGCGGCGCGAGCTCGATGGAGCCATCGAGGCGCACGATCTCGACCTGGACGCCCCGACCGGTGAAGTACTGCTCGGCCAGCCGGGGATACTTCGTCGCGACCCGCACCCACGACCACTTCGCCGGATCGTCGCGCTCCCAGAGCTCGCGCAGTTCCGCCACGACGAGCCGGCAGAATCCGAACCCGAGGTCGAGCGGCTCGTAGACGTCCGGCTCCTGCTCCAGCAGGATGTCCTTGCCGACGATCCCCAGGTCGGCGGCGCCGTACACAACGTACGCCGGGACGTCGACCGGCTTCAGGAAGAGCATGCGCAGCCCGCGCCGGGGGTCGGTGAAGATCAGACGGCGCGAGTCCTGGTCGATGCCCTCGACGCCGAGGTCGTGCAGCAGCTCGAGCGCCCCGTCGAGCAGGCGTCCCTTCGGCAGCGCGAGCGTGAGTCGATCCTTCACGTGCGCCGCTCGATGCGTGCACCAGGTGACGCTATCTTGGTTAGTCGCCGCGCCTCGGCCGGCGGGGCCCCAGCCCCGCGACGGCCTGCGGCGCGCACGACGGTCACCAGCCGCGCGGGCATCACGCCCTCCCCGCGACGAACCGGTCGATCCCGGCGAGGTCGGCGCGGACGGCCACCTGCGCGAACCCTGCCGCCTGGAAGAGCGCGGCCGTGGCCGGCGCCTGGGCGGCGCCGGCGGTCTCGACGACGAGCACGCCGGACGAACACAAGCCGCGGCGGGCGACCGCGGCGATTCTCCTGATCAGCGCGAGACCGTCGGCGCCTCCGTCCAGCGCGAGCATCGGGTCGTGGGTCCGGACCTCCGGCGGAAGCTCGGACACGAGCGCGGTCGGCAGGTACGGTGGGTTGCTCACGATCAGATCGGCGCCCGGATCGCTGATCCCGTCGAGCAGATCGGCGACCACGACCCTGATGCGCGCCGAGAGCTGGAGGGCTCGCACGTTCTCCCGCGCCACCGCCGCGGCAGCGGGCGACACGTCGATGGCGACCACGTCGAGATCCGACCGCTCGGCGGCCAGCGCGCACGCGATGCACCCCGACCCGGTGCCGACGTCGATCGCCAGGACCCGTCGGCCGGCGGCGGGCGGCGGCAGGAGCTCCAGCGCCCACTCCACGAGCGTCTCGGTCTCGGGCCTCGGCACGAGCACGGCCTCCGTGAGGCGGACGCGCACGCCGCGGAACTCCTCCCAGCCGAGGATTCGCTGCAGCGGCTCGCGGCTCGCGCGCCGGCGCACGGCATGAGCGTACCGCTCGGCGAGGGGTTCCGGGAGGGTTCCCGCAAGATCCAGCCGGACGCCGACCCGGCCGACGCCGAGCAGACCGGCGAGCAGCCACTCGGCCTCGACCCGGGCGCTCGCGAGCCCGGCGGCCTCCAGCGCGGTCGTGGCGGCGTCGAGTTCTGCTCCGAACGTCGCGGCGGGGCCCATCAGTGCTCTACCCTCTGGAGCCGCTCGGCCTCCTCGGCCGCGACGAGCGCGTCGACCAGCTCGTCGAGGTCGCCCTCGAGCACGGCCGGCAGCCGATGGAGCGTGAGTCCGATGCGATGGTCGGTCACCCGCGCCTGCGGAAAGTTGTAGGTGCGGATCCGCTCGCTGCGCTCGCCCGTGCCGACCTGGCTGCGGCGGTCGGCCGCGATGGCCGCCTGCTGCTCTTCCTGCGCGCGCTCCAGCAGCCGCGCCTTGAGGACGCGCATCGCCTTCGCCCGGTTCTTGATCTGCGACCGCTCGTCCTGGCACGTCACGACGAGCCCCGTCGGCAGGTGGGTGATTCGCACGGCCGAATCCGTCGTGTTGACGCCCTGCCCGCCGGGGCCCGACGAGCGGTAGACGTCGACCCGGAGGTCCTTCTCCTCGACCTTGACGTCGACGTCCTCGGCCTCCGGAAGCACGGCGACGGTCACGGTCGAGGTATGGATCCGGCCGCTCGCTTCGGTCACCGGCACGCGTTGCACCCGATGCACGCCCCGCTCGAATTTCAGACGGCTCCAGGCGCCGCGCCCCTGGACGAACAGGATCACGTCCTTGAATCCGCCGACTCCGGTGGCGCTGGCGTCCATGAGCTCGACGCGCCACCGCTGACGCTCGGCGTACTTCGTGTACATCCGGGTGAGGTCGGCGGCGAAGAGGGCCGCCTCGTCGCCGCCCGCGCCGGCGCGGATCTCGACGAAGACGTTCTTCTCGTCGTTCGGATCCCGCGGCAGCAGGAGCCGCTTCAGCTCTTCCTCGAGCGCCGCCTGCCGGCCGGTGAGCTCGTCGATCTCCGCCTGGGCGAGCTCGGCGAGCTCGCGGTCGCCGCCCTCGGCGAGGATGTGGCGCGCCTCGCCGATGCGTCGGAGCACATCGCGGTACGCGGTGAAGCGCTCGACGATCTCGACGGTGTCGGCGTGCTCCTTCCGGAGCCGGGCGTACTCGGCGGGCCGGCCGAAGATGGCGGGGTCGGACAGCGCCCGGGCGATCTCGTTGGACCGCTCTTCGATGTGGCGGAGCTTGTCAAACAGCATCGCGGCTCAGGGCGCCCCTTCGCGGGGACGGCTCGACGGGCAAACAAAAAGCCGGCGGGAATCCAACCCCACCGGCTTCGGAACGGACGCTACGAGGACGCGGGCTGGCGCCGGTACTTCCGCTGGAAGCGCTCGACGCGACCCGCGGTGTCCATGAGCTTGTGCTTGCCGGTGTAGAAGGGATGGCACTTCGAGCAGACCTCCACGTGGATGTTGGGCCGAGTAGAGCGGGTGTGAACCACCTCTCCGCACGCGCACGTGATGGTCGTGTCCACATAGTCCGGATGAATGCCCACCTTCACTTTCGCCACCCCCTCAAGCCCTCTAACAATACCAGCCCTGGCCGGAACACGCAAAACTGTGCGGACTTCGGCCGGATCTACCCCATCGAGTGCATCGAGGCCAGGAACTCCTTGTTGGTCTTCGTGAGCTTGAGCTTGTCCAGCAAGAGCTCCATGCCCTCGACGGGGTTGAGCTGGGAGAGCGCCTTGCGGAGGAGCCACACCTTCTGCAGCTCGTCCTTCTCGAGGAGCAGCTCTTCTTTCCGGGTGCCCGACTGCTCGATGTTGATCGTGGGGAAGATCCGCTTGTCCATGAGCCGGCGGTCGAGATGGACCTCCATGTTGCCGGTCCCCTTGAACTCCTCGAAGATGACGTCGTCCATCCGGCTGCCGGTGTCGACGATGGCCGTCGCCATGATCGTGAGCGAGCCGCCCTCCTCGATGTTCCGCGCCGTCGCGAAGAAGCGCCGCGGCCGCTGGAGCGCGTTCGCGTCGAGACCGCCCGACAGGACCTTCCCCGACGACGGGATGACCGCGTTGTGGGCGCGCGCGAAGCGAGTGAGCGAGTCGAGCAGGATCACGACGTCCCGCTTGTGCTCCACCAGTCGCTTGGCCTTCTCGATCACCATGTCGGCCACCTGGATGTGCCGTTGGGGCGGCTCGTCGAAGGTGGACGAGATCACCTCGCCCTTCACGGACCGCTGCATGTCGGTGACTTCCTCGGGACGCTCGTCGATGAGGAGCACGATGAGGTAGACCTCGGGATGGTTCGTCGCGATCGCGTGGGCGATGGACTGGAGCATCATCGTCTTGCCCGTCCGCGGCGCGGCCACGATCATGCCGCGCTGGCCCTTGCCGATCGGACACAGAAGGTCCATCACTCGCGTCGTCAGGTTCTCGGAGTCGTGCTCGAGGCGAAGCCGCTCCATCGGATAGAGCGGTGTGAGGTTGTCGAAGAAGATCTTCTCGCGCGCCTGCTCCGGCGTCTCGAAGTTGATCGCCTCGACCTTGAGCAGCGCGAAGTACCGCTCGGTGTCCTTGGGCGGTCGGACCTGACCGGAGATGGTATCGCCCGTGCGGAGGTCGAATCGGCGGATCTGAGACGGCGAGACGTAGATGTCGTCCGGACCGGGCAAGTAGTTGTAGTCCGGGGCTCTCAGGAAGCCAAACCCGTCCGGCAGAACCTCCAGGACGCCCTCGGCGAAGATCAGGCCGTCTTTCTCCGCCTGCGACTGGAGGATCTTGAAGATCAGCTCCTGCTTGCGGAGCCCGCCCATGTTCTGAACGTTCAGATCGCGGGCGATCACGTTGAGGTCCGAGATGCTCTTTTCCTTCAGCTCGGAGAGGTTCATCCCGTTCACTTCGGGGTTCTGCGTCGGGCTTCCTTGACCTTGACTTCTTTCTCGGCGGGCGCTCATCAAAGGGCTCCGGGCGCGGCGGCGGGCGCCGCAATCAAGAGGGTCGGTTAAGCTGTTGCCTTAGATTTTCTGCGGGGTTGGAAAGCTAACGCCGCGAATTATCCTGACATTTCGCCGCCGTGTTGTCAACGATTTTTCACAGCTGCCCGTCCAGGCGGACGTCGATGATCGCGCGCTGTTTGATCTCCTTGAGCCACGCGTCGAGCCGGGTCTCGAACTTCTCCCGGAAGAGGATTTCGCGGATCTGGGACTTCACCCGCGTCAGCCCCTCGCCGTCCAGGGTCTCCTTGGACTCGAGCCGGAAGATGTGGTAGCCGAGGGCGGAGCGAAAGGGCGCAGAGAGCTCGCCCGGCTCGAGGCTGAGGATCTTCGTCTCGATGTCCTGGGCGAGCTCGCCTCGCTTGAGCATCCCCAGATCGCCGCCGTCTCGGGCGCTCGCGTCGCGCGAGTGCTGGCGCGCGAGCTCGGCGAAGTCCCCGCCCTCCAGCACCTGAGTCCGGAGGAGCTCGGCACGGATGCGGGCGTTCTCCCAGGCCGCGTCCGCCGCGCCCGTATCGGGCACGACCAGGATGTGCCGCGCATGGTAGGCCAGTCCCGTCTCGAGCTTCGCCCGATTCGCCTCGAGGTACTGCGTGACCTCGGCCTCCGTCACCGACACCCGCAGCCGTACCTTTCGGCCGACGATGCGGTTGCGTCGGAGCTCGTCGCGGATCCGCTTCTTGACCATCTCCATGGACAGCCCTTGACCCTTGAGGAGCACTTCGAACTCGTCACGGTCCTTCACGTTCATCTTCTTGACACGCTCCGCCAGCTCCTCGTCGACCTCGGCGTCGTCGATGATGATCTTCTCGCGCTCGGCCTCCTGGATCTGGAGCCGATTGTCGATCATCCGGGTGAGGAACTGCTGGGCGAGATCGTCCGAGTTCTCCGTCCCCCGATCGCGGTGCTCGTATCGATACACCGCGATGGCTTCCTGGAGCTCCGAGAGCGTGATCGCGTCGTTGTTGACGATGGCCAGCACGCGGTCGGTCACGCTCTCGTCGGGCGGCGCCGCCGGCTTCCCGGCGGGCCTCACCGGAACGGACGAGGTCGCCGGGGCAGGTTTCGGTGGCTCCTCGGTCGGGGTCGGCTTGGCGCCGATGAGCGGCATCCACTGCGGCACCGAGCAGCCGCCGAAGACCAGCATCAGGAGCGCTGGAACCGCGAGTCGCCCTCTCACGAGCGCCCCAGATCGCCGAGCAGGCCGAGCACCGAGTCGCGGACGCGCGCCCACTCGCCACGCGCGACCGTCGCCTCGAGCGTGAACTCGCGCTTCATCTTGAGGCGACCACGGCTGCGCTGGATGGCGCGAACGATGTGGTCGGGCTCGAGTGGGGTCGCCGGAGAGAACGTGACCAGCGCGGTGCCCTCGCCCGCCTCGATCTTTTCGACGCCCACGGCGCGCGCGGCCACGCGGATGCGCACGATGTCGAGCAACTGGTCGGCGGCGACGGGCAGAGGACCGAACCGGTCGGCCAGCTCCGCGCGGAGGTCCGCCACCTCCGCGTCGCTGCCGACACCGGCGAGGCGCTTGTACAGGGCGAGTCGCTGATTGACCTCTGGCACATAGTCGTCGGGCAAGAACCCTTCCACGGTCACGCTGATCACCGGATCGACCGTGGCGGCCGTCGGACCGCCGGCCAATTCTCGCACGGCTTCGGCCAGGAGTTTCGAATAAAGATCGTAGCCCACCGCGGCGATGTGGCCGTGCTGCTGGGCGCCGAGGAGGTTGCCGGCGCCCCGGATCTCGAGGTCACGGAGCGCCAGCTTGAAGCCCGAGCCCAGCTCGGTCAGCTCCTGGAGGGCGCGCAGGCGACGCTGCGCCTGCTCGTCCACCCGGCCGTCCGCGGGCACGAGGAGATAGGCGTACGCCTGCTGCCGTTCGCGTCCGACACGCCCCCGCAGCTGGTAGAGCTGGGCGAGCCCGAAGCGATCCGCGCGGTTGACGATGATCGTGTTGGACGCCGGGATATCCAGCCCCGACTCGACGATGGCCGTGGACACGAGCACGTCGGCCTGGCCGGTGACGAACTTCACCATGGTCGCTTCGAGCTCGCGCTCCTTCATCTGGCCGTGGCCCATGATGACGCGGGCGTCGGGCACGAGCTCCCGGACGAACTTCACCATCGACGGCAACGACTGGACCCGGTTGTGGACGAAGAACACCTGTCCGCCGCGCTCGAGCTCACGCTCGAGCGCCTCCTTGATGACGCCGCGGCTGAAGCGGCGGATGACCGTTTCGACGGGCAGCCGGTCGAGGGGGGGGGTCTCGATCACCGACATGTCGCGCACGCCCGAGAGCGACATATAGAGCGTCCGCGGAATCGGGGTGGCCGTGAGCGCGAGCACGTCGACGGAGGCGCGCAGCTGCTTCATCCGCTCCTTGTGGGCGACGCCGAATCGATGCTCTTCGTCGACGACCAGGAGGCCCAGATTCTTGAAGACGACGTCCTTCGACAGGAGCCGGTGCGTGCCGATCACGACGTCCACGGTGCCGCGGCCCAGTCCCTCGACGACCGCCCGTTGCTCCTTGGGCGAGCGGAAGCGCGACAGGAGCTCGACCTTGGCCGGAAACGGCGCGAAGCGATCGGCGAACGTGGACCAGTGCTGCTGGGCCAGCACCGTCGTCGGCACCAGCACCGCGACCTGCAGGCCGTCGCCCACCGCCTTGAAGGCGGCGCGCAGCGCGACTTCCGTCTTGCCGTATCCCACGTCGCCGGCGACGAGCCGGTCCATCGGGCGGCCGGACTCCATGTCGCGCTTGGCGTCCTCGATCGCCCGGAGCTGATCCGCCGTCTCTTCGAACCTGAATGACGCCTCGAACTCGCGCTGCCACGGCGTGTCCGGCGCGAACGCGTGGCCATCGGCCACGGCGCGCTGCGCGTAGAGCCGGAGCAGGCCCTCGGCCATCTCGCGGAGCGCGGCGCGAACGGATTCCTTCACCCGCTGCCAGGACGCGCCGCCGAGCCGGTCGAGCCGCGCGGCGGCGGTGTCCCCGCCGAGGTACTTCGAGATCCGGTCGAGGCGCTCGACCGGCAGGTAGAGTCGGTTGCCCTCCGAGTACTCGAGAAGCAGGAAATCGCCCTCGCGGTCGCCGATCTTCATCGTCTGCAGACCGAGGTAGCGCCCCAGCCCGTGGTCCTCGTGGACGACGATGTCGCCGATCGCGAGGTCCGTGAACGCCGTCAGCTCGGCGCCCCGCTGGTACTTCGGCCGGCGCAGCGACCGCCGGCGCGAGCCGAAGACCTCGCCCTCCGTGAGGACGATGACGCCGAGGGCGGGAATCGCGAATCCGGCCGAGCACTCGCCGACGACGACCGCCAGCGACTCGCTTCCCTCGAGCGACGCCGCGAGCAGGGCTTCGACCCCGTGCTCGCGTAGGATCTGGCGGAGGTGCTCGGCCTGGCGCTCGTCGGCCGCGGTCAGCCGGACGCGGAAGCCCTCCTCGCGCCAGCGCCCGATCTCCGCGGTGAGCTGATTGAAACGCCCCGTGAAGCGTGGGACCTCGTGGGTCTCCAGCGTGAACTCGGTCGCCGGGGAGGCACCGGCCCCGGCGCTGGAGGTGCCGGCGACCAGGCTCAGCTCGAGAAGCTGGCGGCCGGCGAGGCGCTCGCGCAACGGCCGGTCCGCCGGCGTCTCCTCGGTCGGGCCGTCGAGCAGCTTCGGCGCGTCGACCACGACGGGCGCCGACGCCGGCAGATAGTCGAGCAGCCGCGCGGGCGGCTCGGGCCCGCCGTTCTCGGGTGGGAGCGGCAGGACGAGCAGCTCGTCGAGCGCCGCCACCGAGCGCTGCGAGGTCGGGTCGAAGAGCCGAATCGACTCGACGTCGTCACCGAAGAACTCGAGCCGCACCGGGCCCGCCTGGCTCGGCGAGAACACGTCGACGATGCCGCCGCGCAAGCTCCACTGTCCGACCGCCACGACCGTCTCGACTCGCTCGTAGCCGCATCGCTCGAGGGCCTCGAGCAGGAGCTCTCGATCGAGACGGTCGCCGGTGGCGAGCCGAAGCGTACGCTCCGCGAACTCGGCGCGGCCCCAGAGGGGCGCGTTGAGCGCCGCCAGCGTGGCGACCACGGTGATCGGCTCGGCCACCGTCAAGCGTCGCGCGATCACGGCGCGCTCGGCATCGGCCTCGCGGTGATGGCCGCCGCGCCAGAGCCGTGGCTCCGACGGAGGAAATTCGAGCGTGGCGGCTCCGAAGAGCCTCAGATCCTGCGTCCAGCGGTGCGCGTCGGCCAGGCCGTCGACCACGACGAGGGCAGGACGCGGGTGAGCCTGGAGGAGCTCGGCGACCGCCAGTGCGCGCGCCGCGCCGGTGAGGCCGGCGATGCGCAGACAGGGATCTCCCTCGGCGAAGCTTTTCGCCAGCTGATCGAACGCCGGCCACTCTCTCAGCATCGGACGGACGCTCTACCGTACCACGGCACTCGAGGCGGGCTGGTGGGGGCACCGGGCGCGGGGTAGGGGTCGCAGGGACCACGCTGCACGCGTCCGCTGCTCCGCGGCGGCTGGGCTCCATCCAGGCGCGCGGCGTCCGTCGCCACTTGATGGGAACGGGTCCCTGCAACCCCTACCCCCCACCCGGCGCCCCCACCAGCCCGATGCTCGTGCGTGGCTCAAAAAACGCGTAGACCGAAGAGGCGCGAGATCGATGTTGCTGGCTGCTTGGGCGAGAGCGCAGGGCCGGGGCTGCGGGGAAGGGGTCGTGCGGACCCGTTCCTTGCAAGCGGCGGCGGGCGCCGCGCGCCCGGATGGAGCCCAGCCGCCGGGGAGCAGCGCACACGTGCAGCGTAGGCGGCGCGACCCCTTCCCCGCACGCCCCCAGCCCCGGCCCGTTATCGGGAGGTCCGCGCGAGATAGAAGGAGAGGGTTTCGAGCTCGATCGACAGGTCGACGTGCTTGAGGCGCACGTCCTTAGGGACTTTGATCCGGGCCGGGGCGAAATTCAGGATGGCCTTGATACCCGCCGTCACCAGGTGATCGGCCACCGCCTGCGCCGCGTCCGTGGGCACCGCGACGATCGCGATCTGGATCCCGCGCGCTTTCACTTCACGGCTCATGTCACGGCTCGCGAAGATGGGCGTCGACTCGATCTCGCGCGCCACCTTGGCCGGATCCTCGTCGAAGATCGCCACGATCCGGAACCCCTGACGGGCAAACCCTTTGTAGTGGAAGAGCGCGGAGCCGAGATTGCCGAAACCGACGAGCGCCACCGGCCACTCGCGATCGAGGCCGAGGATGCGCTGGAGCTCGGCCTTCAAGCCCGAGACGTAGTAGCCGATGCCGCGGACGCCGAACTCGCCGAAGTAGGCGAGGTCCTTCCGGACCTGCGCCGAGTTGAGATTGAACCGCTCCGCCAGCTCCTGCGAGGACACGGTCTTGACCCCATCCTCCTCGAGCTGCAGGAGGCAGCGGGTGTAGACCGAGAGACGACGGATCGTCATCTCGGGGATCTTCGGGAAGCGCGCGTTCGAGCGTGGCGTCATCGTGCGGCGCGCCGCGCGCGGGACGCGCGGCGCGCCGCTCCCGTTATCCGCTGGACATCACGAAAACTGGATGCCCTTCACGAACAGGAGGATCAACGCGATGACGAGCGTGTAGATCGCGAGGGACTCGATCAGCGCCAGGCCGATGATCATCGCCGTTTGGATCCGCGCCGCGGCGCCCGGCTGCCGGGCCATCGCGTCCACGGCAGAGGCGACCGCCCTACCCTGGCCGAGCCCGCACAAGCCCGCCGCGATGGCCATGCCGATGCCGGCCGCGATGACGGCGAACGGACCGATCCAGCCGCCTGCGCCACCGTCGGCCGCGAGCGCCGCCGTCGGAAACGCCAGAACCGCCACACCCCCCAGAATCAGTGAACGTCGCACGACTCCCTCCTCTATGCGTGTGATCTGCTAGTGGTGCTCGGCATGATGCTCGGCCTCTTCGATCGCTCCGGAGATGTAGAGCATCGTCAGCATCACGAAGATGAACGCCTGCAGAAAGGCCACCAGGATCTTCAGGGGGTAGAGGAACCCGACCGTGAAGACGATCGTGATCACGCCCCCGATCCCACCGACGACGGCGCCCACCACGCTGCCCGACAGCGCCCAGCCGATCAGCCCGTCCAGGCCCATCAGGAGGAAGATCACGGCGAGCAGGATGTGACCGCCGACCATGTTGCCGAAGAGTCGGAGCGTGAGCGAGAGAGGCCGGGCGAGGTGACTGATCAGCTCGATCACGAACATCAGCGGCTTGAGCGGGAGCGGGACGGGCCCCGCGAAGTGCTTGAGATACGCCAGCACGCCTTGCTTTCGCACGCCGATCCAGTGGTACGCCACGAACACGACGATGGCGCAGGCGCCGGTGGTGTTGAGGTTGCCGGTCGGGCCCGCGAACCCCGGTACCAGGCTCATGAGGTTGGCGGTGAGGATGAACAAGCCGAGGGTTGCGATGAGGGGCAGGTAGCGCCGGCCTTCGTGGCCCATGACGTCGTCGATCATCTGCATGAATTGCTCGAGCACGACCTCCAGGAAGTTCTGGAGGCCGCGGGGCACGAGCTGCAGGTTGCGCGACGCGGCGAAGGTCACCGCCGCCAGGATCACCATCACGAGCCACGTGTAGGTCACGTGGTCGGGGATGCCCGGCAGGCGGAAAATCGGGGGGTGCTCGATCGCGTCCAATGCTCAGCGCTCCGCGCGCGACGCCGCGAGCCCGCGCGCGATCAAGTCGCACGGCAATACGGTGAACCCCGCGACCAGCGCGACCGGGTGCGCCCAGCCGGTGGTGAGGAGGAGCGCGCAGGCGGCGGTACACGCAGCGAACCGCAGCCCCGCGCCCACCAGCCAGGCACTCGCCGGCGCGCCTGCAGCCGCGGTCGCCGCCGACGCGCGGGCCGTCAGCCACCGGAAGTTTCCGACGGCGAGCGCTCCGCCCGCCAGCACGCCGACGCCCGCCGACGCTCCGCCGAGCCAGGCGACGAGTGCGGCGAGCGCGGCGACGGCAGCGCAGGTGTCGAGCGTCACTCGCGTCGTCAGCTCATTTGGAGTCATCGAGCTCTCGCTCCGCACGCTTCACCGATCGAAAGAGGTTCACGAATCCCGCGGCGATCCCGAGTCCGAGCCCGATCAGCAGGAGCCAGGGCTTCGTTCCCAGCCAACGGTCAGCGTAGTAGCCGCCGACGAGCCCGATGACCGTCGCGACGACCAGCGTCAGCCCGATCGAGGACAGCTCCCCGAGCGCTTTCCAGGTCCCCTGCTCCCCGGACGGCGCCATGTGAAGAAGGACACTAGCACATTGACTCCGAGCGGACAAGCAATCGTAACTGGCTGATTTCACAGTCGTGAGTGCACGCCTCCACAAGTCGGTGCGGCACAACCTAGCCGAACATGCCGCCCATGCGGGCGCCCGCGATGCGGTTGATGACGGCGACGCTCAGGGCGGCCACGAGAATGAGGATGACGCCGAGCGCGGCGGCCTCGTTGGCGCTGCCGGCGATGTAGAAGGAGAAGATTCCGACGGTGATGGTCTCCCAGCCCCCGAGCGAGAGGAAGAGCACCGCCGAGGCTTCCTGGAGCGACGTCATGAACGAAAAGAGCGAGCCGACGAGGACGCCGCGCCAGATCAGCGGCAGCGTGATGTCACGGAAGGACCGCCAGCCTCGCGCGCCCACGCTCGCCGCCGCCTCCTCCATCGACCGATGCACGAGCAGGAGCGACGCGTACGAGCCCCGCACCGTGTACGGGAGCCGGCGTATCGCGAGCACGAGGGGCAGGACGATCCAGAGACTCGTGAGCCCGTAGCCGACGCCCGGCACGTCGAACCGGAACGCGCGGATGTAGGCGATCCCGATGGCGGTGCCCGGAATCGCCAGGATCAGTGTGTTGATCCCGTCGAGCGCGTCCCGGCCTGGCAGCCGGGTGCGCGCCAGGATCCACGCGATCGGCACGCCGACGGCCACGCACAGGACCACCGCGAGCCCCGAGTAGAGGAAGCTGTTCACGACGTACTTCGGCGTCTCGACGATGACCCGCTCGAAGTAGACGAGCGTGTACCGGACGGGGAACGGGGTCAGCGACCAGCCCCGGCCGACCGACGCGAGGACCACGCCGAGATAGGGGATGAACGACAGGAGCATCACGACCGAGAGGAACGCGACCGCTCCCATCTGGGCGAGCGGCGAGAGGCGCCGCCGAGCGACCTTCGAGTACGAGAGCGACGAGTAGTCCTTGATCGCGACGTACCGGCGCGCCGCGATCAGGAACACGACGGCGAGCACCACCATGATCGCGGAGATCACGATGCCCATCCGGAACAGCCGTCGATCCACGAATTGCACGATGTTGAGGTACGCCTGCGAGGCCAGCAGATCGTGAACGCCCAGCACCAGCGGGGTGGCGAAGTCCGAGAAGGTCCAGATGAAGACCAGCAGCGCCCCGGCCACGTAGCCCGGCGTCGTCAGGGGCAGCGTGATCCGGACGAGCTTCGTCCAGCCTCGGGCGCCGACACTCTCGGCCGCCTCCTCGAGCGCCGGGTCGATCTTGGCGAGCGCGTCCACGACGTTGAGCGTGATCATCGGGAAGAGGTGCAGCGTCTCCACCAACAGCACGCCGTGCAGCCCGTACACGAAGTTGATCGGCTTGACGAGCCCGAACCAGTCTTCCAGGAGCACGTTCACGGTGCCGGCACGGCCCATGATGAAGGTGAACCCGAGCACCCCGACCAGCGGCGGCGAGATGATCGGGATCAGCGTCAGGTAGCTGAACAGGTTGCGACCGACGAAGTCGTAGCGGACGAGGAGCAACGCCACCGCGAACCCCACCGCCGAGGTCGCCGCGACGGTGCCGAGGCCGAGCAGGAGCGAGTTCGCGAGGGAGCGCAGATAGAAGGCATCGTGGGCGAACTCGACGAAGTTCCCGATCGTCAAGCGCCCGGCGTCGTCGCTGAACGCGTCATAGAGGATCCGCCCAAGCGGGTAGACGAGAAAGAGCAGCAGGAAGAGCCAGATGACGCCGACGCCGAGCGCCGGCAGGAGGCGCCGCGCGCGCGCACGCGCCAGCGGCCGAGCGACCGAGGCGCTAGTCGTCGTCATCGGGAAGCGCCAGCGCCGCCGAGGCCGGAAACGTCACGCGCACCGCCGCGCCCGTCGGGAGGACCTCGTGGTGCCACGGGTCGCCCACGTCGACCTTGAGCACGACGCGGCCTGCCACCTCGACGTCGTAGCGCAGCGTGCTCCCCAGATAGGACGCCAGCACGACCCGTCCTTCGAAGGTGTTCTCGGGGCCGGCCCCGAGCGCGATGTTCTCGGGACGCACCGCGAGCACGCAGGGGCCGCCGGCGCGGACCCGCGGCGTCGGCGAGCCCCGCACGGTGCCGACGGTCGTCTCGGCGACGACGCGGTCAGCCCCGATCTCGCGGCAGGTGCCCGCGAGGAAGTTGTTGGTGCCGACGAAATCGGCGACGAACCGGCCGAGGGGCCGTTCGTAAAGCTCTTTGGGGGGCGCCACCTGGAGCACGCGGCCGTCCCGCATGACGGCGACGCGATCGGAGAGCGACAGCGCTTCCTCCTGATCGTGGGTGACGTACACGGTCGTGATCCGCAGGTCTTTCTGCAGCGCGCGGATCTCCGCGCGCACCTGCACCCGGATTTTTGCGTCAAGGTTCGACAGCGGCTCGTCCAGCAGCAGGATGTCCGGGTTCAGCACGAGGGCGCGGGCGAGCGCGACGCGCTGCTGCTGGCCGCCGGAGAGCTGGCCGGGATAGCGGAGCTCGAGGCCCGCCAGGTTCACCTTGCGCAGGCCGGCCGCGATCCGCTCGGCGATCGTCGGGCCGTCGAGCTTCCGGAGCTTGAGCCCGTAGGCGATGTTGGCCTTCACCGTCATGTGCGGCCAGAGCGCGTAGTTCTGAAACACCATCCCGATGTTCCGCTCGTAGGGTCGGAGCCCGTCGACGCGACGATCGCCGAACCAGATCTCGCCGCCGTCCGGGGTCCCGAAGCCGGCCATCAGCCGGAGCAACGTCGTCTTCCCGCAGCCCGAGGGCCCGAGCAGCGTGAAGAGCTCACCGTCGCCGATCTCGAGGCTCGCGCCGTCGACCGCGGTCACGCTCCCGAACCGCTTGAGGACCCGGGATAGCCGGATCTTCACCGTCGGCCGCTAGGGCTTCTTCCAGGTCGCTTCGATGTCCGTGCGGAACTTCTGCTTGAGCGCGTCCGACCGCTTCTGCGCGACGGCGTCGTCGTACACGTTGGAGACCTCTCGCTCGAAGTACGACCGCACGCCCCCGGTGAACTCCACGGCCAGCTCGGCGGGAGAACCCGGCGGGCCCTGCACCTTGTACTTCGGCGTGATCGGGAAGAGCCCTCGCTCCATGAAGACCTTCTGCCCCCGCTCGCTCAGGAGGAACTCGATGAAGGCGCGCGCCGTCCGGGGATTGCGGGCGCCCGCGAGGATCGCCATCGGCTCGGGCGTGACGAAGGCGTTCTTCGGGGCGACGAACTTGAGGTCGAAGCCCGCAAGCTTCTCCTCGAACGCCATGTACGACGGGACGGCGAAGCCCGCGCCGAACTCGCCCTTGGCGACCACGGTCGGCACGTCACGGCTACGGGCCGTGAAGTGTCCGGTGTTCAGGGCGAGCTTGCGGAGCCACTCCCAGCCCTTGTCCTCCCCGTGCATCGACAGGATCACCTCGTAGGTCGCGTTCGACGACGAGGAGCGTGTGGGCGCGCACTGGGCGACCTCGCCCTTGAGCTTCGGATTCAGCAGGTCGTCCCACTCTCTGGGCTCGGCGATGCCGAGGCGCTGGATCTTCTTGGGATGGTAGACGAGCCCGTACGGCTCGAGCGCGGTGCCGACCCAGTAGCCGTTCTTGTCCTTGAGCGGAATGGCCCGTGGCGTGCCGATCGATGCGGGGATCGAGTCCCAGGCCTCACGGGCGATCTCCACCTTCTGCAAGAGTTTCTGCTCGGCGAGCTTCTCGAAGAGCGCCGACTCCCCGCCCCAGAAGATGTCGACCTCGGGCCGCCCCTTCCACTCGACGATACGGCCGTAGGCGACCGGCGTGCCCGCCGGGATCGCGCTCACCTTGACCGTGACGTTCCACTTTTCCTTCGCGTAGTCGGCGAACGCCTTGAGCGCGGCGTCGTGGATGGACTTCGACACGGGCGTGATCATGGCCAGCTCGCTCTCGATCGGCGGCGCCTGCCCGAGGGCCGCGCCCGACGTGCTCGCGGCGAGAAGGAGTGCCAGCGCCAGGACCCCGAATCGTTTCATCGACCGTCTCCTCTCATGAGACTATCCATCCCTTCGCTCGCTCCACCGCCCGCCGCCAGCCATCGTAACGCGCCGCCCGCGCCGCCTCGCCCAACTCCGGTTCGAACCTCCGCTCGAGGGCCCAGCGGCGCCCGACGTCGTCCAGCGAGCGCCAGACGCCCGCGCCCAGCCCCGCCAGGTAGGCGGCGCCGAGCCCGGTCGTCTCGATGACGCGCGGCCTCAGCACGGCGACGTTCAAGACGTCCGCCTGGAACTGGCAGAGGAAGTCGTTGGCGGCGGCGCCGCCGTCGACGCGCAGCTCCCACGCCCCCATCCCGGCGTCCGCCGCCATCGCCTCCAGCACGTCGCGGCTCTGGAAGGCGATCGCCTCGAGCGCCGCGCGCGCGAGGTGGGCGCCCGTCGTCCCACGGGTCAGCCCCACGATGGTTCCGCGCGCGTACATGTCCCAGTGCGGCGCGCCCAGGCCGACGAACGCCGGGACGAAATAGACGCCGCCCGTGTCGGGAACCGACTCGGCCAGCGCCTGGCTCTCGGCGGCGTTCCGGATCAGCCCGAGCCCGTCGCGCAGCCACTGGATGGCCGCGCCCGCGATGAACACGCTGCCCTCGAGCGCATACGTCGTCCGCCCGTCGATCCGCCACGCGATCGTCGTCACGAGCCCGTGCGACGAGGCGACCGGAGCGGGCCCGGTGTTGAGCAGCAGGAAGCAACCGGTCCCGTACGTGTTCTTCGCCGCGCCGGGTGCCAGGCACGCCTGGCCGAACAAGGCCGCCTGCTGGTCGCCGGCGACCCCGGCAATCGGCACCCCGCGCGGAAGCCAGCCGAGATCCTCCGTCTCGCCGAGCACACCCGCGGACGCCACGATCGCGGGCAGCATGACGCGCGGGACGTCGAGGATCTTCAGCATCTCGTCGTCCCAGTCAACCGTCCGGAGGTCGAGGCAGAGCGTCCGCGAGGCGTTCGTCGCGTCGGTGGCGTGGACGCGGCCGCCCGTGAGCTTCCAGAGCAACCACGAGTCGACGGTGCCGAAGGCGAGCTCACCGCGCACCGCGCGGCGGCGCGCCCCGGGAATCTCGTCGAGGAGCCAGCGGATCTTCGTGCCCGAGAAGTAGGCGTCGAGGACGAGCCCCGTCTTCGTCCGCACCAGGTCCTCGACACCGTCGGCGCGCAGCCGGTCGCACAGCGGCGCCGTCCGGCGGCACTGCCAGACGATGGCGCGATGGATCGGGACGCCCGTCGCCCGCTCCCACACGACGGTCGTCTCGCGCTGGTTCGTGATGCCGATGGCCGCGATCTCGGTCCCGAGCACGCGGGCCTCGGACAACGCCGAGCGCACCGAGCGCTCGACGGTGGACCAGATTTCCTCCGGGTCGTGCTCGACCCACCCGGGCTGCGGGTAGTACTGCGGCAGCTCCGCGTAGCCACGCGCGAGCACGCGGCCGTCGGGATCGACGACCAGCGCGGTCGACCCGGTCGTGCCCTGATCGAGGGCGAGGACGTAGCGGCGCGCGGTCATCGCTCCCGGAGGCGCTTCACGAATCGCCCCGGAGGAGCCGTTTGGCGAGGTCGGGTCGGTCGGTCGTGAGGACGTCGACCCCGAGGGCCAGCATTCTGCGGATCGTCGGCTCGTCGTTCACCGTCCAGACGCCGAGCGCGAGCTTCGCAGCGCGTGCCGCCGCGACCACCCGCTCGTCCACGAGCGTGTGCTCGAGCCCGACGTCGGTGACGCCGGCGGCGACCGCCCAGTCGATGGTCTGCTCGGGACGGGCCCCGGCCCGCTCGACCACGCCGCGGGCGACGAGGAGAGTCGTGCGCGCGCGCGGCGCCAGCGTGCGGACGCGCGCGATCACCTCGGGGTCGAACGCCATGATGGTCGCCCGCGCCAGCATTCCCGCGCTGGAGAGCGCGGCGAGGATCTTCTCCTCCAGCCCGTCGTAGCGGGCTCCCCGCCTCGGCCCCTTCACCTCGACCAGGAGCGCCACCGGCGCAGCGGCGGCCTCCCCGAGCACCGCGTCGAGCGTGGGCAGGTGCTCGGCGGTCAGGGTCCCGTCCGGCCCCTTGAGCCGGAGCCGGCGCAGATCGGCCGTCGTCATCGAGGCGACCGCGCCCCGACCGTCGGTGGTCCGCTCGACCGTCGCGTCGTGGATCACCGCGACGGCGCCGTCGGCGGTCAGGTGCACGTCGAACTCGAGCAGGTCGCTGCCGAGCGCGATGGCGTTGGCGAACGCGAGCAGGCTGTTCTCGGGCCAGAGGGCCGCGCCCCCGCGGTGCGCCGCGATCCGCGTCACTTCTCGGTCTCGATCAGGCCTTTCACGAACCAGCGCTGCATGACGACGATGACGGCCACCGGGGGGAGCAGAACCATCATCGCCGCCGCCATGGCCACGTTCCATTCCGGGAGCTGCGAGGTGCGAGGGATCAGCGAATCGATTCCGATGACGGCCGTTCGCATCTCGGGGCTGTTCGTCACCATGAGCGGCCACAGGTAGTCGTTCCACCCGTAGACGAAGAGGATGACGAAAAGCGCCGCGATGTTGGCCGTCGACAGCGGCAGCAGGATCGACCACAGGAACCGCAGCGGGCCGGCGCCGTCGAGCTGCGCGGCCTCGGCGAGCGAGTCGGGAATGGTTTGATAGTACTGACGGAAGAGGAAAGTCCCCGTCGCCGACGCCATGAGGGGCACGGTGAGTCCCCAGTAGGTATCGACCCAGCCGAGGACGCTCACGACCTGGTACGTCGAGACGATCCGTACTGGCACCGGCAACATCAGCGTGACGAAGATCATCCAGAACACGAGCTGCTTGCCCCGGAAGTTGAAGTACACGATCGCGAACGCGGACAGGAGCGAGATCGCGATCTTTCCGAAGGCGACGGCGAGCGCGACGATCGCGCTGTTCGCCAGGAGTCGCCCCATCTTCACGCGCGCCCACGCGTCGGCATAGTTCTGCAGCAGGTGGGTCGACGGCACGAGCTTCGGCGGGAGGCTCGTCACCTCGTCCAGCGTCTGGGTGCTGATGACGAACGCGTAGTAGAGCGGGAACGCGAGTACGGCCACCGAGGCGACGAGGATCGCGTGGGCGATCAGGCCGCTCCGGTCCCGCCGGCGGGCGGCGCCGAGGCCGCCCGCGAGCTCGGCCGGCGCGGCGACGTCGGTGGCGGCGACACGCCCGGTGGATGCCATCAGTACGTCACCTTCTTCTCGGCGTACCGGAACTGCACGGCGGTCAGCGCGATCACCAGCAGCATCAGGATCACCGACTGCGCCGCCGAGTACCCGAGCTGGAGGCCGTCGAAGCCGTCCTTCCACGCGCGGTACACCAGGATCGACGTCGCGTCGCCCGGCCCGCCCTGCGTCACCGCGTGCACGAGGCCGAACGTGTCGAAGAACGCGAAGGTCATGTTGAGGGTGACCAGGAAGAAGGTCACCGGCGACAGGAGGGGAAACGTGATCGCGAAGAACCTCCTGATCGGGCCGGCCCCGTCCACGCTGGCCGCCTCGAGGACCGAGCCGGGGATGGCCTGGAGCCCGGCCAGGTAGAAGGCGAGGTTGTAGCCGAACTGCTTCCAGATCGCCGCGATGACGATGAGCGTCAGCGCCACCCAGCCCTTCAAGAACCAGTTGAACTGATAGGCGGTCACGAACGACAGGAGGTAGGGCAGGACGCCGAAGGACGGATGGAAGACGAAGAGCCAGATGACGCCCGCCACCGCGGGAGCGATCCCGTACGGCCAGAGGAGGAGCGTCCGGTAGATGGCGAGCCCGCGGATCTTCGCGTTGGCCAGCGAGGCGAGGAGCAGGGCGAGCGCCAGGCCGATGAAGGTGACGAAGAGCGAGAACCCGAAGCTCGTCGCCGCGCTCCGGAAATAGGCGGGATCGCCGAGGAGTCGCACGAAGTTGCCCCCGCCGATGAAGATGAGCCGATCGCCGAACGGTGACGCCCGATAGAGTGACAGGCGCAGCGAGTCGAACGCCGGCCAGAAGAAGAAGACGATCGTGATGGCAACCTGGGGAGCGACGAGCGCGTAGGGCAGCCACCGATTGCGGAAGACCGTGCGTTTCATGGGCGAGGGTCGCCGACTACTTGTAGAGCGCCGCGAACTCCTTCAGGATCTCGTTCCCCTTCACCACGGCGTCGTCGAGGCCCTGCTTGGCCGTCTTGTTGCCGCTGAAGATGTTCTCCATCTGCTCCTCGATGGCGTCGCGGACGGAGTTGAAGTTCCCGAGCCGGATCCCCTGGCTGTTGGGCGTTGTCTTGCCGCTGTTCATCTGGCTGACGGCTGTCTTCTGGTGCGGATTCTTCGCGTAGTGGCCGGAGGCCTCCAGGGCCTTGGTCGCGCTGTTCGTGAGCGGCAGATATCCCGTCACCCCCGCCCACCACGCCTGGTTCTCGGTGGCGGCGAGATATTTGAAGAACTGCGCGACGCCCTTATACTCCCCCGGCTTGGCGCCCTTCATCACCCAGAGCGTGGCCCCACCGATGATCGAGTTCCCCTGCGGGAAACCCGCGAGACGGGGCAGAAAGCCCGTGCCCCACGTGAACTTGCCTTCCGCGGCGCGGGTGAGGTTGCCGATGTAGGCCGACGAGGTCGTGAAGATCCCGCATTCGCCGGCGGTCATGAGCGCCTCGCCCTTGTTGACTCGGCCGCCGTACGTGAACCAGCCTTCCTTGGCGCCGCGCGCGAGCAACTCCATCATCTTCACGCCGAAGGGGCCGTTGATCTTGAGCGTGGTCGCGAGGCCGTCGAAGCCGTTGCTGCGATCGGCGAAGGGCTGGTCGTGGTAGGCGTGCATGTTCTCGACCAGCACCCACGACGGCCACGCCGAGCCGAACGGACACTTGACCCCCGCGGCCTGGAGCTTCTTCGCCATCGCCTCGACCTCGTCCCACGTCGACGGCGCCTTGTCCGGGAGACCCGCCTTCTTGAAGTGGTCCTTGTTGTAGTAGAGGATCGGCGTCGACGAGTTGAACGCCATCGAGGCGAGCTGCCCGCCCGTCGAGTAGTAACTCTTCACGGGCCCGATCAGGTCGTTCCAGTCGATCGCGAACTTGTGGTCACTCATGAGCTGGTGCACCGGGTACACCGCGCCCGACGACAGCATGGTCTGGGTGCCGACTTCGAACACCTGAACGACGTGCGGGGGCTGCTTCGCCCGATAGGCCGCGATCGCGGCGTTGAGGGTCTCCGGATACGACCCTTTGTTCACCGCCTTCACGACGTAGTCGCTCTGCGAGGCATTGAACTTGGCGGTGATCTCGTTGACCCGCTCGTCCAGCACGCCCGTCATGGCGTGCCAGAACTGGATCTCCGTCGCGGCGACCGTCGTCGATGGGAATCCAGCGACGAGCACCGCCGCCGCGACGAGAACGCCCAACGCCGAGCGCGTCATGAGGACCTCCATCGTGGTCTGCTGGTCTGCTGCGGGTTCGGTGCCGCACTATAGCATAGGCGTACGACGGCCCGGTGACGCCGGCGCGGCGCGGCGGTTACGTCCGGAACTTGTGCGAGCGCGCGACGTGCGCCTGGTACGCGTCGAGCTCGGCGTCGAGCCGCCGGGGCGTCCAGCCGAGGAGCTCGGCCATCCGGCGCCCGACCGACTCGGCGCAGTCCTGCCCCTGGCAGCGGCTCGTGCCGATGCCCGTCCGCCGCAGCAGCACGTCCTGGAGCGACACGGCCATTTCTTCCTGCACCGCGCGGTGGAGCTCGGCGACGACGTCGGGGTTCGACGGGCACAACCGCTCGGTTCCGCCCGCCACCTTCCCGGCGAGGTCCACCACGCGCGTCCAACCGCGTCCGTACGTCGTCACCAGCGTCTCCAGCGTCTCGCGGTCGAGCCCGGTGGCCGCGGCTTCGCCGGAGACGTCGAGCCACGCGCGCGCCTCGGTGCGGACGACGTCGTCGTCGCTGCCGTCGAGCGCGACCCGGTCGCTGCGGCTCGGGCCGCGACGGCCGAGGGTGCGCATGACCTGATCGCCCAGCTCGGCGGCCAGGCTCCGGAAACAGGTGAGCTTGGTGCCGGTGATCGAGAGGAAGCGCCCCTGCTCCTCGGCGACGACCTTGTGGGCCCGCGAGACGTCGGACTCACGCTTGCCCTTCTCGAACGAGAGCGGGCGCACGCCGGCGTACGTGTAGACGACCTCCTTCGGCGAGACGCGCGGGTCGGGCAGGACCTTGTACACCTCGTCCAGCAGGTAGTTGACCTCGTCGCCGGTCGCGTACAGACGATCCAGGTCGCCGTCGAAATCGCTGTCGGTCGCGCCGACGAGCGAGAAATCGCGCCACGGGATGACGAAGATCATGCGGTCGTCGCCGGTCGCGTGGTAGAGGGCGCGCTCGGTGAGCCGCGGCAGCAGACAGTGAATGCCCTTCGTTCGCCGGAGGATCCGTGGGCCGCGCTCGGACACGCGCGCGGCTGCGCGGAGCTCGTCCACCCAGGGGCCGGTCGCGTTGACCACGACGCGCGCGCCCAGCGTCGCGACGCGTCCCGTCAGGAGGTCACGCACGCGGACCCCGCCGATCGCGCCTCTCGGGTCCCGGACGATCTCCGCGACCTGCGCGTAGTTGAACGCCCGCGCGCCGAGCCGGCAGGCCGAGAGCACGTTCTCGAGACAGAGCCGCTCGGGGAAGACGAGCAGGTCGTCGAAGTAGTAGCCGGCGCCGCGGAGGTCGCGCGCGCGGATCGCCGGCTCGAGGGAGAGCGCGTCGACCGCAGGCAGCACCCGGTACCGCTCGCGGTTCCGCCCCGGCGCCAGCCAGTCGTAGAGCTTCAACCCGATGCGGACCTTGATGAGGCTCCGCGAGGACTCGCGATAGATCGGCACCAGGAACGGCAGCGGCCGCACCAGGTGCGGCGCCAGGCGGCGGAGCGTCTCGCGCTCCCGGAGCGACTCGCGCACGAGGGCGAAGTCGAACAGCTCGAGGTAACGGAGACCGCCGTGGATGAGCTTGGACGACTGTGACGTCGTCGCGCCGGCGAAGTCGCCCTTCTCGACCAGCGCCACCGACACGCCGCGCAGAGCCAGGTCGCGCGCGACCCCGGCGCCCGCCATGCCGCCGCCGACGACGACGACGTCGTACGCGGCGTCCTCGAGCGGCGCGGGACGGCTGTTCATCGGATCAGGCGGCCTCGCGACGACCCGGGACGGCGGGCACGGTGGCCACAGTCAGCAGGGCGACCACCGCGCGCTTACGTACGAAGGCGCATTCACGCTCGATCACCTCCGGCCACTGCGGTATGGCCTGCTCATGGCTCGCTCCCCCGGGCGCCGGCCGCGCGACCCCCGTCATCACCGTACTGCCCGCCGCCGAGGGCCGTCAACGTCCTGTTGGAGAAATCGGGCTCGCTGACCTCCGCCTCGCGACCTCCGCGTCAGCGGACGAGGTCGCGGATCGAGGAGACGACGAGGTCGGGAGCCGTGTCGGCGATGCGCGCATCGCCCGCGTGCGTGATCCCGGTGAGGACCAGGACCGTCGCCAGCCCGAGCCGCTTTCCCATCACGATGTCGGTTTCGAGGCGATCCCCGACGATCACGCAGTCGCGTGCCGACACCCCCAGCCGTGCGAGCGCGACCTCGAGGATGATCGGTGAGGGCTTGCCGACGATGACCTCGACGGTCCGGCCGGTCACCGCCTCGACGGCGGCCGTCATCCCCGCGCAATCCGGGATCTCGCCGTCCTCGGTCGGACACGTCCGGTCCGGGTTGGTGGCGATCAGTCTGGCGCCCTGACGCACCGCCTGGAGCGCGGTGTTCAGCTTCGCGTAGTCGAAGGTGCGATCGAAGGCGATCACCACCCAGCGGACGCGATGGTCCCCGCGCACCTCGAAGCCGTGGGCGCGGAGCTCGGCGATCAGGGGCGGCTCGCCGATCACGAACACGGGGGCGCCCCCGTCGAGGCGCGCCAGGTGGCGCGCCAGCACGAGAGACGAGTTGATCACGTCGTCCTCGCCGGTCTCGATCCCCAGGCGCGTGAGCTTGCGAGCATAGTCGGCGCGGGTCTGGAGCGGCTTGTTGGACAGGAAGGCGACGCGCCGGCCCGCCGCCCGCAAGGCCGCGATCGCGTCGTCGGCCCCGGGAATCAGCGCCTCGCCGCGGTACACGGTGCCGTCGAGATCGAAGAGCCAGCCGCGGTGCGGCAGGGCGAAGCCGGCGGGCACGGCGCTCAGACCGCCGCGTCCATCCGCCTAGCGCAGGAGCGGCGCGACGGCGGCCTGGGCGAGATCCACGAAGGGCGCCGGCACGACGCCGAGTAGCACGATCGCGAGTAGCGCGATCGCCAGCGCGAGGTTGCCGGCGAACGAGGGCGCGTAGGCGGTCGCCGCTCCGTCCGGCTCGCGCATGTACATGAACACGACCACGCGCAGATAGTAGTAGGCCGCCACCGCGGAGTTCAGCACTCCGATGACCGCGAGCCAGAAATAGCCGGCGCGCACGGCCGCCCCGAACACGTAGAACTTGGCGACGAACCCCGCCAGCGGGGGAATGCCGATCAGCGACAGGAGGAAGACTCCCAGCGCCGCCGCCAGGACCGGGTGGCGGCGCGCGAGCCCCGCGTAGTCGCCGACCTCGACCGCCTCGACGCGCGCGCGCTCGCAGAGCGTGATCACCCCGAAGGCGCCGGCGGTCGTGAAGGTGTAGGTCAGCAGATAGAAGAGGACGGCGCTCGCGCCGCCCACCCCCCCGGCGACGAGACCGACGAGCATGTACCCCACGTGCGCGATCGACGAGTAGGCCAGCATCCGCTTGAGGTTCGACTGCGCGATCGCGACCACGTTGCCGACGGTCATGGTGGCGGCCGCGACGGCCCAGAGCAGCGTCGCCCAGTCGGGCGGGACGCCGCGGAGGGTCACCGCCAGCACGCGGATGAGGGCCGCGAACGCACCCGCCTTGGACCCCGTCGCGATCAGCGCGGTCACGCTCGTCGGCGCTCCCTGGTAGACGTCGGGCGCCCACATGTGGAAGGGCACCGACGAGATCTTGAAGCCGAACCCGACCAGCAGGAACCCAAGACCGATGACGAACATCGGGTCGCGCGGGCGCGCGGCCATGGCCGCGGCGATCCGGTCGAGGTTCGTGGTCCCGGCGGCGCCGTAGACGAGCGCGACCCCGTAGAGAAGGAACGACGACGCGAACGCACCGAGGAGGAAGTACTTCATCGCGGCCTCGCCGGAGGCCAGCTCCCGCTTGAAGAGCCCCGCCAGGACGTAGAGCGAGAGCGACATCAGCTCGAGGGCCAGGAACACCACGATCAGGTCGCCGGCGGCGGCGAGGAGCATCATGCCGGCGGTCGAGAAGAGCACGAGGGCGTAGTACTCGCCGGAGTCGCTCCCGGTGCGACGCAGGTAGTCCATCGAGAGCAGCACGATCAAGGCGCCCGCGTAGCAGATGACGACGTTGAAGAAGAGCGCGAAGTCGTCGAGCACGACCATGTCGCGGAACGCGCGCCCGGGCAAGCCCCACCGCGCGAGCGTCGCGAGCAAGGCGCCGACCATGCCCGCCAGCGCGAGCACCGCCGCGAGCTCGCGGGGGAGCGCGCGCGGCCACAGCTCGAGCGCCAGCACGAGGGCGCCGGCGGCCAACACGATCAGGGTCGGAACCAAGGGGCCGAGGACGACGGGCGGGAAGACGATCGCGTCCATGTCTATCGGTTCGCGCTGGCCTTGCTCTGCACCTGGGCGATCAGCGCCTCGACGGTCGTCTCGGTCTTCCCGGTGAACGCCGCCGGGTAGACCCCGATCCACACGATGAGCGCCACGATCGGCACGAGCACCGCCCACTCGCGGGTGGTGAGGTCGGAGAGGCCGCGGTTCGCCTCGCGCGTGACCTCGCCGAAGATCACGCGCTGATACATCCAGAGCATGTACACCGCCGCGAAGATGATCCCGCTGGTCGCGACCGCGGCCAACCACGGGCTCCGCTGGAAGGCGCCGACCAGGATCAGGAACTCGCCGACGAACCCGTTCAGCCCCGGCAGCCCCAGCGACGACAGGGTCACCACCAGGAAGAGCGCCGAGAAGGCCGGCACGACCCGCCAGAGGCCGCCGAAGTCTTCGATGAGCCGTGAGTGGCGGCGCTCGTAGATCATTCCGACCATCAGGAAGAGCGCGCCCGTCGAGAGCCCGTGGTTCACCATCTGAATGAGGCCGCCCACGAGCCCCTGCTGGTTGAGCGTGAAGAGCCCAAGCATCACGAAGCCGAGGTGGCTCACGCTCGAGTAGGCGACGAGCTTCTTCATGTCCGGCTGCACCGTCGACACCCAGGCGCCGTAGATGACGCCGATCACCGCGAGGGTGAACACCAGGGGCCCGAACGCCAGGCTCGCATCCGGGAAGAGCGGCAGGCAGAAGCGCAAGAACCCGTACGTCCCCATCTTGAGCAGGACCCCCGCGAGGATCACGCTGCCCGCCGTGGGCGCCTCGACGTGGGCATCGGGCAGCCAGGTGTGGAAGGGAAATAGCGGCACCTTGATCGCGAAGGCCAGCGCGAAGGCCAGGAACATCAGGTCCTGGGCGCGGCCGGGCGCCATCACGAACTGCGCCAGCACCGGCAAGTCGAACGTGTAGCGTCCGGTCGCCGCCCCGTACTGGGAATAGAGGGCCAGGATCGCGACCAGCATGAGGAGGGAGCCCACCATCGTGTAGAGGACGAACTTCACGGCGGCGTAGATCCGGTTCGGCCCGCCCCAGACTCCGATCACGAAGTACATCGGGATCAGCATCGCCTCCCAGAAGACGTAGAAGAGGAAGAGATCGAGGCTCACGAAGACCCCGAGCATCCCCGTCTCGAGGATCAGCATCGTCGCCACGAACTCCTTGATCCGGTCCTCGATCGCGCCCCAGGCCGAGGCGAGCGCCAGCGGCATGAGGAAGGTCGTGAGGAGGACGAGCAGGAGGCTGATGCCGTCGATGCCGACGTGGTAGGCCACGCCGAGCGTCGGCATCCACCGCCGGTGCTCCTCGAACTGGTAGCCCACGATCTCGTCGTCGAAGCCGAAATAGAGCGGGAGCGAGAGCAGAAACGTCACCACGGCGATCGCGAGCGCGGCGCCGCGGAGGACGCTGGCGAACCGTCGCGGCACCAGCAGGAGTGCCAGCCCGGCGGCGCCCGGGAGGAACGTGACGACCGACAACCACGGCAGGGTCATGGATCGTGCGCTCGGAGCACCCGGAGCACCGAGGGCGGCCTGAGGACGATGCGGCCCGGCTTCATCGGCTGAGCAAGAAGGCGACGATGGCGACGGCCCCGGCCAGCATCGTGAGCGCGTAGTTCACGGTGTAGCCGGTCTGGAGCCGGCGCAGCCCCGCCGCGCACGCCACGACGGTGCGACCGAGCGCGTTGACGAGGCCGTCGATCAGGCGCAGGTCGAACACGCGGGCCAGGAATTCGAAGAGACTCAGCAGGGGCCGCACGATCGCCCGATCGTACAGCGCGTCGACGTAGTAGGCGTTGAGCAGCAGCGCATGGACCGCCGTTCGCGGCCGTCCGATGGCGTCGGCGCGAACGGGCGACGACATGTACATGGACCACGCGACACCGAATCCGGCGGCGAACGCGACGACCGCCGAGACCAGGAGCATCAGCGCGACGACGCCGCCGTGCCCACCTTCGTGCACGGAAAACACCGGCGCCAGGAAGTGGTCGAACCGGGTGCCGTGCTCGGAGGGGATCCCGAACGCGACACCGGTGACCACCGTGAGCACGGCCAGGACGACGAGCGGCAGCGTCATCACGCTCGGTGACTCGTGGACGCGGTGGGCGGCGTCCTTCGTCATCCGCGGACCGCTGTAGAAGGCGAGGAACAGCATGCGCGCGCTGTAGAACGACGTGAGGAACGCGCCCAGCAGCAGGAGCGCCCACATCCCCCGGTGCTCGCTCGCGAACGCGGCCGCGAGGATCTCGTCCTTCGAAAAGAACCCCGCCAGCCCGGGCAAGCCCGCGAGCCCGAGCGCGCCGATCGTCGTCGTGATCGTCGTCGTCACCATCCGCGACGACAGTCCCCCCATCTTCCGGAGGTCCTGCTCGCCGCCGAGGCCGTGGATGACGCTGCCGGCGCCGAGGAACAGCAGCGCCTTGAAGAAGGCGTGCGTCACGAGATGGAAGATCCCCGCGGCGTACGCGCCGAGCCCGACCGCGGCGAACATGTAGCCGAGCTGACTCACCGTGGAATAGGCGAGCACGCGCTTGATGTCGGTCTGGACGAGACCGATCGTGGCGGCGAAGAGCGCCGTCGCCACCCCGACCCAGGCGACGACCTCGAGCGCGACCGGCGAGCGCTCGAAGATCACGCGGCTGCGCGCCACCATGTACACCCCGGCGGTGACCATCGTGGCCGCGTGGATGAGCGCCGACACCGGCGTGGGGCCTTCCATCGCGTCCGGCAGCCACGTGTGCAGGGGCAGCTGGGCCGACTTGCCGCACGCCCCCATGAAGAGCAGCAGCGCGATGCCGGTCGCCGTCGCCGGCGGCAGCTCGGCGGCCCCCTTGAACGCGGCGTCGTAGTCGAGCGTGCCCAGGGCCGTCCACAGCCACATGATGCCGAGACCGAAGCCGAAGTCGCCGACGCGGTTGACGATGAATGCCTTCTTGCCCGCCTGCGCCGCGGCCGGCCGCGTGTACCAGAAGCCGATCAGGAGATACGAGCAGAGGCCGACCGCCTCCCAGAAGACGTAGAGAAGGAGGAAGTTGCCGGCCAGCACCAGCATGGTCATCGAGAACACGAAGAGATTCATGTAGGCGAAGTAGCGCGCGTATCCCGGGTCGCCGTGCATGTAGCCGACCGAGTAGAGATGGATCAACGCGCCGACGCCCGTGACGACCAGCAGCATGATGCCGGAGAGCGGGTCGACGTACGCCGTCGCCGATGTCTCGAAGTCGCCCGCCACGATCCAGGTGAACAGCGTCGTGGTGAGCGTCTCGCCGGACGCGACGCGCGAGAACAGCACGCACGACGCGAGGAACGAGCCGGCGAGCGCCGGCACCGCGACCCAGTGCGCTCGACGGCCGATGACGTTGCCGAGGAAAATATTGAGGAGCGCGCCGACGAGCGGAAAGAGGGGAATCAGCCAGACGGTGGTCGACACCGGGTCATGCTAGCGACGGCCACCGGGGGTGTCAAGATCGCCACCGCGGTGTCAAGATCGCCACCGGCGTGTCGAGGAACGGCGGTGGTCCGTGGCCGTCAGCTCCGCGGCGCGTACATGATCACCGCGACGCCCACGAGGCACACCAGGCCGCCGACCAGGTCGAACCGATCGGGTATCTCTCGCGCGACGAGCCCGCTCCAGAGGAGCGACAGCACGACGAAGACTCCACCGTACGCCGCGTAGGCGCGCCCGAACGGCGCGGGCTGGAGCGTCGGCACGACGCCGTAGACGAACAGCACCACACCACCGAGGGCGCCGAGCACTGCGCTCCGAGCCTCGCGGAGCCACAGCCATACGAGATATCCGCCGCCGATCTCGCAGAGTCCGGCCAGCGTGAACAGCGCGAGCGACGTGAGAACCAGTCTTGGGGGCATGGCGCCATAGCCTCCCGATTCGTGAGTCGCCCGGCATGGTATCATCCGCCTCGTGCCCCAGCGGTCGCGCGCGAAAGCCTGGGTGCTCCTCTTCCTGCTCCTGGTCGTGGCCGTCGTCGGCTCCGTGTCGTATCTCGCCTGGCGCCAGACGGCGCCGGGCGTGCAGTCCCTCACCACGCCGCCGCGATTCCTTGGACAGAAAACCCCGTTCACGGTCGTACTCGAGGCCCGCCGCGGCAACGTGGCGAAGGCCGAGGTCCGCGTCGTGCAGTCGGGGAAATCGACGCCCGTGGCCATGAAGGACGGCCCGCTCGGCCGACTCGAGATCCCGGTCGTGGTCGACAGCGCCGCGCTCGGGCTCCGGGAGGGCAGCGCCACCGTCGAAGTGTGGGCGCGCGACGACTTCTGGCGGCCCCTCCGGCGCGAGGACCGCGCGATCGCCGGCTACCCGGTCACGATCGATCTCACCCCGCCGAAGATCGAGCTGCTCGCCGCCACGCACTACCTGTCGCCTGGCGGGAGCGGACTCGTCGCGTTCCGGGTCACCGGCGCGATGCGGACCGACGTCAGCGCCGGCCCGCTCACGTTCCCGTCGTTCGCCTTCGGCCCGGCGGACCGGGGCGCCCGCGTCGCGCTGATCGCGCTGCCCTGGGACTTCGAGCCGGCGACGCCGCTGGCGATCCGTGCCAGCGACGAAGCCGGCAACACTGCGGCGCGCGGGATCCCGGCCGAGATTCGTCCCCGCAAGTTTCCGCGCGACACGATCGAGATCAAGGACGCCTTCCTCCAGGCCAAGGTCGCGGAGCTCCTGCCGCAGCGTCCCACGACCGCGCCGCTGGTCGACGGGTTCCTGACCATCAATCGCGATTTGCGGCGCCAGGCCGAAGAAACCAAGCGGCGCGTCGGCGCCACCACCGCGGACAAGCCGCTGTGGCAAGGATCGTTCGTGCAGGCGCGCAACACGAAGGTGTTCGCGAACTTCGCCGAGACGCGCACCTACGTCTACGGCGGCCGCGAGATCGATCGTCAGGTCCACTACGGATACGACCTCGCCTCCACCCGACAGTCGCCCGTGCCCGCCGCCAACGAGGGCGTCGTCGTCTTCGCCGAGCCGCTCACGATCTACGGCAACACCGTGATCGTCGACCACGGCCTGGGCCTCCAGACGCTCTACGCCCACCTCTCCAGCACGGCGGTGAAAGTGGGAGACGCCGTCAAGAAAGGCCAGGAGATCGCGCGCACGGGCTCGACCGGCCTCGCGATCGGCGACCACCTCCACTACGAGGTGCTGGTCAACGGCGTGTCGGTCACGCCGCTGGAGTGGTGGGACACGAAGTGGATCCGCGATCACATCGGACGGCCGCTGAAGGAGGCGGGCCTGCCTGAGATCAGCGGTGCCGAGGCGCGCGATGAAGAGGCGGCGGCGCGCCCGGCGCCCCGCCCCGCCCGCCGCCGACGCTAGCGACTCGGAGGGGACCTCGATGGCCCCCTCCGATGCCTCCCCCAGGAAAGGATTGCGCGGGCAAAGCCGCGCTCGAACGCGGTTACTCCCACGCGACGCCGAGATCCGGCTGCGCGTCTGTTAAAAGCTCCCGAATTGCTGGTAGGCGGCGAGGGGCGTCGTCCCCCGACGAACCGCGAGGCGCACCCGGGTCTCCGTCCCGACGAGCTTCTCGCAACGCTTGAGCACCTCGTGGGCCGCGCGACGCGGGATGATGACGACGCCGTCGAGATCGCCCACGACGAGGTCACCGAGGCTCGCCCTCACGCCGCCGATCGTCACCGGCTGGCCCCAGTCGGCCACCCGCCACCGCGGCACCGAATCCTGAGGCGTCCGGTAGCGGACGAAGGTCGGAAACGCCATGCGCACGATCGCGGCGGTGTCGCGAGTCGCGCCGTCGATCACCGCGCCGCGCACCTTACGGGCGCGGAACCACGATGCGCTGAGCTCGCCGAAGTGCGCCGCCACGTTGTCGTGGGCAGCGAGCACCAGGACCGAGTCGGCCGGCACCGCGCCCAGCATCGTGAGGAAGCGGCGCAGCGTCTGATCACGCTCGCGCGTCGACCCGGCGTGCGGCCGGCCGCGCGCGGTGAAGGCGTAGCCGGCCGTCCGCATGCCGGGGGCGAGCGGCTGGATCGCCGAGGGCAGCGTCTGGCGCCGGAGCCCCATCTCGTCCATGACGTCCGTGATCGCCGCCGTGTAGATGCGCGCGAAACGGCGCGGAAGGTTGTCGCTCGGGCTCATCGCGTGTCTCCTCCGTCCGGACAGCGGGTGGTCAGGATCGTGAGCGCGCGAGGATGCCGGTCACGAGCGCGCGGGGCGGCACGTAGTCGCCGAGGACACCGAGCAGGAGGTCGAGCAGGCGCTGGCGGCGCACGAGGAGCCGCGCCGTCAGGTTGGCGAGCCGACGGTGGGCGATCACGACCTGGAGCGCGTGCGTGAGGCGCTCCTTGTCACGCGACGCCCGGCGGCGGGCGCGATCGTAGCCGGCGAGCGCCTGGGCCGAAACGTCACCACGGCGGAGGGCGCGCACGGCGGTCTCTGCGGCCAGCTCGGCGCTCCGGAGCCCCTTGAAGATCCCTTCACCCGTGAACGGGTCGAAGAAGCCCGCGGCGTCGCCCACCACGAGCACTCCGCCGACCCGCGGCGCGTCCACCCGGTACGCCAGGGGTCCCATCGCCCGCACGGGCGCAACGCGGTGTCCGCCGGCGATGCGTCGGGCCAGATGCGGGAGCTGCTTCACGCGTGCGGCGAAGAAGGCGTCGAGGCGCCCGCTCCACGGCATCGCGTGAGCCAGCGGCACGACGACGCTGAGGTTCGCCCTCCCGGGCGCCACCGGATTGAGGATCGCGTAGTCGGGCGGATCGACGAAGATCTCCCCGAGGCGCCCCAGGCCCTGCACGTCCTCGACGTACGTGACCAGCGCCATCCGCTGGAGTCGATGGGGCCGCCGGAGGCCGAGACGCTGGACGATGACCGAGGCGCGGCCGTCGGCGGCGATCGTGAGCGGCGCGCGGAGCGTCAGCCGCCGGTTGTCGGCGTCGAGCGCCTCGACGCCCTGCACGTGGTCGCCGGAGACGATCACGTCGGTGACGCGCACGTGCTCGCTGAAGTCGACGGGCAGCGAGCGGACACGGTCCACCAGGATCGCGTCGAGCGCCTCGCGCGGGATCGCCATCGCGTGCTCTCGATAGGGACGCCAGGACCCGATCCGCCGGTACGTGCCCACGAGCGTCGTGCCGTCGGGCGCGGTGATCCGCATCCCGGTGAGCGGGCTTGCGACGGCGTCCACCGCCTTGAGCGCGCCTAGGCGGTCGAGCAGCCGGGGCGCCTCGGGGCTCAAGTACTCTCCGCAGATCTTCGGCCGTGGAAACCGCGCGCGATCGAGGAGACGCACCGAGAGGCCGTGCTCGGCGAGGAGGATGGCCGTGGCCGCCCCCGCCGGTCCAGCGCCGACGACGATGACGTCGGTCGTCACGACAGGACCGCCAGGAGGCGCCCCAGGACGGGATACTCGTGGATCGTCAGCCGTCTGGCCCCCGCCTTCTGGGCGAGTGCCTGCAGCTCGTCCCTCGAGTACGAGCGCCGCACGGAGAGCGGGCCGTCGTGACGCGAGATGGGATGGCACCGCAAGAGGCGCGTCGCGAGCCAGACGAGGCCGAGCGAGAGACGACGGCGAAGGAGGTCGTTCACGACGACGGCGATCCCGGCGGCGGCCGTCATCTCGCGAAGACCCTCCACGGCCTGCTCCGGCTCGAGGTGATGGAGCGTGAGCCCGCTCGTGACGATGTCGGCGGCCCGCTCGCGGCAAGGCAGCGCGGCCGCGTCGCCGCGGACCAGCAGGACCTCGGGGTACGCGGCGGCGACCTCGCGCGCGAGCGCCAACGTCGTCCAGTCGCGCTCGACGACGACGACGCGAATCGTCCGGCTGTTCCGGCGCGCCCACTCGACGAGGCGCACCGCGAAGGCGGCCGAGCCCCCGCCGACGTCCACGACGCGGAGCGAGCGGTCCGGCGGGACCACGGCCGCCAGACGCCGGACCTCGCGCAGCGTCAGGGCATAGCCGCCGAACCAGGTGTTCAGCCGGTCGACGTCGCCGAGCGTGGCGGCGAGATCGGCCGCGCCGACCACGCCGTCGAGCACCTCGCGTGTGTTGTCTGCGCGTTTCATTGTAGCGGGTGCCTCGAGGCCGGCTTGGACCGAGGATGGCCTGAGACAGGAGCGCGTGGCTGCGACACGCCCGATCTCACCCGTTTCACGAGAAGAGCGCGTGGCTCCGACTCGTCCGATCCCTCCGACGCGCGGCTCACCATCGCAGTAGGGCTCCTTCGGCGGCGAAGCCGGGACCGAGGGCGATCATCACGCCCCAGTCGCCGGGGACGGGCACTTCGTCGCGGAGCGTCTCATCCAGCACGAAGAGGATCGTGGCGGACGACATGTTGCCGTAGCGGCGCAGCACCGAGCGCGAGTGGCCGACCTGCTCCTCGCTGAGGTCGAGCAGCATTCGCGCGCGATCGATCACGCGTCGGCCCGCGGAGTGCAGGACCCAGTACCGGATGTCCTCGCGCTTGAGCCCCTGCGTCGACATCAGGATCGCCGCCATCTCACCCATCATGCTGGCACCGATGCGACGCACGTCCTTCGAGAGGATCACGCGCAGTCGCCCGCCGGGGTATTCGAACCCCATCGCGCCGAGGTGCTCGGGGCGAAAGAGGGTGCGGTGCGCGACGATCGAGGGTCCCACGTCGTCGGTCGTGACCGCGAGGGCGCCGGCGCCGTCGGCGAAGATCGCGTGGGCCACCGCGCTCTCGAGTCGGTTGTCCAGGAAGTAGGCGGCCGAGCAAATTTCGACCGCGACGACCAGCGCCCGGCGCCCGGGGAACGCCGCGACATAGCTCGACGCCTGCTGCAGCGCCACCATCGCCGATGCGCAGCCCGTGTCGCCGACGTGAACCCGCTGGACGTCGGCGCGGCAGCCGAGCCGGCCGATCAGGTGGGCGTCGAGGCTCGGCGTGAGACGCCCCGTGCACGTCGTGGTCGCAACGAAATCCACGTCGGCCGCGTCCCAGCCCGCCCCGGCGAGCGCGCGCCGCGCCGCCGACTCGCTGAGCGCGAGCGCACCGGCGCGGAAGCGATCATTCAGCTCGTCGACAGACTCGTCCGGCCGGAAGCTCGCCGGATCGATCCACAGATGCCGGCCCTCGATGTCGCTCCGCCGAAAGAATCCGCGCCGCTCCTCGTCGCGGTAGCCCGCGAGCGCCAGCAGTTGCGCTTGCGTGAACCGATGAGGCGGCGTCGCCGTGGCGACGGCCGCGATCTTCGGGAGCGGCATTCCCTCCTCCTGTCGCGGCGGGTTCGAGTAAGATGTGGGCACTTCGAGGATACTGCGAGGGTCCAGCCCATGCCACTGTTCAGCTTCGAGGGCAAGAGTCCGAAGATCCATCCCACCGCGTTCATCGCGCCCACCGCCGTGGTCGTCGGCGACGTCACCATCGAGGAGCGCGCCTCCGTCTGGTACAACGCCGTGCTCCGCGGGGACTTCAACCCGATCGTCGTCCGTCGCGGTGCCAACGTGCAGGACTGCGCGGTCGTGCACGTCACGCCCCGCGCGGGCACTGAGATCGGCGCCGGCTCGACGGTCGGGCACAATTGCACGATCCACGCGGCATCGCTCGGCGAGGAGTGCCTCATCGGCAACGGTGCGACGGTACTCGACGGGGCGCGCATCGGCGCCCGCGCGATGGTGGCAGCGGGAGCGCTCGTGACGCCCGAGACCGAGATCCCCGAGGGCACGCTCGCCCTGGGCGCGCCGGCGAAGGTGCGCGGTCCGCTCGCGGGCACGCCGGCGGAGCGCTGGGTGCGCGCCAACCCCGAAGGCTACCAGGCACTCGCGCAGCGTCACAAAACCTCGGTCCAGCCCTGCTGACGCCATGGCGCCGAAGCGGATCGCGTTTCTCGTCTTCCCGCGTCTGACGCTGCTCGACTTCGTCGGGGCCTACGACGCCCTCCGGCGGATCGCCTCGATGTCGATCGACCCGACGGTCACCCACCGGATCATCGGCACCGACGCCGACATCGTCGACGAGTCCGGGCTTAGCATCAAGCCCGACTCGGTGTACGAGGACCTCAAGGCGTTCGATCTCCTCTACGTGGCGGGGGGACTCGGCACCGTCGCGCTGATGGACAACCGCCGCGCCGTCGACTATCTGATGAGCTCGGGCGACGAGCGGCCCCTGGCATCGGTTTGCTCCGGCGCACTCCTCCTCGGCCGCGCCGGGTACCTCCGCGACAAGCGCGCGACGACTCACCTCCTCGCGGTGGAGCTGCTCCGTCCGCTCTGCCGTGAGGTGGTGACGGACCGGCGCATCGTGGACGAGGGGCGCGTGGTGACGGCGGGCGGCGTCTCGTCCTCGCTCGACCTCGGCCTCTACTTCGTCGAGAAGTTCTGGGGCGTCGACGCGCGAATCAAGGTGGCCGCACAGATGGAGTACCGCGGTTACTCCCCCATCTGAGCCCCGGCGACGCGAGGCCCGCGTGACGGCTGACTCGCGATCGGCCCGCGCCTGGTTGACAGGTGCGCCTGACCCCTGGTAGGGTCCGCCGCGTCGGGCGAAGACCCGGCGAAGTGTCCGATCCCCGAAGCGAGTTCGACGTCCTGTCCTGACCTGTCCTGTCCCAACGTATCGTGAGCACGGGAGGGTGTCAGATGGAGACAGGAGCTCGACGTCACGGACCACTCTTCATCGTCGTAGTCCTCGCAGTCCTCATCGGCTCGGCGACCGTCGGAACGGCTGTTCAGGCGGCAGAGACGCCGCGCCGCGGCGGAATCCTCCTGGCGGCCATCGGCGCCGACGCGCCGAGCCTCGACCCGCACCAGGAACAAACCTTCGCCACCATCCAGCCGGTCGCGCCGCTCTACAGCACGCTGCTCCAGATCGACCCCTACAGCTACCCGAACGTCATCGGCGACGTGGCGAGCGAATGGAAGATCTCGCCGGACGGGCTCACTTACACGTTCAAGATCCGTCAGGACATCCGTTTCCACGACGGCTCGCCGTTGACGGCCGCCGACGTCAAGGCTAGCCACGACAAGATCCTCTTTCCTCCCGAAGGGGTCCGCAGCATCCGGAAGCATCACTACTCGGCGGTGGCGAGCGTGGAAGCCCCGGATCCAAGCACCGTCGTCTTCAAGCTGAAGTTCCCGTCGGCGTCCCTTCTGGCAAACCTCGCCTCGCCGTCGAACGTCATCTTTCCGAAGAAGTACCTCGACAAGGATCCGAACTACTTCAAGAACAACGTCATGGGCTCCGGCCCCTTCCGGTTCAAGAGCTACACACGCGGATCGACGTTCGAAGCCGAGCGGAACCCGGACTATTTCGTCAAGGACCGGCCCTACCTCAACGGCTACAAGTTCTTCATCAGCACGGAGACGTCGGTGCGCGCGGCGGCGATCCGGTCCGGCCGCGCCCACATCGAGTTCCGCGACCTGCCCTTGGCCGAGGTGGAAGCGATCCGCAAGCAGCTCGGCGACAAGGTCGTCGTCCAGCAGACGCCCTTCGTCATCCACTTCGACATCACGATCAACAACACGGTGAAGCCGTTCACCGACGTTCGAGTGCGCAAGGCCCTCACCCTGGCCATCGATCGCTACACGGGCGGCAAGGTGCTGCACGGGTTGACGGGTCTGCGGGACGTCGGGGCGCTCACGCGTCCGGGCACGGAGTGGGCGATGGCGCAGTCCGATCTCGAGAGGTTCCCGGGCTTCGCGCGTGACGCCGAGAAGAACCGGGCCGAGGCCCGGCGGCTCCTCGCCGAAGCGGGCTACCCGAACGGGTTCAAGGTGGTGCTGAAAAATCGCAACGTCAAGCTCCCCTACCAGGATTTCGCCGTGTACGTGATCCAGGAGTGGCGCAAGATCGGCGTCGAGGCCGAGCATCGCCCGCTCGAGACGGCCGCCTGGTATGCCGACGGACGAGACCAGGGGAACTTCGAGGTCGTGGTTACCCCGATCGGTGCCTTCATCGACGATCCGGATCAGCTGCTCGCGCCGTACATCACGGGGTCCTCGCAGAACTGGGCACGGTTCTCCAACCCCGCGATCGACGACCTGTACTCGCGGCAAGCGCGCACGCTCGACCCCGCCGAGCGCAAGAGGCTCGTCATCGAGCTCCAGAAGATCGTGCTGGAGAACGCGTACCACATGCCGGGTCTCTGGTGGTCGCGCAACGTCGTGCACTGGGCCAAGGTGAAGAACTGGGTGGCTCCGCCGAGCCACTTCACCAATCAGAAGCTCCAGGATGTGTGGCTCTCGGAGGACTGATATGCGACGTCATCGCACGCTCTTCACGGTCGTGGGGCTCTCTGTCCTGATCGGCTCCGTGGTCGTGGCGGTACCGGCCGCAGTGCAGGCGGAGACGCCGCGCCGCGGCGGTGTCCTGCTCGCGGCCATCGCTGCCGACGCGCCGAGTCTCGATCCGCACCAGGAGCAGACTTTTGCCACCATCGAGCTGGTGGCGCCGCTCTACAGCACGCTGATCCAGATCGACCCGCTCAGCTACCCCAAGATCATCGGCGACGCGGCCAGCGAGTGGAAGATCGCGTCCGACGGGCTCGCCTACACGTTCAAGCTCCGGCCGGGCATCCGGTTTCACGACGGCTCGCCGCTGACGGCCGCGGACGTCAAGGCCACCTACGACAAGATCGTCTTCCCGCCACCGGGGGTCCGGAGCATCCGGAGGAACGCCTATAGCGCGATCGCGAGCATCGAGGCCCCGGACCCGGCCACCGTCGTGTTCAAGCTCAAGTTCGCGTCCGCCTCGCTGCTCGGCAACCTGGCCTCGCCGTGGAACGTCATCTATCCAAAGAAGTACCTGGACCGGGACCCGAACTACTTCAAGGCGAACGTCGTCGGCTCGGGGCCGTTCAAGCTCAAGAGCTACACGCGCGGCTCGACGTTCGAGGGCGAGCGGAACCCCGACTACTTCGTCAAGGACCGTCCGTACCTCGATGGTTACAAGTTCTTCATCAGTACGGAAACGTCCGTGCGGGCGGCGGCTCTTCGCTCCGGGCGCGCCTGGATCGAGTTTCGCACCATGCCTCTGGCGGAGGTGGAGGCGATCCGGAAGACGCTCGGGGACAAGGTCGTCGTGCAGGACACACCCGCGACCGGTCTGTTCGGGATCGCGATGAACCAGACTACGAAGCCGTTCACCGATATCCGCGTCCGCAAGGCCCTCACCTTGGGCCTCGATCGGTACACGGCGAGCCGGGTGCTCTACCCGCTCGCGAGTCTGAAGGACGTCGGGGCACTGATGCGTCCGGCCACGGAATTTGCGATGTCGGAGTCCGAGCTTCAGAAGCTCCCGGGGTTCGGGAGGGACGCGGAGAAGAACCGGGCCGAGGCGAAGCGCCTCCTGGCCGAGGCGGGCTATCCGAACGGCTTCAAGGTCGTCTTGAAGAACCGTAACGTGCGGGTCCCGTACATCGACTTCGGCGTGTTCGTGATCCAGGAGTGGCGCAAGATCGGGATCGAGGCCGAGCACCGGCCGCTCGAGACCGCGGCCTGGTTCGCGGACGGGCGGGACACCGGAAGCTTCGAGGTCATCGTCAACGGCGTGTTCAACTACATGGACGACCCCGATCTGTTCCTCGAGCGGTACACCACGGGGGACACCAACAACTGGGGTCGCTTCTCCGATCCCCGGATCGACGATCTCTTTGCGCGCCAGACCCGGGCCCTCGACCCTGCCGAGCGGAAGCGGCTCGTCAACGAGATCGAGAAGATCGTTCTGGAGAACGCGTACCACATCCCGGGCCTCTGGTGGGCGCGAAGCGTGGTGCACTGGGCCAAGGTGAAGAACTACGTGGCGCCGCCGAATCACTACTCGAATCAGAAGCTACAGGACGTCTGGCTCGCGGAGGACTGATACGACCGCGCCCTCGCAGTGGCGACTCGACGCCTGACAGCCCCCCTGACAGGAGGCGCTGGTTGACAAGTGCCCTCCGCCCTTGGTAGCGTCCGCCGCTAAATCGGTGTCCCTGCGCGCTCCAGCGGTCCACGTCCTGTGGAGGTGCCAGATGGCGGTAGGTGTCCGATATTACCGAACGCTATTCACCGTCGTTGCGCTCGCGGTCCTGGTCGCCCTGGCGGCCTCCGCTGCCGTCCAGGCTGCGGAAACGCCGCGCCGCGGCGGAATATTGCTCGCTGCCATCGGTGCTGACGCGCCGAGTCTCGATCCTCACCAGGAGAGCACCTTCGCCACCCTCCAGATGGTGGCGCCGCTCTATAGCACGTTGATCCAGATCGACCCACTCAGCTACCCGAAGATCATCGGCGACGCGGCCAGCGAGTGGAAGATTGCGCCCGACGGTCTGATGTACACGTTCAAGATCCGTCAGGGAATCAAGTTCCATGACGGCTCGTCCCTGACGGCTGTCGACGTCAAGGCCACCTACGAAAAGATCGTCTCCCCGCCCGAAGGCGTCCGGAGCGTTCGGAGGAACGCCTACGCGCCGATCACGAGCATCGAGACCCCGGACCCGGACACGGTCGTGTTCAAGCTCAAGTACGCGTCGGCCTCGCTGCTGGACAATCTGGCCTCACCGTGGAACGTCATCTACCCCAAGAAGTACCTGGACAAGGACCCTAACTATTTCAAGACGAACGTCGTGGGCTCGGGCCCGTTCAAGTTCAAGAGCTACACGCGCGGCTCGACCTTCGAGGGTGAGCGCAATCCGGACTACTTCGTCAAGAACCGGCCGTACCTGAACGGCTACAAGTTCTTCATCAGCCCCGAGACCTCCGTCCGCGCCGCGGCCGTCCGATCGGGGCGCGCCTACATCGAGTTCCGTGACCTGCCGAACGCCGATGTGGACGCGATCAAGAAGCAGCTCGGGGACAAGGTGGTCGTTCAGCAGACGCCCATGACCGGCCAGTGGGGTATCGCCATCAACAACACCGTGAAGCCCTTCACGGATGTGCGCGTCCGGAAAGCGCTCACGCTCAGCCTCGATCGCTACACCGCTGGCAAGGTTCTGTTCCCGCTCACCGGCCTGCGGGATGTGGGGGCGCTGATGCGTCCGGCTACGGAGTGGGGGCTGCCCGAGGCCGAGCTCCAGAAGCTGCCCGGATTCGGGAGGGACATGGAGAAGAACCGGGCCGAGGCCAGGCGACTCCTGGCCGAGGCCGGCTATCCGAACGGCTTCAAGCTCGTCCTGAAAAACCGTAACGTGAAGCTCCCGTACCAGGACTTCGCGGTCTTCGTGATCCAGGAGTGGCGGAAGATCGGGATCGAGGTCGACCACCGGCCGCTCGAGACGGCGGCCTGGTTCGCGGATGGACGGGACACCGGGAACTTCGAGCTGATCATCAGTCCGAACGTCGAGGCCAGTGACGACCCCGATCTGTTCCTGCGGCGAGCCACCACGGGGGACACGGAGAACTGGAGCCGGTACAGCGATCCCGCAATCGACGACCTGTTCTCGCGGCAGTCGCGGACGCTCGACCGCGCCGAGCGGAAAAAGCTGGTGCACCAGCTGCAGAAGATCGTTCTCGAGAACGCGTACTACATGCCCGGCCTCTGGTGGTCGCGGAACGTCGTCCACTGGGCCAAGGTGAAGAACTACGTGGCCCCGCCCAATCACTACGCCAATCAGAAGCTCCAGGACGTCTGGCTGGCGGAGGACTGAGCCGGGTCGAGGTAGCGCGAAATGTCGACGTACATCACGAAAAGGGTGCTGTTGATAATCCCGACGCTACTCGGCGCCGCCGCCCTGGTGTTCGTGATCATGCGCGTCATCCCAGGGGACGTGGCCCTGCTGATCTTCGGTGGTGACGCGGGCGGCCACATCGATCCCAAGCAGCTCGCCGCCATGCGCCATCGGCTCGGCCTGGATCAACCCCTGTGGATGCAGTTCGCGACGTGGCTCTGGGGGGTGATCCGCTTCGACTTCGGTACCTCGCTCTGGACTGGTCGCCCGGTCATCGAAGAGCTGCTCATCCGCCTGCCGCTCTCGCTCGAGCTCGCGCTCGCGGCGACGGCGGTTTCGGTGGTCATCGCCATCCCCTTCGGCATGCTGGCGGCCGTCCGCCAGGACACCTGGGTGGACTACCTGGTGCGCGTGGTCAGCATCGGGGGCCTGGCCATCCCGTCGTTCTGGGTGGGTATCCTCTGCATCCTGTTTCTCGTGGTGTTCTTCGGCTGGGGGCCGCCGCTCGAGTTCACGCCCCCCTGGGTCAATCCCTGGGCGAATTTCCAGATGATGATCTGGCCGGTGGTCACCGTAGGCTATCGGTACGCCGCCGTCACCACCCGCATGACGCGCTCCACGATGCTCGAGGTGCTGCGCGAAGACTACATCCGCACGGCCTGGGCGAAAGGGCTGCGGGAGCGGGCCGTGGTCGTCCGTCACGCTCTGAAGAACTCGATGCTCCCGGTGATCACGTTGATCGGAACCGAGTTCGCCTTCCTCATCGGTGGCCTGGTCGTCACCGAGACCGTCTTCACGCTGAACGGCGTGGGGCGATTCGTGGTGGACGCGGTCGCCCATCGGGACTACCCGGTCGTGCAGGCGCTGATCTTCCTGATCGCGTTCGGCTTCGTGATCGTGAACCTTCTGGTTGACTTGACGTACGCATGGTTCGACCCACGGATCCGGTATCGCTAGTCATGGCGACGAATCTCGAGCTGGCCCACGCAACGGCGTCGGCGGACCTGTCGCCGCGCCTGACCGTCGGCGAAGAGGTCGCGAAGTTCATCCGGACGAAGCCGCTCGGCGCCGTCGGGGCGGTGATCATCCTGGGGATGCTGGGCCTGGCCCTCTTCGCGGAACTGTTGGCGCCGTACGACCCGTACGTCGGCGACTACGGCCTGCAGTTCGCGCGGCCGAGCGCGGAGCACTGGTTCGGCACCGACGAGTTCGGGCGAGACGTGCTGAGCCGGATCCTGTACGGGGCGCGCATCGCCCTGTTCGTCGGGTTCACCGCGTCGCTCACCGGTTGCACGATCGGCGCCCTGCTGGGCGTGATCAGCGCGTACTGGGGCGGGCGGGTCGACCTCCTCCTCGAGCGGCTGATGGACATCCTCCTGGCGTTCCCGCAGCTGATCCTCGCCCTCGCCATCGCGTCGATCCTCGGCCCAGCGGTACAGAACGTGGTGATCGCCATTTCGATCCCGGTCATCCCCCGCGTGGCGCGCGTGGTGCGGTCCGCGGCCCTGTCCGTGAAGGAGCACGCGTACGTCGAGGCCGTGCAGGCTCTGGGCGCCTCGCGGCGCCGCGTCATCCTGCAGCACATCATCCCGAACGTCATGGCCCCGTACATCATCATGGTGACGGCGCAGCTCGGGGCCGCCATCCTGGCCGAGGCCGCCCTGTCCTACCTCGGGCTGGGAGCGGCGGAGCCGACGCCGTCGTGGGGGCTGATGCTCTCGGGCTCCGCCCCGTCGTACGCCGAGAAGGCCCCGTGGATCGCCCTGTTCCCCGGCATCGCGATCAGCCTCGGGGTGTTCGGCTTCAATCTCTTCGGCGATTCCCTGCGCGACGCGCTCGACCCGAAGCTGCGGAAGGGCTGACCCCGGTCAGCGGCCCTGGAATCGCGGCGGGCGCTTCTCCTTGAACGCCGCCACGCCCTCGGCGTGGTCGGCCGTCTGACGCACGATCGACATGTGGGACGAGACGAGGTCGAGGTGCGTCCGCAGGTCAAGCCGGAGGCTCTGGTAGACGAGCCGCTTGATCATCCGGATCGGGATCTGCGGGCCGTCGGCGATCTGGCGGGCCAGGGCGTAGGTGGCCTCCTTCAGCTGCGCGTCCGGCACCACCCGCTGCACGATGCCGAGCCGGTGGGCCTCCGGCGCCTCGATGAAATCGGCGGTCCACAGGAGCTCGAGCGCCTTGGCCGCGCCGACCAGGCGCGGTAGGAAATACGTGTCGCCGTCGCCGGGGACCAGGCCCACGCGAACGTAGCCGGTCGAGAAGCGGGCCGACTCGGCGGCCACGCGCATGTCGCACATGACGCACATGCCCATGCCGGCGCCGACCGCGAGCCCGTTGACCATCGCGATGACCGGCTTGTCGACCGCCTCGAGCGTCTTGGGCACGCGGTGGACGCCCTCCCAGAGGCTGTTCTTGCCGTCGAGCGCGCTCGGCTCGCCCTCCCGCATGCGCCCGACGTCGCCGCCAGAGCAGAACGCGCGGCCAGTGCCGGTGACGATGACGACGTTGACGCTCTCGTCCTGCTGGGCCTCGGCCAACGCCTTCGCCCAGGCCTCGATCATGTCGCGCGTGAACGCGTTCAGCTTGTCCGGCCGGTTCAGCGTGATCGTCGCGATCTTGTCCTTCACCTCATAGAGCAGGTCACTCATGGGAAGCGCTCCTCGCGGTGCGCGCTGCAGGCCGTCGCGGGCTGGGGCCCGCCGGCCGAGGCGCGACTAGAGAGTATGGAACGGTGCTGGTGGCCGACGGCGCTAGTCCTTGGGCAGCCCGAGCACGCGCTCGGCGAGGATGTTGCGCAGGATCTCGGAGGTGCCGGCGCGGATCCCGCTCGCGCGGGCGAGCAGCTCGTAAAACTCCCACTGGCCCTCGTCCGGCGCCCACGCCGAGCCGTGGGCGAGCTGCGAGTAGGGGCCGATCACCTCGGTGGCGACGTGCGCCAGCTCCTGGTCGATCTGGCTCCAGAAGAGCTTCGACGTCGAGCCTTCGGGGCCCGGAGAGCCGCCGCGCAGGATGTTGGTGAGGCTCCGGTAGCCGTTGAGCTGGAGCGCCTGCTCGCCGATCCAGAGGGTGGCGATCTTCTGCCGGACGAGCGGGTCGGCGCCCTTCTTCTGGCTCTGCACCAGACGGACGAGGCGGTGCAGCGCGTTGCGCAGCGAGATATGCCGAATGAAGGTCAACACGTCTCGCTCGTACGCCAGCGTGGTGATGGCGACGCTCCATCCTTCGTTGAGCTTTCCCACCAGGTTTTCGACCGGCACCCGCGCGTTGTCGAAGAAGACCTCGTTGAATTCGGCCTCGCCGGTGAGCTGCCGGAGCGGCCGCACCGTGATCCCGGGCGTCTTCATGTCGACGAGCAGGAAGCTGATGCCCTTGTGCTTGGCCGCTGCCGGGTCGGTGCGGACGAGCAAGAAGCACCAGTCGGCCACGTGGGCCATGCTCGTCCAGACCTTCTGGCCGTTCACGACGAAGTCGCCGCTCTCCCGCACGGCCCGCGTCTGGAGGTTCGCCAGGTCGGAGCCCGCGTTGGGCTCCGAGAACCCCTGACACCAGAGCTCGTCGGCCGTGAGGATCTTGGCCAGGTGGCGCTGCTGCTGCGCCGCGGTACCGTGCTTCATGAGCGTGGGGCCCAGCATCGACACCCCGCCGCGGTTGACGAGCTGAGGCGACTCGGCGCGCGCCATCTCCTGATAGAGGATGACCATCTCGACGATCGTCGCCCCGCGCCCACCGAACTCCCGCGGCCAGTCGAGCCCGACGTAGCCCGCCTCGCACATCTGCTTCTGCCAGGCGCGGAGCCTGCGGACCTCGTCCCGGTCGGCGCGCGAGGCGGCGAACGCGCGGCCGCGCAGGTCGTCGGGCAGGTTCGCCTCGAGCCAGGCCCGGACCTCCTTGCGAAATGCCTCTTCCCGGTCGGTGAAATCGAAGTTCATGCTTGTCGCTCGCCTCGGACGGCGGGGCCCCAGCCCCGCGACGGCCTGCGGCTCGCCCTACCGCTACTGCATCACCACGCCGCCGTCGACGTTCAGCGCCTGGCCGGTGATGTTGCGCGCCTCGTCCGAGGCGAGGAACACGGCCGCCCAGCCGATATCCTCGGGAGTCTGCTCCCGCTTCATCGGGGTGATGTCGGCGACGCGCTTGTCGAACACCTGGCGCGCGGTCATGCCTTTGAAGGCGGGGTTCGTCTCGGCGAGGTGGGCGGCGAGCTTCTGCCAGAAGTCCGTCCAGAGGACGCCCGGACAGATCGCGTTCACGGTGACCCCGTGGGGCGCCAGCTCCTTGGCGATGATGCGCGTCAGCGTGATCACGCCCATCTTGGCCACGCTGTAGGGCGGCATCGTCGGCGCCGAGATGGGCCCGGCGATCGAGGCGATGTTGACGATCCGCCCCGCCTTCCGCTCGATGAAGTGGGGCGTGATCGCCTTGCACGTCAGGAAGACCGACTTCGTGTTGACCGCGAAGGTGCGGTCCCAGTCCTCCTCGGTATTGTTCGTGAAGGGCATCCCGGGCGGTCCCGCGGCCCCCGCGTTGTTGACGAGGATGTCGATCTTGCCGAACGTCTCGCGCACGCGGTCGACCATCGTCTTGACGTCGGCGGAGCTGGTGACGTCGGTCTTCATGGCGAGGACCTTGCGGCCCAGCCCCTTAACCTCGCCGGCGACCTTCTCAGCGTTCAGCACCTGGATGTCGGGGATGGCGATATCGGCGCCTTCGCGCGCCAGTGCCAGCGCGATGCCACGGCCGATCCCGCTGCCACCGCCCGTCACGACCGCGACCTTACCGTCGAGCCGCATGAAGTCCCCCTCGATCTATAATCGGTGCCCCGGAGGGATCCATGACAGCACACCAGCTCAGAAGCCGCAACTGGTTCGGGCGCAACGACCTCGACGGATTCGTCCATCGCTCGTGGCTCAAGACCGAAGGCTTCAGCGACGCCGTCTTCGATGGACGCGCCGTCATCGGCATCGCGAATTCCTGGTCCGAGCTCACGAACTGCAACGCGCACCTCCGGCAGGTCGCCGACGCCGTCAAGCGCGGAGTGTGGAGCGCGGGCGGCTTCCCGCTGGAGTTTCCGACCATCTCGCTGGGCGAAGTGCTCATGAAGCCCACGACCATGCTCTTCCGCAATCTCATGGCGATGGACGTCGAGGAATGCATCCGCGCGTATCCGCTGGACGCCGTGGTGCTCCTCTCGGGCTGCGACAAGACCACGCCTGCCATGGTGATGGGCGCGGCGTCCGCCGACGTCCCGGCGGTCATGGTCACCGGCGGTCCCATGCTCAGCGGCAAGTGGCGCGCCGAGGAGCTCGGCTCGGGCACGGATGCCTGGCGGCTCTGGGCCGAGCGGCGCGCGGGACGTCTGTCGGACGAGGAGCTCTGCGAGGCCGAGTCGTGCATGTCGCGCTCGAGCGGCCACTGCATGGTCATGGGGACCGCCTCCACGATGGCGTCGGTCGTCGAAGCGCTCGGGATGACGCTGCCGGGCAACGCGGCGATTCCGGCGTCGGACTCGCGGCGGCTCGCGATGGCGGAGTCGGCCGGGCGGCTCGCGGTGGAGCTGGCGCTTGCCGCCGGGCCGAAGCCCTCGCAGATCCTCACGGCCCAGGCCTTCGACAACGCGATCCGCGCCGACATGGCAATCGGCGGGTCGACGAACGCGATCATCCACCTCGTCGCGATCGCCGGGCGCGTCGGGGTGCCGCTGCCGCTCAAACGCTTCGACGAGCTGTCGAAGACGACGCCGTTCCTCGTGAACCTCCGGCCGTCGGGAAAGTACCTCATGGAAGACTTCTTCTACGCGGGCGGGCTGCCCGCGGTGCTCAAGGAGCTGCTCCCGCTGCTCCACCGCGAGGCGCTCACGGTCAACGGCAAGTCGATCGCCGACAACGTCCGCGACGCCCGGTGCTACAACGAAGACGTCATCCGGCCCCTCGCGATGCCGCTGGCCGCCGAAGGCGGCACGGTGGTCCTCTTCGGGAACCTCTGTCCCGACGGTGCCGTGTTGAAGCAGTCGGCGGCCTCGCCACACCTGCTCAGTCATCGCGGCCGCGCGGTCGTCTTCGAGGACCACGCCGATCTCCACCGTCGCGTTGACGACGAGCGCATCGCCATCGACGAGAACTCCGTGCTGGTGCTCAAGCAGGTCGGCCCCCGCGGGGCGCCGGGAATGCCTGAGTGGGGTGCGGCGCCGATCCCGGCGCGCCTGCTCAAGCGAGGCGTCAAAGACATGGTGCGCATCTCCGACGCGCGCATGAGCGGGACGTCCTACGGAACCGTCGTTCTGCACGTCGCACCTGAATCCGCCGTCGGCGGGCCCCTGGCGCTCGTGCGCGATGGTGACGAGATCGAGCTGGACGTGCCGAAGCGCAGCCTGACCCTCCGGGTCGGCGACGACGAGCTCGCCCGCCGGCGGGCCGCGTGGAAGCCACGGCCACCGCACTTCACCCGCGGCTACGGCAAGCTCTTCCTCGACCACGTGCTGCAGGCCAACGAAGGGTGCGACTTCGACTACCTGAGAGGCCGTACGCCCGTGCGGTTCGAGGACACCGCCGGACCGTCGCACAGCTAACCGGAAGGCCCCGGCAGGAAAAGAACGCGCCGGGCCGGTGTTCGAGAAATTACCAGCCGCCTGGTGTCCGCGATCGGCGCGATGTGAGTAATGGTATACATTTCAGTCGCTTATGTGTCACTTTCGGATGGCATTCGCCTTGCTAATTCGAAAGGACATGAAGACGACAATCACGAGGATCAGAGAGAGCGAGTTCTGGAAGAGCAGCACGTTCTGGCTCACCGTAGCCGCGATCGTCCTCCCGTTCGGCTGGGTGCTCTTCGCCCTCAAGCTCGAGCCGGTCCGGATACGCGCCCGCTACTTCCGCCGCAATTTCTGAAGCGCCACTCGTAGCGATCCGCCGGCCGCTTCGACTGCACGCGACGCCTCGACTGCACCCCACCCGCTCCGCACCATCACGACGGCAACAGGCACCCGACCACGCGAGGCCTTGAGCGCGGCGAGCGCGCGTCCGCGCGAGACCCCGGCCAGATCGGCGACGAGCCTCAGCGCCCGCTCGCGAAGCTTGGCCGAGCGCGGCTGGAGATCGACCATCCGGTTTCCGTACACGCGGCCGAGCCCCGTCATGCTCGCGGTCGTGAGGGTGTTCAAGACGAGCTTGGTGGCGGTGCCGGCCTTGAGCCGTGTCGAGCCTGCGAGCACTTCGGGCCCCGTCGCGGGCACGATCCGGAGGTGAGTAGTCCGCCGACCGTGCGGGCGGCGGAGGGGCCCTTCGGCGTTACAAGCGATCAGCACGGTCGTCGCCCCGCGCCCCTTCGCCGCCGCGAGCGCCGCGCGCACGAACGGCGTCACGCCGCTGGCGGAGATGCCGACGACGACGTCGCCCCCGCGCACGCGCGCGCGTACGGCGCGCCGGGCCGCGACCTCGTCGTCCTCGGCTCCTTCACGCGACCGGAACACGGCGCCGCGCCCGCCGGCGATGATCGCCTGCACGAGCCCGCGTGGCGTGCCGAACGTTGGAGGGCACTCGGCCGCCTCGAGGACGCCGAGGCGCCCGCTGGTGCCTGCCCCGACGAAGAACAGGCGGCCGCCGCCGCGGAGGGCGGCGACGATCATGTCCACCGCCGCGGCGATCTGCCTCCGCACGCGCCCCACCGCGAGCACCGCGCGCCGATCCTCGCGGTTCATCAGCGCCGCGATCTCCCGCGGCGTCAAGCGGTCGAGGGCTCGGCTTCGGGGGTTCACGCGCTCCGTGGCGAGGCGCGCGTAACGGATTCGCGAGGCGGTCACGCCCGCATGCTACTACTATCGGACGGTGCTTCCCGTCGAATCGGGTCTCGAGGTGCTCGTCCACCGTCGTTCGGCGCTCTTGCGGGGCCAGCGGATCGCGCTGCTGGCGCATCAGGCGTCGATCGATCGGCACTACGAGCACGCGGCCACCCTGTTGAGCGACCTCCGCGGAGTCAAGCTCGTCAAGCTCCTGGCGCCCGAGCATGGCCTGTGGGGCGCGCCCCAGGATCACGCGCTCATCGCCGCCGCCCGTGACCCGGCGACGCGCCTGCCGGTTTGGAGCCTCTACGGCGCGCGCCGCGAGCCGACCGCCGCGATGCTCCGGGGAGTCGACGCGATCGTGGTGGATCTGCAAGACGTCGGCTCCCGCTACTACACCTTCGTGTGGACGATGGCGCTCGCCATGCGCGCGTGCGCGCGGCACGGCGTTCGGGTCGTCGTGCTCGACCGGCCCAACCCGCTCGGCGGCGCGCTCGTCGAGGGCAACGTGGCGGACCCCGCCTTCGCGTCGTTCGTGGGCCTCTATCCGCTCGCGATCCGTCATGGCATGACAATCGGTGAGCTGGCGGCCTACCTCAACGAACGGCACGCCATCGGCTGCAGGCTCTCGGTGGTCCCGATGCGAGGCTGGCGCCGGGCGATGCTCTGGGAGGACACCGGGCTGCCCTGGGTGGCGCCCTCGCCGAACATGCCGACGCCGGACACCGCGCGCGTCTATCCGGGCGGCTGTCTTCTCGAAGGCACGAACCTGTCGGAAGGGCGAGGCACGACGCGCCCGTTCGAGTGGATCGGCGCGCCCTACCTCGACGCCCACCGGTACGCGGGTGCGCTCGAGCGCGAGCGGCTCCCGGGCGTCCACTTCCGTCCCGCGCGCTTTCTCCCGACGTTCCAGAAGTGGGCGGGACGGCTCTGCGAAGGTGTCCAGATCCACGTGACCGATCGGGGGCGCTTCAGGCCTTTTCTCACGGGGCTGGTCGAGATCGCAGTCGCACGCCGGCTGGCGCCCCGCGGCTTCGCATGGCGCCGGCCGCCTTACGAGTTCGAGAAGCGGCGCTTGCCGATCGACATTCTCTGTGGGACCGACGTGATCCGAAAGGCGATCGAGCGTGGGACACCGCTTCCAGCAATCGAGCGCGCCTGGCAGCGCGATCTCGACCGCTGGAAGCGTCCGCGTGCGAGCTACCTGTTGTACTAGCTCCCGAACAGCCGCGCGAAGAAGCTCTTCACGCTGTGGCCGAAGTCCGTGGCGCCGTCACGGACGTTTTCCCAGGCGCTCTTGGCCTGCGGCTCGGCGGCCTTTCCGCCCTCTTTGATCTTTTCGCCGCTGTACTTCGCGCCCTCGACGACGGTGTGGCCGATCCCCTTGGCTGTCTGCTCGACGCCTTCACCGATCTTGCCGTCGCCGATCTTCTTCGCACCGGTCTCGACCTGCTGAGTTGCGGCCTTCACCTTCGAGTCATCGGCCGCGCGGGCCGTCAAGGCCGAGCCCGCGAGCACCGCGGAGGCCGCTAGAATCGCAACAGCTTTCATAAGCACCTCCTCAAGCCCATGCTACCAAGCCCCGGCGAGAGGAGCGATCGCGTTACCCCGTATAGCCGCGCGAGCGCATGCAGCTCGAGTACGCCGTCCGGTATCTCTCGTCGTTCTTCTTGTTTTCGTTGAGCCCGTAGAGCGTGCCGCCGCCCGCGCCCACGAGGCCGCCGATCGCGGCGCCCTTGCCCGCACCCTTGCCGCCGCCGGCCATCGCGCCGCCCGCGGCGCCGACCGCCGCGCCGACCACGGCGCCGATCGCGACGTCCTTCACGACCTCTTTCGTCTTGTCCTGCTCGCCGACCTGGTTGGCGGCGTACCGGTTACAGGCGTCGACAACCTCTTGCGTCGGCACCGTCGGCTGGGCCGGCACCGCCTGCGCCATCTGGGACGGCGCTGGCCTGGCGACCGCGGGCCGCGGCGACTGGGCCGGACGGGCTCCTGCAGGAGTCGCGACCTTCTGCTCCGCGTCCTGGCTCGACCCCGACCAGTTCGCGACGACGAGCCCCGTGATCAGCGCCGTCGTCATCACGAGGATCAGACCGAGTGCCGTCACCTTCCACGGATTCCACTTGTCCATCACTTGCCTCCCTTGCCGCCGCCATGAGCCGCAGCGCCCTCAGAGCCGTTCGAGCCGGCTCCGAACGCGTTGGATCTCCTGTTGCCATTGCCGCCGGCGGTCGCGCCTTGACTGGCGTCGGCGTTGCCGTCGGCGATCCCCGCCGCCTTCCCGCTCGAGCTCGGCCCCGAGACGATGCGGCCGGACGCCGTTGTCACGACGCCATGGGTGGAGTGGTTGCCGACCACCTGCCCGAGATTCTTCTCCTGCACGAGCCCCTGCGCCTTCATGTCCTTGAAGACCTGGCCCCATCCCTGACCGCTCTGCTTCTTCGCCGCGATCTGGTCGAGCGTGAGCGGAGTGACGGGCGTCGTCGTTTCGGTGTTCTGCGCCTGGAACAAGGCGCTGGCGACCGTCTGGTTTCCGGGCGAGAGCTTGTCGAATGCCCCGGCGGTCTTCGGCGGGGACGTGCTGGACGTCCTCAGCTTCGACTGGGCCAAGGCGGCCGATGCGGCAACGCCCAGGGCCAGGACCGCGACGACGAGCGCGACGACGCGACGAGACATCCAGGTCGCCTCTTATTTCCCGGCCCGGCTGATGGCGGACACCTGGGCGACGCTCCGCTCGGTCTGCGCGACGATCTCGCCCGCCGTCGCACGATCCCGGAAGAACCACCCGCGCCTGGCATTGACTCGCATGCGGGTCAGCCGCGACGTCAAACGTTCGAGCTCGATGTCGATCGTGCGGTCGGCCGCCAGCGCCACGAGATGCCGGCCTTCCGCAGTGGCGTCGTCGGTCTGAACCGTGATGGCCATGCGCTTGAGCGCCGAGAGCGTCGCCCGACGCATGTCGTCGACCGGCGTGGAGAACGTGCGATACGCGACTGAGTCCAGCGTGTACGAGGTCCCCGTGCCCCCGGCGACGCCGGCGCCCGACCCGAGCGCCGTCAGGCCCACCGCCGCACACCCCTGGGTACCCAGAAGGATTCCGCCGGCGACGGCCAACACCCGCGTTACGTGGCTGAGCATGCTGGTAGCTCCTTGATACGCGCAGGGCTGCAGCCGCCATGCCAGGACCGGGGGGAAACGGAACCCAAGGATTTATGGGTGTTTATGAGGCGTCAACGGGTCGTCGCGGCACATCGGTGTCAGCCGTCTGACAGTAACGACTTGTCGCAGGCCGCGAGCCGCGAGTCCCCGCCGGCCTATAATCGCAGAGTGACCGATCTCGAGAACCTGGTCGGCGAGCGCCTGATGTTTGGCCTGGCCGGGCCGAAGCTCACCGACACGGACGTCCGCCTCTTCCGCGACACGCGCGCCGCCGGGCTCATCCTGTATCGGCGGAACTTCGAGACGCCGGAGCAGCACAGCCGGCTGCTGGACGATCTCGAGTCGGCTCTCGGCCGTCGCCTGCTCGTCGCCACCGATCACGAGGGCGGCCGCATCGTCATGCTCGGCCAGGCGACGACGATTTTCCCCGACAACCTCGCGGTGGGGACCGCCGGCGACGAGGCCTTTGCGTATCACCAGGGTCTCTTTGAGGCGCGGGAGCTACGCCGACTGGGAGTGGACGTGAATTTCGCTCCGGTGCTCGACGTCCTCACGGAGCGCTACAGCCCGAACATCGGGATCCGCTCCTATGGCAAAGACCCGTCCGTGGTCACGAGCTACGGCCTGGCGCGCATCAAGGGCATGCAGAAGGGCGGGGTCTCGGCGTGCGCCAAGCACTTCCCCGGCAAGGGGCACTCCCCCCTCGACGCCCATCTTCGACTGCCCACCATCGATTCGACGTGGGCCGAGATGCAGGCGACGCATCTGCCGCCGTTCCTCGCCGCGGTCGCCGAAGGCATCGACTGCCTGATGACGAGCCATCCTGTGTACTCGAATCTCGACCCGACGCGCGTGCCGGCGACCTTCTCGCGGCGCATCGTCCACGACTGTCTGCGCGAGGAGATCCGGTTCGGAGGCGTCATCGTCTCGGATGATCTCGAGATGGGCGCCATCGGCGAGACGTGCCCGATCGGCGAGGCGGTGGTGCGAGCGGCGGCGGCCGGCCACGATCTGTTGCTCGTCTGCCACACGGAGCCAGCCCAGCGCGCCGCGGCGGTTGCGCTCCTGGAGGCGTACCGGTCGGGCACGCTCCCGATCCGCGACCTCGAGGCGGCGGCCGAGCGTGTGCGCCGTCTCCGCGAGCGCCGGACGGCCCGCTTCGAGGGTGGGCCGCCCGCGGCGGAGCCCGACGCCGGGCCGCTCGCGCGGGCAATCGCAACGCGCGCCGTCACCGTCGTGGCACCCGGGCGTCCGGAGCTGCGGCGCGCGCTGAACGGGCGCGTCGGGGTCGTTTTCCCGCGCTTCTCCGATCTGGCGCCGCGGATCACCATCGAGCCCGAGGTCGCCGCCGAGGCGACGTACGTCGCCGACGCGTTCGGACGCGCGGGCATCGCGCCCCAGACGCGGCTCGTCGGCATCGAGCCGACCGACGCGGAGATCGCGGAGGCGGGTGCGCTGGCCGAGGCGTCGGACGCGATCGTGCTGTTCCTGTTCGACGCCCATCTCTACGCGTCGAACGCGGCGCTGCTCGCCGAGCTTCAGAGGCGGGCGCGCGCGCTCGCCGTCGTGCTCCTGCGCGACCCGTACGACGCGAGCATGCTGGGGCCAGGTGTGCTCGGCATCACCGCCTACGGTTTCAGGAAGTGCCAGCTCGACGCGGCCATCGCCCGTCTCCTTTGATTGGAATCGCGCCTCGGCCGGCGGGGCCCCAGCCCCGCGACGGCCTGCGGCGCGCACCACGGGCGAGCCGGCTTCGACGACTGCCCGCCGAGATCCTGGCGATCGACTGGGGCTCGACGCCCGCCAAGCGCCAGATCTGCCGCGCGGTGCTGCGACGCGGCCGCTACGTGCTGGCGCCGCCGCGGCCCCTCGAGGACGTTGGGGCCCTCGAATTGCCCGACGGCGCACTCATCGCGTTCGACTGCCCCATCGGCGTCGCGCGCGAATACGCGGCGACGGCCGGCCTCCGGTCGTTTCGCGCGGCGCTCGGCCTGTTCGGCACGGGCCGGTTCGGGCGTTTCTACGAGATCGCCGCTCAAGCCGACGACATCACGACCGAGCGTCCCTTCTATCCCTTGCGGGGGGTGCGAGGAACCTCTCGCGACGACCTCCGAAAGGCGCTCGGGGTGGCGGCGTTCGCGCCGCGCGCGTGCGACCGGCAGGCCGGCGCGGGACCGATCTTCTGGCTGGTCGGGCCCCGGCAGGTCGGACGATCGGCCGCGTGCATCTGGCGCGACATCATCGCGCCGCACCTCGGCCGCGTTGCGCTCTGGCCGTTCGACGGACCGTTGACCGCTCTGGTGGCGTCGGGTCGACCCGTCGTCGCCGAAATGTATCCGGCGTATCTCTTGCGAACGCTCGGGGTCACGGTCGCCCGCAAGTCCGATCCGGCGGCGCGCGCCGCCTGCGGCCGAGCGCTGCTGCGACGCGTCGGGACCGACGTCCGGCTCGATCTGGACGCGGTGCGGAGGCTCCTGCGCGGGGGATTCGGACCGTCCAGATCTGGTGAGGATCCCTTCGACGCGACGATCGCGTGCATCGCGCTCGCGAAGCTCCTGCTCGACGGCGCGATGCCGGAGGCGCCGGACCACGCGCGCGCCGTGGAAGGCTGGATACTCGGACTCCCTTCAGAGGGGGCCTCGACGGCCCGACCGGCCTCGGACTAGCGGCGCGCGATTTCGGACAGCACGAGCAGGGTCAGAACCCTTTCGGAAGTACGGACCCCACGGGGTACGCTGGAAGCGATGCCTTCGAGCGGATGTCGGACGATGGACGCGCCAAGGCCGACCTCGGCCGGAACAGGAAGAAGGTGGGTCTAGGAACAGAAGGACAGCTTCTAGTCGATGGAGTCATCATCCTCGTTTACTTCGTCGCCATCACGGCCATCGGGTTGTACATGGGGCGACGGGAAAAGAGCCTGAACGACTTCGCGCTCGGAGGGCGGCGCGTGCCGTGGTGGGCCGTGATGGCCTCGATCATCGCGGCGGAAACCAGCGCGGCAACCTTCCTCGGCGCGCCCGGAGAGGGCTATACCAACAAGAGCTTCGCCTACGTGCAGCTCGTCCTTGGCCTCATCATCGGACGATTCGTCGTCGGCCACGTCTTCCTCAAGCCCTACTTCACGTACAAGGTCTTCACGGTCTACGATTATCTAGGCGTTCGCTTCGGCCCGTGGAGCAAGGGCTACGTCTCGGCTCTCTTTTTGTTCATGCGCACGCTGGCGTCGGGAACACGGCTCTTCATACCGTCGCTCGTGATGGTGCTCGCTTATCGCATGTTCGTCGCGGGTGGCCAGGTGCAATTCAGCCAACAGGCGGTCACAACCGTCGGTCCCTATCTGGTCGCGATCATCGTGCTCACCCTCGTCACGTGCCTCTATACGGCGGTCGGCGGCATCAAAGCGGTCATCTGGACGGACGTGATTCAGGCCTGCCTGATGTTCGGCGGAGCGCTGGTTGCGATCGGCACCCTGCTGCATCACGTCGGAGGACTGCGGGAGGCCTTTCAGGCGGTCCCCCAATTGGCCACCCATGAAGGCTACTTCCTCCACGGGTTCGAATCGAGCGTCGTCGCGCGGTGGCAGGAACGCCACCATCTTGCGGCGATGGGCGTGTGGGACTACGTCAAGCTGCTCCTAGCGAGCGACTACACACTCTTTTCCGCGTTCATCGGGGCGACGCTGGGTAACATGGCCGCCTTCGGCACCGATCAGGACATGGTTCAGCGGATGCTGACAGCGGAAACTCACCAGAAGGCGCGCCGCAGCCTGATTACCGCAGCCTTCATGGACCTGCCGATCGCCTCAGCGTTCGTGTTCATCGGAATCCTGCTCTTCGCCTACTACCAGAAGGATCCCACCTACCAGCCCACGGCCACGGCGGATGTCTTTGGCTCATATATCCTCAATGTCATGCCGGTGGGCATCCGCGGCCTGGTGCTGGCCGGTATCTTCGCCACCGCCATGGGCTCCTTTTCGGCGGCGCTCAACGCCCTGGCCACCGGCGCCACGAATGACTGGTATATCCGATGGGTTCGCGGCAAGGCCGAGGCGCACTACGTCCAGGCCGCGCGCTGGTTCACGGTCTTCTTCGCTGTGCTCATGATCGTCATCGCCGGTCTCTTCGCCTATGCGAAGGTGACGAATCCAGATTTGAGAATCATTCCAGTCGTCCTTGGAATCGCCGGGTTCATTCTGGGCCCCATGCTCGGTGTCTTCCTCATCGGCATGTTCACGAAACGGCGCGGCTCCGACGCTGGAAACATGATCGCCATTTCCGCCGGGCTCCTCGCGACTGTCGTCGTCGGCAAGCTGGACATCACGATCCTGAACGCGGTGGCGCCGTTGTTCGGCATCGACGGTGTGTTCCAGCATCCCGCCGGCATTCCCGAAGTCTCGTTCACCTGGTGGGCCATGATCGGCGCGCTCGTCGTTTTTTGTGTCGGCATCCTCTTCCGTACACCGGACCAGGTACTGCGGTCTGCCGCCCGACATGCCGAAGAGGCTCAGATCGCCGACGACGTTCCGCTCGCCCTCCGCGGATCGCCGGCGGAAGCAACCGTTGGGTCTTCTTGAGTTCGCCCACGCGAAACGCGCGCCGACCGCCAGCAGAACGACCAACGAGAACGGTGTCGTCGGGCCCGCTGAGCACGGGCTGTCCTAAAACGGGACGGGGGCCGAGTTCTCGAAAACCCCGCCCCCGTCACTTCGAGCCGTTGGATGGGCGCTCGCCGCGCCTCGAGGACTAGAGCTTCTTGCCTCCGCGCTCGGCCATGGTGGCCTCGAAGCTCTTCTTGCGCATGCGTTCCAGGAGCGCCGAGTAGGACTCCGCCTGGATGATCCGATCGAACTGGCTGCGATAGGTCGAGACGAAGCTCACGCCGTCGATCTGAAGGTCGTAGACGCGCCAGCGTCCATCCCGGAGATGGAGGCGGTAGTCGAGTGCAATCTCGCTGCGGCGGTCCGTGAGCACCTTCGACCGCACCGTGGCGTACCCCGCGTCGACCGCCTCACCAATATAGCTGATGCTCTCGCCCGCGTATGCTTCGACCCGCGTGACATAGGAGCGCTCGAGCAATTCGGTGAAGAGCGCGACGAATTCGGCCTTCTCGTCGGCCGAGCGCGCAGCCCAGTGGCGAGAGAGCGTGCGCCGCGTCACTTCCTCGAAATCAAAGAGGTCGCGCGCGATCTTCCGCACCTCCGCACGCTTGTCGGCCCCCTGCCGGCTGGGTGTCGCCGACTCGGTTCTCGGGGCATCGGCGTCTTGCAACAGGCTCATGACTCGGCCGACCGCCGACTCGATGGTCTCCCGAGGGCCCATCGCGGGTGCCGCGACGGCCCCGGCCACCATGATCCACGCGGCGAGTGCCTTGCCCATGGCTAGATCCTCCGGGCCGCTATCTGAGCATCACCCGTGCCAGGGCCTGGATAAGCGGAAAGGCAGTCATTTCATCGCCCTCCGGACCAGCGCCGGGGGGCCATAATGGCCAGAGTGGCAATCCCGCCTGCGCTTCGACACGATCTCCGGAGACTGCCGGGCACCGGAGGGCATCAACGCAAGGATGGAGCCGCGTCGTTGCGAGCCGCAATGAGGGAAACGCCGCAAAACAGAGGCGAAAAACCACGAGGCGATCGGAGCCGGTCTTGACCACGACAATCCGAAAGGCATCGCTATGCGTGGGCGTCGATGTCGGCGGAACGTGGATCCGCATCGCCGGTTGCACTGGAGTGCGCCGCGGCTCGACGATCGTGGTCCCCACCGAGCGAGACCTGCGCAAGCTCACGCCAGTGTTGCGCGCCGTGTGGCGTCGCCGCGGGTGGAGCCGCCGCCGGGTCGCCGCGCTCGTGGTGGCCTCGCGCGGGCTCTGGACCGCGGGCGAACGGCAAGCTCTCGCGCGCCGCCTCCGCGGGCTCGCGGAGCGCGTCCTCGTCATCTCCGATGCTCAGGCCGCGCTGCTGGGGGCGCTCGGGCAGCGCCCGGGCGTGCTCCTGCTCGCCGGCACCGGGTCGATCGTCGTCGGCTGGGACGGGCGCGGTCGCTGGGCGCGCGCCGGAGGCCTCGGACCGCTCGTCGGCGACGAGGGCTCGGGCTTCTGGCTCGGGCGCGAGTGGCTCCGGGCGACGGTCCGCGACGGAGGCCTCGTGCCCACCCTCCGGGCCGTCCACGCGCCGGATCCGGTGAGGACGATCGCCGCCCTGGCGCCGGCTGTGCTGGCGCGCGCCCGGCGGGGCGACCGGCGGGCGCGGCGAATCGCGGCCGAAGGCCAGCGCCATCTCGCAGCAAACGCCCTCGAGGTCGCGCGGGCGTTGAAGCTCGGCCAGCGGGTGGACGCAAGCTGGGCCGGCAGCGTGCTCGACGATCGGTGGTTCCGCGCCGGGTTGGTCCGCGCCGTCGCCCGCGCCGGGCTGCGGGCACGCTGGCACCGGCCCGCGGAGGAGCCTGTCGATGTCGCGGCGCGGCTGGCCGCGACATTGGTGCATCGGTGACTCCGCGCCGGCTCGTGATCACCGTGTGCCCGCGCGAGCCCGGTGCCGTGGCGCTGCCGATCGCGCGCGACGGCCGCGCGGTGCGGCTCAACGCCGCGGCGATCCTGCGCCACCTGAGGGAGCTCATCGTCGAGCACGGCCTCGACGAACGTGTGCGACTGCGCGAGGGGTGCGCCGGCGGCTGCACGGGACCGGGCCCCAACGTCTCGGTCGAGATCTTTCCGATGACCCGCCCCGGCGAGCGAGAGGACCACGTCGCGGTCGGCTGGAAGACCTACGTCTACTCGCTCGGGTCTCTCGACTGCCTGGCCGCCGTCATCGAGGACAACCTCGGGCGGCTCCGGCGGTGAGCCGGCTCAGAGCCAGCCGGAGCGTTTGAAGCGGTAGTAGAGGTACCCGCAGGCCCCGAGCATGACGGCCATCGCCACCGGATAGCCGAAGATCCAGTCGAGCTCGGGCATGAACTTGAAGTTCATGCCGTAGATGCCTGCGATCATCGTCGGCACCGCGATGATCGCCGCCCAGCCGGCCAGCCGCTTCATCGCCTCGTTCTGAGAGACCGAGATCAACGAGAGGTTCGCCTCGAGGGCGGTGGTGAGGAGCTCACGCAGCGTGTCGATCATCTCGTTGATCCGAATCACGTGATCGTAGACGTCGCGGAAGTAGACGCGCGCGTCCTCCGGGATCAGCGTGACGTCGGCGCGCACCAGCCGGTTGCACATGTCGACCAGCGGGGCGACCGCCCGCTTCACCTCGAGGAGAGCACGCTTGAGCTGGTAGATGCGCTCGGTCGTCTCCCGGGTGAGGGTCTGTCTGAAGATGTCGTCTTCGAGCGCCTGCAGCCTGTCCTCGAACGCGTCGACCAGCGGGAAATACTGGTCCACGATGAAGTCCATGAGCGAGTAGAGGACGAAGACCGGTCCCTTGGCCAGGAGGTCCGGGTTCGCCTCGCACCGCGAGCGCACCTCGACGTAGGGCATCGACGGCCCGTGCCGAACCGAGACGACGTAGTTCGACCCGACGAAGAGGTGCGTCTCTCCGAAATCGATCCCGCCCGTCGTGGGCTCGAGGTGGGCCGTGCGCAGGACGACGAAGAGCGAATCACCATAGCGCTCGAGCTTGGGCCGCTGGTGGGCGCGGGCGGCGTCCTCGATCGCGAGATCGTGAAGGGCGAACTCCTGCTGGACCTCGGCGAGGAGCTCGTCGTCCGGCTCGTGGAGCCCGATCCAGACGAACCGGCCCGGTTCCTTGAGGACCTCGCTGATGTCGGGAATCGCCACCTCGCCCACGCGGAGGCCCGCCGCGTACGCCACACTGTTGACGACGCCCTTCATGCCCGGCCTTCCCCGGCCAGCCTCACGCGTCGCGCGAACAGCCGGAACGCCAGCGGCCCGGTGAGCGCGGCCACGATGCCGGCGACCGTGTTGCGCCACCCGGCCGTGACCATGGCGCCGACCGCGAACAGCGCGGGAAACACGATGACGGCGATCGCGCCGGCGAAGCCGCCCGGGACCCGCCACGGGCGGGGCATGTTCGGCGCGGTGACGCGCAGCGAGACGAACGCGGCCAGCTCGACGAGGAGGCTCAGCGAGTAGAGCCACACGTTCAGGACGACCAGCTCCTTGAAGGAGAACGCGGCGAAGCCCGCGTAGAACGCGGCAGAGACGACCACCGCCGTCCACGGCGTGCCGAAGCGCGGGTCGATGGCGCCGAGCCACGCGGGAAGCGCGCGGTCGCGGGCCAGCACGTACGGCAAGCGGGAGTTCGTCAGCAGCAGCGACGTGAAGAGCCCGGCCGTGCTCACGACCGCGCCGGCCGCCACCGCGTGACCGAGCCACTCGCCGCCGATCGCTTGAGCGATCACCGGCAAGGCACCCGTCGTCCACTGGCTCCACGGGAGGACGCCGGTCGCCAGCCCCGCGCCCACCGGCAAGAGATACGACGCCGCGAGCACTGGCAGCGCCAGGAACATCGCCGATCGGAACGCGCGCGCGGGCGCGCGGGTCTCGCCGAGGATCGTCGTGGGCGTGTCCCAGCCCGAGTAGTTCCACATGAGCACGGCCAGTCCGAGCCCGAGCGTCTCGAGCCCCTGCCCCTCTGGCGCCAGCGGGATCCACGGCAGGATGCGCGGGACCATGAGCGCGACGACCGTCAGCGCCGCGACCGGAAGGAGCGCGACGACGGCGAGGACGACGACCGCCCCTCCCGTGGGACGCACCCCGAGCAGATTGAGCCCGGTCAGCACGACGATGAAGGCGACGATCAGGAGCCACCGGTCGGTCGGGGTCATCGCCGGCCGCCAGAACTGGAGGTACTCGACGAACAGCGCCGGGTACACGGCGACGTCGACGAAGCTGTCGAGCCAGCTCCACCAGCCGACCTGGAACGCCCAGTACGGCCCGAAGGCCTGGCGCGTCCACGTGACGTACCCGCCCTCGTCCGGCATGGCCGCAGCGAGCTCGGCCATCGCCAGCGCGACCGGCAGGCTCCAGAAGATCGGCGTCAGTACCAGCAGGATGAGCGTCATGCCCGGGCCGAACGCCGTGACCGTGTCCTCGATTCCGTACGGCCCGCCGCTCACGTTGAAGAAGGCGATCGCGGCGAGCGGGAGGACGCCGAGCCCGCGCTTGAGCTCCGCCGTCAGCTCACGTCCCCTGGGCGGCCGCGAGGAGCCGCGGCAGCTCGGCGACCCACTGCTCGATTGGCCGTTCGGCGTCGACCGTGATCTCGAGCTTTCCGTTCGGCAGGCGGCGGACGCGCCCGGGCGCGGCCGGACCGAGCGGGATCACCAGCGCCTCGCGGTGGATGCCGAGGGCATCGGTCACCGCGAAGATCGCGTCGATCTCCTTCATCGTCACGACCTCAAGCATCGACGCCCACCTCCGCGGCGCATTCCTTGATCTGTCGCCACGTCTCGTCGTCGACGGGGACGCCGCCGGCGCGCCGCTCGCGGGCGGTGCGCGCCTCGGGCTCGCCCGGAATGAGGATCTCTTCCGACCCACCGGCCAGGGGCGCCGAGCGCACGAAGCCGAAGAGGGTGGCGACCTGAGCGTGGAAATCGGCGGCCGGCAGGAACCGCGCCGGGTCGATGCACATCATGAGGACGCCGTTGCTCACCGGGCCCTTGTCCGGGCGCGCCGCGCCGGTGCCCGAGAGGATGCCCCCGAGAATCTCCACGGCGAGCGAGAGCCCGTACCCCTTGTGCTCCCCGGCGGTGATGAGCGAGCCGGGCGGATCGGCATAGTACTCGCGCGGATCGATCGACGGCTCGCCCCGGCCGTTGCGCATGATGCCGGGGGCGACCTGCTCACCGCGGTTGAACTTCACCTTCAGCTTGCCTTCGGCGACGACGCTCGTCGCGAAGTCGTGCGACATCGCGACGGTCGCGTTCGGACCGGGGACCGCCACGGCGTGCGGGTTGGTGCCGAGGCGACGGGCCGCGCCGCCCCAGGGGGCCACGTTCAACGCGGTGGGCGCGTTGACCCAGAGCATCCCGATCAGCCCCTGGACGGCCGCCATCTCCGCGTAGTCGGCGAGCCGGCCCACGTGGTTCGTCCGCTTGAGCGTGACGGCGGCGAGCCCCTGCGCGCGGGCTTTCGCGATGGCCACCGTGATGCCGTGGCGGGCGACGACCTGGCCGAATCCCCGGTCGCCGTCGATCTGCGCGACGGTGGCGGTCTCCGATTCGATCTTGATCGAGGGCGTCGGGTTCACCTCGCCCGCCTTGAGCGCGTGCACGTAGTGCGGGATCCGGATCACGCCGTGCGAGTCGTGACCGCGCAGGTTGGCGCGGACGAGCAGGGCGGCGACCCAGGCGGCGTCTTCCCGCGGCGCGCGCCAGCCGGCGAAGATGTCCCGCGTGACCCGTTCGAGCGTCTCGGCGTCGATCATCCGCATGCCGGGTCGTCCCACCTCTCTCCCTCCCGTCTGTCCGAGCGAACGTGCTGCTAGACTAATGGACCGACTGCGCGAAGGCGAGCGCGAAACGCCGCAGCACGTCGCGGGGCGGGGGCCCCGCCGTGCGAGGCGAGCGCAAGACAGGAGACCGCATGCCCGGATCTGACGAGGCACTCCTCGCCGGCCTCACCGTTCTCGATTTCACGCGCGTGCTGGCCGGCCCGTACTGCACGCGCCTGCTCGCCGACCTGGGCGCGCGCGTGATCAAGGTGGAGCGACCGGGCGAAGGGGACGAGACGCGACGGGGCTACGTCCAGGTGGACGAGGCGCGCACCGATCAAGCCACCTACTTCATCCGGGTCAACGCCGGCAAGCGCAGCGTGGCGATCGATCTGGCACACCCGAAGGGTCGAGAAGTGGCGCTGGATCTGGCGCGCGTCGCCGACGTCGCCGTCGAGAACTTCGTGCCGGGCGTCGTCGCGAAGCTCGGCTGCGATTACCCGGCGCTCTCCGCCGTGAAGCCCGATCTCGTCTACTGCTCGATTTCGGGCTTCGGCCAGACCGGGCCCCTGCGCCAGCAGCCGGCCTTCGCCCACATCATCAACGCGATCTCCGGGATGATGCACCTCGAGCAGCAGGGCGACCCCGCCCCGCGCGTCGCTTATATCCAGGCGGCGGACGTGCTGGCGGGAACGCATGCGTTCGGGGCGATCCTCGCCGCCCTCTGGCGCCGGGCACGCACGGGTCAGGGCGCCTTTCTCGACGTGTCGATGCTCGAATGCCTCGTGGCCGCCGAGGACATCACGTACGGCGCCATGATAAACGGCGGCGACGAATATCGAGGCCCGCGCCCCGGGATGATCGTGCAGAGAATCGGCGGCCGCCATCTGGCGCTGCAGACCGTCGGCGCCCCCCAGCTCTGGGCCCGGCTCGCCGCGTTGATGGAGCGCCCCGAGCTCGCCGCCGACCCACGATTCGCGACGCCGGCGGCGCGGCGCCAGAACTGGGACGAGCTACGCGAGATCGTCTGCGCCTGGATCGAGAAGAAGTTCGAGAAGGTCGATGACGCGGTGGCGGCGCTGACGGCGGCGCGGGTCCCCGCCGTGCCCGTGCTCTCACCCACCGAGGTCGTGGCCCACCCGCACCTGGCCGCGCGCCAGGCGTTCCCGATCGTCGAGCACGCGACGCGCAGCGCGGTGCGGGTCACCGCGACGCCATTCCACGTCGACGGCCGGCCGCTCGCGCCGCGTGGGCCGGCGCCTTATCGCGTCGGCGAGCACACGTACGCCGTCCTCACGGAGGTGCTGGGCTACTCGCCCGATCGGATCGAGGAGCTACGGGGACTCGGCGCGATCGAAACGGTCTGACACCACCGACTCGACGCCCAGCGCCCGCTCGGCCGCCGCTTCTCCCGACCTGATGCAGTCGGCGATGCCGACGCCCCGATAGGCGCCGCCGGCCAGATGCAGGCCCGGGAGCGCGGCCGTGCACCGCTCGATCGCTTCGACGCGCCCTCCGTGGCCCACGTGGTACTGCGGCATCGCCTTGGCCCAGCGCGAGACGCGGGTGAGCACGGGCTCGGCGGTGACACCGAGCGCCTGCCGCAGCTCCTCGCGCGCGCGGGCCACCAGCGTCGCGTCGTCCAGCTCGAGCACGCCCTCGTTCAACGCGCCGCCGACGAAGCATCGGAGGAGCACGTGCCCTTCGGGCGCGCGGCCCGGGTACTTGACGCTCGAGAACGTGCAGGCCAGCAGCGCGCGATGCTCCGTGCGCGGGACGACGAAGCCGAAGCCGTCGACCGGATGGGGTACGTCGGTACGGCGATAGCCCAGGGTCACCGTCGCCGAGGAGGCGTAGGGGATCTCGCCGAGCAACGTCGCGAGCGCTGGATCGACGTACCGCAGCAGGCGGCCGCTGATGTGCGACTCGACCGCTACGATGACGCGGTCGGCCTCGATCAACGAGCCTTCGGCACTGACGACGCGCCAGCGGCCGCCGCGGCGCTCGATCTCGTCCACGCGCTGCTTCAAGAGTGTCGCCCCGGGCGGCAGCCGCGACGCGAGCGTCGTGACGAGCTCCTCCATGCCGTTCTGGAAGGTCACGAAGAGGCTCCAGCGGGCCCCGCTGGTTCCGTCGAGCGGCGCCCGGCGGGCCGCCCGCCAGAGCCCCAGGATGACGGACCGGTCGCGCCGCTCGAGCTCGCGGAAGCGCGGCATCGTCGCCGCGAGCGACAAGTCGTCGGGATCGGCCGTGTAGATGCCGGCGACCAGCGGCTGGGCGACGCGCTCGAGCGCCTCGCGGCCGAGTCGTCGGCGAACGAACGCGCCAAGGCTCTCGTCGTCTGACACCCCCCGCGGCAGGATCAGGTCGAGGGCCATGCGGAGCTTTCCTGGCCACGAGAAGAGCCCGGACGTCACGAACGGACCGAACTTCGTCGGTGCCAGCAGCTGGAACCCATCCGGCAGGGGATGGAGGCGGCCGGCGCGCCACACGAACACCTTCCTGAACCGATCGTCCGTCCGCACCAGGCGGTCCTCGACGCCGAGACGCCGGCAGAGCGCCAGCGCCCACGGCTTCTCCGAGAGGAACGAGTCGGGGCCAACCTCGACGAGGAATCCGTCGGCACGCTCGGTCCCGATGGTGCCGCCAAGCCGGGTGCGCGCTTCGAAGAGCGTCAGATCCAGCGCGATCGCACGCTCGCGCGCGAGCTCGACGGCGCGGTGGGCGGCCGCGAGCCCGGTGATCCCCCCGCCGACGACGACGAGTTTCAATCGATCCATGTCACCGCGCGGCTCGGCCGGCGGCCGGCCTCACCTCGCACGGCCTTCGATCCATGTCACGACTCGGCTCGGCTGTCGCCACTCCCCCGCACCAGATCGGCGAGCATGGCGATGAAGTCGGGATGGTCGTTCAGGGCGGCGGCGCGGTGCAGCGTGAGGCCCCGCGCCTCAGCCAGGCGCCGCGCCTCGACGTCGAGGTCGTACAGCACCTCGACGTGATCGCACACGAAGCCGATCGGCACGACGACGGCGTGGCGGTCGCCGTCGGCGGCCAGCCCCTCCAGCACGGCGGTGACGTCCGGCTCGAGCCACGGCTCGCGCGGGTTCCCGCTCCGACTCTGATAGGCGATCGACCAGCGCGGGTGGCCGAGACGCCCGGCGACGGCGCGCGCCGCCGTGGTCAGGTCCGAAACGTACGGCGACGCCTCCGCCATCGCGACGGGGACGCTGTGCGCGGTGAAGACCAGCGGCGTCCAGCCGACCGCGTTCTGGGGAATCTCGGCGAACGCCGCGCGCGCGCGGTCGGCGACCGCCGAGACGAAGTGCCTGTGCTCGAACCACGGGGGCGTGAAGACGACCTCGGGCGCCTTCGCGACCCCCGCCCGCGCCTCGGCGACGTCCGTCATGTAGCGCTCCCAGGAGGCCTCGGTCCGGAGCGGCGAAAGGATGATGGCGAGCGCGCGTCGCACGCCCTTGGCCACCATCTCGGCGAGCGTCTCGTGCAGGAACGGGTGCCAGTTCCGCATGCCGACGAACACGGGCAGCGCTGGCCCTTCCTGGGCGAGTGCCTGCTCGAGCCCGCGGGCCTGGGCGAACGTGAGCTCGGCGAGCGGCGAGCGGCCGCCCGGCATCTGCTCGTAGTGGTGGGCGACCTCCTCCACCCGCCCCGCGGAAATGCAGCGTCCCCGAGTGACGATGTCGAGGAAAGGCCGGATCTCGTGGGGCGCTGTCGGGCCACCGAAGGCGACGAGCAGCACCGAATCGACGGCGCTCATCGCCGGTCGGAGAGCTCGTGCACCATCTCGACCAGCGCCTTGACGTGCTCGACCGGCGTCTGCGGCAGCACGCCGTGTCCCAGGTTGAAGATGTGGCCCGGGCGGCCGGCGGCTCGATCGAGGATGTCCTTCACACGCTGGCGGATATAGGGCGGCTTCGAGAGCAGCACCGCCGGATCGAGATTGCCCTGAACGGCGACGTCCCCGCCCACCGCCGCCCAGCCCGCATCGAGGTCGACACGCCAGTCCAGACCGATCACGTCGCCGCCGGCGGCACGCATCCACGGCAGGAGCGACGCGGTGCCGGTCCCGAAGTGGATGACCGGCACCCCTGGCGTGAGCGCACGGATCAACGCGCGCGTGTGCGGCAGCACGAACGTCCGATAATCCTCGGGCGCGAGCACCCCGACCCACGAGTCGAAGATCTGAACGGCCTGGGCCCCGGCGGCGATCTGGCCGTTGAGATAGCGCGCGGTCGCGTCCACGAGGATCCCCATGAGCCGGCCCCAGCCGTCGGGCTCCTCGTACATGAGGCGCTTGGTGTGGAGATAATCGCGCGACGGCCCGCCCTCGACGACGTACGACGCCACCGTGAACGGGGCGCCCGCGAAGCCGATCAGCGGCACCTTCCCGCCGAGCGCCCGCTTGACCAGCCGCACCGTCTCGAAGACGAACGGCACGGCCCTCTCGACATCGATCCTGCCGAGCCCCGCGATCGCCAATTCGGTTCGAACCGGCCGATGAATCACCGGCCCTTCACCCTTCGCGAACTCGAGCCCGACGCCGAGGGGCTCGACGATCAGGAGGATGTCGGCGAAGAGGATCGCCGCGTCGACGCCGAGACGCTGGACGGGCTGGAGCGTGACTTCGGCCGCCGCCTCGGGGTTCCGGGCGAGCTCGAGGAACCCGTACCGCTCGCGCGTCGCGCGATACTCCGGCATGTAGCGCCCGGCCTGTCGCATGAGCCACACGGGCGTGTACGAGGTCGGTTGCCGGCGCGCGGCGCGCAGCAGGGTTGCATCTGGCTCTGACACGAAGAGAGCTTATCAGAACGGGCGGCATCGAGCCGCGTAGCGGCATTCGACCCGCCACCGGATGCAAAGCGCCTCGCCGACGAGTACGAGCCGGACCCTGAAGTCGCCCTCTGGATTTTGGTCTGGCTATGCGCTCCTTGTGACCCTCGGCGTGAGTAGCTATCTGGCGTCGGTGACCGCCGGCGAGCTGACGGCCCAGGCGTCCGTGCTCCAGCGCACGAAGCGCACGGGCGTGCTCGAAGCGAAGGTGCACGGCGACGGCGGCACGCTCGTCGCCGCCGCGACCGGGACCTTCTTCATCCTGTCGGCGCGCGCGGCGGACGAGAGCTAGGGCGCGCGGTCGGAGTCACGCCAGCCGGGGGGCCACGCGCTCCGCGAAGAGCCGCATGGAGGCCAGCACGCGCTCGTGCGGGACGCGCGAGCCGACGTTCATCCACACGGCGAGCTTCGTGTAGCCGATGGCCTCGCGCAAGTCCAGAAGTCGCTCGGTGACCCGCTCGGGCGTGCCGAAGAGGGCGAAATCCTTCAAGACCTCGTCGAAGCTCATGCGCCGGAGCCGCTCGCCGACCGCGCGTCGCGGCCCGGCGAGCAGCGCCGCGCCCACCGATCGGTAGAAGTGCATCGCGCTGGCCTCGGTCTCCTCGCGCGCGTCCCGTTCCGTGTCGGCGACGTAGACCGGCACGATCACGCCGATCTCACCGCGACCGGGATGGCCGGCCTCTCGCCAGCCGGCGTGGTAACCGCCGACGAACCGCTCGAGCTCGCTGACGCTCGACGTCCGCACCGCGAGGAAGATCGGCAGTCCTAGGCGTCCGACCGCGGCGTACGTCTCCTCCGTCACGGCCGCGACGCGCAGAGGCGGGTGCGGCTTCTGATAGGGCTTGGGGACCACGCACACGTCCTGGAACTGGAAATACTTGCCCTCGTACGAGAACCGGTCCTCGGTCCAGGCCCTGCGGAGAATCTCGAGCGTCTCGTCGAACCGCTCCTGGCTCTCGGTGAGCGGGATGTTGAAGCCCGTGTACTGGCTGGGCAGCCCGCTCCGCCCCACGCCGAAGTCGAGCCGTCCCTGGCTCACGTGATCGAGCGTCGCCACGTCCTCGGCCAGGCGCAAGGGATGGCTCAGCGGTAGGATCTGGACGGCGAGACCGATCTTGACGCGCTTCGTCCGCCCGGCGATGGCCGCGCCGACGACCAGGGGCGAGGACAGGACCGAGCGCTCCTTCTGGAAGTGCAGCTCGGCGAGCCACACGGCGCCGTAGCCGAGCTCCTCGGCGAACACCATCTGGGCCAGCGAGTGGTCGAAGGCCTGGGACTCGTCGGCCCCGGGGCGCCATTCGAACTCGGTGAAGAGGCCGATCTCCACGACGGTTTTCGCTCGCGAGCGCGCGAGACGGCGCTAGGAGGCCGGCGCGTTTCCCACGCCCGGCGCGGCGGGCAATCGGCCGAACGTCTTGGCGACGAGCTCGCGCGCCCGCGCCGGATCGACGTGGTTCGCGCTCTGACACGGCGTCGACTCGGCCAGCACGCGCTCGGGGTCTTCCCAGAGCCGGTACTTCTTGAAGCGGTCCTCGAACTCGATCCCGAGGGCGCGGGCGAAGACCGAGAGGTAGTGGTCGATGGCGATCGCGCCCTCGGCCTCGAAGCCGCAGATGAGCCGCTGGCAGCCGTGGTAGATCGTCGCGAGGATCTCGGCGCCACCCGCCCGGGCCCGGCCGATCTCGTCGCGGATCAGCGCGTCCCAGACGCTTTGCCCCAGCTGCGCCTGCACGTCGGCGGTGCAGAGGCGGCCGAACCGCGGCTCCGGCTCGACCTCGACATAGCGGAGCCCGGGCACCGCTTCCAGCAGACGGCGACCGGCGGCGCCCTCGCGCCGGCGCGGCTCGCTCTGCGAGTGGTAGTGCAGCGCCACCGACGCGTCGACCCTGTGGGTGAACTCGATGGTGGGCAGGCGGTCGGCCAGGAACTCCGTCGCGTGGCGCACCGGGAACGGCCACGGGAACTTCTGCACCTCGTCGTAGAAGTAGGTACACGACGGGCACCACATCACGACCTCTTCGGGCTTGTAGCGCTGGAACAGCTCGACGGTGCGCTTGTTCATCCCGTCGGACGCCGCGGTGTCGCCGTTCCGGTGGTGGACGATGCCACAGCAGTAGGTGGGCCCCCCAACCGCCACGTAGTCGAGCCCGAGCCGGTCGAAGATCGCGGTGACCGTCCGGATCATGTGCGAGGTGCGCAGCACGTTGCAGCCGAGATAGAGCACGATCTGGTGTGGCTCGGGCTCCCGCTCGGGCGCGGCGAGACGCCACGTGCGCTCCTCGGGCAGCGTCGTCAGGTCGTGGGTCAGCGTGATCTCACCGAAGTGCTTCTTGTAGTCGTAGGGCATCTCAGATCTCCCGTGCTCGCTGCTGTCGATCGAGCTGCCGCAGCTCGGCGCGCTTCACCTTGCCCGTCGTCGTCACGGGTAGGGCGTCGATGAATTCTATCTCACGCGGGTACTCGTGCGCCGACAAACGCGTGCGCACCCAGGCCTGGAGCTCGCGCCCCAGCTCGGCCGTGCCGGCGCCGCCGGGGTGGAGCTGGACGAACGCTTTGACCACCTCGCCGCGCACGGGATCGGGCGCGCCGATCGCCGCGGCGAGCGCGACGGCCGGATGGCCCTGCAGGCAGTCCTCGATCTCGCCGGGGCCGATGCGGTAGCCTCCGCTCGAGATGACGTCGTCCTTGCGCCCGACGAACCAGAAATAGCCGTCGGCGTCCTTGCGAGCGAGATCGCCGGTGAGCGCCCAGTCGCCGACGAACTTTTCGCGGGTCGCTCGCTCGTTGTTCCAGTAGCGAAGGAACATCACGGGATCGGGCCGCCGCACGGCCACCTCACCGGTCTCGCCGACGGGGACGGCGCGCCCCGCGTCGTCGACCACGTCCACGACGTGGCCGGGAATCGGGCGTCCCATGGACCCGGGCTTCACCGGCATCAGGAGCGAGCAGTTGCCGAGCACCAGGTTCACCTCGGTCTGGCCGAAGCCTTCGTGGGGCGTGACGCCGAGCGCCTCGCGCGCCCAGCGGATGACCTCTTCGCCGACCGCCTCGCCGCCCGTGAACATCGAGCGCAGCGCGAGCGTCCAGCGTTCGCGCGGGTTCCCGATCGACCGCATCATCTTCAGCATGGTCGGGACCAGGAACGTGTTGCGCACGCGATGGCGCGCGAGGATGTCGAAGGCGCGCTCGGCGTCGAACTTCTTCGGCCGGTGGGCGACGACCGTCACGCCGTAGTGCCAGCTCGGAAGCAGCACGTCGAGGAGCCCGCCCGCCCACGCCCAGTCGGCGGGACTCCAGTGACGGTCGCCGGGCCTGGGGAAATACTCGTGATAGAACTCGATCGCCGGCAGGTGGCCCAGCAGCACGCGATGCGCGTGGAGCGCCCCCTTCGGCGGCCCCGTCGTCCCCGAGGTGTAGATGAGGAGCGCCGGGTCCTCGGCCGCCGTCCGCACGGGGTCGAGGGAATCGGGAACACCCGCGATGGCCCGAGCGTACTCGACCACGCCGTCGGCGTCGGCGCGGTCGACGCACAGCACGCGCGCGAGCGCCGGGAGCCCGTTGGCGACGGCCAGCACCCGCTCGAGGTTCTCGCCGTCGGTCACCACGACCCTCGCGTCCGCGTCCCGCAGCCGATACTCGAGCGCCTCGGGGCCGAAGAGCGTCGAGAGCGGCAATGCGACGGCGCCGAGCTTGTAGGCCGCCAAATGCGCGATCGCCGTCTCGGGTCGCTGCGGCAGCACGATCCCGACACGGTCGCCGCGCGCGACCCCGAGGCCCGCGAAGACGCGCGCGAGCTGGTTCGAGCGCGCGCGAAACTCGGCAAAGGTGTGCTCGCTCACGCGCCCCGCGTCGTCCTCGTACACGAGTGCCACGCGCGAGCGGTCGCCGGCATGGCGGTCACAGGCGTCGACGCCGATGTTGTAGACCGCCGGAACCGTCCAGCGGAAGCGGGCGTAGACGTCCTCGTAGCGCTCGCCCCGGGGCAGCAGCGTGTCCACCATGGCTCGGTAGCCTATCACCATCCTGGAGTCGCACCGCCCTGACACGAAGCTGTGATTGACGGAATTTCTCTCCGACCTCGACCGAGGCAAGGAGCCCAACCCGGGTCGATGGTACCCTCCATCGGATGCCACGCCCGGCGTTTCCACTCCGCGCCGTCACCGCGCTCTTCCTGGAGCGTCAGCACCTCACCCGTCCCCGCGCGACCACGCTGACCGCGCGGCGGCTCGGCCGCTTCGTCGAGGACGTCGGCGGGCTCCAGCTCGACTCGATCAACGTCCTCGACCGCGCCCACTACCTGACGGTGTGGAGCCGCTTCGGCCCGTACGACCGCGCGCGGTTTGACCGGCTCGTCTACCGCCGCCGGCTTCTCTTCGAGTACTGGGCGCACGCCGCGTGCCTGGTGCCGGCATCGGCCTTGCCGTGGTGGCGCCGCGCCATGCTCGACTATCGCAGCCGCCACACCGGCTGGTCCGGCTGGTTGCGCCGGAACGCGAAGGTGTTGAGCACGGTGCAGGCGGCCGTGCAGGCCAGCGGGCCGATGGGCAATTCCGACTTCGAGGGACGGCGCCCGGCCGGCGGCGGGTGGTGGTCGTGGCGGCCCGTCCAGCACGCGCTCCACCACCTGTGGATGACCGGCGCGTTCACGATCCACTCGCGGCAGCATTTCCAGAAGCGCTATGACCTCCTGGAGCGCGCGATGCCGGATGTGCTCGGCGTCGAGCCCGTCTCGTCAGAGGAGTTCCGGCGCTGGCACCTCGAACGCTCGCTGCGCGCCATGGGGGCCGCGAACGAGCTCGACCTGACGCGCTATCTCACGTTTCCGCGCTTCGCGCCGGGCGTCCGTCGGGCCGCGCTCCGCGCCATGCTCGAGCGGGGCGAGGTCACCGAGATCGAGCTGGAGGGGACGCCCGGCCGCTGGCTCGTGCTCACGAGCGATCTATCAGCGTTGGCCCGCGCCGGGCGGGCCGCAGCTCCCTCGCTCGGGACGACGTTTCTCACACCCTTCGATTCGCTGCTCTGGCATCGCGACCGGGTGGCGCGGCTGTTCGGCTTCGACTACCGCATCGAGGTCTACACGCCCGGGCCCAAGCGCGTGCACGGCTACTACACGCTGCCAATCCTCCACCATGGTCATCTCATCGGCCGCGTCGACGCCAAGAGCCATCGCGCCGAGCGCCGTCTGGAGGCTCGTCACGTGCACTTCGAGCCCTGGTTCGCTTCGGCGCGGCCCACGCCGGGCGGCGGGGAACGAGTCGATCAGGACGAAGCGCTCGCGGGTGTCATAGAGGCGCTGAGCTCGCTGGCCGAGTTCGTGAGCGCCGACGAGATCGAGATCGGCCGCGTGACGCCGCGCCGGCTCCGGGCGCCGCTGGCGCGCTTGCTCCGCCTGCCCGCGCACGAGTCCCACCCGAGGGCTCGGCTCGGTCGTCAAGAGGACGTTGAGTCGGCCGACTCGATTTCCTGAACGACGAGGCACATCCCGAAAAGGAGATCGATCCGGCAGTGGGCGTCACGCCTGGATTCCTGCTACCATCCAGGCAATCTGGCTCCAAGAGGGCTCGGCCATGGACAAGGAAGGCAGTCAACTCATCCGCGGGCTCGAGGGCGTCGTCGCCGCCGAGACGAAGCTCTGCGATCTCGACGGGCGGAATGGCCGCCTCGCCTACGGCGGGTACGACATCGAGGACCTGGCGCGGAAGGCGACGTTCGAGGAAGTCTGCCACTTGCTCTGGCACGGCGAGCTGCCGACGACGGCGCAGCTCGACAAGACCACGCTCGCGCTCATCGCGGCCCGCGAGGTTCCCGCCGATCTCGTCCAGACCTTCAGGTTCATGCCGAAGGCGACGGACCCGATGCGCGTGCTGCAGGCGGCGGTAGCGATCCTCGGCATGAGCGACCCGGACACCACCGACAACTCCCGCGAGGCGAATCTCCGGAAATCGGTGAGGCTCACGAGCCAGATGGCGACGGCGATCTGCGCGCATCACCGCGTCCGCAGTGGCCAGGACCCGATCCGTCCGGCCTCCGATCTCTCCCATGCCGCGAACTTTCTCTACATGCTCACGGGCAAGCGGCCGAGTGGGGTCGTCGCCAAAGCGTTCGACGCGAGCTTGACGCTCTACGCCGAGCACGAGCTGAACGCCTCCACCTTCACGACGCGCGTGATCACCTCGACCCAGTCCGATCTGCACTCGGCCGTCGCCGGCGGCGTCGGCGCGCTGAAGGGGCCGCTCCACGGCGGCGCCGGCGAAGCGGTCATGCGCACGCTGATGGAGATCGGCGAGGTCGGCAACGTCGACGCCTTCACCGAGAAGGCGCTCACCGGCAAGCGCCGTCTCATGGGCATGGGCCACCGCGTCTACAAGGCGGGCGACCCGCGCGCCGCGATCCTCAAGGGGATGGCCGAGGAGGCCTGTCGCCAGTCCGGCCAGTTCAAGTGGTACGAGATGGCCGTGAAGCTCCACGCGCGCGTCAACGAGGCGAAGAAGCTGATCCCCAACGTGGACTTCTACTCCGCGCCCCTCTTCTACTCGCTCGGCATCCCGGTGGACCTCTTCACCCCAGTGATCGCCGCCGGCCGCGTCGCGGGCTGGACGGCGAACATCATCGAGCAGCACGACGACAACCGGCTCATCCGACCACGCGGCGACTACATCGGCCCCGGGCGCCGCGCCTGGATGCCGCTCGACAAGCGATGAGAGCAGCGGTGAGAGCAGCGGCGTTCGAAACGATGGGGGGTCTGGGGGAGGAGCGGCGCTCGCTCCCTCCCAGTCCAACTAAATGCCCAAGAGCCTCACGCGCAAGCTGATCGAGAGCCACCTCGTCGCCGGCAAGGCGGAGGCGGGCGAGGAGATCGGCATCGCCGTGGACCAGCTGCTCCTCACCGACACCAACGGCACGATGGCCTGGCTCCAGTTCGAAGCGATGGGCTTCCCGCGCGCCGTGCCCGGCCGCATCGTCAGCTACGCCGATCACAACGTCTACCAGGTCGACTCGCGGAACTCCGACGACCACCGCTACATGCAGGCCGTCTCGCGCAAGTACGGCGCGGTCTTCTCGAAGCCCGGCAACGGCATCTGCCACCAGGTCCACATGGAGAGCTTCTCCATCCCGGGGCAGACGCTGCTCGGCACCGACAGCCACACACCTCTCTGCGGCGCGGCGGGCATGCTGGCGATCGGCGCGGGCGGGCTCGACGTGGCGGTGGCGCTGGGCGGCGGGCCGTACTTCTTCCAGATGCCGCAGGTCGTGCGCGTCTGGCTCACGGGCGCGCTCCAGCCCTGGGTCACCGCGAAGGACGTCATTCTCGAATTGCTCCGGCGCCTCACGGTGCGCGGCGGGAGCGGCAAGATCTTCGAGTACGGCGGCCCCGGCCTCGGGAGCCTGCTGGCCGCCCAGCGCATGACCATCGCCAACATGGGCGCCGAGCTCGGACTGACGACGAGCGTCTTCCCGTCGGACGACGTGACCCGCTCGTTCCTCACGCGCCTGGGCCGGGGCGACGACTGGCGTTCCGCCGCGCCCGACGAGGATGCGACCTACGACGACCAGATCGAGCTCGATCTCGCCGCGATCACGCCGCTGGTCGCGCTGCCCGGCTCCCCCGACCGGGTGGTGCCCGTCGAGGAGGTCGCCGGGACCGCGGTCGAGCAGGTCATGGTCGGCTCGTGCACGAACGGCTCGTGGCATGACATGGCGTCGGTGACGGAGGTGATCCGCGGCCGGCGCGTCCACCCCTCGATCTCGTTCGTTCTGTTCCCGGGCAGCCACAAGATTCTCGAGACGATGGCCCGCGAGGGGCTCCTCACCGATCTGCTCGCGGCGGGGGCGACCGTCTCCGAGTCCACGTGCGGCGCGTGCGCCGGCATCGGCCACGTGCCGGCCGCCGGGGCCAAGAGCCTCCGCGCCTTCAACCGGAACTTCTCGGGGCGCAGTGGCGTGAAGGACGACGAGGTCTATCTGTGCTCGTCAGTGGTGGCCGCCGCCTCGGCGCTCACCGGCGTGATCACCGATCCGCGCACGCTCGGCACCCAGGCGCCGGTGACGCTGCCACCTCGCTTCGCATCGTCGACGGCGGGATTCGTCGAGCCGGACGGTCAGGGTGAAATCCTCCGCGGACCGAACATCAAGCCGGTGCCCCTGGGCGAGCCCGTCGCCGAGACGCTGGAAGCCCCGGTCCTCTTGAAGCTCGGCGACAAGGTCTCCACGGACGACATCTCGCCCGCCGGCGCCGCGGTGCTCGTGTTCCGCTCGAACGTCCCCGCCATCTCGGAGTTTTGCTTCAAGTACGTCGACGCCGAGTTCGTGGCGCGCGCGAAGGCGGCGGGGCGCGGGATCATCGTCGGCGGCGAGACCTACGGTCAGGGGTCGTCGCGCGAGGCGGCGGCGACGGGGCCGATGTATCTCGGCGTCCGCGCAGTCATCGCGAAATCGTTCGCCCGGATCCACCGGACCAACCTGATCAACTGGGGCGTCGTCCCGCTCGTCTTCGACGATCCGGCGGCCTGGAGCGGTATCGAGCGCGACGACCGCCTGCGCCTGCCCGGGCTCCGCGCCGCGCTGGCGGTCGGCGCGCGCGTGCGCGTCGAGAACACACGCTCGGGGACCGCGTTCGACGCGTCGTGCGTCCTCACGCCCCGCGAGCGCGACATCTTGCTGTCCGGCGGCATCCTCGCCCACACGAAGGCCGGGCGCGCGTGAAGCGAAGGGACCGGTGAGCCAGACCAAGATCCGCGCGGTCTACATGCGCGGCGGCACCAGCCGTTGCCTGGTCTTCCACGCGCCGGATTTGCCGGCGCCCGGCCCGGCGCGCGACCGAATCCTGCTCGCCGCGCTCGGGAGCCCGGACCCCTACGGCCGACAGCTCGACGGCCTGGGCGGTGGCATCTCATCTCTGTCGAAGGCGTGCATCATCGGCGCCCCGACCCACCCAGACGCCGACGTGGACTACACGTTCGCGCAGGTCGAGGTGGCGAAGCCGGTCGTCGACTACAAGGGAAACTGCGGCAACTGCTCCTCCTCGGTGGGGCCGTTCGCGATCGACGAGCGGCTGGTGAAGGCGGTCGAGGGCGAGACGCTCGTCCGCATCCACAACACGAACACGAAGAAGATCATCGTGGCCCACGTCCCGGTGGAGGCTGGCGAGGCGGCGGTCGAGGGCGATTTCGAGCTGGCGGGTGTCGCAGGGCGCGGCGCGCGCATCGCGCTCGACTTCTTCGACCCGGGCGGCGCCGGCACCGGGCGCCTGCTGCCGACGGGCGCCGCGCGCGAGACCATCGACGGCCTCGACGCCTCGCTCGTGGACGCGACCAACCCGGTCGTCTTCGTGCGCGCGAAGGATCTGGGGCTCGCCGGGACGGAGACGCCGCAGGCCATCGACGCCGACCGTGCGCTGTCGGCGCGGCTCGAGGCGATCCGGAGCGAGGCAGCGCGGCGTATGGGCATTCCCGGGAGCGCCGCGCAGCCGAAGATCGCCATGGTCGCGCCGGCGACCGCGTTCACCGCGCTCGACGGCGTCGAGCATCGGGCCGACGCCGTGGACGTCGTGACGCGCGTCATCTCGATGGGGAACTGCCACCGCGCCGTCGCGCTCACCGTCGCGATGTGCCTCGCGGTGGCCGCGCGCATCGACGGCACGGTCGTGCGCGAGTGCGCCGGCCGCGCGGCCCACGACATCCGCCTGGGCCACCCGTCGGGCGTGCTGCCCATCGACGCCGCGGTGCGGCCGCGGGACGGCGCGCCGTGGGCGGAGCGCGTCACCGTCTATCGCACGGCGCGCCGGCTCATGGAAGGCTTCGTCCGCGTTCCGTGAGCCGGCTGTACCTGACGACCGAGAAGGGCGAGATCGCGCGGCGCCGGGCGCTCATTCCAAAGGGGCGAGTGGTCGAGGCGTGGGCCGACCACCACGACGGGGGCGCCTTCTGGATCGGCGAGGAAACGAAGACGCTGCTCGAAGAGGTCGGCGCCCAGCTCGTCGTACAACTCTCGCTGCCCGCCGACAGCGTGCCGGTCTACTACGGCCCAAAGGTCTGCGACCTCGAGTCGATGCCTCGCGAGGAGTCGCTCAAGACGCGCGTGCTCTCCGCCCACGGGATTGCGGTGGCGTGGATCACGCTCGACCGTTTCGGCGAGCACGCCTCTTACGAGCCCCAGTCGCCCGCGGATCCCGTGTTCCACCTCCGCCGCGTCGGCGGCGGCGCCGGCCACCTCTGGCGCCTCTTCCAGACGAAGCGGGAGGCCGTCGTCTACATGGGTGAGTCCTACGGCAAGGATTCCGAGGGCGCCGAGTGGGCTCAGGGGCTCGCCGCGACCGACTTCGCCGAGCTCGTGAAGCGCTTCGCCCGGCGGGAGTCATGAACGCGACCCTCGATACCGGACTCCGCCCGGACACGATGGACGGCTTCTATCGCGCGGTGCGCTCCCTCGGGCGCTTCTGGCTCTGGTTCTTCTTCCGCTCGGTGGACGTGCGCCACCCCGAGCGCGTGCCGGCTCGCGGGCCCGTGCTCCTCTGCATCAACCACCCCAACAACTTCATCGATTCGCTCCTGGTCGGCGGCGCACTCCGGCGGAAGGTGCACTACCTCGCGACCGCCGCGCTCTTCCGCAACACCCTCGCCGCGCGCTTTCTCCGATCGTGCGGCGCGATCCCGGTTTACCGCAAGCAGGACGATCCGGACAAGATGCGCCAGAACGCCGGCACCTTCGAGGCGTGCTTCAAGGCCTTCGGCGAAGGCCGGCTCGTCGCCATCTACCCCGAGGGCACCACCCACGCCGAGGTGCGCGTGCAGCGCATCAAGACCGGCGCTGCGCGCCTGGCCCTCGGCTACGAGGCCGAGCGGCCGGGTGAGCTCCGCCTGATTCCCGTCGGCCTCAACTTCGACGCGCGCAAGTCGTTCCGGGGGCGCGTCCTGGTCTCGTTCGGCTCGCCCGTTCCGGTGACGCCGTACCTGAGCGCCTACCGGGCGGATCCCGTCAAGGCGGTCGAGGCCCTCACCGACGCGATCCAGTGGGCGATGGAGGCCGAAGTCGTCCACGTCGAGCGGATCGACGAGAGCCGGCTCGTGACCGCCGTCCAGGAGCTGTACCGCGGCGAGCTCGTGCGCGAGCTTCGGGAAGAGCGCGGGCTCGCGGAGCGGCAGATCGACCTGGTCCGGCTCTCGCGGGCCATCGTGGACTCGATCGACTACTTCAAGCGACGCGATCCCGAGCGGGTCGAGCGCATCTGGCAGCGCATCCAGAGCTACCGCGCGCTCCTGGCCGAATACCGCGTCAAGGACGAGGCGGTGCGCGCTCGGCTTGAGCGGACCCGGCCGCGCCAGCGCATCCGTCGCGGCTGGGAGGCGATCGTGGGCTTCCCGTTCTTCGTCTACGGCGCGACGGTGAACTTCCTCCCCTACTGGATCCCGCGTTGGGTGGCGCGGCGCATGTCGCGCAAGGAGACCGACTACGCGACCTGGCGGTTTCTCACGGCCATGCTCGTCTTGCCGCTCTGCTGGGGGCTTGAGACCTGGATCGTCGCGCGACTCGCCGGCGGCGCGGCCGCGCTGGTCGTGGCGCTCTCACTGCCGGTTTCGGGCGTCGTCGCGTACCGTTACTGGGTGGGCGCCGGTCGGCTCCGGAGCCGGCTGCGCTTCGGCGCGCTCGCCCTGACCCGCGAGCACGTGGCCCGACGGCTTACGACCGAGCGCCAGGCCGTCATCGCCGAGCTCGAGCGGGCCAAGAACGACTACCTCGCCGCGACGAAAGGGAGCTCGTTTTGACCGTGCACCTGCTCGAAGAGATGTCGAGCCCCGCGCTCGACGCGCTCGACCGCACGCGTACCGTCGTGGTCCTGACCGTGAGCCCGCTCGAAGAGCACGGACCGCACCTGCCGGTGGGCGTCGATGCGATCGCCGCCCGCTACTTCGCCGAGACGCTCGGCGAACGCCTCACCGCCGCGCGGCCGGACTGGACCACGCTGCTGGCCCCCACGCTCCACCTCGGCTCCTTCACGTTCGACTCCGTGGGGACGGTGAGCGTGCGGCAGCGCGTGGTGCGTGACGCGCTCGTCGACTACGGCGCCTCGCTGGCGCGCGCCGGCTTCCGGTACATCCTCGTCGCCAACGGCCACGGCGGGCCCGGGCACCTCACGGCGCTCGAGGAGGCCTCGGCGATCGTCTCGCGACGACACCGCGTGACGATGGTCTCGTTCACGGGCCACCTGGCCTGGCACTTCCTCCGCGGCCGGTACCTCGAGAAGATCGCGACGGCGCTCGGGCGGCCCCTGTCCGACGACGAGCGGCAGGCGTTCGCGGACGACGCACACGGCGGCTGGTGGGAGACGTCGTTGATGCTGCTCCTCCGGCCCGACCTCGTCGACGAGGCCTATCGCACGCTGCCGCCGGCCCGCTATTCGTTGGCCGAGCGCGTCGTGCCGAACTATCCGCTCCGGAACGGGGGCCGGGGGTACGTGGGCCATCCCGCGCTGGCAGATCCGGCGTTCGCGAAGGCGGCGACCGAGGTGCTGATCGGCGAAACGATGGAGCTGGTCGAGGGGTTGCTTGACGGGAAGATCCGTCCCCACGAGCGCCGCTCGCCGTTCTACGCGCTCCCTTTCTTCAGGACCGACTTCTGGCCGATCGTAATCACGGCGACGGTTGGTCTCGCGATCGGAGCCGTCACGTACCTATCGCTCGCCACCCTCGGCCAGCGGCGGACTCATGGCACCCGTTCCAGTGATCGAGCTTGACGCGAAGGACGGTGTCGCCTGGCTCCGGCTCAATCGCCCCGAGGCGCTCAACGCGCTGAACCGCCTGCTCACCGCCGCGCTCGAGGAAGCGCTCGAGCGCGTCGCCGCGATGAGCGACGTGAGCGTCCTCGTCGTCGCTGGCCGGGGACGCGCCTTCTGCGCCGGCAACGACATCAAGGAGATGGCGACGGTCACGCCCGAGGAGGCCGAGGCGCTCGCCCGGCGCCACGCGGCGCTCATGGACCGGTTCGCGACCCTGCCCCAGGTGACGATCGCCGCCGTCGACGGCTGGGCGCTCGGCGGCGGTCTCATGCTCGCGGTCGCGCAGGACCTCCGCGTGGCCTCGGATCGCGCGCGTTTCGGGCTCCCCGAGGTCACCCTCGGCTTCAACCCGGGCTACGGGATCGCGCGCCTGCTCGATGTCGTGGCGGGCGGCCACGCGCGCGACCTGCTCCTCACCGGCCGGACGATCCACGCAACGGAGGCGCTGCGGATGGGGCTCGTCAACCGCGTCGTCGCCCCGCCGACGCTCGAGGCGAGCGTCGCGACCCTCGCGGCGGACATCGCGCGATCACCGCGCGGCGGCCTCGCCGCGACGAAGGAGATCGTGGCGGCGATCCGCGCGGGCGGGCGAGGCCGCGAGGCCGAGGGGTACAGCCAGGCACTCAGGACGAGCCCGGCGGCGCGGGAGCGGATCAGGGATTTTGCGAGCCGGAAGAAGCGGTAGCCCGACTACCGCTTGCGGCGCAGCATGTCCTGGTCGGCTTCGCGCAGCAGATCCTCGGCGCTCTCTGGCGGCGACTGGGCGTACGCGGCGCCGAAGTTGCACGTGACCGCGACGGGAATCCCGCGCTTGCCCGAGAGCCCCTTGATCTTCTCGCGAACCCTGCCGATGACGGTGTCGACGTCGCCAGGCCCGGCATCCGGGAAGAACACGACGAACTCGTCGCCGCCGTGGCGGACGATCAGATCCGTCGTGCGGGTCGCCTCGACCAGCGCGTCGCCCACGGTCCTCAACACGTCGTCGCCGACCCCGTACCCGAAGCGGTCGTTGATCGCCCGGAGCTGAAAGACGTCGAGCACCAGCAGGAGCGCGCCGGTCTTGCGACGGCGCGCGACGGCGGCCAGCCGACGGTATTGATCGTGAAAGGCCCGGCGACCCGCCAGGCCGGTGACCGGGTCGGGGGCGTAGCGGGACAGGCGGCGATCGGTCTCGTAGAGTCGCCCGGCGAGCATCCGGAGCAGGGACACCGCCAGGTCCGCCGAGTTCTGCAGCACCTTCAGGAACTCGCTCTGCGGGATCACCAGACAGTGCGTTCGCTCGACCGCGACGACGGTCGCCGAGCGCGGCTGGTTCCGGAGCGCGCTCAGCTCGCCGAGGATCTCGCCTTCTCCCAGCTCACCCACGATCAACTCGACGGGAGAGTCGGGAGCGACTTCGAGGACGCGCACGCGCCCGGAGAGAATCACGAAGAGGCGGTCCGGCGGGTCGTTCTCGCGGATGAGCACCTGGCCGGGCGCGAAGCTCTGCTCGGCCGCACTGGCGAGGAGCATATCGCGCTGCTCGCCGGTGAGCTTCCGGAAGAGCGGGATGGCGGCGAGCAGGCTCGAGAATCGAGCGCGACCGTCGCCCCCAGCGGGTAATCGCTCGCCACCCGACGCGACGCGCTCGGCCGGGTCGAAGACCATGAGCGTGCGGGCCAGCCAGGCGCGGACCCGGGCACGCAGCATGGGAGGGCTGAAGGGCTTGGCCAGGTAGTCGGTCGACGAGGCCTCGCCACGGTACACCGCATCGGACGGGATCGAGCTGTCGGCGAGGACGACGATCGGAAAGTTGCGCCGGCCGAGGCGGTCTCGCAGCACGTCCAGCACCACGTCGCCGTCGCCGTCCAGGAGGAGCCGGTCGATGATCGCGATGTCGGGCAGGAGCTCGGGGCCGCGCGCCAGCGCCGCGCGCATGTCGGCCTGGCGCAGGAAGACCAGCCCGTCGTCGACGAGCACCTCCTCGATCTCGGCGACCTCTGGCTCGTTCGTGCTGACCACGAGCACCCGGCCGCCCACGATCTGGCGGTGCTGGAGCGCGGACGCTTCGGGCATGGCGGGCACAGCGCCGGTGCCGCCGAGTACCTCCAGCTCGAGCCCCTCCCGGGCCGCGAGCACGTCCAGGGCCTGGTGGCGACGGGCGACGTGGGCGCGCGCCATCGCCTCCATCTGCTCCATCGTGGCGTCGTCGTGCGCCGGATCGTGATGGAAGAGCACGAGGCGCTCCACCCCGGCGGCGAGGGCGACGTCCACGGCGTACTCGAGGCTGCTGTGCCCCCAGCCGACTTTGTCGCGGTACTCCTCGTCGGTGTACTGCGCGTCGTGGATGACGAGGTTCGCGCCTTTCAGGAAGGCGATGTGGCGCTCGTCGCCCGGGTGCTGGGAGACCCGTCCCGGCGCGTTCCAGAAGGGTTCGTGGTCGGTCGCGTAGGCGATGGTCGCGCCGTCGCTGGTCATGCGGTACGCGACGGTGGGCGCCGTGTGATTCAAGAACTGCGTCTCGACGAGCACGTCGCCGACCCGGAAGAAGCCCTCGTCGAGCTCCGTGAAGTGGATCCGCGAGCGCAGATCGCGCATCTTCACCGGGAAGTACGAGTACTCCATCTGCCCCGCCATCGCCTCCTCGAGGCCACGCTGGAAGCCGATCGGCGCGTAGATATTCAGCTCGGAGCCCGGCAGGAACGCGGGAACGAAGAACGGAAAGCCCTGGATGTGGTCCCAGTGGGTGTGCCCGATGAAGAGGTGGAGCCGGATGGGCTGCGGCATCGTCTGCGCGAGGTGGATCCCGAGCTCGCGGGCGCCCGTGCCGCAGTCGAGGATGATCACGGTTCCGTCGGCGGCGCGGACCTCGACGCAGGAGGTGTTGCCTCCGTAGCGAGCGGTCGTCGGCCCAGGCGCCGCGATCGACCCACGAGTGCCCCAAAAGCGGATCTGCATAGCGGTTAGTCCTATCATAGCGCGCGCCGCGGACCTCCTTTCTGCATTGAATTCCCGGAGCTCGCGGCCCCCCGCGCACCCGCAAAAGGTCGTGCGCGTCCCCGACTCGCGCCCTGGCGCCGACGGACGCCGGGCGGGTGCGCCGCCATTGCCAAGCGCCGGTCCCTCTGGTAAAGAACAGCGCGTGAGCGCCGCGCTGCCGCCGATTCCGACGCACGTGATGGGGAGCCACGGCTTCCCCGGCTGGTTCTGGACCGCGCTCGACAAGATCAGGGCGGGCGAGTACGGCCAGACCGACGTCAAGGAGACGTTCGACGACGCGACCCAGCTCGCCATCCGCGACCAGGAGCGTGCGGGCGTCGACGTCATCTGCGACGGCGAGATGCGGCGCTTCTTCTTCGTGCAGACCTTCTACGAAAAGATGGAGGGCCTCGACCCGGTCGAGCCGCTCCGGAAGACGGGACTCTACGCCTACGACTCGGCGCCGCGCTATCGGCCGCGCCAGCGCATCAAGGTGCCGCGCGGGCTCGGCGCCGTCGAGGAGTTCCGCTACCTGGTGACCCAGACCGAGAAGCCCGTGAAGGCGACGTGCCCGGGCCCGGTCACGCTCTCGATCCACGTGCAGCTCCGGCCCGGTGACGTGTACGGCAACGATCGGCTCGCCCTCTGCTGGGACTTCGTCCCGGCCATCAACGCCGAGCTCCGCGCCCTGGTCGAGGCGGGCGCGGACTACATCCAGATCGACGAGCCGTCGGCGGCGATCGTGCCGGGCCAGATCGCCGAGTACGTGAAGATGTTCAACGCCTGCGTCGACGGCGTGCGCGCGCGGATCGCCTACCACGTCTGCTTCGGCAACCTCCTGTCGCGGCCACGGGGTAAGCGCTCGTACCGCTGGATGTTCCCGGCCCTACTCGACGCGAAATGCCAGCAGTTCGTCTTCGAGTACGCCAACCGCGAGATGGCGGAGATCGAGCACTGGAAGGAGATCGGCGTCGACCGCGACGTGGCCTGCGGCGTCGTCGACGTGAAGTCGTTCTACATGGAGACGCCGGAGGACGTCGCCGAGCGGCTCGCCCTCTGCGCCAGGTTCATCCCCCTCGAGCGCCTGTCCGCGGTGCCCGACTGCGGCTTCTTTCCGGTGCCGCGCTGGGTCGCGTTCGAGAAGCTGAAGCGGCTCGTCGCCGGCACCAGGCTCGCGCGCCAGCAGCTGGGGCTCGTGTAGCGTATGCGGACCTCACGACGACAGTTCCTCGAGCTCCTGGGCGCCGGTGCCGGCGCGGCCGCGGCGGCGCGGCTCGACGCCCCGCCCGTCTTCGCGCAAGCGGCCGGTCCCGTGAAGATCGGCGTCCTGGCCATCCGGGCCGGCATCGCGGCGCCGGTGGGCATGGCGGGGCTCCGCGGCACCGAGTGGTGGGCCGAGCGCGTGAACAGGGCCGGAGGGATTCTCGGGCGACCCGTGCAGCTCGTCGTGGAGGAGGAATCGAACCCGAAGGACACGGTGGAGCGCTACCGCAAGCTCGTGTTGCAAGATCAGGTCGAGGTCGTGCTGGGCGGGATCTCCACGGGCGTGACGCTCGCACTCGGCCCCGTGGCGGAGGATCTCGGTACGCCCTGGCTCTCCTGGGACGGCACGACCCAGAAGGGCGTCGAAGAGACGATGCCGAGCCCGAAATGGGCGTTCAAGAGCGTGGACAACGAGGTCGAGGCGATCGTCGCCGGGATCCTCACGCCGAAGTACTTCAAGGGCATCAAGACCGTCGCCGGCATCGGCAACGACTACTCCTACGGCCACGACTGCTGGGAAGCCTACCAGGCCGTGCTCAAGCGCTACCTCCCCGACGTGAAGTTCGTGCTCGAGCTCTTCCCCAAGCTCGGAGTGACGGACTTCACCTCGCACATCGCCGCCATCCAGCAGTCGAAGGCGGACCTCCTGATGTGCTCCTTCTGGTCCGGCGACGCGACGATCCTCATGAAGCAGGCCGCCGCGGTCGGCCTCTTCAAGACCATGAAGGGCGTTTTCACCACGGCGGGCGGCGTCCACGACTCGCTGAAGAAGGAGTTCACGCCGGAAGGGCTGCTGCTCGGCTACAACACCATGTACTTCCACGACCCCAAGGGCAGCCCCCTGCTCAAGCAGTTCGTCCGCGAGTACAAGGCGAAGTACAACGAGTATCCGCCTTATGAGTGCGACCACGCCTACTTCAACGCCGAGTCCTACAAGGCCGCGGTCGAGAAGGCCTCCGGACCGGCCAAGAAGTGGCCCGAGAAGGGGCCGGTCGTCAAGGCGCTCGAGGGCATCGAGGTCGAGTCGCTCTCCGGCCGGCGGAGCTGGCGCGAGGACCACGTCCAGATGTGCAACTTCTATCAGGGGATCACGACGCATAAGAACGGCTACGACTTCGTGACGATCAGCCCCATCGAGGTCGTGTCCACCAAGCAGGCGATGAAGCCCGCGGGGGCGAAGCTCTTCGAGTGGATCAACGGCTGGAAGATCTAGCGGCGTGAGCGCGGGTCGCGAGCCGGCGCGGCGGCCGCCAGGAGCCGGATGACCCCGCACGTCGTCAACGTCCTGCTGAGCGGCGTCTTCCACGCGAGCATCCTGTTCCTGGTGGCCGCGGGCCTCCAGGTCGTCTTCGGCGTCCAGAAGATCTTCAACCTCGCGTGCGGGTCGTTCTACGCGCTCGGCGCCTACGTCGGCGTCTCTGCCGTCGGCTGGTACGCGGGCGCCGGCGGGCCGCCCGCGCTGTTCATCGTTCCCCTGGCGCTGGCCGGCCTCGCGGTGGGGGCGGTCGGCGTGGTCGTCGAACGCGGGCTTCTCAGCTTCGTCTACGACCGCGACGAGACCTTCCAGCTCTTGCTGACGTTCGCGGTCGTCCTCATGATGGAGGACGCGATCCGCCTGACGTGGGGGACGGCGCCGCGCTCGACCGCCGGGCTCTATCTCGCCTACGGCCAGGTCCGCCTCCTCGGTGCGACCGTGCCCGTCTACAACCTCGTCGTCATCGGCGCCAGCCTCGCGATCGCGCTCGCCATCGGCTGGCTCCTCACGCGCACCGCCTTCGGCCGCATCATGCGCGCCACCGCCGACAATCGCGAGATGGCCGAGGCGCTCGGCGTCGACATGCGCCGCGTCTCCGCCAAGGTCTTCACGCTGGGCGCCGCCCTCGGCACGCTCGGCGGCGCGCTCGTCATCCCCGCGACGGCGGCGATGAGCGAGATGGGCATCGAGCTGATCGTCGAGGCCTTCGCCGTCGTCGTGATCGGCGGGCTCGGCTCGATTCGAGGTGCGTTCGTGGGCGCGCTCGTCGTCGGTGTCCTCCGTTCGGTCGCGATCTCCGTGTATCCGGAGCTCGAGATGCTGCTGATCTATCTCATCGTGATCGTGGTGCTGGTGTTGCGGCCGCGTGGTCTCTTCGGCGGAGCCGCGACGTGAAGCGGGGTCTGGTCGTGACGGTGGCGACGGCCGCGGTCGCCGCGGCGCCGTTCGTCGCGTCGACCTACCACGTCCTGCTCATGCTGCCGTTCATGGCCTACGGGGTCATCCTGCTCGGACTCAACCTCCTGTTCGGGTATACCGGCCTCGTCTCGTTCGGCCACGCGCTGTTCGTCGCGATCGGCGCGTATACCGGGGCGTTCCTCACGACCCACGGCAAGGTCCGTTCTCTCGAGGTGATCCTCGTCGCCGCGGCGTCGTTCGGCACGCTGGTCGCGGTCCCGGTCGCGGCGCTCTGCGTGCGGTACGTGAAGATCTACTTCGGCATGCTCACCCTCGCCTTCGGCATGGTCTTCTACACGTTCGTCCTGAAGTTCTACCGGCTCACCGGAGGCGACGAGGGCACGCCGTTCCTGCGCCCGTCACTGCTCGGGCAGAGCCTCGACGCGATGCCGAAGGTCGACTATCTCGCCGGGCCCTACTACTACTACTCGCTGGCCGTGCTCGGGCTGGCGGCTCTCTGCATGTGGCGCATCGTCCATTCGCCGTTCGGTTTGTGCCTCAAGACGATCCGCGACAACCCCGCGAAAGCCGAGACGCTCGGCATCGGGGTCACGCGCTACCGCTTCTACGCCTTCGTCATCTCCGCGATCTACGCCGCCGTCGGGGGCGCGCTCCTGGGTCCGCCGACCGGGAACGTCGACCCGACCCTCGCCTACTGGACGCACTCCGGCAACCTTGTGTTCATGACGCTCCTCGGCGGGTTCGCCAGCTTCTTCGGTCCCGTGGTCGGCGCCTTCGTGTTCATTTATCTACAAAACTGGGTGATGTCGATCGTGCCGTACTGGCGGCTGATCTTCGGCGCGATGCTCGCGGTGATCGTCATCTTCGCGCCGGAGGGGCTCATGGGGCTCGTGACCCGCCGCGGCCCGGCGCCGACGTCGCGGGCATGATTCTGCAGGCGGACGGGCTCAGGAAGTTCTACGGAGAGTTCTGCGCCCTCGACGGCGTGAGCCTCGGGGTCGACGCGGGCGAGTTCGTCTCGATCATCGGACCGAATGGCGCCGGCAAGTCGACGCTGATCAACATCCTCACCGGCATCACGCGGCCGAGCGCGGGCACCGTGCGCTTCAAGGACCGGGAGGTCGGCGGCATCGGCCCGGTGCGCCTGGCGCGGCTCGGCATGGCCCGCTCCTTCCAGCTCGTCCAAATCTTCCCCGACCTTACGGTCCTCGAGACGCTCCAGGCCGCGGTCGTGGCCCGACTCGGGCGCGGGACCCGCCTGTTCGCGTCGCTGGCCGGAGACCACGAGGTGCAGGAAGGCGCGCTCGAGGTCGCCGAGCTGTTCGGCCTCGGCGACCAGCGCCACATGCCGGCCAGACACTTGCCGCAGGGTGACAAGAAGCTCCTCGACGTGGCTTCCGCGTTCGCGCTGAAGCCGGAGATCATCCTCCTCGACGAGCCGACGTCGGGGGTCAGCACCGCGGACAAGACGGCGATCATGGAGACCCTGGTGGCGGCGTCGAAGCGGATCGGGCTCCGAGCCATCATCCAGGTGGAGCACGACATGGACATCGTCTTCGCGTACTCGGACCGCATCATCGCGCTCCACCAGGGCAAAGTGCTGGCCGACGCCGCGCCGGCGGCGATTCTGTCCGACCAGCGGGTGATCGACGCCGTGATCGGCCGCAGGGCCCGGGCGTCTTGAGCGCCGTGCGATGCTGACCGTCACCGACGTCGACGTCTTCATCCAGACGAGTCACATCCTGCGCCACGTGTCGCTCGAGGTCGGCGCCCGCGAAGTCATCTGCCTGGTGGGTCGCAACGGCTCGGGCAAGACGACGACCCTCAGGACGATCATGGGCTATCACCGGCCGCGAGCGGGTCGGGTCGAGTTCCGGGGCCAGCCCATCCACGGCCGCCGCACCCACGAGATCGCCTTGCTCGGGCTCGGCTGGGCCCCCGAGGACTCCGCCATCTTCTCGGATCTCACCGTCGCCGAGAACATCGAGATCGCAACCTGGACGCGGCCGGGAGGCCGCCCCGCCGCCGAGCGCATCGAGCTGGCCTACGACGTGTTTCCGGGGCTTCGTCGCTATATGGCGCGCAAGGGCCCCGCGATGAGCGGGGGCGAACGCAAGATGCTCTCGATCGCCCGCGCCCTGGCCCTCGACCCCGAGCTCCTGCTGCTCGACGAGCCGTTCGAAGGTCTGTCCCCCGCCATCATTCCCGCCGTGAGCCTCGGCATTGCCGCGATCACGAGGCTCGGCCGCGCGATCCTCATCGCCGAGTCCAACATCCACCACGTGCCCGACTACACGACCCGACTCTACGTCATCGAGCGCGGCGAGATCATTTTCGACGGACCGCCCGACGACGCCTGGCGGGATACCACCGTTTCACGGATAATCGGAGGTGCTCCGCGATGACGAATCTCTCCGAGGCCACCTTGCCCCTGATCCCGACTGCGGTCGTCGGCTCGCACGGCAAGCCCGGCTGGTGGTTCGCCTCGGTCAAGGCCCTCGAGCAGGGCGACTTTGGCCCCGGCGACATGGAAGAGATGTTCGACGACGCCGCGAACACCGCCATCCGCGACATGGAGCGGGCCGGGATCGACATCATCACCGACGGCGAGGTCCGCCGGCTGGACGGCTACGTCGACTCCTACTACGCCATCATCAAGGGCATCGAGCCCCTCCCCGTCCGCCGCAAGGCGGGCCCGTGGGGCTACGACCAGCAGACGCGCTACGAGGCGGTCGGCCGCATCGAGACGCCACCGGGTGGACTCGGCATCGTCAAGGAGTTCGAATTCCTCCGCGCCCACACCACGCGACACACCAAGGCGACCTGCGCCGGCCCGCTCACGTTCGGCTCGCGAATCCATCCGGGCAAGCTCTACAAGAGCGTCGTCGACGTGGCGGAGCGCTTCGCCGAGGTCATCAACGAGGAGCTGCGCGGGCTCGTCGCGGCCGGCGCCGACTTCATCCAGCTGGACGAGCCGGCGCGCGGCAACGTCTCCGGCGAGGAGATGGCCCGGCTCTTCAATGTGGCCACCGCGGGCGTCAAGGCGAAGCTCGCCTTCCACATCTGCTTCGGCAACCGGTTCGGCCGCTCGCGCTTCAGCCGCTCCTACGAGGCGTACTTCCCCGGACTGCTCAAGGCACGCGCCGACCAGCTCGTCCTGGAGTTCGCGGGCCGGGAGCTCAGCGAGCTCGACCTGTGGAAGCGTTACGGCGAGGGCCGCGAGCTCGGGGCGGGTGTGATCGACGTGAAGGGGTTCAACCAGGACACCGTCGAGGAGGTGGCGACGCGGATCCGGCGCGTGCTCCAGGTGTGCCCGGCCGAGAAGCTGACCGTGAATCCCGACTGCGGCTTCGGCTGGTCGCCGCGCTCCATGTGCAACCAGAAGCTCGCGGCCCTGGCCGCCGGCGCCGCCCTCGTGCGCAAGGAGCTGTCGGGCCGCAGCTGAGCCGGGCTCGCGGCGCCCGCGCTCCCCTCACACGCAGGCGTGCGCGGCGCCCTTGCCGCGCAATCGCTCCATGCCCGCAAGCATGCGCGGCAGGTCCATCGGCTGGTCCAGCTCGTCACGGAACTCCTGGTAGCAGCGCATGACGTTCGGCAGGATGCGCTCGGCGTCGCTCCAGGACGCGTACACGCCGAGCTTGATGTCGCCGGCCGCGGCCTCCGCCGGCATTCCGGCGTCGAAGCGCCGCTTGGCCTCGCGCCGAACCAGGGCCAGGTACTCGCGCATGTGCTTGAGATCCGTCCTGGTGCCGATAGGGCCGTGGCCGGGCACGATGACGTCCGCCTCGTAGCGCAGCAGGCGGTCGGCGGCCTTGATCCAGTTGCCGACGTGGCCCTGGAAGGCGAGCGGTGTGACGTAGTGGAACGCGATGTCGCCGGCGAACAGGATCCGCTCCTTCGGGAGGTACGCGACGGCATCGCCGACCGTGTGCGCAGCGAAGCCCGGGTGCCAGAGCTGGATCTCCCGATCGCCGTCGTGGAGGACCATGCGATCGTCGAAGGTCACCGTCGGCAGCACGACCTCGAGCTTCGCGAACTCGGCGGCGAATCGCGGCATGAAGCGCTGGAGCAGCGGCAGGGGTGGAAATCCGGGGGCGAGCGCCTCGCGACACTTCTCGCTCGCCACGATCGTCGCGCCCCGGAAGAACCGGTTGCCGCCGGTGTGGTCGAGGTGGTGGTGGGTGTTGATGAGCTGGGCGATCGGTCGGCGCGTCGTCTTCTTGATGGCCGCCACGAGGCGCTTCGTCATGGAGGGGACCATCAGCGCGTCCACGGCCACCGCGGTCTCGGGTCCGACGATGAGCCCGGCGTTGGCGACGCCGGTGTCGCCGCTCGGATCGATGCCCGCCCCCTGCACGTAGGCGAAGACCCGGGCACCGATCTCGATCATCCCGCTCTTCCACCGCGTGGGTACCGCGTGACGGGCCATGTCCGCGCGGAACGATAGCACACCTCGGTGCCTTGACACGGCGAAGCCCCCCGTGCACTCTCCCGCTATGCCCGACGCCGTCCTGCTGCGCACCGAGCGCCTCACGCGCGCGTACGGCAGCCTGCTGGCGGTGTCCGACGTCGACGTCAGCGTCCGGCGGGGCGAGCTGCGGTCGATCATCGGCCCCAACGGGGCCGGCAAGACGACCTTCTTCCGTCTGATCTCCGGCGAGACGGTACCGACCTCCGGCCGGATCTGGTTCGACGGCGCGGACATCACCGGGATGCCCCAGCACGCCACGGCGCGGCTGGGCATCGCGAAGTCGTATCAGATCACCAACGTCTTCCCGCATCTCAGCGTGCTCGAGAACGTGCGGGTCGCCGTGCAGGGCTATGCGAGGTCCTTCAATTTCTGGTCGCGCTCCGATCGGCTCACCGACGTGCGCGACCGCGCCGCCGCGATCCTGAAATCGATCGGGCTCGCGAGCAAGCTCGACATGCTCGCCGCGCATCTCTCCCACGGCGAGAAGCGCCACCTCGAGCTCGCCATCGCGCTCGCGTCCGATCCCACCCTGCTGCTCCTCGACGAGCCCACCGCGGGCATGAGCCCGGAGGAGACCGACTCGACGATGGGACTGATCCGCGAGCTGGGCGCCGGGCGCACGGTGGTGCTGGTCGAGCACAAGATGAAGGTGGTGATGCGGATATCCGACCGCATCACGGTGCTCCACCAGGGCCAGGTGCTCGCCGAGGGCACGCCGGAGGAGATCCGCGCCAACGAGCGCGTGCAACAGACCTATCTAGGCGCCGGCCGATGAGCCTGCTCGCCGTCGAGGACATCCACACCTACTACGGCGAAGCCCACATTCTCCAGGGCGTGTCGCTGACGGTCGCCGAGGGCGAGGTGGTCACGCTCATCGGGCGTAACGGCGCCGGCAAAACGACGACGCTCCGCTCGATCATGGGGCTCGCGCGACCCCGGCGGGGCCACGTGCGGTTGCGCGGCGAGGACCTCACGCCGCTGGGGACCCACGAGATCGCGCGTCGTGGCATCGCGTGGATTCCCGAGGAGCGGCGGGTGCTGCCGAACCTCACGGTGCTGGAGAACCTCCGGCTCGGAATGCTCGGCGCCTCGGCGCGGAACGGCGACGCCGAGGTACTGGAGGAGGTCTTCGACTATTTCCCCCGGCTGCGCGAGCGCATCGAGCACCGCGGCCGGTTCCTCTCGGGCGGCGAGCAGCAGATGCTCGCCATCGCTCGCGGAATGGTGAGTCGGCCGTCGGTCATGCTGGTGGACGAGCCGACCGAGGGACTGGCGCCCCTGCTCGTCCAGAACCTCACCGAGATCCTCGCCGCCATCAACCGGCGGGGCACCACGATCTTGTTGGTGGAGCAGACCCTCGAAGTCGCGCTGGCTCTCTCACATCGCCTGTACGTCATGGACCAGGGGCGGATCCAGTTCGAGGGCACGCCCGACGCGCTCCGCCGGGACCCGACGGTCCAGCAGCGCTTCCTCGAGATCTAGCGTCGGGATCCCGGCGGCGAAGCTTCGGAACTATCTCAGTCGCGTCCGTGCCAGCGGTGGCCGTTCCTGCCGTGGCCGGGCGCCCAGCCACGCTCTTTGATCACGACCGCGCGCGCCGGCGCATAGTGGACCGGTGGGTAGTAGACCGGTGCTGGCGCGTAGTACGTCGGGGGCTGGACGTAGACCGGATAGTACTCGCGAACGATCACGTGCGGACGGACCGGAGGCTGCACGACGACCGGCTGGGGAGCCGGATGGTAACCACCGAAGATGCCCGTGCCCGAGATGATCTGGTTGAAGACGGCGAAGGCACCGAGGCCGAGCGCTGCATCGGTCGACGACCCCGCGAATGCCGCGCCGGGGACGAGCAACGCCATCAAGACCGCAAGGACCGTGAGCTTTTTCATGTCAGTCCCTTCCGGGGAAGCTATGCCTCTGACCTCCCCTTCTGCCCGGATTAGACTAACGGTCGGCCAAAACTATTTAGTCGACGACCTCGTCAGATTGGCTACGGTTCGAGCGCCGGCTTTTGCCGGCGCAACCGATCGACATACTCGTCGGCGAGAGATTCCTTCGATTAGGACACGTTGAACATCGACGCATCGAGCCCGAGCGCGCTCTTGCCGATGGCCTCGAGCATTCGATCGACGGTCGGCGGCATCAGCGTGCAGGTTCTGAGATCACGGAACGCGCGCTCGGCCGGGTAGTCTTTGTACGCGCCCCGGCCACCGACGATCTGGATGACCTTCGAGGTGACGTGCAGGCCGACCTCGGTCGTCATGTACTTCGCTCGATTGGCGAGCGGTCCACGCTCGAGCACGTCGGCGGCATCCCAGCGCGCCGCGGAGTCCGCGACGACCAGACCGGCTGCGTCGAGCTGCGCGGCCAGCTCGCCGACGTGGCGCTGGACGGTCGGATCCGCGGCGACGGCGATGTTCTCCGGCCTCACGACGCGCTTCTTGGCGTAGTCCATCGCGAAGGCCAGCGCGGACTCGGCGATGCCGAGGTACACCGCCGCGTAGCCGAGGGCAAAGCTCTCGATGATACCCCCCCGGATCGCGGCGCCCGGATCGCCGAGCATCCCGTCGCCGGGAACGCGCACCCCGGTGAAGGTGACCGACGGACTGAAGGTCGCGCGCATGCCCAGCGTGTCCCACTTGCCGTCCGTGGTGATACCAGGTGTGTTTGCGGGCACCAGCGCCAGCTGGAGCGACTTCGCCATGTCGGTGCCGCCGTCGAGGGCGCACCAGACCATGTAGTACGAGGCGCCCAGGGCCATGGTGCAGAAGTGCTTGACGCCGTCCACCACGTAGCCGGCGCTGTCCTGGCGGATCACCGTCTCCATGAGCAGGGTGCGGGAGAGGCTCACGGCGGGCTCGCTGCCCCAGCTTCCGAAGAGCTTGCCGTCCCGCACCACCTCGTCGAAGTACCGTCGCTTCTGGGCGCCGGTGCCGAGCGCGTCGATGAACCGCATGACGGTGGAGTGCATGTGGACGGTCATGGCGGTGCTGGCGCAGCCACGGGCCACCGCGCGAATGACCGCGACGTAGGTCGCCATGTCGAGCCCCAGGCCGCCGTACCCGGTCGGGATGGTGCCCGCCAGCAGGCCTTCCCGCCAGAGATCACGCCAACTCTCCACCGGATTCGCGCCGGCGACGTCGTAGTCACCGGCCCGCTGAGCGATCCGCTCTCGCGTCAGTTGTTCGGCGCGCTCGACGACGTTCATCTCGACTCACCTCGGACGGCGGCGCTCCGGCCCGCGACGGCCCGCGGCTCGTACAACGTCGGTCGGATCTGGCTCATCGCTGGACCCCGGGCCCCGTCAGTGTGCCCCAGATCCCGCGGGGAAGGAACAGGACGAACGCCATGAAGATCACGCCGATCACGAGCGGCCAGAACTCGAAGAAGATGCTGAGGCGGTCGGCCAGCACGAGGTAGGCCGCGGCGCCCACGAAGGGACCGAAGAACGTCCCCGCGCCTCCGAGCAGCGTCATGATGACGACCTGCGCTGACGTGGTGTAGTAGAGCGAATCGACGGGCACGACGGTGAGGCGGAGCGCGTCGAGCGCGCCGGCGAGTCCCGCGAACGAAGCGGAGAAAACAAACGACAACAACTTGATCCGGTTGATGTCGTAGCCGCACGCGACGGCGCGATCGCTGTTCTCGCGGATCGCCTGCAGCACGGCGCCGAACGGCGAGTCCAGGATGCGCTTGAGGGCGGCCACCGCGAGCACCACCAGCACATACGCGAAGAAGTAGAAGGCCAGGGGGTGGCGGAGCGACACGGACACGCCGGGCAACGCGAGCGGATGCAGCGGGATGCCGCGTAGGCCGTCGTCGCCGCCCGTCAAGTCGGAGGCGTGGAAGGCGATGAAGTAGAGCATCTGTGCGAAGGCGAGTGTGAGCATCGCGAAATAGATGCCGCGCCGGCGCAGGCAGAAGAACCCCACCAGGGCGCCGCCAACCATCGCCGCCCCGAAGCCGAGGCCGAGGGCGACCCACAGCGACGTCAGCTTGAGCTTGGCCAGGGCGACGCCGGTTCCGTACGCGCCGAGCCCATAGTAGGCGGCATGACCGAACGAAAGGAGCCCGGTGTAGCCATAGAGGAGGTTGAAGCCGAGAGCGAAGAGACCGAAGATCAACACCTGCGTCGCGAGCGACTGGTAAGGGACGAGAAACGGAAAGACGGCGAAGAAGAGGATGAAGGAGACGATGGGGTGGACGGTCACCCACGTCGTCAGCCGTCGGAACACCTCCCGGATCATTCCGCCAGACCCGCCTCGCCGAAGAGTCCGCTCGGACGGACGAGCAGCACCACCGCCATCACGACGAAGACGACGATCTCGGCGAGCCTGGGGGCGAAGAACGTCGTGAGGCTGACGATCTCGCCGATGAGCAGACCGGCCACGATGGCGCCGGCCAGGCTGCCCATGCCGCCGACCACCACCACCACGAAGCAGTCGATGATGATTTCCACGCCCATCTCGGCGTAGACCCCGCGCATCGGGCCCGCGAGAACGCCTGCAAGACCAGCCATGCCGATCCCGATCCCGAAGACGAGGAGCCAGATGCGGTTGAGGTCCAGGCCGAGGGCGCGGACCATCAGGGCGTCGCGCGAGCCCGCCCGAATGATGAGCCCGATGTTGGTCTTCTCGAGGAACAACCAGAGTGCCACCAGGACGGCCGCGGTCACGGCGATGACGAACAGTCGGTAGATCGGAAAATTCATGAAGCCAAGATCGGCGGCGCCGGCCAGCTGCTTCGGCGGGTCGACGGTGAGGCCGATCTTCCCCCACAGGAGCTTCACGCCTTCCACCATGGCCAGCGACAGCCCGAACGTCAGCAGCAGGGGGTCGTCCGGACTGCGTCCGTAGAGCCGCCGGATCAGGAACCGCTCGACCAGAAGGCCGAGCGAGCCCACCACCAGCGGCGCCAGGACCAGCGTCGCCCAGAAACTCCTCGTCAGCCCGAGCACGGAGAACGCGACGTAGGCCCCGAGCATGTAGAAGGCGCCGTGAGCGAAGTTCACGACCGTCATCAGCCCGAAGATCAGGCTGAGACCGATGGCCATCAGAACCAGGATCCCGCCCAGGACGAGCCCGGTGAACACCTGAGCGGCGAGCGCGGACAGGGAGACGTCGAGCACGCCGCTATGCGAACCCCTTCTCGGCGCACGTCCGATCCAGCTCCTCGTTGGCCGCTACTTTGCCGATGACGTCGAACAAGCCCCACTCGCCCTTCACCTGCTGCGGTGAGCGGACCTTGAGGATCCAGAGGTCTTGGAAGGACTTGTTGTCGCAGGCCCGCCACCACTGCTTGCCCTTGTAGTGGTCGTACTCGCGGTTCTTGCGGAGCGCGTTGGCCACCGCGTCGGAGTCGGTCGACTTGGACAGCTCGACGCCGCGGGCCACTTCCATGATGCCGTTGTAGCCGTAGCCGGAGTACGCGTCCGGGGGCGTCTTGAACTGCCTCGTGAAGGCTTCGACGTAGCGCTTGGCCTGGGGCATGGTGTCGGCCAGCTCGTGGCAGAAGTGGGTAGCCCCGTAGATGTCCTGGAAGACTTCGGCGCCGCCCTCCTTCGTGTAGTAGAGGAAGTGAAGCGGCTGAGCGATCTTCGCGTCCTTCTTCAGGCCGAAGCTGATCGCCTGTTTCAGGAAAGGAACGTTGTCGGCGCCCGGGGTGACGGCGTAGATCACCTCGGGTCTGGCGGCCTGGATCTTCGGGAGGTGCGCCGAGAACTCGGGTTTGCCGAGCGGATACGGCGTGCTCCCGAGAATGGTCCCACCGAGCTTGGTGATGGCCGCCGTGAACACCGCGTTGTTCTGCTTACCCCAGGCGTAGTCGGCGTAGACGACCCACCATTTCTTGCCCAGGTTCTGGATGCCGTAGCTGGCCATCGCGCGGCTGGTGATCGTCGGGTTCAGCGCCTCGTGGAAGGTCAGGGGGCTCGTGTCGGGCTTGGCGCTGATCTCGTCGGACTGGCTCACCGAGATATAGAGCTTCTTCGCCGCCTTGGTCTGCTCGTTGATCGCCATCTGCACGTGGGCGGCCAGACCGCCCACGACGAAGTCCACCTTCTGGTTCTCGATCAGCTCCTTGGTGCGCTGGGCACCGACGGCCGGCTTGAGCTCGTCGTCACGGAACAGGACCTCGATCTTGCGACCCATCACGCCGCCCTTGGCGTTGAGCTCTTCCATGGCGAGCTGGGCGCCTTTCTGCAAATCGGCGGCGATGGCGGCGAACGTGCCCGTCAGAGGCAGCGGGAATCCGATACGGATCGGCTCCTTGCTCTGCGCGCGCAGAACAGCGGGGAAGGCCAGGACGGTTGCCCCGGCCGTTGCGGTCGTCAGGAACTGACGTCGATGCATGACCACCTCCGTCGGTGCAGGTGTGTGAAAACTCGCTCAGATCGCGCCGATGATAGGGGGCCGGTCCGCGGGTGTCAATCGTGATAGATTCCCGCCGTGTCGGCGCCGGCGGGCCGCATCGGAGCGCGCGTGAAACGCGGCGACGACCCGCGCCTGCTCACCGGGCGCGGCCGGTACGTGGACGACCTGACGCTGCCGCGCATGGTCCACGTCGCCTTCGTTCGCAGCGTTCACGCCCATGCGCGCCTCGCCCGCGTCGGTGTCGACGCCGCGCGCCGCGTGCCCGGCGTCGTCGGCGTGCTCAGCGGCGATGCCGTCGCCAGGCTCTGCAAGCCGTACCGCGGCATCCTCCTCCACTACAAGGGCATGAAGACGGGCGCCATGCTTCCGCTCGCCGTCGAGCGCGTGCTCTACGTCGGCGAACCGATCGTGGCGATCGCCGCCGTGAGCCGGGCGGCCGCCGACGACGCCGCGGCGCTCGTCGACGTGCAGTACGAGCCGCTGCCCGCGGTGCTCACGCCCGACGCAGCGCTCGCCGCCGGCGCGCCCCTGATCCACCCGGAGCTCGGCGACAATCTTCTCTACGAGACGCGACTCTCCGCCGGCGACGCCGACCGCGCGTTCGCCCGCGCTCACCGGACGTGGGCGCGCACGTTCACGACGGGCCGCCACACCGGCGTTCCGCTCGAGCCACGGGGCCTCGTCGCCGACTACGAGCCCGCGACGCGCTCGCTCACGGTCTGGATCTCAACGCAGGTTCCGCACATGATGCAGGCGGTGCTCGCCGAGCTCTTCGACCTCCCCGAGCACCGTCTCCGCGTCATCGCCCCCGATGTCGGCGGCAGCTTCGGCATCAAGATTCACGTCTATCAGGACGACATGGCCGCCTGCGCGATGGCCCTGAGGCTCGGTCGCCCCGTCAAGTTCGTCGCCGGCCGTCGCGAGTCCTTCCTGTCCGACATTCACGCGCGCGAGCAGACGATCCGTGTCGAGGTTGCGGCCGATGGCGACGGTATGCTGACGGCGATGCGGGCGTCGATCACGGCGGCGGTGGGGCCGTACTCCGCCTATCCCCGCTCGAGCGTGGTCGAGGGAGGCCAGGTGCTCCGTCTCCTCCCGGGCCCCTATCGCGTGCGCAACTACGACGCCGCCCTGCGCGTCGTGACGCAGAACAAGGTCGTCACCTCGCAGTACCGCGCCGTGGGACACCCGATCGCCACCGCCGTGACCGAGAGCATGATCGATCTGATCGCGCGCGATCTCGGACTCGACCCCGCCGAGGTGCGCCGCCGCAACCTCGTACGACCCGAAGAGCTCCCGTACACCTCGGCGACCGGCAACGTGTACGACAGCGGCAGCTACCACGCGGCGCTGGCACGTCTCCTGGACGTCGCGTCCTATGACCGCCTGCGACGGGAGCAGGCGACGGCCCGCGCGGAAGGACGGCATCTCGGAATCGGGCTCTCGTGCTTCGTCGAGCTGACCGGTCCGGGTGCCCAGTTCTACGGGGTCGGCGGCGCACCGATCTCGGGCCAGGAGGGGACGACGGTGCGCCTCGAGCCGGGTGGTGCCGTCACGGCGCTGGTCGGCGTCACCAACCAGGGGCAGGGCACCCACACGGCGCTCGCGCAGATCATCGCGGACGAGCTGGACATGCCGCTCGACCGTATCGCCGTGCTCTCCGGTGACACGGCCGTGGTGCCCTACGGCGGAGGCACCTGGGCGAGCCGCGGCATGCCGATCGGCGGCAGCGCCACCCTGCTCGCGGCGCGCGCGCTCGGCGAGCGGATCCGCACGGTCGCCGCGGCCCTCCTGGAGGCGCACGTCGACGACCTGGAGCTGCGCGATGGACGCGCGATGGTCCGCGGCAGTCCCGAGCGCGGCCTGAGCTTCGGAGAGCTCGCCCGCACGGCCCACTTCCGGTCGAACGAGCTCCGAGGCGTGGAGCCGAGTCTCGAGGCGACCGTGCACTACACGAATCCAGCGGCGTGGACGTTCACCAACGGCGCGCACCTCGCCGTCGCCGAGGTGGACATCGAGACCGGTCGGGTCCAGGTGGTGCGGTACGTCGCCGTCGACGACTGCGGGCGGATCGTGAATCCGGCACTCGTGGAGGGCCAGGTCGCCGGCGGGATCGCCCAGGGACTCGGCGGAGCGCTCAGCGAGCATTGTCGCTATGACGACGCCGGGCAGCTCCTCTCCGCAACGCTGATGGACTACGCGGTGCCGACCTTCGTCGACGTTCCACCGCTCGAGATGCACCACCTCGAGACCCCCGCGCCGGGAATCGCCGGCGGCTTCAAGGGCGCCGGCGAGGCGGGAGCGACCGGGGCCCCCGCGGCGATCCTCAACGCGGTCAACGACGCGCTGGCGCCGCTCGGTGTGATGCTGACCGACCAGCCGATCACACCGGAGCGCGTGATGGAGGCGCTCCGGCGGCGGAAATAGCGCCGGCCGGCGTCCTGAGGTACCCTGCGCGCATGAGACCTTGGGTCCGTATCGCGAGCTTGACTGTGGGCCTCGTGGTCGCGGCGGTGATCGCGCCCCGGGCGGCCACTCCGCCCGACTTCGCAAGCATGCAGGTTCAGCCGTACACGCCGCCGAAACCGGCACCGGCCTTCGCGCTGCCGGATCTCGCCGGCAAGTCGGTCAGCCTCGCCGATCTTCGGGGCAAGGTCGTGATGCTCTTCTTCTGGGCCACCTGGTGACCGACCTGCCGGGAGGAGTTGCCTCCCGTCCAGAAGCTCCACCGAGATTTTCGCGGTAAGGGACTGGAAGTCCTGCTCATCGATTTCCGGGAGGACCCAGAGCGCGTCCGGCAGACCGTCAGGGAGCGGGGCTACACCGCGCCGGTGCTGCTCGACGAGAGCGGCGACGTGACCGGGAAGGTGTACGGGGTCTGGGGCCCGCCGACGGTCTACATCGTCGACCGCCAGGGACGGCTGGTCGGACGTGCCACCGGGCCGCGACCGTGGGACGGCCCGGCTGGACGAAGGTTCATCGAGGCGCTGCTCGCCGCACCCGCCACGCCCTGAGACTGCCAGGCCGCTTGTTTGCTAATTTCGGAACGCGGATGCTAGGCTGCTATTCTACTGGTGTTCCAACCTTGGGCTAGCAGGCTGCCGTCGGCCTCCCGGCCATACATGTGGCGACGGAACGCGCCCCGGAGCAGACGAGGATGGCGATGGACCCTGCATCCGCTGCTGAAGCGCGAGAGCGAGTAGCGAAGTGGATCGAGGAGACGCGACAGGTCTTTGGTCTCCTGCCCGAGCTGATGGCTGGCGACCACGAGGCTGGCGAGCGGGCTACGGCGGCGCAGAAGGAACTGGAAAAGCTCCACAAGGACATCGAGGATCTCAAGCGCGAGAATCACGTGCTCCGGCTCGAGAAGGACGAGATCGCGCAGGCGATGGCGCACATCGCCGCGAAGCTCGGGATCACACCACGCCGGAGCCCCTTCGAGCGCTCGGGCGTGGGCGAACAACCGAAGCTGGCCGACCACGTGAAGCCGCCCGAGCCACCGAAGCCGGTGGAGCCCCCGAAAGCGGTCGACCCCGCGAAACCCTGAACCTCAGGCGGTTCGCGCCGAGCGGAAGGTACCGGCTGACTGCTTGGCGGACTGCTTGAGGCTCAACGTCAGCTCGTATTTCTTCTCCGTGTGCGGATCGGGATTGAACACCGCCACCCACAGAGTCGCGTAGTCCCGCCCCAGCCCCGGCACTGACGTCCCCTCCGGGAAGAGCCGTAACACTTCCGACTTGAGATCGGCTCGTCCGACCGGTGGCATGGTCAGAAGCCACGCGTGATCGGAGTCGTTGCGGCCGTCTGTGAGCTTCACGTCGATCGAGCGCGGCTCCCTGAGATCGGCGGCGATGGCGAAGAATCGCGTCGTGAACGGCGCCACGACGACCGGGAACCGATGGTCGGCGAATCGCTGTCGCTCCTGCGTCAGCCGCTGCGAATTGTGCTCGGGATCACCGATCCGGTTGCTCGGGTGCGTGAAGATGCGCGTCTCGGTGGTCGACTCGAGAATCCGCGCGTGGGTCCAGAGGCCGGGCTCCGGCACGGCGGCGAGCAGGACGGCCTTGACGAACTCGGGATACTGCTCGGGCAGGTGTCCATCGCTCACGAGGATGTTGTAGAGGTGCGCGCCCACGGACTTCGGCTGGCCGGCGGAGCCGGGCTGAAACGTCTTGAGGCTGTTGAGCGCCTTGTTGACGAAGCCCGAGTACTTGTGCTCGATGTGCTCGAGGAGGATCGAGTAGCCGTACGCCAGGAGGCCTTCCTCGTAGTCGGTGCTCTTCTGGATCGGGACGCTCAGCACGTAGCTGTACTTGCCGAGCTCCTCCTTGACGGCATCCGCGAAGGCGAGCGTGCCCCTCCAGCTCGTCCAGCGCGCCCACGCCGAGACCCACCACTGCGCGGCTTCGTCTTGCGCGGCGTGCTCGACCGCCTGGGCCGCCTCGAGCTCGGCGCCGGCCCTCACCACAGGGACGCTGGCCGCGACGGGCGCCGGCGCGGCCGCCGCGGGTCGAGCCGCCGGTTCTCTTGGCGCCGGCGCGACCGGCCGTTCAACGGCCGGGGCGGGCGGCGGGGCGCCGATCACGAGCTTGCCGCGCGCCGCCGCGACCGCCAGGGTCCTGCCGAAGGACTGCGTCACGGTCTCGTCGAGGGCGGCGAACTTCTCGTCGTCGAGGGCGTCGCGTCCTTCGATGATCGAGAGCAGCGCGGCGAACGACGGCGTGCTCTCGAGGAACGCGGGTGCATTCTCCGTGTCGAACGCCTTGGGGTCGAGGGCGGCCTCACGGATCTCCTTGGCCTTGGCCAGGCACTGGACGAGCGCCGGGAAGCTCGGGCCATCGACGTGGGAGACTGTCAGCACCCGGTCGAGCACCGCCAGGACCCGTGTGCGTGCCTCGGCCAGGGCGGCCTTCTTCTCCTGAATGGCGAGCGCCTGCACCACCGTCTCGAGCACGGGTTCGAGCGCTTTGAGGCCATCGATCTCCGCCATCCCTGGAGCGTTGATCGAAAGCGACCGCGCGGCCTCCAGAACCCGATGGCGGACGTCCACGAAGTCGGTGCGGACCCTCGTGATTTCGTCGAGCAGGGATTCGGGGGGCAGGGCGCCGGACGCCTGAATCTGCTGGGCCGTCTGGGCGAGCGTTGCTGCCAGGCCCGAGAACCTTTCATTCAACGCGGTGAGACGTTTGGCCAGGTCGTCGGCGTTCAGCGCCATGGGATTGAAATTGATTCTAACGCGGGGCTCCCGGCAGGTGTCAAACAGTCCGGGAGGGGGCCCCTCTCCCCCCAGGGTCCGGCCCAGTGCTGCATGGTCTCGCGATGATAGACTCCTGGCGTGGCGCACCCGCTCGAAGGCATGGTCGTTGCCGATCTGACCCAGAACGTCGCCGGGCCCTTTTGCACCCAGATTCTCGGGGACATGGGAGCCGAGGTCATCAAGGTCGAGCGGCCGGGACGTGGCGACGACGCGAGGGCGTGGGCGCCGCCCTACTGGGGCCAGGAGAGCGCGACGTTCATCGCGCTGAATCGCAACAAGAAGAGCCTGGCCCTCGATCTCAAGTCCCCGGGCGGGCTCGAGATCCTGCAGCGACTGGTCCGTCGGGCCGATGTGTTCGTCCAGAGCCTCCGGCCCGGGGCCGTCGACGAGCTCGGCCTCGACTTCGCCGGGGCTGTCCGCCTCAATCCGAGGATCGTCTACTGCTCGATCACCGCATTCGGAGCGCGGGGGCCGCTCCGGCACCTGCCCGGATACGATCCGTTGATGCAAGCGTACAGCGGCCTGATGTCGGTGAATGGCCATCCCGGGATGGAGCCGGCCCGGGTTGGGACGTCGATCGTCGACATGGGCACCGGGATGTGGGCGGCCCTCGGCGTGGTCGCCGCGCTTCGCCAGCGCGACGCGACCGGGCGCGCCGTCGAGGTCACGACGGCGCTCTTCGAGACGGCGCTGATGTGGATGTCCTATCACGCCATGGGCTATCTCGCCTCGCGCGAGGTGCCCCAGCCGCAGGGCTCGGGGACCGCGATGATCGCGCCGTACCAGGCGTTCCCGACGTCCGACGGCTTCGCGATGATCGGCGCGGCCTCCGACGCGTTGTTCGCGCGTCTCGCGGTGGCGCTCGGTTGCCCCGAGCTCGTCGCCGACGAGCGGTTCAAGGACAATCCCGCGCGGGTGACGAATCGCGCGGCGCTCGTCGAGGCGCTCTCGAAGCGGACGCGCGAGCGGAAGGCGGCCGAGCTCGTCGACGCGCTCCGCGTCGCCGGGGTGCCGGCGGCCCCGATCCTGACCGTGGACCAGATGCTGGACGAGCCGCAGACGCTCGAGAGCGGCGTGCTCGTCGGTGCCCACCACCCGCGCTTGCCCGAGTACCGGAGCATCGGCCTGCCGCTCACCTGGGACGGAATCCGGCCGACGGTCCGCCGCGTCCCTCCACTCCTCGGCGAGCACAGCAGCGACGTCCTCACCTGGCTCGGCTACACGCTCGACGACGTCCGGAGTCTCCGGGGCAACGGCGTCATCCAGTGAGCGCCGCGACCTATCGCCACCTCCTCGTCACGCGCTCGGACGACCAGCGGATCGTCACGGTGACGCTGAACCGCCCGGAGCAGATGAACGCCATGAACACGGCGATGGGCGAGGATCTGCTCGCCTGCTTCGACGGTCTGCAGCACGATCCCAACGTACGAGTGGTCGTCTTCACCGGTGCTGGCGATCGGGCGTTCTGCGCGGGGGGCGATCTCAAGGAACGCAACGCGATGACCGACGAGGCGTGGCGCGCGCAGCACGTGATCTTCGAGCAGGCGGCGTTCCGCGTGCTCCGGTGCCCGGTCCCGGTGATCGCGGCGGTCGAGGGATTCGCCCTCGCCGGGGGATGCGAGCTCGCGATCCTGTCGGACTTCATCGTCGCGAGCGAGACGGCGGTCTTTGGCGTGCCGGAGACGACGCTCGGGATCTTTCCCGGCATCGGCGGCACCCAGCTCCTGCCGCGGATCGTAGGCGCGCCGCTCGCCAAGGAGCTGATCTTCACGGGGCGCCGCATGCGGGCCGACGAGGCCAAGGCGGCGGGCCTCGTCAACCACCTGGTTCCGCCGGGCCAGGCGCGCGCGACGGCGACCCAGATCGCCGGCACGATCGCCAGGAACGGGCCCATCGCCGTGCGTCAGGCGAAGAAGGCCATCGCCTACGGCGCCGAGACGGACCTCGACACCGCCATGATCCTCGCGATCGAGGCCTATAATGCGACCGTCGTGACCGAGGACCGTCTCGAGGGCGTCCGCGCCTTCAACGAGAAGCGGAAACCCGAGTTCAAGGGGAAGTGACGATGGCGTCGATCGATCTAGCGCTCAGCGAAGAGCAGCGCGCGCTCCGGGCGGGTGTGCTGGAGATCTGCAAGCGGTACCCCGGCGAGTACTGGCGCGATCTCGACACGAGGCGCGAGTACCCCGAGAAGTTCGTGGCCGAGCTCACCCAGGCGGGCTACCTCGCCGCGCTGATCCCGCAGGAGTACGGGGGCGCGGGGCTCGGCATCCGCGAGGGCGGCTTGATCCTCGAGACGATCAACTACTCGGGCGGCAACGCGGGGGCCTGTCACGCCCAGATGTACATCATGGGCACCGTGCTGCGACACGGCTCCGCCGAGCAGAAGCGCGAGTACCTGCCCAAGATCGCAACGGGGGCCTTACGGCTCCAGGCCTTCGGCGTGACCGAGCCGAACTCGGGCTCGGACACCACGCAGCTCCAGACCACGGCGATCCGCAGGGGCGATCGCTACGTCGTCAACGGCCAGAAGATCTTCATCTCCCGCGTGCTGCAATCCGACCTGATGCTGCTCCTCGCGCGCACGACGCCCGCGGACGGGGTGAAGCGCCGGACCGACGGGCTGTCCGTCTTCCTGATCGACATCCGCGACCTGAAGGGGTTCGAGGTCCGCCCGCTCCGAATGATGATGAACCACTCGACGAACGCGTTGTTCTTCGACAACGTCGAGATTCCGGCCACGAGCCTGATCGGCGAAGAGGGCAAGGGGTTCTCGTACATCCTGGACGGGATGAACGCCGAGCGCATCCTGGTCGCCTCGGACTCGCTCGGCGATGCGCGCTGGTTCATCGAGAAGGCGGTGGCGTACTCGAACCAGCGCGTCATCTTCGGCCGGCCCATCGGCGCCAACCAGGGCGTGCAGTTCCCGATCGCGCGTGCCCACGTCTCGACCGACGCGGCGCAGCTCATGCGTGACAAGGCGGCGGCGCTGTTCGACGCGGGCCAGCCATGCGGGGGCGAGGCCAACATGGCGAAGTACCTCGGCGCCGAGGCGGCCTGGGAGGCCGGCAACGCGTGCATCGACTGTCACGGCGGCTACGGGTATGCCGAGGAGTACGACGTGGAGCGCAAGTTCCGCGAGTGTCGCCTCTACAAGACGGCGCCGGTCAACAACAACCTCGTGCTCGCCTACGTCGGCGAGCACGTGCTCGGGATGCCGCGGAGTTATTAGGAAGATGGGGGGCCCCGACATGGCCCCCCATGGGCCTTTTTCAGCAGCCTGCTAGCGGGAGCGGGTTGGGGTCTTGCTCTCCAGGAACGAGCGGAGCATCCACGCCATCTTCTCGTGCTTCTCCATGAGCCCGACGAGGAAGTCGTTCGTGCCGGTGTCGTGATACTTGTCCGCGGTCGCGTCGGCGTCGGCGCGTAGCTGGCGGACGATCGCCTCGTGGTCGGCCACGAGGTTCTCGAGCATCTCCACCGCGGCCGGGTACTGGCCGGGGTGCTCCTTGAGGCGCGCGGCATCCTGGAACTCGACCAGGGTCGCCACCGTGTGCCCGCCCAGCGTGCGCGCCCGCTCGGCCACGTCGTCGACGATGTCGTTCAGCTCCGCGTACTGCTCGGCGAAGAACTTGTGCAGGTCATTGAACTGCGGGCCGACCACGTTCCAGTGGTAGTTACGGGTCTTCGTGTAGACGACGTACTCGTCGGCCAGCAGCGCATTCAGGATCTTGACCACGCTCACGCGGTCCTTGTCCGCGATTCCGATGTTGGGGTTCATCCGGTTCTCCTCGTCTGTTGGATGCCGGCCAGCTCCCGAGGGGTTCGCCCGCCGCCGTGCTACAGTTCTCCACACCCCCCGGAGGTCTGGAGGATGCCATGAAGCTGCCCGCACGTGTCACGATTTGTGAGGTGGGGACCCGGGACGGGTTCCAGATCGAGCCCGACTTCATTCCGACCGAGCAGAAGGTCGAGGTGGTGGACCTCTTGGCCGACGCCGGCCTGCCCCGCATCGAGGTGACGTCCTTCGTCCATCCCAAAGTCGTCCCGCAGCTGCGCGACGCCGAGGCGGTCATGGCGCGCATCGCGCGCCGCCCGGGCACGCGCTACGCGGCGCTCGTGCCCAACGACAAGGGCGCCGTGCGCGCGGTCGACGCCGGAGTCGATGCGATCCACACCGTGGTCTCCGCCAGCGAGAGCCACAACCTCGCCAACGTCAACATGACGATCGCCGAGTCGATGGAGAAGCTGCGCGCGGTGATGCAGGTGGCCGAGCGCGCGAAGGTGTCAGTGGGATGCGGCGTGTCCACCTCGTTCGGCTGTCCGTTCGAGGGCGACGTCCCCCTTGGACAGCTCGAGAGCGTCGTGCGGCGGCTGACCGACATCGGCGCGCACGCGATCGGCCTCGCCGACACGACTGGGATGGCGAACCCGCGCCAGGTCGCGCGCGTCTTCGAGCACCTGATGCCAAAATTCCCGGCGATCGAGTGGACGTTGCACACGCACGACACCCGCGCGATGGCGATCCCGAACATCCTGGCCGCGATGGAGTACGGCGTCACGAACTTCGACGCCTCGATCGGCGGTCTGGGCGGCTGCCCGTTCGCCCCGGGCGCCTCCGGCAATGTCTGCAGCGAAGACCTGGTCCACTGTCTCTCCGCCATGGGGATCGAGACCGAGATCGACCTCGACCGGCTGATCGCGGTGTCGCGGCGGGTCCAGGCGATCGTCGGCCGCACGCTCCCCGGCCAGATCGTCAAGGCGGGCAAGTCGACGCGACGCTACCCCCTGCCCGATACCGTCGCGTCACGCCTGCCCGCCGCCCGCGCGTGACCAAGCAGGCGCGCCGGATGCTGGCGGTGATGGATCGTGCCACGACCGCGTGGCACATCCCGAACGTCGGGCGGGCCAAAGGCCGTCTCCTCCGCCGGCTCATCGACCGCCACCGGCCCACGCGCGGGATCGAGCTCGGCTCGCTCCTCGGCTACTCGGCCATCCTGATCGCCGGCTCGATGCCACCCCGCGGACGGCTCACGTGCATCGAGGCGAACCCCTTCCTGGCCTACCTGGTGCGCGCGAACGTCGCCGAGGCGGGCCTGGGTCGGCGCGTGAAGGTCGTCGGCGGCGACGCGCTACGGACGATCCCGCTCCTGCCCGGCCGCTTCGACTTCGCCTTCATCGACGCCGAGAAGGAAGACTATCTCGACTACCTTCGCCAGCTCGAGCCCAAGCTCGTCCCCGGCGCCGTCGTCGTCGCCGACAACACGGGCATCGCGCGCCGGGAGGTGGCGCCCTACCTCGACTACGTGCGGACCGGCGGCCGCTATGAGAGTCGCGGCTACGACTTCGACGACGACGCCATGGAGGTCTCGGTCCTGCGCCGCTGATCGGGCAGGATCGGCCGAGGCGCCGGCCCGACGTAATCGGCGCGCGGCCTGATGAGCCGGTTGTCGGCGAACTGCTCGAGCGCGTGCGCGCACCAGCCGGCGACGCGCCCGACCGCGAAGATCGACGTGCAGAAGTCGGGCGGGATCCCGAGCGCGTCGTAGACCACGGCCGAGAAGAAGTCGACGTTCACCGGCAAGGTCGTCCGGGCCCGCATCGCGTCGTAGACGCGCTCGGCGACCTCGAAGAGCTTCTGCCGGCCGGTGGCCTCGGCCATCGACTTCGCCATCCCCCGGAGGACTCGCGCTCGCGCGTCGTCCACGCGGTAGACGCGGTGGCCGAACCCGGGCACGCGCGCCCGAGGGTTCCCGCGCTCGTGCCTGGACAGCCCGGCCCGCGCCCCCAGGCGTGACTCGATGTAGCCCTCGGCGCGTGCCGGCTCGTCGATCTCGAGCAGCATCGCCAGCACGTCCTCGTTGGCGCCACCGTGCCGCGGCCCCTTCAGCGTCGCGATCGCCGACACGATCGCGGCGTGGAGATCAGCGAGCGTGGCGACGGCGACGCGCGCGGCGAACGTCGAGGCGTTGAGCTCGTGGTCGGCGTGCAGGGTGAGGACCACGTCCAGGACCCGCGCGACCTCCCGCGACGGCGCCTGCCCGTCCAGGAGCTCGAGGAAATACGCCGCGTGGGAGACCGCGGCCGGCGTCGCCACGGGCGCCCGGCCCGTCCGGATCCGCTGCCAGGCCGCGACCGTCTCCGGCACGAGGGTCATGAGCCTGAACGCCTTGCGCAGATTGGCCTCGGGATCGCTCGCGCGGACGTCCGGATCGCGGGTCGCGGCGAGCGACACGGCCGTCCGGAGCGCGTCGAGGGGGTGGCTGTCACGGGGTAGGCTCTGGAGCAAGTCAGCCACGGGTGCCGGCAGGCCGCGGGCCGCCTCGAGCCGCGCCTTGAACTGGGCCGATTCGGCGGCGGACGGCAGCTCGCCCCGCCAGAGCAGTACCGTAACGTCCTCGAACGAGGCGGTCCCGGCGACCTCGCCGATCTCGTAGCCCCGGTAGTAGAGCCTCCCCGCCGCACCGTCGACCTGGCAGATCGCCGAGCGCGTCGCGATGACGTCTTCGAGCCCCGCCTTCCATTCGCTCTCCATCGCCGCCTCCTGAGGTCTGTATTGATTTTTATTGATTATACTTTACTAAGATTGATTCGACCAGGCGACCCTGGACGCGGCCGGCCGCGCCTGTTAGGGTCGGGAAGCGTGGGGTCATGATCAGCGTGAACGGCGAGGAATACCTGACGGTCAAGGAGGCCACGCGGCTGCTCGGGGTGAAGCCGGCGACGCTCTATGCCTACGTGAGCCGCGGCGTGCTCCGGAGCTACCGTCAGGGGATCAAGCGCCAGCGGCTCTACCGTCGGGTGGAGGTCGAAGGCCTCCTGCGCCTGGCGCCGAGCACGACGCGCGGAGCGAACGTGATCCCGTTCCGCCCCGCGACGCGACGGCCCCGCATCCCGCTGGCCGAGTCGTGGATCCGAGACTGACGTGGCGACCCTCCGGCGCGCCGCCTTCCTCAACCCGGGTCGCGATCTGGCGACCGCCGTCGACCTCGCGCGCCGGGCCGAAGCGCTCGGCTACGAGAGCGCCTGGGTGACCCACGGCGCGGGGCGCGACTCGTTCCTCGTTCTCGCGGCCTACGGCGCCGCGACGACGCGGCTCGGGCTCGGCAACGGCGTCGTCCCCATCTACCCGCGGCACCCGGTCGCGATGGCCCAGGCGGCGCTCACGCTCTCGGAGCTCACCGGGGGGCGTTTCAGTCTGGGCATCGGCGTGAGTCACCGCGCCAGCATGGAGGCGACGCTCGGCCTGCCCCTGCGCGAGCCTCTGGCCGTGATGCGGGAATACGTCGCCGTGCTCCGCGGCGCTCTCGGTGGCGTCGCCGCCTTCGAGGGCCGGCACTACCGCGTCAACTGGAGCCTAGCGGTCCCCGAGCGCCCGCCGGCACCGCCGGTCTACCTCGCCGCGCTGTCCAGGAAGATGCTCGAGCTGGCCGGCGAGATCGCCGACGGCGCGGTGCTCTGGCTCTGCTCGCCCGCTTACGTGCGCGACGTCGCGGTGCCCGCCCTCACGCGCGGGCGGGCGCGAGCGGGCAAGACGCTGAGCGGCTTCGAGATCGTCGCGGCCGTCCCCATGGCGGTCACCGACGACGCGGCCGGCGCTCTCGCCGCCTTCCGCGCCGAGCTGACGCGCTACCTCGCGCTGCCGTTCTACCGCGCGATGCTCGACGCCAGCGGCCTCGGGAAGGAGATCGCCGCGTTCGATCGCATCAAAGAGGTGGCAGAGGGGCTGGCCGCCGCCGTCGGCGCAGTCGGCGACGCCGGGGCCGGTCGATCGTTCGTCCGCGCCTACCGCGAGGCCGGCGTCACGTTGCCGGCGATCCGCCCGATCACCTTCCCCGACGCTCCGTGGTACCGCCGAACCCTCGAGGAAGCCTCCGGCTGGTGACGCGCATCGCGGCGCTCGTCGCGCTGCTTGCGACGGCGTGCACGAGCGGCCGGGGAGAGAGCGTTCGGGCCCTTCCCGCCGACCGCAGCGCGGCCGTGCGGTACGTGGCCCTCGGCGACAGCACGGTCGAGGGCGTAGGTGCGAGCAGCCCCGACCGCAACTACGTGAGCCGGGTTCACGAGCGCCTGCGCGACGTGTACCCGAACGCGCGAGTCACCAACCTCGGCGCCGGCGGCGCGACCTCGGCCGACGTGCTGGTGCGCCAGCTCGACAGGGCGATCGAGCTGCGCCCTCACCTGGTCACGCTCTCGATCGGACCGAACGACATCACCACGCGGGTGACGGTGGACACGTACGAGAAGAATCTCGACACGATCCTCGGTCGCTTACGTCACGAGACCACGGCGGTCGCCGTCGTGAACCTGATCCCGGATCTGGCGGTGACCCCGCGCTTCAGGCGCAGCCGTGCGAGAGACGCGGTCGGCCGGCAGACCGTCGTGTTCAACGAAGCGCTCGAACGACAGGGGCGGGCGCATGGCGCCGAGCTGGTGGACCTCTACGCCGCCAGCCGGCGCGAAGTGCCCCTCCACCCGGAGCTCATCTGGTCGGACGGCTATCATCCGTCCGACGCGGGCTACGCGCTCTGGGCGGAGCTCGTCTGGACAGGGGTCGAGGCGCGGATCGCCGTCAGGTAAAGTAAATAGAGAACCAGAACCCGGAGTCGAACCGTAGGAGAGCAGAGAGGAGAATGGGCGTGGGCATCGTGGTGGGTCTCCTGTTGGCGCTGCTGGTCGCGGGCGCTCCGACGCCTGCCGACGCAACCGGACTCAAGATCACCGGCAATAGCGCGGCCTACCGGCGTCAGAATGTCATCGGTCGTGATACGCGGGCCGGCTCTCGTGACCCGCGGGACGGCTACACCGACCCGCGGGCTGATTTCACCGATCCGCGCGCTGGTTACACCGATCCGCGCGTCGGCGTCGATCAGCGCGATCCGAAGGGCGACCGCTTCCACCGACGCCCCGACGGCAGTCATCAGACGCCAGTGATCGTCGTCCCGCAGCCGGTGTACGTCATCGCTCCACAGCGCTGCGTCGTCCAGGGCTATTGGGCCTATACCTGGGTGCCCCAGAGCTATGTCTCCAACGAGTGGGTCCCCGGGTACTACAACACGGACGCGCTGTGGGTCGAGGGACACTACGAGCCCCGCGCGAACACCTGGGGGTACTACCAGCCCTACTGGGTCCCGGAGCGCTCGACGGCCTGCTGACCCGCGCCTACCGCCGGCGAGACCCCGCGGAGCGCCATGATACAACTGTAGGCCCATGCGGGCCTACGTCGCGTCCCGCCTCGCGCAAACCGCGCTCGTCGTGTTTCTCTCCCTCACCGCCGTCTTCGTCATGGTTCGCCTCTCGGGGGACCCCGTCCTCCTCTTCATGCCCATGGACATCCAGGCCAAGGACGTGAACGAGTTTCGCCAGCGCCTGGGCTTCAACGACCCGCTGCCCCTGCAGTACGCACGGTTCGTGGGCGGCGCGGTGCGCGGCGACTTCGGTGAGTCGCTCCGCTACCGTCGCGACGCCCTGGGTCTGGTACTCGAGCGGCTTCCGGCCACGCTCCTGCTGGCCGGCACTTCGCTGATCCTCACATTCGTCGTCGCGGTGCCGCTCGGCGTCGTCTCGGCGGTGCGGCGTGACGGCCTGCTCGACCACGTCGCGACGATCTCAACCGTGCTGGGCCAGGCGACCCCTGGTTTCTGGCTCGGCCTGATCCTGATCTATCTCTTCTCGGTGCAGCTTCGCTGGCTGCCGACGGGCGGGATGGGCGGGGTCGCCCATCTCGTCATGCCATCGATCGTGCTGGCGGCGTTCTACTCCGCCCGGGTCGCGCGCCTCACGCGCTCGGCGGTGCTCGACGTGCTGGGCGAGGAGTACATCCTGACCGCGCGCGCCAAGGGGCTCGGGGAGGGGCGCGTGATCGGCAAGCACACGCTCCGCAACTCGGCGATCCCGATCGTGACCCTCGCGGGCCTCGAGGTGGGGCAGGTGCTCGGCGGCGCGGTGATCACCGAGACGATCTTCGCCTGGCCCGGCCTCGGCCGGCTCACGGTCCAGGCGCTCCTCAACCGCGACTTTCCGGTCGTCCTCGCGGCGGTCTTCTTCGTCTCGCTGATGTACACGCTGATCAACCTCGCCGTCGACCTGCTCTACGGATGGCTCGACCCGCGCGTGAGGTTGAGATGAGCTCTGGTCGCGCGAATGCATGATTGCCGCGCGTGGTTCCGGCGGGGCACGGGCGTGGCGAAGCCCGGGTGCCCGTGCCCTGTTCAATGAAGAAATGGCTCGGCATCGGCCTGACCTTGGCCGCGCTCCTCTCGGCGCTCGCCGCCCCGTGGCTCGCCGCGCACGACCCGCTCCGCACCGACTTTCCCCAGAGCCTCAAACCGCCGGGCGCGGCCGGCCATCTCCTCGGCACCGATCAGCTCGGCCGTGATCTCCTCGCGCGCGTCCTGCACGGCGCGCGCCTCGCGCTCTTTATCGGCGTGTGCACGGTGGTCCTCACGGCGGTCTTCGGCGGCCTCCTCGGCCTCGTCGCCGGTTTCGTCGAGCGCTGGCCCGCGGCGGTGCTCATGCGCATCGCCGATGTCCAGCTTTCCTTTCCCTTCATCCTGCTGGCGATGACCATCAACGCCATCGTGGGGCTCGGCCTGCGCAACACGATCCTCAGCCTTTCGGCGGCCGGGTGGGTCGTGTATGCTCGCGTCGTGCGCGGCGAGGTGCTCTCGGTGAAGCAGCGCGATTACGTCGTGGCGGCGGCGGCGCTCGGCATGAGCCGCGGCCGGCTCCTGTTCCGCCACGTCCTGCCCAACGTCGCGCCGTCCATCATCGTCCTGGCGAGCCTCCAGTTCTCGTCGTTCATCGTCGCGGAGGCGGCGATCAGCTTTCTCGGATTCGGTATCCAGCCTCCGACGCCGGCCTGGGGAAGCATGCTGTCCGAGAGCCGCGATTTCCTCTACGTCGCCTGGTGGCTGGCGGCGTTCCCCGGGGCCGCGCTGGCGCTGACGGCGCTGGGCGTCAACCTGCTGGGGGACTGGCTGCGCGACACCCTGGATCCGAAGCTCGGAGTCTGAGCGGCGGCGACGAGCCCGGCATGGCCACCAGTCACTTCTTCGCGTATCTGTCGCGCATGAAGTTCATCCGGCGCTGGGGGCTCATGCACAGCACGTATCCGGAGAACATCCAGGAGCACAGCCTCCGCACGGCCCAGATCGCCCACGCGCTCGCGATCATCCGCAACCGGCTCTTCGGCGGCGACGTGAGCCCGGAACGCGTCGCGGTGCTGGCGCTCTACCACGACACGAGCGAGGTGCTGACCGGCGACCTGCCGGCGCCGGTGAAGGAGTTCAATCCCGAGATCCAGCGCGCCTACCACGCGATCGAGGCCGCGTCGAAGGAGAAGCTCTTCGGCCTGATCCCCGACCCGTTGAAGCCGGGTTACGAACCGTTCTTCAGACCCGACGAGCGCGACCGAGCCCACCGCGACCTGGTGAAGGCCGCCGACAAGCTCTGCGCGTATCTCAAGTGCCTCGAGGAAATCGGCGCCGGGAACCCCGAGTTCGCCCAGGCCGAGAAGGCCTTGCGGGCGAGCGTCGAGGGCCTCGACCTTCCGGAGGTCCGGTACTTCATGGAGACGTTCGTCCCGAGCTTCCGGCTCACGCTGGACGAGCTCAACTGATCCGCGGAGGAGACCCTATGCGCCGCTTGCACGCGCTGCTCGCCTTCTCGATCGGGCTCACCCTCTTGTGGGCGGCCGCCGTCCTGGCGCAGAGCCGCGGCAAGGAGATCGTCGTGGGCCTGGGCGCCGAGCCCCGGACGATGCTCGCCGCCACGATCGTGGACTGGACCACCAACAACATGCTCGAGCACATCTACGATCGACTGCTCGATCGTGACGCGAAGACCTTCAAGCCCAAGCCGATGCTGGCCGAGAGCTGGCGGATCGTCAACGACACGACCTGGGAGTTCAAGCTCCGGAAGGGCGTCAAGTTCCACAACGGCGAGCCGTTCACCGCGGCCGCGGTCAAGGCCACCATCGACTACGCGCTCGATCCGGCGACCAAGAGCCACTTCGCCTCCGCCGCCTTCTGGGGCCTGGTCAAGGAGGTGCAGGTCGTCGACGACTTCACGGTGCGGTTCGTCACCAAGCAGCCGTGGCCGAACCTGATCGACAGCGCGTCCCTCACGAACGCCCTGATCATGCCGGCCAAGGCGCTCAAGGACCTCGGGCCCGAGAAGCTCGCGCAGCATCCCATCGGGACCGGGCCCTTCAAGTTCGTCGAGTGGAAGCGCGACGAGCGCCTCGTGCTCGAGCGCAACCCGGACTACTGGCAGGGTGCCGCCGACGCGACGCGCGTGACGTTCCGCTTCATCCCGGAGTTCAGCGCGCGCCTGGCCGCCCTGCTCTCGGGCGAGATCGACGTCATGAAGGACGTGCCGCCCCACGTCGTCGAGGCGGTCGAGCGCAGCGGGCGCGCCAGGCTGCGCACGACGGTATCCTCGCGCATCAACTACCTGGCGCTCGTGAACCTCAAGCCGGGCCCGATGCAGGACGTTCGGGTGCGGCGGGCCATGAACCACGCAGTCGACGTGGACGAGCTGATCAAGCAGGTGCTCAAGGGCCGCGCCACGCGCATGTGCGGACCGCTGTCGCCCGCCAACGTCGACTATGCCCCGGCCGAGTGCTACAAGCACGACGTGGCCCGCGCCCAGGCCCTCTTCAAGGAAGCCGGCGTCGACCCCACGAGGCTCCAGCTCACGCTCGACACGCCCTCGGGGCGCTATCCGCTCGACAAGGACGTGTCGCTCGCCATCGCCGCGCAGCTCCAGCGTCTCGGGATCAAGGTCAACGTCGTCGTCAACGAGTGGGGCACGCACCTCGACAAGATCAAGAATCGCAACACCGGCGAGCTGTTCTTCCTCGGCTGGGGCCCGGCGCTGTACGGGCAGGCCACGATGCAGCCGCTCTTCCTCGCGGACCAGACCTACTCGTCCTATGGCAACAACAAGATCCTCGACGACAAGATCGCGCGCGCGCAGACCCTGCTCGATCCCAAGGCCCGCGCCGACGCCTACGCCGAGCTGCAGCGGCTGGTTCGCGACGAGGCGCCGTGGGTCTTCCTCTGGCAGCAGCACGACCTCTACGGGGTGGCGAGCCACGTCGAGTGGACGCCGCGCGCCGACGAGAAGGTGTGGATGTACGAGGCGAAGGTGACGCCGCGATGAGCCTGACCGTGCTCACCAACGTCCGTCTGATCGACTGCACCGGCGCCGACCCGATCGACGGCGCCGCGGTCGTGATCGAGGGCGACCGCATCAAGGAGGTTCTCGCCCGAGGCAAGGTCGGCCCGCTCCCGGGGCCGGTGACGACGCTCGACTGCAAGGGCGCGACCTTGATGCCGGGGCTCACCGACGCCCACGTCCACATCTGCGCGGTCGAAGGCAACATCACCGACCAGCACCGGTATCTTCCCCCGAGCCTCCTGGCCGCCAAGGCGCTCCGGCGCGCCGAAGAATGCCTGATGCAGGGCTTCACGACGGTGCGCGACGCCGGCGGCGCCGACTACGGGTTCCGCGAGGCGATCAACGAGGGGATCTACCCCGGGCCGCGGATGCTGGTCTCGGGCAACTATATCTCCCAGACCGGCGGCCACGGCGACAAGCGGCGCCGCGCCGAGTGGAACGCTCCGATCGACTGCTGCATCGGCATGGTCGGCTCGATCGCCGACGGCGAGGCGGAGGTGCGCAAGGCCGTTCGCGAGCAGCTCCGGCGCGACGTCGACCAGATCAAGATCATGGCCTCGGGCGGCGCGATGTCGCCGTCCGACGAGCTCGACACCACCCAGTACACGATCGGTGAGATGCGCGCGGCGGCCGAGGAGGCGCGCGCGGTCGGCAAGTACGTCCTGGCCCACGCCTACTCGGACGCGGCGGTCCGCAACGCCATCGAAGCGGGCGTGCGCTCGATCGAGCACGGCAACCTCATCCGCGAGGCCGCCGCCAAGGCGATCAAGGACGCGGGCGCGTTCCTGGTTCCCACGATGATCACGTACGAGACGATCTACCGCGAGGGCAAGCGCTACGGCATCGGCGACCACCAGATCCAGAAGATCAATCTGGCGCGCGAGCAGTCCGTGCAGGGCCTCACGTACGCCTACCGTGCCGGCTGCCAGATTGGGTCCGGCTCCGATCTCCTCGGCGACATGATGGTCCAGCGCGCGGTCGAGTTCGAGCTGAAGGCGCAGGTGATGAAGCCGATGGAGGTGTTGCTCTCGGCCACCAAGGTGAACGCCGTGCTCTTCCGCATGTCGGACCGCATCGGAACCGTGGAGCCGGGGAAGTACGCCGACCTGATCGTCGTCGCCGGCGACCCGCTCCGGAACCTCCGCGTGTTCCAGGTCCAGGACAACCTGAAGCTCATCATGAAGGGCGGCCATGCCTACAAGCAGACCCTCTGAGCACCAGGACGCGATCCTCGATCAGTTCACGCGCCAGGCGACGCCGTTCGCCACCGCGCCGGGGATCCGCGACGAGGCGGCGCTGCGCCTCATCGTCGAGTGCAGTGGCGCCGGACCCGAGGACACGGTGCTCGACGTCGCGTGCGGCCCCGGCCTCGTCGCCGCCGCCTTCGCCAGGGTGGCCCGCCACGCGACGGGCATCGACATCACGCCGGCGATGCTCGAGCGCGCGCGGACCCACGCCGCCGCCGCCGGCCTCACGAACGTGACCTGGCGCCAGGGGGACGTGCTGCCGCTCCCGTGGCCGGACGCGTCCTTCTCGATCGTGACTTCGCGCTTCGCCTTCCACCACTTCCTCGACCCGCTGGCCGTGCTGCACGAGATGGCGCGCGTGGCCGCGCCCGGCGGTAAGGTGATGGTCGTCGACAGCGCACCGGCGCCGGACCGCGCCGACGCCTTCAACCGGATGGAGCGGCTCCGCGATCCCTCGCACGTGCGCTCCCTGCCGGTCGACGAGCACCGCGAGCTCTTCGCCAGGGTCGGCCTGGGGGAGCCGCGCGTGACGTGGTACCGCCTCGAAGGCGAGCTCGAAGGCCTGATCGCGCGCTCGTTCCCGAACCCCGGCGACGACGACAAGATCCGCGCCCTCTTCCGGGCCTCGCTCGCCGACGACGCCCTCGACATCCAGACGCGGCTCGAGGATGGTCGGATCCGATACGGATTCCCCTGGCCGTTCTCGTCGCCGACCGCTGACGGCGGCGATGAAGATCGTCGACCTGAGCTACACTCACGTCGACGCGCCGCTGCACTTCCTGGTCGACGGGCGCGACATCGCCGCGATGCCCGTCGACCAGTGGGTCGGCGAGGCGGCGGTGGTCGATCTCACCCATCTGGGCGCCAACGGCGAGGTGACGGCCGAGGATCTCAAGCGCCGCGCCGAGCACGTGCGGCCCGGCGACATCGTGCTGCTCCGGATGGATTGGCCGAAGCGGGTGAGCGTCGAGACCGAGCAGTTCTGGAAGGAAGGCCCGTGGACGGGGCCCAGCGCCTGCGAGTGGCTCGTCGCCCGCCAGGTCAAGGCCGTGGGCTACGACTATCCCCCGGACCAGTGCATCCGCGACACGATCGCCGAGCCGCGCCGGCGCCCGGCCCGGGAAGAGTACACGACGCACGCGATCTTCTTTCCGGCCGGCATCACCGTGATCGAGTACCTGACCAACCTCGACCAGATCGGGGTCTCGCGCTGCCGGTTCGTCGCCCTACCGCTCAAGCTCGAGGGCGCCGACGGCTGTCCGGTCCGCGCCATCGCGATCGTGGAGTGACCCGCCCGATCGTGAGATGCTGGACGGCGTGATCGATCTGCGCCTGGCGCCGATGGCCGCCGTCACCAACGCACCGTTCAGGCTCGTCGCCCGGGAGTGTGGCGCCGGCCCCCTCACCAGCGAGGAGATCGACGCCCGCGCGCTCCTGGCGGCGAATGCGCGCACCTCGGAGCTCACGCGGTTCCTGCCCGAGGAGCACCCGATCGCCATGCAGCTCCTGGGCGCCGATCCCGACGCGCTCGCCGAGGCCGCGCGGCGTCTCGAGGCCGCGGGCGCCGACGCGATCGATCTCAACATGGGCTGCCCGGTGGCGAAGATCGTCGCCAAGGGTCAGGGGGCCGCGCTGATGCGCGATCCGCTCGGCGCCGCCCTCGTCCTCCGTACGATGCGGAAGGCGATCGGCGTGGGCTTCACGATCAAGATTCGCGGCGGCTGGGACGACCGCACGGTGAACGCGGTCGAGATCGCGCGGATCGCCGCGAGCGAGGGGGTCGACGCGATCACCGTCCACCCGCGGACCCGCTCGCAGCAATTCAGCGGCGTGGCGCCGTGGGAGATCATCACAAGGGTCGTCGACGCCGTGGCGATTCCGGTGGTCGGCAACGGCGACGTCCGGAGCCGCGCCGATGCGGCGGCGATGGTCGACGCCACCGGCTGCGCCGCGGTCATGGTCGGGCGCGGCGCGCTCGGCGCGCCGTGGATCTTCCGGGCCGCCGAGGCGTCGCGCGACGAGCAGGCGCGGATCATCCGCCGGCACGCGGCGCTGATCGAGACGCACCTGTCGCCGCTGACCGCGCTCCTCCAGCTCAAGAAGCACCTGGCGTGGTACGCCCGCGGGTTTCCCGGCGCGGCGAAGCTGCGCGAGACGCTGTTCGGTCTGGAGACTCCGGCGGCGGTTCAGGACGCCTTCTGGAGCGTCTGGTGACCCAGGGCTACGGCGAATCGACCCGCTGAGCCTACGCCTCCGCTACTTCTTCTGTGGTGGCACTCGCTGAGAAGCAATGAGAATCCCACGGCAGCACTCGCCCGGCCGTGCTCGATAGCAGGGCGCTGCAGCAGAGGAGCCAGGAGAAATTCAGGGAATCTGAGTATTTGCGAGGTTAGACGAGAGTGACGACCCAGCGCTACTTCGAGGACTTCACCCTCGGCGACCGATTCAAGAGCCCGTCACGGACCTTGACCGACGCCCACTTCCTCTTCTTCGCGGGCATGACGGGCGACAATCATCCGATCCACTATGACGATGAGTACGGGAAGAAGACGCGCTACGGTCGACGGCTCGCACACGGTCTTCTTCTCGCGTCGCTGACGGCGGTGGGCGCGTCGACCCTCGGACCCCTCGTCGAGGAATCCATCGTCGCGTTCGTCGAGCAGACCACACGCTTTCGCGTCCCCGTGTTCATCAGCGACACGATCTACCCGGAGCACGAGGTCGTTGGCCTCGAGCGCAAGCGGTCGGCGGGCCTCCTCACCCTGCGCGTGGCGCTCCGGAATCAGCGCGGCGAGATGGTGCTCGAGGGCGAGCACCGCTACCTGATCGCGTATCGGCCGGTGGCGGCCTGAGTCAGTCCGAGCGCCCGCGCGCGGCGATCTCCCACACGGCTTCGACCTTGTCTCCACGCATCGCGTAGATCCGGTCGTAGAGGTTGATTGTCGGGTCGCAGTGGGGCGGGAAGAACTCGATGCGCTCGCCGAGCCGAGGCGCCCGCGAGGGGTCCGTGATCGTCAGGCGGCCGTGCTCGTCGCCCGCGAAGGCGTACTCGACGCCGGGTCGCTCGACCGATTCAGGTGGGAAGGGCTTGTCGGTCGAGAAGGCCTTGAGGCCGCCGTCGACCATCGCCCGCTCGGCCGTCGGCACGCTGACGACGGTCGCGACCACCGTGAGGGCCATCTCGAAGTCGGTGAGCATCGCGCCCGAGCGTCCGCCGATGCGTCGATAGTCGATGTCCATGACGCAGTAGGAGCCGGCCTGCAGCTCGGTGAGCCCGGGCTGCTCGACGTCGATGTCCCAGGTGCCGGTCGAGCCCCCCGCGACGATCTCGACCGGGAGCCCGGCTCGCTCGATCAGGGCGCGCGTCTCCATGAGCGGCGCCAGGGCGGCGCGCGAGGCCTCGCGCCGGGCTTCCCAGCCGATGACGTGAGCGCAGTGGCCCGCATAGCCCTGGAGCCCGCGAAAGCGGAGCGCCGCCTGCGCGGCCACGGCCCGCGCCAGCGCCAGCGCGGGCTCGCCGGGGGCGACGCCGGTGCGCCGATTACCCACGTCGACGTCGACGAGGACGCTGAGCGTCACGCCGTCGGCGGCGGCCTCGCGACCGAGATCCGCGACATTCGCGGCGTTGTCGACGACGAGGAGCGTGTCGGGCGCCGCCGAGACGAGCCGCATCAGCCGCCGGATCGCCGCGGGCGCGACGACCTCGGTCGTGATCAGGAGGCCGCGGACGCCGGCGCGCGCCATCACCTCGGCTTCGCCGAGCTTCGCGCAGGCGACGCCGAGCGCGCCCTCGTTCACCTGCCGGCGAGCGATCTCCGGGCAGCGGTGGGTCTTTGCGTGGGGCCGAAGATGCTTGCCGGCAGCCCGCGCGTGCGCGGCCATGCGGCGGAGGTTGCGTTCGAAGCGGTCGAGGTCGAGCAGCAGCGCTGGTGTCGGGACGTCGTCGCGCGTCATCGACGCGGGATGCTGCGCTGCTGGATGCCGCTGTAGACGTCGTACCCGAGATCAGGACGTCGCGGCATGGGCCGGGACTGCTCGCGCACGAGCGAGTCGCCCCGCTGCGTCCGCTCGTATTCGGCCGCGTCGCGCTCGGCCTCGCGCACGGCCTGGTCGCGCTTGCCGTCGGGCCGGACGATCGGCCGCCGAGGCGCCGATGGCTGCTCGCGCCTCTGCTCCAAGGGGATCGTGCCCTCCGCGGGAGGCGTCGTCTGCGCTCGGGCGATCGACGGGAACGCCAGGAACGCTGCGAGGATGACGATGATGGCGCGTGAGACCATGAGCGTACAGTACACCCGTCAGACCGTCACGACACGCTGACCTCGTCGCTCAGCTCGTTCGTATCGTCGGGACGGCGCGGATAGTGTTCGGCGAGGGCCCGGCCGAGCTCCTCGATCGCGCGCTCGATCGCCTCCCGAGGCGCGTTCGCCCGCAGCTTCTCCACCATCAGATCGCGCACCCCATGCCAGTGGCGATCGCCCACGCGCGCGTGAATGCCCTCGTCACCGATGACCGCCAGGCGCCGCTCCTCGACCGCGAGGTAGATCAGCACGCCGTGGCGCTCGGCCGTCCGGTGCATGCCGAGCCGCCGGAAGACGTGGCGGGCTCGCGCCAGGGGGTCGGGAGCGCGGCGGAACAGCCGCCGCGGCACGCGACGCTCGAGATGCACCCGGATCTCCGCCGACGTGCGCGCCTCGGCGGTCTTGATCGCCCGGGTGATCGCGTCGAAGTCGGCCTCGCTGAGGAACGCCCGGGTCCACCTCGGATGTCGTCGCATCACCAGCCTCCGCTCGCGCCGCCGCCGCCGGAGCTGCCACCGCCGCCCGAAAACCCGCCGTCGCCCGACGAGCCGCCGCCTCCGCCGCCCCACCCGCCACCGCCGTACCAGCCGCCCAGCCCCGCGGAGCTCCAGCCTCGCCGCCCAGCGGTGTAGCCGCGCTGGTGCGAGGCCTCCCACGCGAGACCGCCGACGGTCAGCGCCGCGAACGCGGCGAAGACCAGCAGGTAGAGATTCGTCGTGCGCTCGCTCTCCGACTGGCGCCGGCGCCGCGACTCGGCGTCGCGCTCTAGCTCGCCGGGCGACCGCGAACGCGACGGCGCGATCCGCTCGTAGACCGCGGTCACGGCGGCTTCGAGCCCGGCCGCGTAGCGCTGCTCGCGGAAGCGCGGCGCGAGCGCGCCGCGGATGATCTGGCCGGCCTCGGCGTCCGGCAGCACGGCCTCCAGCCCGTAGCCGACCTCGAGCCGGAGCTTCCGCTCCTGGACGAAGACGACGAGGAGGACGCCGTTGTCGAGCCCCTTCTGACCCAGGCGCCACTGCTGGAAGAGCCGGTTCGCGACATCCTCCAGGTTCTCGCCTTCCAGCGAGCGGAAGAGGGCGATCGCCATCTGCGTTCCGGTGGCGCGCTCGCGTTCGGCCAGGAGCGCCTCGAGCCGCTCGCGCTCACTGGCGCCGAGGAGCCCGGCGTAGTCGTTCACGCGGCCGGTCGGCGCCGGTGGCAGGACGAGGGCGACGGCGAGGACAGCCGCGAGGAGCAGGCTAGAACTTCACCTTGGGGACGGTGGCCGCGTCGGGCGCCGCTTCGAAGAACGCCTTGGGCTGAAAGCCCGTGAAGCCGGCGATGAGCGAGCCCGGGAAGAGACGCAGGCGCGTGTCGTACTCGCGCACGGCCTCGTTGAACCGCCGCCGCTCGACGGTGATGCGGTTCTCGGTCCCCTCCAGCTGGGTCTGCAGGGCCAGGAAGTTCTGATTCGACTTGAGCTCGGGGTAGCGCTCGACCGTGACCAGCAGCCGCGAGAGCGCCCCCGAGAGCTGGTTCTGGGCGGCCTGGAATCGCTCGAGCGCCTTCGGGTCGTTGAGCGCCTGGGGCGTAAGCTGGATCGAGGACGCGCTCGCCCGCGCGCGCGTGACCTCCTCGAGGACGGTGCGTTCCTGCGCCGCGAAGCCCTTGACGGTCTCGACGAGGTTCGGAATGAGGTCGGCACGGCGCTGGTAGACGTTCTGCACTTGCGCCCACTTCTCGTTGACGTTCTGATCGAGGACGACGAGCTGGTTGTTGATCGAGATCGCCCACGCCGCCACACCGCCGACGAGGACGACGATCACGACCAGAGCGATCAGGAGCCCGCGCGCCATCAGCGGGATGATTATATACTTGCCGCGCACCGGCCGACGCGAGAGGTGCGCGCCGCAGGCTGTCGCGGGGTGGCCCCGCCGGCCGAGGCGAGGCTGCAAATCGAGGAGGCACGTACGGACGACACGGAGCGCCTGCCCGAGTATCACGTCAAGGCTCGCAACACGTCGGCGAGCTCGGAGAACAAGATCCACGACGATCGGATCGCCCGCGAGTACGGGTTCCGCGGCGCGCTTGTGCCGGGCGTGACCGTTTACGGGTACCTCACGCACCCGCTGGTGGAGGCACTCGGCGCGGCCTGGCTCGAGCGCGGGACGGCGAGCGTGCGTTTCGCCAAGCCCATCCACGACGGCGAGGAGGTCCGCGTCGCCGGTGCCGTGACGGCGCACGACGCCAGGATCCTCAGGGCGACGGTGGTGGCCTCCACCGCGGCCGGCGCCGAGTGCGCCACGCTCACCGCGACCTTGCCGGCCGGCGCCCCGGTGCCCGTCAACCTGGCGCTCTACCCGGCGGCACCACTGCCGGCGGAGCGACCCCCCGCGACACGCGATCACTTCGCCGCCCTCCAGGCGCTCGGCACCCCGGTCAACCCGTACGACGACGCGCGCGCCACCGAGTACCTCGAGCGCGTCAGCGACACGCTCCCGCTCTATCGCGGCGCCCGTGGCTGGGCACACCCCGGGTTCTTCCTCGACCAGGCGAACAAAGCGCTCTCGCAGAACGTCCTCATGAGCCCGTGGATCCACGCGGGGAGCGTCGTCCGGCATCTCGGCGGCGCGCGAGTTGGCGAGACGCTCGCGACCCGCGGCCGCGTGCGCTCGCTGTTCGAGAAGAAGGGGCGGCAGTTCGTCGAGGCGGACCTCGTCATCGTCGCCGGCGATCGTGCCCGCCCGGTCGCCCACGTGCTGCACACCGCGATCTACCGGCTGGCGGCTCCCGCGCGTTGATTCGTGCCGGGCGGCGTGCTAGAAACGTGCATCCACAGGAGGCCGACCGATGAACCTGAACTACGCGCCTGAAGACCGGGAGTTCCGCGCGGCCACCCGGCGCTGGCTCGAGACCAACGTCCCGACGCAGGACCTCAAGACGCTCGACGAGCGCAAGGCATGGCACCGCAAGCTCTACGAGGCCGGGTATGTCGGCATGCTGTGGCCGCGCGAGTACGGCGGCTGGGGCGCCACGCCCATGCGACAGGCCATCGTGCAGGACGAGATGGCGCGTGTGAGCGCGCCGCCGCCGATCAATGGGCTCGGCATCGGCTTCATCGGCCCGACGATCATCGTCCACGGCACCGAGGCGCAGAAGCAGCGCTACCTCAAGAAGATGCTGACCGCCGAGGAGATCTGGTGCCAGCTCTACTCGGAGCCGAACGCGGGATCGGACCTTGCGAGCCTCAAGACGCGGGCGGAGGACCAGGGCGACCACTTCCTCGTGAACGGCCAGAAGATCTGGACCTCCAGCGGGCCCATCGCCGACTGGGGCATCCTGCTCGCCCGCACCGATCCGAAGGTGGCGAAGCACCGGGGCATCTCGTGCGTGTTGCTCAACATGCGCCAGTCCGGCGTCGAGGTGCGCCCGCTCAAGCAGATCACCGGCAGCTCGCTCTTCTCCGAAGTCTTCATGACCAATGCCCGCGCCGAGAAGTCGGACCTCATCGGTAACGTCAACCAGGGCTGGGAGATCGCGCAGACCACGCTCGGCTACGAGCGCGGCAGCAACTCGCTGGGCCGAGTCACGCGTTACGCCACGGCGTTCAACCAGCTGGTGAAGGCGACGAAGGAACTGAAACGCGGCGGGCGGCCGCTCATCGACGACCCCGCGGTGCGGGCGAAGATGGGACGGATTTACGCTGACCTTGAAGTGCAACGCTATGCCGCCTTGCGCGTGCTCTCGGCGCTCCAGAAGAGCGACTCGCCGGGCGCCGCGTCGTCGATCACCAAGCTGTCGTATACCGAGTTCGAAAAGCGCTACTACGAGCTCGCCCTCGAGATCCTGGGCCCGTTCGGGCAACTCATGGTGGCGCGCGAAGAGTTCGAGGAGGTCGACACCTCCTCCGGCGAGCCCGGCACGTTCGCGACCGCGTTCCTCTGGTCGCGCGCCGGCACGATCTACTCCGGCTCGTCGGAGATCCAGAAGAACATCATCGGAGAGCGCGTGCTCGGCCTGCCGAAAGAAGTGCGCGCCGACCGTCTGAAGGCCTGACGCCATGGACTTTTCGTTCAGCTCCGACCAGCAGCTCCTGAAGAACTCGGCCCGCGCGTTCCTCGACGAGCATTGCAAGCCCGCCACGGTGCGCCTCTTGTGGGACGATCCGCGCGGCGAGAGCGACACGATGTGGAAGGAGATGGCCCAGCTCGGCTGGCTCGGGCTCGCCCTGCCCGAGACCTACGGCGGCAGCGGGCTCGGCATGGTGGAGACGGCGATCCTGCTGGAGGAGCTCGGCCGTGCCGCGTATCCCGGGCCGTACTGGCCGACCGTGCTGGCGGCCGGCGCCATCGAAGCGGCGGGCACCGACGCGCAGAAGAAGCGCTGGCTCGCCGCGATCGCGACCGGCGACGCCCGCGCGACCCTGGCGCTCCTCGACGCGGACCTCGACTGGGACCCGGCGGCGATGACGACCCGGGCGGAGAAGACGGCGAAGGGCTGGGCGCTCTCCGGAACGAAGCGCTTCGTGCCCTGGGCCCACGTGGCCAACGTGCTCCTGATCCCCGCGCGGACACCCGAGGGCCCGACCGTGTTCCTCGTCGATCCCGCGACGGCCGGTCTCACGCTCGCGCCCGTCCAGGGCATGGATCTCGCGACGCGCTGGGTGCACCTGGCGATGGACAAGGTCGCCGTGGGTCCCGAGGCGCTGCTCGGCGGGCCCGGTCAGGCGGCGCCGCTGCTCGCGGGCCTGCTCCGTCGCGGCGCCGTCGGCGCGGCCGCGGAGATGCTGGGCGCGGCGCGGCGATGCCTGGACATGGCGGTCGGCTACGCCAAGGTGCGGGAGCAGTTCGGCCAGCCGATCGGCTCGTTCCAGGCGATCCGTCACAAGTGCTCGGAGATGCTCCTCGAGGTCGAGAACTCGCACTCGGCCGTCTACTATGCCGCCTGGGCGCTCGACGCGAAGGCGGAGGACGCCGAGCTCGCCGCGTCGGTCGCCAAGGCCTACGTGGGCGACGCCTCGCGCAAGGTGTGCGGCGAGGCGATCCAGGTGCACGGCGGCATCGGCTTCACGTGGGAGTACGATCTCCACATCTACTTCAAGCGGGCCAAGGCGCTCGAGCCGATGTACGGCGACGCCGACTACCACCGCGAGCAGATCGTCCGGCGCGTCGCGAGCTAGCCGGAGACCGCGCGACCCCGTGCCCGCGACCCCGCCCCCGCTCGACGGCATCCGGGTCGTCGATCTCACGAGCTACATCGCCGGCTCGTACGCCGCGATGCAGCTCGCCGATCTCGGAGCGGCGGTCATCAAGGTCGAGGCGCTCGAGGGCGACTCGTTCCGCGAATTGCCCGGCTTCTTCGGATGGAATCGGGGCAAGCGCTCGATCGCGGTCAACCTGAAGACCCCCGAGGGGCGCGAGATCGTCCACCGGCTCGCGGGGCGCGACGACGTCGTGATGGAGAACATGCGGCCCGGCGTGGCCGAGCGGCTCGGGATCGGCTACGAGCGACTCAGCGCGATCAATTCCCGCCTGATCTATTGCTCGGTCACGGCGTTCGGCTCGAGCGGTCCCGACTCCGACCGACCCGGCTTCGATCCGATCTTCCAGTCGCTGGGCGGCCTGATGACGCTCCAGGGCTTCGGCGGGCCGCCCCAGTACCTGCGCACGGCCCCGACCGACTACTACACGGCGGCGCTCGCGGCCCAGGGGATCGTCGCCGCGCTCTTCGCGCGCGAGCGCACGGGCCGCGGCCAGCGCGTCGAGACGTCGCTGCTCCGCGGCGTCATGGCGCTCCAGTCGGGCGTCGCCGTGGACTATCCGGCGAAGCCGACGCTGATCCGCGACAACCCCACCTACCGGCTCTACCAGGCGGGCGACGGGGCCTGGTTCTTCCTCGCGGTCGGCAATCAGGCCTTCTGGGTGAAGCTCTGCAAGGCGCTCGGCCTCGAGCACCTGGCGGACGATCCCCGCTTCGCCTCGTGGCTCAAGCGCCTCGAGCACAACCAGGCGCTCCTGCCGCTCATCGACGCCAAGTTCAAGTCCGAGCCGCGCCGCCACTGGCTCGAGCTGCTCGCGACGCACGACATCCCGGCGGCGCCGGTGCAAACCGTGGCGGAGTTCATGGAGCATCCGGCCGTGCGCCACCACGACATGGTCCACGAGTACGACCACCCGGAGGTCGGCCGCCTGCGCATCATGGGCCAGCCGATCGCGTTCACCGGGACGCCCACGCGCGACCCCGGGCCGCCGCCGACGCTCGGCCAGCATACCGACGCGGTACTGCAGGAGCTCGGCTACACCGACGGGCAGATCGCCGACCTGGTAGCGCGTCGCATCTGTCGCCGGCCGCCGGCCGAGGCCCGGTAGCAAAGGATTGGGAGGCATCCGACCGATGATGTACGAGGCGATCCGCTACGAGCAGGCCGACGGCGTCGCAACGATCACGCTCCACCGCCCCGAGGTCCACAACGCGATGAACGAGCGCATGCGCGAGGAGCTGACGCGATGCTTCGACGACCTCGCCCAGAGCGCAGACGCGCGCGTGGTCGTCGTCACGGGCGCGGGCGAACGGGCCTTCTCCGCCGGCGCCGACATCCGCGAGTTCGTCGCGCCGCAGGTGCCCGTTCGATTCCGGGAGGGTCGTCGCCGCGTCGACTTCCGCGCGGCGATGGATCGTTGCGGCCAGCCGATCATCGCGGCGATCCGAGGCTTCGCACTGGGTGGCGGCCTCGAATTCGCCCTCGCGTGCGACATCCGCATCGCGGCCGAGGACGCTCAGCTCGGGCTCACCGAGGTGAACCTCGCGATCATCCCGGGCGGCGGCGGCACGCAGCGGCTCCCCCGGCTCGTGGGCCGCGGCAAGGCGCTCGAGATGATCCTGACCGGCGCGCGGATCGACGCGCGCGAGGCGCTCCGGATCGGGCTCGTCGAGCGCGTGGTCCCGACGGGCGAGGTGCTGCCCGCGGCGCAGGCCCTCGCCCGGACGCTCGCCGACAAGGCGCCGGTAGCGCTCCGCTATGCGAAGGAAGCGGTGGTGAAGGGGCTCGGGCTGCCGCTCGAGGACGGCATCCGACTCGAGAACGATCTGGCGACGCTGCTCCGCACGACGGAGGACCGCATCGAAGGCGCCAAGGCGTTCCTCGAGAAGCGAAAGCCCCGCTTCAGCGGCACATAGCGGTGCCGTACGCGTACTACGCACGGCTCACGCGCTCGCAGCAGGCCGTCTACCGCAAGAGCGACACCCTCATCGAGATCCGCCTCGAGAACCCGGGGACGCTCCACCCGAGCGTCGCGGCGCTCGAAGCCGCGCTCAAAACCGAGGAGCGCGCTGCGACTGAGCGGGCGAGCCAGGATCTGGTCACGGGGCTCACCGATGCGATGGGGCTACCCGTCGTGCGGGTCGAGGTGCTCGCCGCCCGCCCCCACTCGCACTGGGGCGAGCTCCACGGCCTCTACACTTACGAGCGGGGCCGGAAGCCCAAGATCCAGCTGTGGATGCGGACGGCCAAGCGAAGGCGCGTCGTGGCGTTCCGGACGTACCTGAGGACGCTGCTCCACGAGGTGGGCCACCACGTCGACTACACCGGGTTACGCCTGGCTGAGTCGTATCATACGGAGGGGTTCTACAAGCGAGAGTCGAGCCTGTTCCACCAGCTCGTGCCCGACGCCCCAGGGAGGATCACGATGGCCACGATGGAAGAGTACGCCAAGCTGCCGATCGAGGACCGAGTGAAGCGGCTGACGCAGACCTCGGACGAGCTCGCCGCCGCGATCCGTGGCCGCGACGACGCGACGCTGTCGCGCCGTCCCGACGGCAAGAACTGGGCGGCCAAGGAGGTCGTCTGTCACCTGCGCGATGTCGAGGAGATGTTCATGGGGCGGTTCGGGCTGATCCTGGCGATGGACGATCCGAAGCTTGCGTTCGATCCCACCACGCCCGATCGTTGGGCCGAGGAGCGGCAGTATCTCCGGAACGACGTGCAGCAGGCGCTCGGCGCCTTCCGGAAGCGGCGCGACGAGTCGCTCGCCTTGCTCAGGACCCTCACGCCCGAGCAGTGGACGCGCGCCGGCATTCACGCCACGCGCGGCCCGGTCACGATCAACGACTTCGTGACGCTCATGGCGTGGCACGACGACAACCACCTCGACCAGCTCAAGCGCGCACTGGACGGCAAGGCCTAGGACCGCACGACCGGCGTGCGCCGTTGCTACGATGCCCGGCCGTGGACCATCTCGATATGGCGCCCCGTAGTGGACTGGGACCGTGTTCAGCCGTCGAACCGCAGCTGACGCTGGCCACTCGGCTCGACCCTCGTGATGTTATGCAGAGCGTCAGCCCAACGGGATGCTGAGAGAAAAAGAGCAGGTGATACATCCTCACGTTCTTTTCATTCGTGAAGTACGGCTCACCCTGCGCCGGATACTGATATCCAAGCGTCCTCATGCGATTCATGAACTCAAGCACGAAGGGCTGATCGTGTGCTGCCATCGCTTCGTATGTCAGTCGCTCACCTGCAGCGAGACGAGCGCGCTTTAGCTCGCGCCATCCGGGTATCAGGTCGTCCAACGGCGCCTTAGCACGCTTCGCAAAGGCGCCAAGATTGCGCGCGATACCGATACCTCCGGGAAATAGATAGAGGCTCACCTTCGTGCAGCCGGTGACCGGGTTCCACGTGGCGTCCGTCCACTCGATGCCGAAATGGTCTCCCATCAACCTCGATCTCGGCTCGCAGGATAAACGGAATCTCGTGAACAGGTGCGTCTCTAGTGTCCTGAGTCGTAAATAAATGAAACAAGTTGCGGACGCCGAGCGTTCCTCCGATAGAAGGAGGGACGCCCATGCGCACGGGACGGCCCATACCGCCGCTGACCCTCACCGAGGACGAACGCGACACACTGGAACGTTGGGCCCGCCGACCGACGACCGCCCGCGCCCTCGCCGAGCGCG
>QHSU01000041.1 GCA_003220535.1 Candidatus Rokuibacteriota bacterium
GTAGGACATTAGGCCTCCTGCATCCACAAACTCTCTGGACGGGTACACTGCCGGCAGGCGGCTCTTCGCCGCGAGATTGGCAATCCGTCTTCCGCGGGAAACGATCAAGGGATCCGAAAATGCAATCAGGGCGTCGGCTCGCTCTCTGGTCATGGCTGAGAACGCCGTATCGAAATCGTCGAGGCCGCGGATCTCCACGGATTGAAGCGTCATGCCCAGCGCCTGGGCCGCCGCTCGCATCTCTGTCCAATCGGATGACCAGAAGCGGAAGTTGGCGCCGAACCGCTCCGCATAGGCTGGATTCCAAAGGACGGCCACGCGCCTCACCGTGGGGGCGGCCTCTTTCAGAAGCTCAAGACGTTTGGCCCCGAGCTCCGGGGTGAGCTCGGACAGCCCTGTGATGTTGCCTCCCGGTCGAGCGAGGCTGGAGATAAGCCCGGTCGCAACAAGGTCATCGTTACAGGCCGTCACAACGATAGGAATCGAGCTGGTTGCTTGACGGGCGGCATTGAGCGGTGCCCCACAGGCGTCAACAACAATGACGTCAACCTTGAGGCGGACCAGTTGGGTCGCGAGGTCGGGGAGCCGCTCGGCCCTCCCCTCGAAATATCGGCGCTCGATCGCGATGTTCTGGCCCTCCACGTAGCCCAATTCGTGGAGGCCTTGCCGCAATGCCTGGTTATGGTGGTTCGTCGGGAAGGTCCCGAGAAGCCCTATTCGAGGGATCTTCGCCGGCTGCTGCGCTTCCGCCGCGAGTGGCGCAGCCAGGAGAGCGAGGACGAGTCTCAAGACGCCGCCAGCACTCCTCAAGCGTCGAGGACGATAGGTACTCAGCACGCGCCGAAGGTAGGCGCGGCCCGGTTCGTCGTCAAGGCGCCCTGGGCCTGTACGACCGCCAGAGCCACTCGCTCTGTCACGGATCCATCAACTTCGACCCCGCGCGACGTGGCCATCGCGGCGGCGTCGGCCGCCAGCACGATCGTCGCGGATGCGTGTCGTCTCAGTCGTTCTTCACGGGAATCCGGGGGAGAACTTGTAGACGGTGGTGGACGTGAACCACTGCCCGGGATTGAGGACCGTAGTGGGGAAGCCAGCCTTGTTCGGTGAGTCTGGGAAATGCTGCGTCTCGAGACAGACGGCGCTCCGGACGGGGTAGGGCTTGCCCCCTTTCCCGACGTCGTTGGGAGCCTTGCCCGTGAGGAAGTTTCCCGTATAGAGCTGCATGCCGGGCTCCGTCGTGTACACCTCCATGATCCGGCCCGAGACGGGGTCGGAGAGGCGCGCGGCGAAGCTCAGCTCCCCTGCCGTCTTGTTGAGCACGTAGTTGTGATCGTAGCCCGTGCCGAACTTCAGTTGCTCGTCGCTGTCGTTGATCCGGGCCCCGATCCGCGCGGGACGGGTGAAGTCCATCGGCGTCCCTTTGACCGCGCGCAGCTCTCCCGTGGGGATCGACGTCGCGTCGATGGGCGTGAACCGGTCGGCGTTGACGGTCAGCTCGTGATCGAGGACGTCGCCCCGTCCCTCTCCGGCCAGGTTGAAGAAGGCGTGGTTGGTGAAATTGACGACGGTGGGCCTATCCGTCACGGCCTCGTAGGTGATCCTGAGCTGCTGGTCATCGGTCACGGCGTAGACGACCTTGAGGTTGGTGTTCCCCGGGTAGCCCTCTTCCCCGTCCTTGAAGTTGTAGGTGAGCTGGAGCGTCCGCTCGTCGAGCTGTCGGGCGTCGAAGACCAGGAAGTGGGTGCCCTTCCCCCCGTGCAGGTGATTGGGGCCGTTGTTGACGGGAAGCTGGTACTCGCGCCCGTTGAGGGTGAAGCGTCCCTTCGCGATACGGTTGGCGTACCGGCCGATGATGGCGCCGAAGGAGGCTCGCCCCGTCACGTACTGGTCGACGGTCTCGTAGCCGAGCACCACGTCGCCGAGGTGATTGTCCTTGTCCGGCACCAGGAGCTGGACGATCTTGCCTCCCTGGTTGGTGATCTTCACCACCATCCCCGTGCTGGCTTTCAGGGTGAAGAGATCGACCTTCCTCCCGTCGATCTCCTTTTGAAACGCCTCCCGCCGTGTCTCGACGTACGCCGGCCTATTCTGAGCCTGCGCACCCACCGTCAGTCCCTGGATGATCACGGCCACGATCACCACGAAGACGCTTTTCATCGTCTCGACCTCCTCGGCTGGGGATGGTCTACGGTGTCCTCGTCACGCCCGTCCGTCCCGGCTGCGCCGACTCGGTGGGCGCCGTCAACGCGTTCCCCATCGCGTCGGCGGCAAGGGTCGGAGCGCCGCGGTACAGGTAGCAGGAGACGGCTCGGCGGCGATCTGTCTGGAAGAGGGGCGGGGCCGTCTCCCTGCAGGGCGGCTCGACGAACAGGCAGCGCACCGCGAACTTGCACCCGGTGTCGGTGGCGCCCTGGGGCCCGGCGGGCACCGTCGCATGCGTGGTCATCCAGGTACGCTCGGGACTGGCCAGGGGGATGGAGGAGACGAGAAGCTGCGTGTAGGGATGCTGTGACTGCTTGACCACCAGCTCCACGTCACCCGCCTCGGCCACCGAGCCTCGATAGAGCACGACGATGGTGTCGCTGATCTGATAGGCCGTGGCCAGGTCGTGCGTGATGTACACGATGGAGATGCCGAGCTCGCGGTTCATCGTGCGCAGGGAGGCCAGGATGGTGGCGCGCAGCGACGCGTCCACCATCGACACCGGCTCGTCTGCCAGGATCACGCGCGGCCGCAGAAGAAGCGCGCGCGCCACCATGACCCGCTGCCGCTGCCCGCCGCTCAGCTGGTGCGGGAAGCGGCCCAGCGTCTCTTCCGGACGAAGTCCCACGGCCCGCAGGGCCTCGTCGATCAGCCTTCGCGCTCCCGCTCTGGAGGTGGCGAGGCCGAACTTCGCGACAGGGGTCGTCAGGACGTGGTCGACCCGGTAGAAGGGGTTGTACACGCCATAGGGGTCCTGGAAGATGACCTGGACGTCGCGGCGGAATGCGCGCCAGTCCGCGCCCGACATCTTCTGGAGGTTCTGACCCTTGTAGAGGACCTGTCCTCGCGTGGGCACCGTCAGGCCCAGGAGCAGACGACCCAGCGTGGTCTTACCGCTGCCGCTCTCCCCTACCACGGCGATGATGGAGGGCCGGTCGCCGTCGATGGCGAGCGAGAAGTCCTCGAGGGCGAGGGTCGACCGACGACCGAAGAGGCCGCCGCCGAAGATCCTGGTCACGCGCCGGGCTTCAAGCAGCGTCGTCATGTCCGTGGGCTCGGCAGACGTGAGCTCACATCCCTCTCACAGCAAGTGACACGCGGCCCAGCCATCAGGCCGTGCCTCGCGGGGCCTCGGCTCCTCCGTCCGGCAGCGATCGAAGGCCTGCGGGCAGCGAGGATGGAACGCACAGCCCGGCGGGAGGTCACGCAGTAACGGCAGGAGGCCGGGGATGCCGTGGAACGTTCCCTTCTGCTCGAGCGAGGGCAGGCTGGCGATGAGCATCCGGGTATAGGGATGAAGGGGCTGCGTGAAGATCTCTCGGACCGGGGAGACCTCGATCAGCTTGCCCGCATACATGACGCCGAGCCTGTCCACGAACTGGGCCATGAGCCCCATGTCGTGCCCGACCAAGATCACGGAAGCCCCGAGATCTTTCTGCACTCTGGCCAGCGTCTCCATCACCTGCTTCTGTACCACCACGTCCAGGGCGCTGGTGGGCTCGTCGGCGATGATGACGCGGGGACGGAGGCTGATGGCGATGGCGATGCAGGCGCGCTGCTTCATGCCCCCGCTCAACTCGTGAGGAAACATGTCGGCCACCTCTGACTGCAGACCGACCGACTCCAAGAGCTCCCGTACCCGTTCGTCGCCCTGTCGCCGGGACATCCGGAGACCGTGATCCCTCAGGGCGTCGGCGATCTGTTCCTTGATCCGCATGACCGGGTTCAGCGCGTTCATCGATCCCTGCGGGATCAGGGCGATGCGCGCCAGCCGCACCTGGCGCATCGCCTCGTCGGTCAGCGTCAGCAAGTTCACGCCGTCCAGCCAAACCTCACCCGCGTCGATGCGGCCGGGGGGCTTGATCATTCGTAAGATCGCGAGGGCCGTCGTGGACTTGCCGGAGCCGGACTCGCCGGCGAAGCCGAGCCGCTCCCCGGCGCGCAGGCTGAAGCTGATGGAGTCGGCCGCCTTCACCGCGCCGAGCGGCGTGTTGTAGTAAACAACCAGGTCGCGCACGCGGAGGACGTCGGCCGTCAGATCGCTCTCCGGAGCCTGGGGTTGGCGATCTCGTCCAGTCCCACGGTGAGGAAGAACAAGCCGAGAAAGACGACGAGGATGACCGCGATGGGCGCGGTCCACCACCACCACCAGCCGTTGATGAGAGCGGCGTTGTAGTTCACCCAGTACAGGGTCATGCCCAGAGTGGGGGAATCGATCGGTCCGAGCCCGAGGACCTCCAGCCCGATGGAGGCAAGGATGGCCGACGACACCGCGTTGACGAGGGTAGCGGCCAGATAGGGCAGAAGGTTCGGCATCAGCTCCTTGACGATGATCTCCGGCCCGCTCATGCCCGAGAGGCGAGCCACCTCGACGTAGCCGCGCTCGCGCAGGCTCAGGACCTGGGCCCGGATTGTGCGAGCCGGATTCAGCCAGGCGAGCGAGGCGACGATCATGGCCATCTGATCGACGGTGAGTCCCTTCTTGAGCGACACGGCCACGATGATGAGCACGAGCAGCCCGGGCACGGTGAGCCCGATGTCCACAACGCCCCGGATGACTGTGTCGAGCGTGCCCCGGTAGTAGGCAGACACGAAGCCCAGGATCGCTCCGATGCCCACCCCCAGGAAGCCTGCGATGAACCCGATGCGCAGGGTGAGAGGCGTCCCGGCCACCATGGTGGCGAGCAGGTCTCGGCCCTGGCGATCCGTGCCGAAGGGATGCTCGGCCGACGGGGCCCTGACGGCGGGCGCCGAGAGCGGACGGCTCTTGCTCGTGTCGACGACGAAGTGACCGATGATCATGAAGAGCCCCAGGGCGACGAGGAAGGCGATCCCCACGACGAGGGAGGGGTTACGGCGGAGGTAGCCCATGCCTCCTACGTCCTCCGGTAGCTGATGCGGGGATCGAGCAAGGGATAAACGACGTCGAGGATCAGGGTGGCCACCCCGAGGGCCACGATGACCGTGAACACGATCCCCTGGATGAGGAAGTGATCGTTCTCCCGGATGGCGTGGAAGAGGATTGTCCCGACGCCAGGGTAGCCGAAGATGACCTCCACCAGCACGGCCCCCGAGAGGATGTTGCCCAGGGCGAGGGCCAGGGCCGTGGTCTGGGGCAGGATGGCGTTCCGGACGCAGTAGCGCAGGAAGACGGTGAAGCGCGTGAGCCCCTTCGCCTCGGCGAAGGTCACGTAGTCCTCGCCTTGGGTCGTGACCATCATCCCGCGCATGGCCAGAGCCCACCCACCCGTGGCCACCAGCACGATGGACAGAGCGGGCAGGATCGAGTGCCTGATCACGTCGCCCACGAACGCAAGGGTCAGGGAGGGGAAGGCGCCGGCGGTGTAGCCGCCGAACATCGGCAGCAGCTGGATTCGGAAGGCGAAGACGTACATCAGAATCAGGCCCAGGAGGAAGAAGGGAATGGCGTGCAGCGCCCACAGGGGAGGCATGAGCACGCGCATCCACCGAGGGGCGCCTGGCCAAGCGAGGAGCGCGCCCAGCAGAGTCCCGATGGTGAAGGACAGCACGGTGGTGATCCCGAGAAGGCCAACGGTCCAGGGAATCGCCTCGGCGATGATCTCGTTCACCGTTCTCGGATAGTTCGAGATGGAGTAGTTGAAGTTGAAGCGGCACACGTCGCCGAGATATGTCACGTACTGGACCCAGAGAGGCTTGTCCAGGCCGAAGCGACGCTCGTACTCCTTCACCATCGCTTCCAGGCCCGCCTGTACGTACCCCCCGAGCTGCGCCTGTTGCAGCAGAGTGGCGCGGACTGGATCCTGCCCGGACAGTCGGGGCAGGAAGAAGTTGAGCGTGGCGGCCAGCCACACGATGAGTAGAAACACCGCGAACCGCTTGGCGAGATAGTCAGCGCGCACGGCGGCTCCGTGAGGGGCGAAGGGCCGTCCTCCCGCCGCCGGGCGATCCAGCCAGGGACCGCGCTGCTACTGGGTGGGCTGTAGGTTCCAGAGGATCATGGCGTACGTCAGGTGCCAGAAGGCGCCGTTGACGTAGGAGTTCTGCTCCGTCGGCCAGTTCGTCCAGTACGTCGTGTTCATCGGGATGCGGTGGAAGTTGTGCACGAGCGGGATGTCGGGAAGCTCGGGGATCCAGATCTCCATGGCCTTGCGGAACAGCTCCGTCAGCCTGGCCTTGTTGCTCATGTCGGTGACAAAGACATCGTCGACGATCTTGTTGTAGGCCTCGTTCTTCCACCGCGCGAAGTTGACGAGGTGGCCGCCCGGCACGGCCACGCTCACGCTCTGGTAGAGCCGCAACGTGTGATAGGGATCGTTCACGCTTCCGCCGTGCCCGTAGATCGCGCCGGTGTACTGGCCCTTCTGGAAGCGGTCATCGAAATCCGGGGGCAGGCTGAAGCTGGCGTCGACGCCCTGGCGCTTCAGGAGCTCTGACAGCACGGGCCCGATTGCAGGACCGCTCGCCCCGAAGCCGATGATGTCCAGCTTGAGTCGATTGCCCTGTGGGTCGCCCCAGAAACCCGAGCCGTCCTTCTTCCAGCCCTTTCGGATGAGCAGCTCTTCGCCCTTCCGGGGATTGAACTCGAGCGTGTTGTGCCGGGCGAGCAGGTCCTTGACCGCCGCGATGTAGGGACGTAGAGGGGGATATTCCGGCAGCGGCAGGGGCGCCGCCACCGAGGCGCCGACGTAGCTCACGTCGATGATCTGTTGCCGGTCGATGAAGTAGCTCAGCGCCCATCGGATGTCCTTATCGTTGAACGGAGGCTTCTCATTGTTCACATACAGGGAAATCGGCCACCAGTCCATGTAGCCGTACGGCGGCTTCTGGCCAGTGTGCGTGACGATCTTGGGGTTCTGCCGGAACACCGTTGGGTACGTCGCGGGCTGCATGCCCTGGCTATAGTCGACCTGGTTGGTGATGAGCGCCTGGGCGAGCTGCTGCTCGCCCGCCGAGGGGAGCCAGACGTTTCGCTCGACCCTGGGCATCGGGGCCAGGCCGGCCTTGGCCGCCCACCACTCGTCACGCCGATCTACCACCTTCTGCTGGGGCGACGTGAAGGCCACCTTCCAGGGACTGGTGGTGACGGGCCAGTCCTTGGCCGGGTCGAAGTGCTTGAACGTGGTCCAGTCCTGTCCCTGGAAGACGTGCTTGGGGACGATGTAGACCCCAATGTCGTACTTGTAGGTCATGAAGTAGAAGAAGCGCGGAGCGGGCACCTTGAACTTGATGACCACCGTGCTGGGGGCGGTGGTCCTGGCCTCCTGCATGAACTGCTGCACGTCCACGCCCCAGCGCACCTTCGGGCCCAGCTCCTTGAGACTGTTCAGCGTGTAGGTCACGTCGTCCGCGCTGAACGGTGTGCCGTCGCTCCACCTGATGCCGGAGCGAGTCTTGATCGTCAGTTCCTTGAAGTCTGGACTGTACTTGTAACTCTCGGCCAGCCAGAGGTATTCCTTATCCGCGAACGCGCTGTAGTAGGCCAGGGGCTCGTAGAGGATGCCGGGGCCATTCTGATGATTGGAGCCAATGGCGTAGGGATTCCACAGCTCGTAGTCGATCCATCGGCCCTCGCGGCTGCCGGACCACACGAGGGTCAGTGTCCGGTTCCGCGGCACGCTCCGCGGCTGAGCGGACGCCGTCGCCACGGGCGACAGAGCCGCAGCCCCGGCCGCCAAGGCTCCCGTCCTGATGAATTCGCGCCGGCTGAGTCGCTGACGCCGGTTGTGCTCGGTCATCGCGTTCTCCGGGTTCGATGGGTCCCGTGATCCGGTCACGACTCGGCCATGCGTCGCGACCGATAGCACTCTCGGGGTCAAATGTCGGGGTAGCGTGTCACGAAGCTTCGCGACGTGTCAAGATTGCATCCCGATGGGCCGCAGTGATGCACTTGTCGATACGGGTCTTCGGGTCAGGTCTGCGGTCGACCCGCCGCGATGCTGGAAGTGGTAATGTTTCCTCCTCGGTGACCGGTGGTCTGTTAGGAACGATTCCTCCCACCGCCACCAATACTCGTCGAGGTGGAGCGCATGACCGACATCCTCGTGCAGCAAGACGGGCCGATCGCGACGGTGGTCTTCAACCGGCCGGCGATGCGCAATGCGATCAGCCTCGCGATGTGGACGGAGATCGCCCGAGTGACGGAGGGACTGGGGAAGGACGAGTCGGTCCGCGCGATCGTCTACCGCGGCGCCGGCACCGTCGCGTTCGCGTCGGGCGCCGACATCTCCGAGTTCAAGGAGCAGCGGAAGGACACGGAGAGTGCCTTGCACTACAACGCCCAGACCGCCGCCGCCTACGCGACCATTCGCGAGTGCCCCAAGCCGACCGTCGCGATGATCTTCGGCTTCTGCATGGGTGGCGCGATGGCGGTGGCGATGGCGTGCGACCTGCGCTTCGCGGCCGAAGGCGCGAAGTTCGGCATTCCGGCGGCGCGTCTCAGCATCATCTACGGGGCGGATTCGGTCGGCCAGCTCGTCGACCTGGTCGGCCCGGCCTACGCGAAGGACATCCTGTACTCGGCGCGGACGGTCGACGACCGGGAAGCGCTGGCCATGGGCTTCATCCAGCGCCTCGTGCCCGGGGACGAGCTCGAGCGCTGCACCTACGACTACCTCCGCAAGGTCGCCGACAATGCGCCGCTTTCGGTGCGGGGCGCCAAGGTGACGATCGAATCGTACCTGCACGGTCTCACCGAGGAGCGACGGAGGAAGCTCCGGGAGCTGACCATCGAGGCGACCGAGAGCGAAGACTACAAGGAGGGAACGCGCGCATTCCTCGAGAAGCGCGCGCCCCGGTTCCAGGGGCGCTAGCGCTGGCCCCTGGTGCGCTTCGAGTTTCTCACCTCGACCCCGCTGTCCCCGACGGAGGGAAGCGGGACGTTCGTGGCCCTCGATGGTCTCGCCCGCGGTCTCACGGATCTCGGCCACATTGTCGTCGTCCGGCCGCTTTCCGCGCGCACCGGCTTCCACACGCTCGACCGCTGGCTCTACAACGTCCGTGTCGCCTTGAGACCGCCCATCGCCGATGTCACGGTGGGCGTGGACCTCGACGGATTTCTGTGGGCCCGCCGTCGCCGCCGCGGCCCCTTCGTTGTGATGCTCAAGGGGATCATCGCCGACGAGCTTCGGAACGAGCGCGGCTGGGTGCGGGGGCTGCTCTCGGTGCAGGCGCGGTGGGAACGGTCGAACACTGCGTGCGCCGACCGGGTCGTCGTGCCGAGCCGCTACTCGGCCTCGGTCGCCCATGAGGTCTACGGCATCCCGGACGCGAAGCTGGTCGTCGTCCCGGAGCCGATCGACCTCGCCGACTGGCGCCGACGCTTCGCCGAGGCAGCCGGGGCCCGGGCGGCACGCCCCACGGTTCTGTCGGTGGCGCGAATGTACCCGCGCAAGCACCTCGACGACCTCCTGCGCGCCGCGGTGATCCTCCGCGAGCGAATCCCGCACGCGCAGATCCGCATCGTAGGGGCGGGCCCGGAGTCCGCCCGGCTGCGAGCGCTCCACCGAGAGCTCAGGCTGGACGGCGGGGCGGTCCTCCTCGGCGAGGTGACGCGCCGGACGCTCGCGGTAGAATATATGCGCGCCCACTGCTTCTGCCTTCCGACCGTCCAGGAAGGGTTCGGGCTGGTCTTCGCCGAAGCGATGGCGGCCGGGTTGCCTGTGGTGGCGTGCCACGCGGCGGCGGTGCCCGAGATCGTGGAGGACCGGCACACCGGCTTCCTGGTGAGCCCGAGGAGCCCCGACGAGCTGGCGAGCGCACTGGAGACGCTGCTGATGAACGAGAAGCTCCGAGAAGACTTCGGCCGGGCCGCGGCCCAGCGGGTCGAGGCGTTCGGCCTTCCGCGGGTGGCGCGGCGATTCCTCGAGACGTTGCCATGACGGACCGCCATCGCGCCTCGAGCACCCGGCGCTTCACGTTCTCGGCCGGTCACCGGTACTGGGTGGAGAGCTGGTCGCGCGAAGAGAACGAGCGCTTCTTCGGGCGGCTCACGGTCCCGCACGGGCACAACTACACGCTCGACGTCACGGTGCGCGGGCCGATCGATCCGCAGACCGGCATGGTCGTCGACCTCGGCGAGCTGAAGCGGGTGGTCGGCGAGACCGTGGTCGACCGCTTCGACCACGCGGACCTGAACGCCGACGCGCTGTTCCGCGGTCGCGTGCCCACGACCGAGAACCTCGCGATCGCGGTGTGGGACCTCCTGGCGCCGAAGCTCGGCGCGGACCGTCTCTGGCAGGTCCGCGTGTGGGAGGATCCGACACTCTTCGTCGACTACCGAGGGCCCGATGCTTGAGCTGACACGCATCTATCACTTCAGCGCGGGCCACCGTCTCGCCAACCCGACCCTCTCGCGCGAGGCGAACGCGGCGCTCTACGGGGCATGCCACCGTCCCCATGGGCACAACTACTATCTGGAGGTCACGGTGTCCGGTCACCCGGATCCTCTCACAGGCATGGCGGTGGACCTCGAGCGGATCGACGGCGCGGTCCGCGAGCACGTGCTCGACCACGTCGACCACCGCACGCTCGAGGAAGTCCCGTCACTGGCCGGTGTCGTGACGACCGGCGAGGGGCTGGCGCGCGCGTTCTGGCACCTCCTGGCGCCGGCCGTCCCGGCGGGCGCGCTCCGTCGCGTCACCGTCGTCGAGACGGCCAAGAACCGATTCCAGTACGAAGGCGAGGCGTCGTGATATGGCGGACGACGGAGCGATCGCGAGATTGATCACCGAGCTCCTGAAGGAGCTGGGCGAGGACGTGCAGCGCGAAGGGCTCGACAAGACGCCCGAGCGCGTCGAGAAGGCGCTGCGGTACTTCACGTCCGGATACGAGAAGGACGTGAAGGAGGTCCTGAACGACGCCATGTTCGTCGAGCACTACGACGAGATGGTCATCGTGAAGGACATCGACTTCGCGAGTCTCTGTGAGCACCATCTTCTGCCCTTCATCGGGAAGTGCCACGTGGCGTACATGCCCAACCGCAAGATCGTCGGCCTGTCGAAGATCCCGCGGCTGGTCGAGATGTACAGCCGGCGGCTCCAGGTCCAGGAGCGGCTGACGACCCAGATCGCGAACACGCTGAACGAGGCGCTCCAGCCGCGTGGCGTCGCGGTCGTCACGGAGGCGATCCACCTCTGCATGTTGATGCGAGGCGTGGAAAAGCAGAACTCGAAAGCGATCACCTCGGCCATGCTCGGCGCGTTCCGCGACCGGCCCGAGACGCGGGCCGAGTTCATGGAGCTGATCAAGTCGAGCCGGGGGCTCCAGATTTGAGCGCCGGCGGGGGCGCGCTCAGCGGGCAGGTCGCGATCGTCACCGGCGCCGGACGCGGGATCGGCCACGCCATCGCGATGGCGCTCGCGCGTGAGGAGGCCGCGGTCGTGCTCGCGGCGCGGACGCGGCAGGAGCTGGCCGCGGCCGCGGCGACGGTTCGCGAGAGCGGCGGCACGGCGCTGGCCATCCCCACCGACGTGACCCAGGATGGCGTCGTCGAGGCCATGGTCGAGCAGGCCGTCGCCGAGCTCGGGCGGGTCGATATCCTCGTCACGGCGGCCGGGGCCGCCTCCTTCGGCCCGGTGGTGGGCACCAAGCCGACCGATTGGGACGCGATCCTCGCGGTCAATCTGCGCGCGGTGCTGGTCTGCTGCCGCGCGGTCCTGCCCGTGATGATCCGCCAGCGCCGGGGCACGATCATCAATATCGCGTCGGTGGCGGCGCAGCGGCCCATTCCGGGCGCGGCCGTCTACACGGCGACGAAGGCCGGCGTGGTCGGCTTCAGCCGGGTCCTCGCTGAGGAGCTGCGCGGCGACGGCGTGCGCGTAGGAGTGCTAGTGCCGGGCGCCGTGGACACGCCGCTCTGGGACAGCATCGCGAACTCGCCGGACCGTAGCCGGATGCTCCGGCCCGAGGATGTCGCGCGGGCCGCGGTCCTGATGGCCTCGCTCCCGCCGGGAGCCTCGCTCGAGGAGCTGACCCTGCTGCCCTCGGGCGGCATCCTGTGACGCCCCTCGGGCGGCATCCTGTGACGCCCCGGGTGGCGCCTCTGCCACCCCTCAGGCGGCATCCTGTGATAGGATGACACCGAAGCTGATCGAATCCGGAAACGCTCGCCAGATCGGGAGGATCTCATGGTTACGATGACCGAAACGGCCGCAAAGAAGGTCTCCGAGCTCCGCCTCGAGGAAGGCAAGCCCGAGTGGGGTCTCCGGATCCGTGTGGTGGGCGGAGGCTGCTCCGGCATGTCCTATGAGCTCGGCTGGGAAGATCAGGCGGCGTCGGACGACGACGTCGTCGATGCCCAAGGTATCAAGGTCTACATCGACAAGCACAGCGCGCCCTATCTCGCCGGTATCGAGATCGACTTCGTGGACAACAACATGATGGGCGCCGGCTTCGCGATCAAGAATCCGAACGTGAAGTCCAGCTGCGGCTGCGGTCAGTCGCACCGCTTCTAAGCTCTAGCGCTCGCCGTGCGCGTCCGGGTCCGTCTCTTCGCCCGGTACCGTGAAGCCCTGGGGCGCGAGCGGCTCGAGGTCGATCTTCCCGAGGGTGGAACCGTCGAATCCGCGTGGTCGGTGCTCGCCGACCGTCATCCCGAGCTCGCGCGGTTCCGCCCGTTCACGCTCTTCGCCGTCGGTCACGACTACGTCACGCCCGATCACCGCCTCCGGCCCGACGACGAGCTCTGCCTGTTCCCGCCCGTGAGCGGGGGCGCGGCCGCCGACGTCTACCGTGTCGTGACCGAGCCCTTGTCTCCCGACGCGATCGCCGCTCAGGTGGACGACCCCGGCGCCGGCGGTATCGTCATCTTCTCCGGCGTGGTGCGGAACGAGACGAACGGCCGCCCGGTGAAGTTCCTGGAGTACGAAGCGCACGCGCCGATGGCCGAGGTCAAGATGCGCGAGATCGGCGAGACCGTGCGCGCCCGCTGGCCCGGCGTCAAGCGCGTGGCGATGCTCCATCGGATCGGGCGGCTCGAGATCGGCGAGGCGAGCGTCCTCATCGCGGTCGCGGCCGCGCATCGCGGCGACGCGTTCGACGCGTGCCGCTACGCGATCGATACGCTCAAGCGCACCGTCCCGGTGTGGAAGAAGGAGCACTTCGAGGACGGCGAGGTCTGGGTGGGTCTCCAGGGCGGGTAGGACGGTTGGCCCTGCGCGACCAGATCGAGCGCACCCTTCGCCGTCACGCGATGCTCGCGGGCGGCGAAACCGTCTTGGTCGCCGTGTCGGGCGGCGCCGACTCCGTGGCGCTGCTGTTTCTGCTCCAGAGCCTGGTCCCGGACTGGCGACTCCGGCTCCACGTCCTCCACGTCGATCATCAGCTCCGCGCCGATTCGTCCGGTGACGCCGAGCTCGTCCGGGCGCTCGGGGCGCGCTTCGGCGTCCCCGTCGACGTCGCGACCGTGACGGTGGATCCGCGCGGCTCGCTCGAGGCCGCGGCGCGGGCGGCGCGCTACGCGGCGCTGGAGACCTGCGCCGCGCGCGTCGGAGCTCATCGGATCGCGCTCGGCCACACGGCCGACGATCAGGCCGAGACCGTGCTGATGCGACTCGTGCAGGGCGCGGGTGTGCGAGGCCTGGCCGGGATTCCGCCCTTGCGCGGTCGGATCATTCGTCCGCTCATCGAGATCCGCCGGTCCACCCTCGAGGCGGAGCTCCGGCGGGCTGGCCTCCGGTGGGTGGAGGACCCGACGAATCGCGACCCGAAGTTTCTCCGTAACCGGATCCGTCACGAGCTGCTTCCGCTCCTGGCCGACTCGTACAACCCCGAGATCGGGGGCGGCCTCGTGCGGCTGGCGGCGCTGGCGCGCGACACGGTCACGGCGCTCGACCGCACCGCCGCGGCCGAGCTCGATCGCCTGAGCGTCTGGAGCGACGGCGCGGTGACGCTTCCGCTCGACACGCTGCGCGCCCTGCCGCGCCAGGTCGCCGCCGAGGTCTTGCGTCAGGCCGCGGGGCGCCTGGGCAGTCGCGCCCCGCTGAGGGCGTGGACGCATCGCGGGTTGCGAAGAGCTCTCGTGATCCCGCCGCCGCGACGCCCGTTCAGGCTGAGCGGGGTGACCGTCGAAGTGAGCGGCGCGCTCGCGCGCCTGGCCCTCGCTCCGCTGCCCGCGCTGGTCGAGCGTCCGGTCGAGGTACCCGGACTCACCGAGCTCCCCGAGGTCGGCCAGGCGCTCGAGGCGCGGCTCGTCGGGGCCGACGCGTACACGGTTCCCCGCGAGGCGAGCCGCGTGGCCTTCGATGCCGACGAGCTCGCGGGGCCGCTGGTCGTCCGCGCGCGCCGTCCGGGAGACCGCTTCGTCCCGTTCGGCGGCCCCGAACGGCGTCTCAAGACGCTCTTGATCGACGCGAAGGTGCCACGCTGGGATCGCGACCGCATCCCCGTGGTCGAGGCAGCTGGCGCGATCGTCTGGGTCGGGCACCTTCGCCGCGGCGCCGCCGCCCGCGTGACGGCGCGGACGCGGCGCGTGCTGGAACTGGCGCTCGTTCCTCTGGCGCAGCCTGACCACGGCCGGTAGAGTAGGAGGCCGAGCCGCCCATGAACCCACTCATCGTCCTGGTCTTCGCGCTGCTCTTCGCCACCCCCGCCTGGGCACAGTCGCGTCCAGCGCCAGCCGAGCCGCGGCCCGCCCCGAAGATGGACCCGCGCTCGGTGCTCCGCGCGATGGAGGACGCGTTCAGCGCCGTCGCCGATCGCGTCACGCCGGCGGTGGTCCACGTGAGCACGGTGCCGAAGAAGACGCCGGGCGGCGCGCCGGAGGAAGCCCCGGAGCGATTCAAAGAGTTCTTCGGCGAGGAGTTCTACGAGCGCTACTTCCGTCGGCGGCCGCGCGAGGACGCACGCGCCACCGGCTCGGGCGTCCTGGTGGATCCGAAGGGATACATCTTGACGAACAACCACGTGATCGAGAACGCTCAGGACATCATCGTGCGCCTCTCGGATCAACGGAAGTTCACCGCGCGCCTGGTCGGACGAGACCCGAAGACTGACCTCGCCGTGCTCAAGGTGGAGGCGCCCGGCGCGTTCCCGGTGGCCGAGCTGGGCGACTCCGACAATCTCCGGGTCGGCCAGTGGGCGATCGCGATCGGCAACCCGTTCGGCCTCGACCGCACCGTGACGGTCGGCATCATCTCCGCTACCGCCCGGACGCGGGTGGGCGTGACGCAATACGACAACTTCATCCAGACCGACGCCTCGATCAACCCCGGGAACTCGGGCGGTCCCCTCCTGAACATCGACGGCAAGGTGATCGGGATCAACACGGCGATCGTCGCCGCCGGCCAGGGCATCGGCTTTTCGATTCCGATCAATCAGGCGCGTGATGTGATGCAGCAGCTCATCACGCGCGGTCGCGTGGTGCGGGGCTGGCTCGGCATCGTCATCCAGGATGTGACCGACCAGCTCGCCGGGAGCTTCGGGGTGAAGGAGCGGGAAGGGGTCCTCGTGGCCGAGGTGATGAAGGGCAGCCCCGCCGAGACGGCCGGCCTCCGGGCAGGCGACGTCGTCGTCGAGCTGAGCGGCGCGCCGATCAAAGAGGTGCCCGATCTCCAGCGGCGGATCGCCTCGATCAAGCCGGGGCAGACGATGAAGCTCACCGTGATCCGCGACAAGAAGCCCGTGGCGGTCACCGTGAAGATCGGCGAGATGCCGGCCGACGAGCCCGTCGTCGCGGAAGCGCCGGGGAACGACGAGTGGGGCCTCAGCGTGGAGTCGCTCACGGGCGACGCCGCGCTCCGCCTCGACCTGCCGGTCTCGCGCGGCCTGCTCGTCACCGACGTGCAGCCCGGGAGTCCTGCCGAGAAGGCGGGCCTCCGGCGCGGCGACGTGATCCTCGAGATCGCGCGCCGTCCCGCCGACGACGCGGCCGCGCTCTTCCGCACGCTCGGCGCGCTCAAGCCCGGCGAGACGGTGTTGATCTACGTCCACCGAGCCGGGGGCAGTAGCGGCGGGGCCAACCAGTACCTCACCATGGAACGCGCGCGCCAGCGGTAGCCGCCGTGGACACGCAGACGGCGCCGCGGGGCACGGTCCTCGTCGTGGACGACGAGGAAGGCGTGCGCGCCTCGGTCCGCGCGATCCTCGAAGAGACCTGCGACGTCCTGGAAGCCGCGAACGGCGCTCAGGCCCTCGAGATCCTGAAGACTCACGAGATCGACCTGGTCATGCTCGACCAGCGGATGCCCGGCGAGGCGGGGATCGACGTCCTCCCGCGCATCAAGGCCGCCGATCCGTCGACGGTCGTCGTCATCGCCACCGCCGTGCGCGAGCTCAGGACCGCCGTCGAGGCGCTCAAGCGCGGGGCCTACGACTACCTGACCAAGCCCTTCGAGGTGGACGATATCCTCATGCTCGCCCAGCGCGCTCTCGAGAAGCGGGCGCTCGAGCGTGAGGTGCTCTATCTCCGCTCGGCGCTGGCCGGCGCCCCGTCCGACGCGGGCGGCATGGCCGGGGCCTTCGAGCGGATGGTCGGGCGCCATCCGGAGATGGTCCGCATCTCCCAGCTCATCTGAGTTTTCAGATACTTCGCTAAGATTTTGGGGCCCCGTGGACGCTGGTGGACGCGCGGGGCCACGGCCTGAGGCCTTCTCCCACTCCGGCACCGAGGCCAAGACGATATCCAGATCGACGCGCGCCTCGTGGCGGTCCCGCTCGAGGTGTCCGTACGTCTCTTCGGTCTCGCGGATGGAGGCATGCCCGAGCTGGTCACGGACCCACCGGAGATCGGCGCCCGCCTCGAGCATCCAGGTCGCATAGGTGTGCCGCATCGCGTGCGGCGTCCGGTAGCGCAGTTCGGTCGCTCGCATGAGCGGCTGCCACACCCGCTCATGAAATGTCTGGTAGCGGACAATGCGGCCTGCCTTCGTGGGGAAGACGAGTTCGCGCGGGACGGCAGACCACTGCCTCACCGACGCTTCGAGTTTCATCTTCTCCAGATGTTCACCGAGCGCGTCGCGCACCGACGCCGAGACCTTCACCCACCGCGATTCACCGTCCTTGCAGGGCTCGATCTTCTTCGCGGGATCTGACCACGTCCGGCGGATGTGCAGTCGCCCGTGCCGCCAGTCGATATCGTTCCGCTCGAGGGCCGCCGCTTCGCCCCACCGTGTCCCGGCGCCAAAGCTCACCATCAGGAAGGCATACCAGCGTGGCTGGAGTGCCCGGCACGCCGCGAGCAATCGCTGGGCCTCCTCATACCGGAACCACTGAAAGTTTCCCTGACGCCGGCGCCTCTGGCGTTGGGCTTCCCGGCCGATGACGAACTTCAGGTCCGCGGCGGGGTTCGCCCCCTTGTAGCCGTGGAGCTGTTGCTGCCACTGATAGAACTTCGTGAGCGGGTTCCGGACCTGATCGATTGTCGCGATCGTCTTGCCGGCGCGGCGAATCGCCAGGACGACGCCAGCGACATCCTCGCGCGTCACGACATTCCAGGGAGTCTGACCGATCAGTGGCCATGCCCACCGGGCGAGCCGGCGACGGTATGCCATAACTGTGCTCGTGCGCATGTTCCCAAGTGTTTGCTGATCGTCGAGGAACGCTTCCGCCGCAGTGTGGAGCGGGCCGTACGCCGCCTTCGGTTCCCGATGGGCCGCCGCGAGCGTCTCGGCAATGTCGACACCGGCGAGGCCGAGGCGATTGAAATGCCGCACGAGCTCGACTGCTTCGATCTGCGTATCAACGACCCGTGACAGGCGCCGCCCGATTAACGGGCGGATCAAGACGCGCCATCGTCGCCCGTGCCTCACATACGTCGCCGTGACGGTCGCCGCTCTCACCCACTCCTCCGACGCGTCGTTCTGCTGGCCGTTATAGTCTCGCTCGTTCATCGTTTCAAGTCCCATCGAGCTGCTCAGGATGAAAGCCCAAAGCCCGGAGGTTCCTGGTGAGCGCCGGCCGCCCGCGGGTCCGATACTGAGCGAACCAAGCGTCGAACTCGTCGCGGCGGACCAGCACCTTGCGTCCGGGCCGATATGCCGGCAGCGCCTGCGCCGGCGGCAGCGTGAGGAACTTCCGTAACGTCCTGACACTCACGTTCGCGTACGCGGCGAGCTCCTGGAGGGTGAGATACGCCGATCCTGCCAGGGTGGTCACGGCAAGGTCTCGACGCCGCGACACCCAACGCGCCGAGCGGCAGCGAATAGCGCGGGCCGCGAGTCGTCCGGAGACTCCGAGAGCTTTCTGATGCTTTCGCAGGAGTAGCTGGCCAGCGATCGGAACGATGAGAACAGCTCGAACGCAGTGCTGACGACGACCCGCTCGGCCAATACGGCGCAGACCGGGGCCGCCAGACGACCGGAGCTGGCGGCCCGGTTCACTTTCCGCTGCACTTGTCCCGCTCTCATCACCTCACCCAACCCGTTGCCCTCTGGTGCGCATGCTCGCGATTTCCAGTGGCCGGAAGTCGCTTTGCGTGTGGGTTCTGAACCTCGCTGACGCGTCGCCAAGGTCCCGGGCGCGCGCTCGGGCGCCGTCAGGCTCACGTTCCCGGCCGTTCGTCCGACAGTTGCTCGGAGGCCCACTACATCGCTTGGTGGTCGTCAGCCGACATTGTCTGATACAGATCAACCCACGAATGTGGCGGCGCACCGAATAGCGTCGAGGCCCCCGGGACATTTGACGGCCGACGAGGCGCCTGGGAAAGCACGATGAATTGAAGGTCATCGATGGTCGGAAGTTTGTACGGGTTGATCGGGAACACCTCGGCGTCGCCCTGGACTCGCAACCGGTACGACGTTTGCCTGTGGCCGGGGTTGCTGGAAGGCGTGCTGCGGCTCTGGAGTCGATTTCCGACTCGTTCTGGCGATCACTGGTCGCCCCTGAGACGAGCACCTCCACAACGTCCTCAATGCCGCGCGAGAGTCGGCACGACCCCGCTTAGAGCAGCCGATTAGCGAGGAGCATGCCAATCCTCTTCAAGTAGAGGGCGCCGCCGTACAAGTCCTCAACGAATCGGGCCGGCCCAGCGAACGCCACTGGTGACGCCGTGCTGACGGTACCGTCCATGGCGATGCGAAATGCGACGGCCCGCTGCGAACTTACTCGGCCCAAAGCACGTTCACACCGCCGTGAGCTTTCATGCGTCCGCCCCCCCAACAATTTCCGAGTCGCCGTGCTGCGTCGAGACTCCGCGGTCGAGGCTGCCAGGGGGTGGTAGAGAGTTGCGCCGAGGATCTTCCGCGGTGGCTCGTCGCGTACGCTCACCATAGACGCAGCTGGTGCAGGTGATGCCCACGTTTCGTGGACTAGGACGATAGTCGTCAGGTGCGTCCGCGGCGTGACGGGGCGGGCGCGATGGTAGCTGTTCGCGGCCCTGACCGGCGTGGCGGCCGGCGCCGTCGCGGTGTTCGACGCGGGCCGCTCAAGGTCTCCCGAAGGGAGTGACGCGGCACCTCTCGGGTAGAGGGCCACGCGCCAGCTCGGTTCGGCCACCGTACTGCATAATGAACCGACTTTCGACACGATCCCGGTATTTGGTATGGACCGCCATCAAGACGGCATGCTCATCTGCCGTAAGGTTGGCGGCGAATGACGCTGCCGCCCGACGACCCCGAGCTCTGTGCGCCCACGCGTCTGTCGCTACCGCGCGCGCCGGTCGTGCGACACAATCACGCGTGCTCCACTTGGGGATGGCACGCTCGTCATGGTCGTCGCCCGACTCGTCGCGGCGTGCTCCCCAGGGCTCGCGGCTGACGCACGAGGCGAGCTCCGCTCAGGCTTCACCCCCTCGCCATAGGAGGTGAGCGTTGGTCCGGCATGGCCCCAGACCGGGAGCCGAGCGCTGAACCGACGAACGACACCATTGTGATCTTGTGGGTCCCCACAGTAGGATTTGGCCTTACTGCCGAACGCTCACCGTCGGCACCAGCGTTGGCCACGACCCTCTCAACGAGGTCGAGCTCAAGGCCCAGAGGCGCGAGGTCGCGTTGCGCGCCGTCATGGCGGCGTTCGTCGCGAACGACGGCTCTCGGGGCGGATCCGTGACCGCTCGAGGAAATACAGAGCGCCGGGCGAGCACCGTTGCGGCTGCTCAGGCGCCCGCGAGGTGGACGATCCCGGCCGGTGCATTGGGAGAGGTCCACCCACCGCAAGCGGCGTGCCGCCGACGCGCCGTCCAAGGCGCGACACCGATGGAGCGCAGCCGGGGTCCTTCCCGCAGCAGTGTACGGACCTTTGATCTGGTACCAGATACGGCCGGAACGGCCATCTCTGCGGTGCTTCCGACGGGACTGAGTTCGACCTCCCTGGCCAGCTCACTCATGCAGGTCCGGGAGCCCGTCTTCGACAACGAGACCGAACATCTGTTCATCCCGCAGGTACACGTCGCTGATCGGGCTCGATGACCCATCGAATGGTCTGGGGCGGGGCTCGCGCCGTTGGGCAAGAGCACGCCCTTCCAAGTGATCAAGACGCCCGAGCCTGAAGGACGGCATCAACCGCGCGGCTGCCGGTTCCGCTCGCCCCTGCCCGGTGAATCAACAGCTGATCCGCATGTTCAGGTAAGGCGCTTCTGCTCTCGGTCATGAGTGCAGGTACCAAGTCCCGGACCTGGGCCGCGACTTCGTCGGGCCCAGTGCCCCCCGGGGCATAGGCTGGGTCATACGGGGAACCTGCTTTTCTGGCCCCAGAATCAACGTCGCCCCGACGCTCGAGATCCGGCGGGCTTCGCGTTCAACTGATCGTGACCCATGACCTCATGCTCCCGGGGGCCGTGCGACGACACAGGTGCGCCGATGACGCTCAAGCCGGCGTAGACCTACCCCCGCGGGTGGTGGGGACGCGTGCCTGGCGAGCTTCATAGAGCCAGCGCTGACAGCATACAAGACCTATTACCGCGAGACGACCGGCGAGACGATCGAGGAGTGGGTTCTGGTCGCGGCCGCTCGTGGAGACGGACCGTGAGTCAGGCGTGGCAGTGCCGGACCCAGAACGGGCCCGGCGCGGGACCAACGACGAGCTAGCGACGAGACCGGGGAGAGCGAGGCGGGAGGAAGAGGGGGATGGTACAGCAAGATAAAGCTTTACCTCACACGCGACGGAAGTCCTCGTCACATCGGGCGAAGTCATGAAGCACGCCCCTTGTGGGGTACTTCGTTGTCTTGGCCCCGTCGCGGCGCAGGTTCGTGTCGCCGCGAGTGCCGTCGGACATGCGGACGGGCTGTCGTCGGCGTGCCGCTCGCGGGCGCACTGATTGCCGCGATCCTTAGCCTCGGACTGCATGTGAATCTCTCCCCGAGCGCGCCGCGCTGGCTGTACCGCGCCAGCACGGGGACCCCCACTCGGGGGGCGTGGGTGGCGGCCCGCGTGAGTACCGAGGCGGCGGCCTCGGACGTGCTCGAGGCTATCTCAGGCCCGACCCGTGCGTAGGTGGCGCGCAGGCGGTCATCAAGCCCGTCGTCGCCCTCCCCGGCGACGTAGTGGAGCTCGGGCCGGAGGCGGTGATCGTCAACGGTCAGCGCCTTCCAGCCAGTTCATCTGTCGACATAGATGGCCTCGGCCTGCCGTTGCCCCACGCGGTCTGGGCACGGCACGTGGTCACCGCCGATGAGTTCCTGGCTCGTGAGCACGTGCCGAATAGCTGGGACAGTCGGTACCTCGGGCCCTTCTCTTGGTCGCAGGTGCGTGCCGTGGCGTGGCCGGTATGGACTGTCAATTGATGCGGGCCGAGCAACCGAGTCGGCTCTGGGGTGAGCCGAGGATGGCGCTCGCGAGCGACCACCTGGAGCTCTCCGCGCGACTGGACTCGCGCCATCGGCGTCGACGCTCTCCGTTGCCACGCCGGGCGCGCCGCGGTCGCTGGGGCGCCGGCCGACTTGGGGGCGGACGAGGCCGCGGCCGCGCGTTCCTGACGGGCGTGGACACGCGCTAGCAGCGAAGCACCGTGAAGGCCTCCTCCTCGGCCACCCACTCGAGCCGCGTTCCCGGAGCGCGCTCCATCTGGGACACGAGGGCCCGCGTGTGCGCCGTGAGGTCGAGGCGATCGGCGTGCTCCGGCGAGATCCCAGCGCTCGCGGCTGAATTAATTAATTTAGCCTGGGTTCTCGGCTTCGGAACTACGAGGCGCTTGAGCTGCGGGAGAGGACTCGGGGCGATCAGCGAGGTCAGGAGCCGGGTGACCTCGGCGGCGCCCATGACGCTGCCGTGAAAGAAGGTGTAGCGGTGGATCCACGCCACATAGGTGTTGCCGGACTTCGGGGAAATCAGAATTTTGGACCAGCCGTCGGTCTTGCCTGACGAGGTCTGCTGGTCTTGGTCGACATGATGCGAACTTCGCCCGCGCGCCACAGCACCGCGGTGGCGGGTTGACCGATGTATTGGACTCGCGCGTGGACCGTCTTGCCGCCACCGCACCGCGCTAAGCCGCGCCAGTATCGACCAGTATTTGTGTTCTCGCGAGGGCCTGCCCCGGAACCTGCCTGAGCGTGCAATTTCGAGGGAAAGGCAAATGGCGCTCCAGTCCTTCGCCCGAACAGGGAGACCGAGGCCGAACCGGTGGTACGGGCGGCGGGCCTCGAGCTCCCCCCTCATCCGGTGCCCGGGTGACTGTCTGCAATTTCCTTCCATGCGCCCGGCAATTGTCTCGTCGGAATTGTTAACGCCTCTTTATAGGTGGTTGGCCGTCAGAGGCTCACTGGCGCGAGCCGAGCGCGACGTTTTGCGGGCCGTTTCGATCGTGATGTCGCAGTCTTGAGAACAGACACCCCGACCGTTGGCCAACGTGGCGCAAGAAATGGATCAGGAAATGCACAGCGTCCGCCGGTAGGTCTATAGCCCCCGCTGAGGTGGGTGACGAAAGCGAGGCGGGCTCGCGAGGAGTTTGCGCCTGAACAGGAAGACCCTATGATCCGCGTGCTCGTCGCCGACGACCACCCCGTCGTCCGAAGCGGCCTCAGAGCGATCCTCGCCCGGCAGTGCAACATCTCCACGCTGGGCGAGGCGGAGACCGGTGCTGAAGTCCGCCGGCTTGTCGCCCAGAAGCCCTGGGACGTGGTCGTTCTCGACGTGAGCCTGCCTGACTGCAGTGGTCTAGAGATGGCGAGGGAGATCAAGCGGGAGCGCCCGAAGCTTCCCATCCTCATCCTCAGCGTCCAGCCCGATGAAGAGTTCGCGGTGCGCGCGCTTCGCGCCGGAGCCGCCGGATGCATAAACAAGACGGCGGCGCCCGAGGAGCTGGTCAGGGCCGTCCAACTGCTGGCCCAGGGACGAAGGTACATGAGTCCGGCCGCTGCCGAGAAGTTGATCGCGGGGCTCGGCAACGGCAACGGGTCGGACCAGGCGCTGCACGCACGCCTTTCCCACCGGGAGTACCAAGTCCTGTGTCTCCTCGGCAGCGGCAAAAGCGTCGGTCGGATCGCCGATGAACTGGCCCGGAGCGTCAAGACCATAAGCACGTACCGGGAGCGGATCCTCGCGAAGATGGAGATGCGGAGCACCGCCCAGCTCGTGCACTACGTCCTGCAGCAGCATCTGGCCGAGCCCGCATAGTACATGGATGAGCATCCTGTCCTTCGCCAAAACTCCATTCGGCGGCCAAGTGGTTGCTCTCTCGGCTCTGATCCGGAGACAATCGCCCGCATCCCCCCGGTGAAAGGGCTGAACGACGACGACCCACGCGACGACGATCGGCACTGATCTCGCGCGCGCCACCCCGCCGGAATCGCCTGGCGCGAGAGATTTAGTAGTTGGGAGAGCGTTTGTCATTGTCATGGCGTCAGCGGCTCCGAGGTTTACGCGGTCTACATCTGCCGGGTCCGCTGGGCCACGGTGCGGGTTGCCGCTGACACCTGGCCGGAACGGCTTCAGGGTGCCGCTGTTGCGGCCCGGAATGGTCTTCGCAAATGGTCTTCGCAGGATGTCGCTGTTCAACGAAAATGTCCTCCTCACTGTTAAATAGAAATGTCCTACGTGAAAAGGTGGCGTTCCAAGGATGCGTGGGCGAATTGCGCCGGCGGGATGCGGCCAGCGTCGGGTAAGGATTTGGGGTGGTCTGGGGGGTAGGGAGATGGCGGGCCGCCTCGCGCTCGCGCGTCCTGGCGGCGCGTGGGTCCTCGGGATCCAGGCGCGGGCGCGAGGGGGACCCCGCGCGCGCCGGCGTGAGCTGAGCGCGCCCGAGCTCACCGAGCGCGTGACGGAGGGTCCCGGGCCGGGGCCCGCGGCGCACCTGCCCCGGCCCCTCGCGCGGCTTCAGCACGAAGGCGGGGTCGGGCGACAGCTGACGGGCGATCACGGTGTCGTGGTAGACGACGCGGAGGTGGCCGTCGAGGCATTCATGGACCTGGACGTGACAGCCGGCATAGGAGCGCCCCCGCAGGCCGTGCGGAATCTGCACCCAGCGCGCCCCAAGATGCACGGTGTTGTCGCGGGCCACCGTGCGTTGATACCGACAGCTCAAGAGGTCCGCGAGATCGCGCGGCACCGGCCGCCAGGCGGGGGTGGCGTCCGCGGGCGGCCGCGCAAAGCGACGAGTGAAGTCCGCGAGGAACTCGGGCAGGAAGGCGTTGCCGCCCTCGAGCGTGCTGATGCCGCGGAGCCGCAATTCGCTGGCGAGGCGATCTTGGAGTGTGCTCCAGAGCCGTTCGATGCGGCCCTTCGCTTGCGGTGAGTGGGCCCGGATGAGCCAAGGGTCGAAGAGCGTCCGTAACCGATTCGGAGAAGGGCTCGCGTAAGGAGTCAGATCAGCGCGCGGGGTGGTTCAACTGACTCTCGTGACGGAGGGCAACCGATGACGCGCCTCGCACGAAGGGCCTCGCTGCTCGTTGCGTTCTTCCTGCTGACCTCGGCTGCGACGGCCTACGCCGAGTGCGCATGGGTGCTGTGGCTGATGGGCGGGTCCTCTCCGTGGTCTGTATTTCGAGCGTTTTCGACGCGGGAGGCCTGCATCGAGGCGATGCATCATCAGGCCGCAGCGATCGACAAGCGCTCCCTGAAGGTCACGCAAGACACGAGCGGCGGAGCATTCACCGCAAACGCTCGGGGTCAGATACGCCGGGGGCAGTGTCTGCCCGACGCCGTGGACCCGCGCGGGCCGAAGGGGGGCCCGCGATGACCTGGCGCGCGCCCGCCTTCGACCTCCGCTCCGGCCTCTTCGTCCCGAAGCTCGTCGTGGAACCCGGAGACACGCGAGCCGCCGCAGTGGTACCGTGCCTGCGGCCCCGCGAGTCATATCATGTTTCCTTCCACTGCCCAGGTTGCGTACAGGACCGAGCCTCGCCCGCCGAGCGCGCCCCGCCGCCCAGGAGCGGCGACACGGTCCTCGTCAGAAGCGCAGCGCGAGTCCCAGGGAACCTCCCCAGTCGGCTGCGCCGTCGGTCAGCCCTCTGGTCACTGACCCCGTCAGCTTCAGCGCCTTGATAAGCGTGAGTTCCGCCCCGACGCGGAGCTCGACGGGATCGGCCTGACCCCGCGCGATGGCCGTCGAGCCCTCGAGGAAGGCGAAGATCGATAGGGGCTGAATCACCGCATAGGCGGCGCCGACGCTCCACCCGAACGAGTTGCGGAAATCCGCGCCCGGCGGGTCGCCGATGAACGTGTACGACAGGGTGAGAAAGCCGAACAGGGCATCGATGAGACGCTTGCTCACGTCAACCCCGAGGGTCTCGTCGAACTCGCCCGTGCCGAGCCCACGATCCTTGTCCGCCGTCGGGAACTTGATCTTCAGGTAGGGCGTGATCTCGGGGATCAGCTCTCGGTCCTCGACGACGACGACGGACGCCTTCAGCAGCACGTCGCCGAGGCCGCTCTCGGTGGTGGAGCGCGCCGGCTGCGCGAGCTTGCCCTTCTGCTCCTTCCGGGACGCGACCCCCCCACCGGTGAGGACCACGTTCTGCGTGTCCTGATAGATGAACGGCACCGTCAGGCTCAGCCAGAAGCGGTCAAGCGGCCGCACGCCCAGCGTGAACGGGACGTAGACGATCGTCGTGTCCTTGCCCGTACCGTAATCACCGACCGAGTAGTTGACAGAGGTCGAAAACTTCAGCCAGGGCTCGTCCTCGGCCAGGGCGGGCGCTGCGCCGAGCAGGACCAGCGCGACTCCCATCACGAGTCCGCGATGCTGCATCCCTCGTCTCCTCTCGTTGACGGCCGTGACTACCGGCCCGGTTTCTCGGCCTTCTCCGGTTTCTCGGGCCGTTCCGGCTTCTCGGGCTTGTCCGGCTTGTCCATCTTCCCGCTCTTGTCGGGCTTCTCGCTGCGCTCCATGGCGACCTTCGTCACGTCTTTGTCGGTCGCCTTCACGCTCTTGACCACGGAGCCGAGGTTATTATAGCCGAGGTCGCGCGCGAGCTTGCCCCAGCCTTCGCCGGACTGGCGCATGGCGAG
>QHSU01000162.1 GCA_003220535.1 Candidatus Rokuibacteriota bacterium
CGACGAGCACCGCCAGCGCCGGGAACGCGGGCAGCGCGTAGTACTCGTGCTTGAAGCGCGAGAGTGCGAAGAGTCCGACGACGGCCACCAGCCAGATGATCAAGACGGGACGCCAGCTCGCGCGCGGCGACGGGTCGGGCTCGCGGCGTGATTCCCGGCGCGCCAGGGTAAAGGCGCTCCACGGAAAGGCCCAGAGGAAGCTCGCCACGAGAAACCCGAGGGTCGAGCTCGGCACGTCGTCCTCGACGTACCGGCGGGCATCGAGGAATCTGAGGATGTGGTTGTCCACGACATAGAACTCGAACAGCCTCGGCGACCGCCACAGGACGAGCGCATGCCACGGCACGGCGACCACCGCGAAGAGCGCCGCGCCTCGAACCAGATTGAGCTCGCGCCACGAGAGCCGGCGCACCACGGCCATCCCGAGCCCGACGATCAGCACGGAGAACACGACGCCGATGAACCCCTTGGCGAGCACGGCGAGCGCCGCGCCCAGATAGAAGAGGAGGAACCGCGCTCGCCCCCGGTCCGCCCGCTCCGCGTCGCGCAGGAACCCGTACATCGCCAGCGTGAGACAGAACACGAAGAGCTGATCCGTCGACGCCTTGCGGACGTAGAGCGCGTTGCCGACGACCGTCGCGATGACGAGCCCGGCCAGCAGTCCCGCCCGCCGCCCGTAGAGGCGCCGGCCGATCCGCCAGGTGAGGAGCACCGTGCCCAGCGCCGCCAGCGCCGACCAGAGGCGCGTCGCCCACTCGGAGAGGCCGAACAGCTGGAAGGTCAGCGCGGTGAGCCAGAAGTAGAGCGGCGGCTTCTCGAGATACGGCAGACCGTTTATATGGGGGATGACCCAGTCGCCCCGACTCAACATCTCGTGGGCGATCGCGCCGTAGAGCCCCTCGTCGGGGTCGAGGAAGGGCATGCCGAGCTTCACGAAGAGGAGCAGCGCACTGAGGACGACGAGCAGCGAGAACTGCAGCAATCGGGGAGGGCTAACGCTCGAACCGCTTGGACACGTAGGCCACGATCTCACGGGCAAGCCTGACCGCCTCTCGTGCCGCGTCCGCAGTGTAGACGCGTGCTGGAATACTGTCAGGAATGCTGTTCGGGTAGCGTGTGGGAACGTAAAAGCCGTCCAGAATCGCCCAACGGCGTACATGTTCGGCGAACGAGTCGTCGTAGTGGGCGGCCTCCGCACACAGTCGTTCGACCGAATGGCCGAGCACGATCTCCTCGCCTGCGGCGTAGAGAAACGCCTTCAGTGCTTTCTCGCCCACCTGCTGGGCGAGAAAGCAGGCGATGTGATAGCCGCCCTGCACGGCGAGGTGGTCCGCCCAACGGAGATCCTCCGTCGCTTGCTCGAGCCAGCGCCGCCCGTTTTCACGCGGGCTTCGGCTCAAAGAGGACCATCTCCTCCTCGAGGAGGTGCCGGTTCAACGGCGAGCCGGCCGCAGCGAGCTCCGCGGGCGTGTAGCAAACGATATCCAGGTCGACCGGAAGACTGAGGAGCGAGTACAAGTATCGCTGGCGCTCCAGGAGCGACCGATCGGTCTCCCACACGACGAACAGGTCGAGGTCCGTGAAGAGGTCGCGCCGGCCCCGAGCGTAGGAGCCGAAGAGGCTCACGCGTCGCACGCCCGGGACGTCGGCCAGGACGGTTCGGATTCGCTCGACCGCCTCTTCCAGCCGGCGGACGTACGCAGCACGCTTCTCGGCGAGGGTCATGTCGCCTAGTGTAACCGAGTGCCGCCCTGGTGGATTTCTGGATCCTACCCCCCACTAGGCTATGCTGTACCCCCATGTTTGGCCGGGACCATGCTGTGACTCACCCCGTGAGCCGCATGCGCGCCGCGCGGTGGTGGCTCGCGCCAGTGTTGCTCGTCGTCGCGACTCTCGCGCCGTGCGTCGACGCGATGGCCGGCGATCGCACGAACCTGCCGCTCAAGAACTGGGGTGGATTCTCGGAGTTCCGTGACGCCACCTATGACGATCTCGAACGCCTGGTCACGGCGGGGCTCGCCGACCGCACGCTCTTGAACACGAAGCCGCTCAGTCGGATCGAGGCGGCGCGCATCGTGGCGCGCGCCATCCAGCGGATCCGAAGTGACGAGACGGGCGACTTCAACGGGCGGCGCGATCTCGAGCCCGTGCTCGATCGCCTGATGGAGGAGTTCAAGGTCGAGCTGGGTTCACCCCGATCGACCGCTTTCAGGTGTCGTCCCAGTGGACGAATCACAAGCTCTCCCTGGTGAACGAGCAGGGACGCACGCTCCAGAAATGGCTCAGCGGCGGCCCGACCTTCGAGAGCCGGCTGCAGATCGGAGACTTCCTGACGTTCTACGTGCAGCCCGAGCTGAGCTGGACGGAGGACGACACGCAGGCCCGGCTCGCCAGCGGCTACCTGAAGCTGACGATCTGGAACATCGAGCTCCTCATCGGTCGCGACAGCCTCGCGTGGGGTCCGGGGTACCACAACGCGCTCCTGCTCTCGAACAACGCGCAGCCGCTCGACCAGATCCGGCTGGGCTCCGCCGAGCCGTTCTTGCTGCCGTGGATCGGCAAATGGGTGGGGCCGATGAAGGCGCTGATCTTCCTCGCCCAGCTCGAGGAGCGCCGCGATCACTCCTTCGCGAAGCTCTCCGGGATGCGCCTGACCGTGGCGCCGGCGACGTTCCTCGAGCTCGGCGCGAGCCGGACGGTCATGTTCGATGGGGGGGGCCCGTATCTGCCGCTGCGCCAGTATCCGCGCGCGATCTTCGACCCGAGCTTCGGCGACGACCCCGCCCCGGAGAGACGAACCAACAGCTTGGCCAGCGTCGACGCCGAGCTTCGCTTCCGCAACGTCGATCGTTACTTCCTTCCGAGCCGCGATCTAAGGCTCTACGGCGAGTTCTTCTGGGACGACACCTGCGGAGAGTGCGGTCCGAGCTCCGGCGTTGGCCACTTCTTCGCATCGAACTTCCTTCCGAAGCGCAGCACGGTCGGCGCCGTCGGGGGCGTGCACTGGATCGGCCTCTTCGGGCAGGACTGGCTGGACGCGCGGGTGGAATACGCGAGAACTTCTCCAGAGTCGCTCAATCACGCCCAGTTCATCAGCGGCTACTGGACCCGAGGCCACGTCATCTCCGACTTCGTCGGCACAAATGGCAGCGATTACTTCGGCCGTATCTCCGCCCGCCTCACCCCGAACCTGATGCTCGGCTTCGATGTCGATCGGGCCGTCATCGGCAGCACAGTCGCGAGTTTCCCGGGTCCGCAAGAACGGCGGCTCGGGGGCGGGCTCGACGTCTCCTATCGCTTCTGGGACCGGTACTCCCTCTTCGCCCAGTACCTCATCAGCGACGTCAAGAACCGGCACTTCCAGGCTGGCAATGACGGGTTCGATCACCTGCTTCGTGTGGAGCTGACGCGGTCATTTCGTTGATCACCCACGTGCGTCGTTTAGGACGACCGTTCGGGCCACCTTCGGTTCACTAAGCACCTGTGGGCCCGGCTCGAGTGGATTTGCCTATTGGCGGAATTCATTCGACGCCACGACGCGATCGACTGGTCCGAGCTCGCCTCTCGAGCCTCCGCCCTAGTACTACTGTGTCAGAAAAATTAGGACCGGCATGGGGTACGCTGTCAGCATCGAGGCATGCCCAACTCCGCAACCGCTCGAGCCCAGCGGTTTCAGGCGTATGTGGAGCA
>QHSU01000109.1 GCA_003220535.1 Candidatus Rokuibacteriota bacterium
CTGAAGGGATGCTCGTGGTGGCCATTCTCCCAGATAGGGGCCACTTGCTGGAGGTTCGGCAAGACGTTTTCAACCATTCGCGCCCAGATGTTGTCTCCCACTCTGCGAGTCGCCATGTAGATCATGCCGACGGGCGTCTCGGTGAAGTCCAACTCTGGCACCTTACCGAACTCGTCGGTGAACTGGGAGCCGCTGACAATCGTATGGAGAAATGCCGTATGAACCGGGTCCATGGCATTTTCGAGGATTTGTAGCCAGTTACACGGATAGTAATATTTGCGGCCGGGCATGAGTCGATAGCCCGGCCGACTGAAGCTATCGTAGAGGGGAAAGGCTGGCTGCTCCTCCGGCGGTCCCATGTACGCGAACACGATCCCGTTGTGCTCGTGGGTCGGGTAGGCGCCGTGGCAGAGCCGCTGCTTCAGGGTGCTCGTCGCCGGCTCGCCCGGGGTTTCGAGGATCACCCCGTCTACATCGAAGAGCCAGCCGTGGTAGCAGCATCGGAGCCCCCGTTCGGAGATCAGGCCAAACTCTAAAGAGGTTCCCCGGTGAGGACAATGTAGCTCCAGGAGTCCAATGGCGCCCCGGAAGTCGCGGAACACCACGAGGTCCTCCCCCAAGACTCTGACCCGGACTGGAAGATCGCGCAGTTCATCCGTAAAACAAATGGGCTGCCAGAAGCGGCGCAAGTATTCTCCGCACGGCGTTCCGGGGCCTGTATGCGTGAGCTCGGTGTCTTCTTGAGGGACGTCGCGGTGATAGTAGGCGCCGAAGCGTGTGGTCAAGAAGGGCGCTCGGGTTGCCATGTCAGCTCTCCTTGCTACATGGGTTTGGGGACCGCTCGCGCACGCTGATGAAGCTACAACAAAGATCGTCGCTGTGCTAGGCGCGCAGGGCCATGCGCGACTCCTTCGCTGCTCCTCACTGGCGATGTTTCCGAGCGCCGGACACCCACTGAAGATGCTGGCGATCCAGGTGTCGAGTGGACGGCGGCGTCGAAGAGCAACCGGGTGTTGATGACGTGCTCCCGCAGCGCAGCGCCGTGCTGGTGCGCGTCGTGGCGTTCGGCTAGACTCCCCGTCAGCCGTCGTCGGCTCCTTACGAGGACGTCAAAGTGAAAGGCGAGTGAGATGCAGCCGCAGCGCTCCGGGCCGTTTCCCTATGTCCCGATCAACCGGCGACCCACGATCACTTGGCCGAACGGCGCGCGCCTCGCGCTCTGGGTTATCCCGAACGTCGAGACCTTTCCGCTGAACGAGCCGGTGCCCGGCGGCACCGGCCTGGCGCCCGACATCATCAACTGGGCGCCGCGCGACTACGGCAACCGCGTCGGGATCTTCCGCATGATGGAGGTGATGGCGCGTCACGGCGTGCGCGGGACCGTCGCGCTCAACGCCGAGGCGTGCGACGACTATCCCCAGGTCATCGAGGACGCCCGCGCGCTCGGCTGGGAGTTCATGGGGCACAACCAGAGCAACTCGCGCCTTCTCCATCTCATGGCACCGGAAGAGGAGCGGCGGGTCGTGCTCGCCACGTTTGCGGGCATCGAGAAGGCGACGGGCCGGCGCCCGAAGGGCTGGCTGTCGTCCGGCCTGCAAGAGAGCTGGCACACGCTCGATTATCTCGTCGAGGCCGGTGCCACCTACGTCGCCGACTGGATCAACGACGACCAGCCCTATCTGATGAACGTCGGGGGCCAGCGCCTGTGCTCGATCCCGTACTCCGGGGAGATCAACGATCTGCCGCAGATCCTCCGCGCCGGCCGGTCGTCGGACGAGTTCGAGCTCATGATCCGCCGCCAGTTCGACACGCTCTACCGCGAGGGCGCACAGTCGGGACGTGTTATGGCGATCTGCCTACATCCATTCATCATTGGTGTACCGCACCGGATCGGCGCGCTCGACTCGGCGCTCGCCTACATCCTGCGCCACGAGGGTGTGTGGCGCGCGACCGGGAGCGAGATCATCGAGCACTACCTCCCCTCCGGAGCGACGTTTTGAGACGGCATTGCCTTCCATCCGACCAAGGGAGGTCCCTCATGCATCTCCGTGTTTTGTTCGTCCTGGTGCTCGCGCTATTCGCGGCCGCGCCGGCCGAGACCGGCCCCGAGGGACAGACCACGCTGGCCCGGCCCGAGTCCACGGCAGCGCGATAATTCGATCCCGCGGAGGCGGAGGGGATCATCACCCCGCGCCGCAGTAGAATCTGGCTGCGCCCGATACCCGTACGGAGGTGAGGACATGCTCAAGATCGACGGCGTCACCCACTGGTCCATCCCGGTCAACGATCTGGAGGAGAGCGAGCGCTTCTACCGCGACCTGCTCGGTCTTGAATATCGCGGCCGGCTGGGCAACTCCCACATGGCGTGCTTCCACGTGGGCGGCCACGACATCCTGATCTGCGAGCGCAAGGAGAAGCTCTACCGGACCCCGCAGCAGGACAACCGCCTGCATCACTCCTTCACCCTCTCTCCGGAGGAATGGGAGAAGGCGGTGCGGCTCTTCCACGAGCGAGGGGTGAAGGTCGAAGAGCTCATCTACCGCGAGCACGGCTTCTTCACCGGCCGTGAGCTGTACTTCCTCGATCCTTCGGGCAACCTGCTCGAGGTCCGTGATCCGACCTGGAAGGCGGGGATGGCCACCCCGGCGCTCGCGGACATCGTCGGAGCCGGAAGCCGGCCTCGCGACGCCGCCTGACATCGCAGCGAGTAATGCAGTCTCCGGCGAATCGGCCCCTGCCCGCCCTGGCCTTCGATGCCTGGGAATGAGGAGATCCCGCTATGAGAAAGCTGGTTTTGGAAACCACCGCGCCATTCCAGGGCCTGCCGGAGCTGGTCGCATATGATGAGGGCCTGTTCGAGACGGAGGGGCTCCTCATCGAATGGGTGGACCGTGAAGCCGGCATCGAGAAGAAGACCGCGCTCGACGTCACGAGTCCCAAAGGGGTGAACCCGTTCGCGAGCCATGGCCGCCTCTTCGAGCAGGGTAAGGCGGACATGTACAACGCCTGCGAATGGGGCAATTACTGCCGCGTTCAGGAGACGGGCGTCAAGAGCCGCCAGCTTGGCCGACGCGCCATCATCACCTATTCGGCGCTTGTGGTGCCGCCGGACTCGCCCGTCTACACCCCGCAGCAGCTTGCCAACAGGACCATCGGCGTGCCCTTCTACTTCGGCACGCACTACATCGCGCTCCACATGCTAGAAGGCTTCCTCCCACGCGACATGATCAAACTATGCCAGGCCCCCAACGGCTCGCGCTTCCGCCTCGCTTCGATGTTGCGGGGCGAGGTCGAGGCGACAACCTTGACCGAACCCCACATTACGCTCGCCGAGAAGAAGGGCTGTCGGCCGATCAGCTCCGCCTTCTTCCACGGCACCGAGGTTGCCTCCGAGCGGGTCAATGCCGAGACCTATGCCGCGTTCAGCCGCGCAGTACGTGAGGCGGTGCGCCGCATCAACGCGAACAAGCGCGGGTATCTCCACTATTTCATTGATTACCACGGCAAGGACGACCCCGAGATCGCCGCCCTCACCATCGACGATCTCCGCGAGAGCCGCGTCGTGGTGTGCGATCCCGCGCCGATCCCCCTCGACGAGATGCAGCGTACCTTCGACTGGCTTAAGAGCTGGGGCATGCTGGAAGCGACGGCCTCGCCCTTCGATCTCGTCAATCTCGACCTGCAAACGCAAGCGCACCACGCAGCCTTCCATTCGCGCGAGGTCACCAGCTGATCGATCGCATCATTTCCGCCGATTGGATAGGAGGCTCCTGACCTCAAGGGGCCGATCTGGCAGCAAGGTCAGTGGGTGAGGTCGCCGGACGCTCACCCCCCGTCGCTGGCGAGGTCGAGGCCTCCCATCGGCCGGGTCACCGCCTTCTTGTAGACGGCGAGCTGATGGCGCAAGGCCAGGTTCTCCGCGCTGCGCGAGTAGGCCATGACTTCCCTCCCGGAGGTCATTCCTGCCACGCCGCGCGCTCAGAGCGGCCATCTCACGTATCAATTCCGGGCGGCCAACTCACTCATCCCCAACAGCGAGGCCGGCGAGAAGCTGGCGAGACTTGACCGCTTGCCGGCCGCGGACTAAGCTACGAAGCTCTTCAGCGACCTGATCGATCTCCCGAGTGGAGGCCCAAGACATGAGGCGTCCCGGGTTCAAGGCACATCATCTGTTCGACCTCCTCGCCGTCGCTCTGACTCTGACCGCCGCCACGTCGACGGCCATATCCTTCTCGTCACCCGCCGGGGCCGCGGCCAAGGGCAAGATCGTCCTCGCCTGGCATGCTGGCCTCGCATCCCGCTGGCTGGACCCCCAGGAGCACGACGGCACCGCCACGCCAGACAACTTCCTCACCGCGATCCATGACGCCCTCATCAAGAATCAGGGCACCGAGCTCTACAACCATCCCGCTCTGGCCGAGCACTTCATGGTCGCCGCGGATTCAAAGAGCGCCACGTTCACGCTGCGGAAAGGGATCAAGTTCCACAACGGCGAGCCGGTCACTCCGCAAGATGTCAAGTTCAGCTATGAGAATTACCGGGGTGCCAAGGCCGACGTCTTCAAAAAGAAGACGGAACGCGTCGAGATCGTGGACGACCGCACGATACGCTTCTTCTTCAAAGAGCCCTTCCTCGACTTCGCCATCCTCTTCGGGACGGCGAACGTCGCCGGGGCCGGCTGGGTGGTGCCTGAGAAGTACTACAAGCAGGTGGGCGCGGACGCCTTCAAGCAGAAACCCATCGGAGCCGGTCCCTACAGGCTCGTCCGCCACGAGCCGGGCGTGAAGATCGAGATGGAGGCCTTCGACGGCTACTACCGTCCAGTGAACGTCAAGCAGCTGGTGATGACCTCGGTGCCGGAGGCGGCCACCCGAGTCGCCATGCTGGAGCGCGGCGAGGCGGATATCATCTACTTCGTTCCCGGCGAGCTGATTAACAAGGTCGGAAAGCTTCCGGGCGTCATGTTGGCGCCGGTGCTCTCGGGATCCTGGTGGCTGGAGTTCCCCGGATTCCAGGATCCCAAGAATCCGTTCCGTGACAAGCGGGTGCGCGAAGCCGTGAGCTTGGCCATCGAGCGGCGGGCCATCAACCAAGCGGAGGCGGGGGGTCTGGGCAAGCCGACGGGCAACTGGATTAACAACGACGTGCAGTACGCGATCGAGTGGCCCGAGTTCGAGCGCAAGGTCGAGCGAGCGAAGCAGCTAATGCGCGAAGCGGGATTTCCTAACGGTTTCGACGTGGACTGGGTCACGCCCGTGCCTCCGTTCTATTCCCGCGGCGAGCGGATCATCGCGCAGCTTCGCGAGATCGGCATCCGGGCTAGGCTCCAGTCCATGGAGCGGGGCATCTTCTTGCAGCGGCTGCAGGGCGGGCTCAAAGACTGGCCCGGGATCCAGATCCTCTTTCAGGCCACCAGGATCGCCGGGAGTTGGTCATTCTGGTACGAAGCGTTCTTCAAGTGCGGCGGCTTCAACTCTCGTGACCGCATCTGCGTGACGGACCTCGACGGCAAGTTCGACCAGTACGAGCGGTCGATCAATCCGGGGGAGCGAAAGAAACTGGCCGAGGAGATCCAGCGCGGGATCCTCGAGAATTACTACCTGGTGCCCGTGTTCCGCCACGCGTTCATCAACGCGATCGGCCCGCGGGTGGCGGCGCAGAAGTGGCAGGACGTTTTCCCGACCATCACCACCGGTTACGCCTATCCCTGGGAGGATTTGAAGGTGAAAGATCAGTAGCCGCCAACGAGCTACCGACCGCCGGGGCCACTAACCTGGGAGGGTGAAGAAGATGGATCCGACTCGGAACTTGCGGCAACGAGTCCCTGGGTCACGTGAGGAGGATAGACCCGGCCTTCAAAGCCCAGGCACCGCCGCTCGTCCAGGCGACGGTCATAGAGCACCTGCGCCGCGCCGAATGCCCGGACGGCGCGCTCGTACAATGCGGGCTGATCTCGGCTGATGATGGCAACGACCGAATCGCGCCGCCCGAGCTCTCTGCTTTCGTCGGCTCGGTGTGGTCGGCGCGCCTGCCGAGATACCAGAGCAACCCGCGCACAAGGGCAAACAGGATAGCGGCGCCGAGCATCAACGCTCCTACCCGCGCGGATCGGGTGATTCCCGGTCAGATCGCCGAACATGAACGTGATGAGGCCGATCAGCACCATCGCGGAGTAGGACTCTGCGCGTCCCGTGATCAACATTTCGCTTCACGGTCTCAGCAGGGGCAATTCCCATACCTTCACCCCTTCCGGCGACTCAGTCCAGCCGAAGAAGAAAACGACGCTGAGAAGAAGACACGGCCCGAGCATTAGAACGGCTCCTCTTCCCAGCTTGTACCTGCCTTCTCTCCTCAATCCTCGAGGATGAAGGTCACCTCGATCTTCGATCGGTACTCCGTGACCTTGCCCTTTTCGATGTGGGCTGTCTGATCGAGAACTCGAATGCCGGTCAGATTACGCAGCGTCTTGTTTGCCCGCTTCAACGCCTCGCTGACGGCGTCCTGCCACCCTTTCGGAGAGGATCCGATGATCGTAGTGACTCGCGCGACGGCCATAACGCACCTCCTGTCTCGGGTCGTGCGGCCCGGAGGTCGGAACGGTGGCCCGAGAGTAGCTGTGAGGTCTCGAATGGTCAAGGATGCTGCCGATTCTTGCTGCCGAATCGGCGCCGACGGCACGAAGCTGCCCCGCCCTGCTGTCGCCAAAATACCGGAACTCTTGGTTCCTCCCACCTTCGTCTCCACATCGGGCGGTCGCGGGTGGTAATAAGCTTGCGCCTCGCCACCGAATCAGGGTCACCAAACTTTCCTCCGACGAGCTGACGATTCGCCTCCCGGGCGACTTCCTCGTACAGCTCCCTGCCGCACGTCGGATGAAGGATGTCCGGCCGGCGAATGCCGATGTATCGGACGGCCTCGATCCGATTACCGACTGCCACGTAGAGGGCGTCGCCCGTGGGGACACCACTGACGTAGCCAAGCAACCCCTGGGCCTGCGCTTTTGAGCCAATCGCCAGAAGAGCGAACATGAGCAGAGCACGCACACCCTTCACCTTCCGACGACTTAGCGAATGGGCTTTATTTGATCGGGACCATGAGATGTTCGTAGGACTTGGTGCCGTCGGAGGCGAAATGCCAACCCCAGCAGCAACGCACCGAAGATGACCGCGTACAGTCCAACCAGCCACACCAGTGTGAGCAGCCCTATTGCCGGCATGGCGATGAGCAGAACGCCGAAGAGCACCGAGAGGGCGCCATTGAGCCCCAGGAGCCACTCGCCCGGGATCGTTCGGCGCAGACGGATGGCCGCGGCGATCCTCAGAGCACCCCTGATGATTGACCACGCGGCAATGAGGTAGAGCAACACCAGCGCGGTGAGCGCCGGCCAAACGAAAGCTAGCACGCCCGCCGCGATTCCCGCGATGCCCTCAAGCAGCAAAGCCCCCCAGTGCTCCCGGTGCTCCGCCGCCCTGACCCCAGCAACGACCGCGAATACGCCGTCAACTACTGCATAGGCACCGAACAGCAAAACAAGCGCGCCGAGCGTGATACCGGGAAACAGAAACGCCGCGAGCCCCAATAGGACGCCGAGGGTTCCGCGCAGAGCGAATGCCCACCAGTTCCGAATAAGTACCTGAGCCATGGCGAGGTCCTTTCGCTAGGAATTCGACGTGCCAGCACGTGGAATCAACTCGATACTCCGAGCCGCCGCTTGAACTCCTTCTTCAACTCGTTCAAGGGACCGCAGGGGTTGGCTTACTCGGCCCAGGCAGTACCGGCTAGAACGATGAGGAGGAGCAGGGCCGCCAGGAGCCGGGAGCGGGCCAGCCACCACCGCATTGGCAGCAACCTAAAGCGGGCGGGGGCTGTCGTCAATGGCAACGGTCAATACCAGATGCCGACTAGCTGTGACCTGGCTGTGACCTGGTAGACGGGCGGGGTTGAGAAGGTGGGCGAGGTGACCCGGTTGGCAGCCTCTCCCACATACAATCCTCGGTCACCTTCGTTGCCCCTAAGCCTCGGGAAGTAAGCCCTCACGGGCGGGCAGGTTTCCCGCTTACCGGGCACGTCGCCCGCCTCGGGCATCGCGGGCAATCGTGTGTGACTCGAAGAACCGTGAACTTGCGTGCGACCGGCTGGCATCCTTGTTGCCCGTCCGCCCTAACCGAGGAGGGCACGGTGATGGCCAAAATCATGGGCGCGCTGATCACAGCTATCTTCGTCGCGCTTGCTCTACTCGAGTGGGCAGCGATGCGCATGTGATCGCTCGCGGGATTCGGCGCGGAAGCCCTCTGCGTCTGATACGTCTGCAAACGGTCACGACCGTTCCCGCCGCCGGTGCAAAGGTGGAGTTTTGTGACTCTGTCCCGCGCATCGCAGTCCCGGGGCCAGTACGGATGGCACGGCATTGGCAGCGTCACATCGGCAAGATGCAGGTCCTCTGTGCCTGGTGCCGCCGCGAATCCAAGCCCGGCTACCTGGGTGAGCGCGAACCGTTGGAAAACCCGGGGCCGACGCACGGCGTCTGCGCGCACCACAAGAAGCAGCTCCTCGAATCTCTTCCCTCGCGATCGTTTCCCGATGCCGAGTTGCTCGTCGTCGTGCGCCGAGACGACACCACGCTCTACGAGCGCCTCCAGCGGTCGTTCGTGGGCGTGACTAGCGTGAAAGTGATTATGGACCGTCGGCTGGATGACCGCCGATCGGCGCGGCGCCCCGTACCCGAAGAGCGCCGGTACGTGAGAACGCGGCGGATTCGCCCAGGCATGATCTCTCCCGTCGGCGGTTACACGGTTGTCCGATTCACGCCGAGAGTGCCCACCCTCCCGCGTTAAAACAGCACGCGGACGGTTTCAAGAGCGCGGCTTGCCCGGCGATTAAGCCGTCATAGCCGCGCGGGCTCTCCGCGGTTCGAGGGTGACTGCGAACGACTTGATCGCCGAGTCTAGCTGATCATTGTTTCAGCGGCGAGACTCTTCAGTTCCCGGGCAGAACACCGATCTGACGGAGCAACCGTGATTGCTCGCCTTGCGTCCGGTAGCCGGAATGTCGCCCAGTGGGCCGAGATGGGTTCCGCTCGAGCGCCAACGAACCACCACATGGCTGTCGCCCGCGGCCAGAATCTGCTCGATGTCGAGGTGGAGATCAGGAAACGCGGTGACATAGGCCTTGAAGAACTGACGCGCCCCTTCGTGTCCCGAGAACGGCGCGGGGAAGACGTCCGATTCCCACGTCGTCTTCGCGTCTAGCCGCTTGACGAAGCCTTCCACGTCGTGCGCGTTCCACGCAGCGAAGATCTCTCGAGCGATATGGAGGTTGTCCTGTCCAGCCATGACGTCGTGCCCTGTTCTTACAGGGTCCTGGTCAGGAGCCGGCTCAAGACAAAGCTGACGATCGTGATGATCAGCGCCCCGACCAGCGCCGGGAGGAATCCATCAACACGGAACCCAACACCCACGCCCTGCGCAATCCAACTGGTGAGGAGCAGCATGAAGGCGTTGATGACAAAGGTGAACAGGCCCAGGGTAATGATTTCGAGCGGTAGGGACAGAAGAACAATAATTGGACGGATCACCACATTTACGACCCCAAAGATCAATGCAACGATCAGTAACGTGGCCCAGTCGTGCTTGGTCGGGTGAGGACCGGCGGCACCGAGATGGATACCGGGGATGATCCATGCGGTGACGAACAGAGCCACCGCGTTGATGATCAGTCTCAGCAGGACGAACACAGAGTCACCTCACAGTTCGTCAGGACAGATACCTCATCTCAACCTCAGCCTTCTCCAGCCAGAACCGCATGTCCATTTCGTGGTACAGCGTCGCCGCGGTGGTGAGGTGCTCCTGCGCCTGCTCGCGCTTGCCCGTGCGCCGGTAGAGCTTGCCGAGGCCGAGGTGGCAGTGCGCGACGAGCGGGCGCATGCCGCGCGGCTCGGCGAGCGCCAGCGCCTGGCGGTAGTGGGCTTCGCCGCTCTCCGCGTCGAACCGGTCTGGATGGCTCTCGATGTCACCGAGCAGGTGCCGAGCATGGGCCGTTTCGACGTTCGGGATAACCCAGAGCGCGAGGCGCGCGCCGTTCGGCCAAGTGATCGTGGGTCGGCGATTGATCGGCGCATAGGGAAACGGCCCCGAGCGCGGCGGCTGCATCTCACTCGCCTTTCACTTTTGACGTCCCCGTAGGGAGCCGACGACGGCTGGCGGGGAGTGTAGCCGAACGCCACGACGCGCACCAGCGCAGCGCGGCGGGAGCACGTCATCAACACCCGGTTGCTCTTCGACGCCGCCGTCCACTCGACACCTGTATCCCCAGCACCTTCAGTGAGTGTCGAACACGTCCTGATACTCTCGGATCTTCTTCTGCGCCGCCTCGACTTCGCCGCTCGTCGGGTGGCCCGGATCGACCGCCCCCGGCACGCTTCCGAATTTCATCAGGCTCGCCATGAGGAGAAGCCGGGCCTTGGTCGCCGTCAGGTTCCGTCCCCCGATGAACGGGCGCGGGGATGGCGGGGGCACGAACCCCTCGGCGTTGCCACGGCCTACCAGCACTACCGGCATGCCGGAGAAGGCGGCGCGTCGCATGACGCGCGTGCGGACGGCCGAGGTCAGGCGACCGTAGGGCGACAGGCCCTCCACCACGAAGCCGGCCAGCGGATGGGCGGCGAGGTTCCGCTCGATCTGCGCGAGCAGGTCGACCTCGCGTGAGGGATCGTCGTCGTAGTCGTCCACTGTGTAGTTGCCGTCCTTCACGATGGTGACCTTGGGGATCGCCGACGCGAGCACATCACCCCGCCCATCCTTGATGGATACGCGCGTCTCGCCGCCCGCCGAATGACCCATGACCGCGGCGGGCAGCCGCGTGAGGTTCACGGCGGAGAGGTAGGTGTGCCGCGTCGCCGGCAGGTAGTTGAGGACGGCCGGCCCCTCCCAGCCCGCCGCGCCCAGGATGCCGCCGTGCCCGCCGGTGGCGACGTAGCCGCCCGGCCGCGCGTCGGCCTTCTGCACGTCGCGCGCCGCAAACACCTGCTGGTCCTGCACGAGCACGACGCCGGCGCGGTTGCGCCCGGACTCGTCCGCCCACACGCGGGAGACGATGTAATCGACGGAATCGACGATGTTCTTGTCGCCGTCGTTGCTCAGTTGCCCGTGCGGGCGCTGCGAGGCGTTGCCGCAGATCGGCAGCGTGGTGTCGACGAGGAGATTGAGCCAGTAGACCGCCTCTTCGATGCGCGGGCTGCCCTGGGTCCAGATCGCTCCCGCGTACTTCCCGCTGGCGAGCACGCGCTGCACGGCATTGGCGATACGCGCCAGCGCCGGACGCGGCGGCGCCGGGCCGAGGTGATACGGCCGATACGGAAAGAAGTCGCGCCCGCGCACCTCGGCGGCGATGTCGCCGTCGCCGACGTCGGTTCTGAACTTCGCCGCGAGGCCTTTCGTGTAGCCGGACGACGGCACCACGCGGTAGAAATCGATGTCCGCCCGCCCGGAGATCAGGTTGCCGATCCCTTTCTCCCCGACCCCTAGCCGATCGATCTCCTCGAAGAGCCGCGACCCATCGGGATAGAACGGCTGTCGCGCCTGCTGCTCGGACGCCATCGGTTGCGTGCAGTCCTCCTCCCATGCCTGCCCGTCCGCCTGTCGCGCCATGTACGGCAACGGATAGACGCCGTCCTCCGGACGGAGCGTGATCTCGTACACGGGCTTGTCGCCAGCGTCGCGGCGCTCCTTGCGGAACGTCCCATTGGAGTCGAGATAGCCGTCGGGCGGGCCATAGAGCTCGGCGGCGTCGCGCTCGAGCGGATGAGCGCTGAACTGCTCGACGTAGACCGTCACCGGCGCGGCCAAGCGTTGCGCGCGGAGGGCATCGAAGCGCAGCGGGCGGCCGTCAGGACTGGTCAGCAGCGGCAGGCCATATTTCCCGCGCGCCTTGTTGCTGGTCACCAGGGGTGGGCTGTTCTGGATGGTGGCGTTGGACCCGGCGAGATGGGCGATTCGCGGCTTCGGCGGCATCGTGACCCTCCTTGGCATTCAAGCGCCACAAGCATAGCCGCGGTAGAGGTGCCCGGCGGTCGGAAACACTGCCAGCGAGCTCCATGAGCCACAATCCGGCCGCGTTGAATACAACGACGCAACCCTGCCGCGGTGGCGTCACGGGCAAGGGGTTCCTGCCGGACCCGGGCTGAGGTGGACGAAGTCGGCCGGTCCTTGACCTCCTCGTTGCGTTGGCGCTACGGTTGCCGCAGGATTCGGGCCGGGCGGTTCGCGGAGCGCGCGAAGATGAGAATACGTCAGGGAAGTCACGAAGGAAGCGATAGGCCGCGGCGCGACCACCACGATTGGGCCTCGGAGACGTACGTGGACGAGTGGGTGAGACGACAGCTGGCTGAGGACCCGAGCCGAGCCGAGCGGTTCCAGCTGATGTGCGACCTCTTCCCATTCCCCCACGACGCCACCGTCACCATCCTGGATGTCGGTGCGGGCTACGGGCCGGTGAGCATGTTCATCCTCGACCGGTATCCTCACGCGACGTGCATTGCGCAGGATGGCTCCGAGCCGATGCTGAATCGCGCACGACACCTCGTCGCGAAGTACGGGGAGCGCTTCAAACTGCATCAGTCCGACCTTTTCGAGGTGAGCTGGCTGCCCGAGCAGTTCGGCCCGTTCGACGCCGCCGTTTCGTCCAGCTGTTTGCACAACCTGCGCGACTTCAAGCGCATCCGCGAAATCTACGGCGAGATTCGCACGCATTTGAAGCCGGGCGGCGCCTTCCTGAACGCGGACTTGATCAACGCCCCGACCGCCGCGCTGCGGCAGCGGTACGACGGCGTGGCGGCCACGCGACGCCACCGCGAAGGCGCCCCGGCCGAGGATCTCGCGGAGATGGTGCGGCACGGGAGACGGTCTCCGGCGACTGCGACCCGGGGGCCCTTTCCGGCTACCCTGGACCAACACTTAGCGGCGTTGAAGGCGGCCGGGTTCAAGGACATCGACTGCTTCTGGAAAGAGCTGCGCCGGGCCGTCTTCGGCGGGTACGCATAGGGGCGGAACGTGGGGTGTCCACCATGAGACCCGTCCGAGGCCTCTTCACCGCGGTGCTCGTTCTCCTGAGCTCGGTCATCGGAGCCGCGTCGGCGGGCGCCGCGCCCGAAGGCCAGATGACCTGGGGCGTCCACGTCTCGCTCGCCCCCACCTGGTTCGACCCCGCGGAGACGTCGGCGAACATCACGCCGTGGATGGTCCTCTACGCGCTGCACGACGCCGTGGTGAAGTCCCTGCCCGGCATCTGGCAGCCGCCTCTCTACTCCTACGATGCCTCGAGGGCCCGCCAGCTCCTGGCGGAAGCTGGCTACCCCAACGGCTTCGACGCGGGAGAATTCTTCTCCGACTCCGCGCTCAACGCTCCCGAGGCCGTTGTCAACGACCTCCGGGCGGTCGGGATCCGGGTGAAGTTCCGGCCACTCGAGCGGGTAGCCTTCTTCAGGGGCCTCGCCGAGAAGAAGTACAAGAACCTGGTCCACGTGGGCAGCGGCGCCTTCGGCAACGCCGCGACCCGGATCGAGGCCTTCGTGGTCGCGGGCGGAAGTTACGTCGACCGGAAGAAGCGCGAAGCGATCCTGCACCGGATCCAGCAGCTCATCCACGACAAGGCGATGTTCGGCCCGGTCCTGGAGATCGCGTTCATGAGCGGCGTGGGGCCGCGGGTGGAGGAGTCCGGGCTCGGGCTCATCACGGGTTACGCCTTTTCTGCTCCCTACGAGGACGTCAAGCTCAGAGTCAAGTGAGAAGGGAGGCTTGGGCAGCGATGAGCCTTGGAAAACCCGAGTACGTGTCGGACCTCGTCGTATACCTGCTGAATCGGCTCGGCGTCGAGTACGTCACCCTGAATCCAGGCGCGACCACCCGTGGAATGCATGAATCCCTGGTGACCTACGGCGGGAATGTCGGGCCCGAGGTCATCACCTGCAGCCACGAAGAGGTGGCGGTCGCCATGGCGGAGGGCTATTACCTGGCGACGGGGAGGCCTCAGGCCACGCTGGTTCACAACATTGTCGGCCTGCAACATGCGAGCAAGGCGATCTACGAAGCCTGGCTCAACAACGCTCCGATGATCATCATCGGAGGCACCGGGCCGCTGGACTCGACGCACCGGCGGCCGTGGATCGATTGGATCCACACGGCACAAGTCCAGGCGCAGATCGTCAGAGACTACGTGAAGTGGGACGACCAGCCCCAGGGGCCGCTCAGCGTCGCCGAATCTATCCTCCGCGCCTATCAGATCGCGATGACCGAGCCCCGGGGTCCGGTCTACCTCTGCCTCGACGTCGAGCTGCAGGAGAGCCGGCTTCCCGACGGCTTTGCCATGCCCGATGTGGGCCGCTACGGCCCTCCCGCCCCTCCCTCGGGCAATCCCGAGGCGATCGCCGACGCAGCGAAGGCGCTTCGGGAGGCGCGCTGGCCGGTTCTGCTGGTCGAAGGATTGGGACGGGCGCCGGGCGGACCGGAAGCCCTGCAATCGCTGAGTGAGCTTCTCGGGATTCCAGTGATCGAGCAGGGCTCCCCCTTCAATCTCTCGAATCTTCACCCGCTGAACGTCAGCGGAGCCAGCGCCGAGGTGCTGAAGGATGCGGACCTGGTCATGACCGTCGGCGTCAAGGACATCGAAGCCGCGCTGACGCGGCCAGAGCCGGAAGCCGGTATCGTTCCGGCGGGCCTGCCGAGGGTGCCCGCCGGGTACAGTCGGCGCCACCAGAGCGTCATCCGGGAGGGAACCAAGCTCGTTCGTATCGGCCTGCAGGAGTATGGGATCAGGAGCTGGACCAGTAGCCACGGCCGGCTCGTGCCCGCGGATATCGCAATTCTCGGGAGCGGGCCTCAAGTTCTGCGGGAGCTCACTCGTCTATGCCAGAGCGCAATGGACGGTGATCTGCAACGGCGAATCGCCGAGAGGGCCGCGAGGACGTGGGAGATCCACACGGCAATCGCCACCCGCGTCCAGAAGGACTTGAAGGAGCACTGGTGGGCGCAGAAGCCCATCTCTACCGCCCGGCTGGCTGCCGAGATCTGGGAGACGATACGCGGCCAAGACTGGGTCCTGGTGCACGGGTCGTTGAGCGGCTGGGAACGAAGGCTCTGGGAGATGAGGGACGGGTACCGATGCATCGCCGGCGGCGGTGGAACAGGGACCGGGATGGGCGTGGCGATGGGGGTTGCGCTGGCGTTCAGGGGGACCGGCAAGGTCTGCGTCAGCATCCAGAACGACGGTGACCTTCTGTACACCCCGGGGTCTCTCTGGACTGCCGCGCATCACCACATTCCCATGTTGACGGTCATGTTCAACAACAGGTCCTACTATCAGGACGTCGGACACCAGCTCGCGGTCACCAAGATGAGGCAGCGCTCCCTGGCCAACGTTGGCGTCGGGGTCAGCCTGGAGGGACCCGCCACCGACTTCGCCACTCTGGCGAAGAGCTTCGGCATTTACGGCGAAGGTCCCATCCTCGACCCTGAAGAGATCCGCCCGGCGCTGGAGAGAGGCCTGAAGGTCGTGAAGGAGAACGGGACCCTGGCGCTCATCGACACGGTCACGCAGCCGCGGTGAGGGGGCGTGCGACCGTCAGCCGATTTTCGGCTCGGTTTCGGCATCCCCTTGACACCAGCTTCTGAAGTTCACGGCTGGTCGCCGCTGCGTAAATCACGAACTGGTGGAGCCAGAAGCTCGGGGTCACGGTGAAGGCCAGGCCGAAGGGAAGAGCGCTAGCACGCCGATTCCGAAGTACAGGAGCCTGAGATCGTCTCCCTCGACCTGAAGAAATAGCACTGGAGACGCCAAGGGCCTCACGTAATCGTGATGCCCTTGCTGTGCGGTACCGTCTTCTGGGATCACACCGGTCTAGAGATAGCTGGAGGAGCACGACGAAGCCTCCGGCTGGGCTCGCCGCAAGCTTTGGCGTTGACAACCCTTTAGTTCCGCCTT
>QHSU01000042.1 GCA_003220535.1 Candidatus Rokuibacteriota bacterium
CATCGGGATGATCGCGGCCGGAATGATGCGATCGTTGAACGGACGGAACTGCTCGGCCGTGAACACGTTGTAGGCGCGGCAGAGCGCCCGACGCAGCCGATCAGGCGGCAGGCGGTAGTAGCCCAGCCCCGCCGTGGGATAGACCACGCAGAAATCGAGGCCGAGGTCATCGAGGCGCTCGTACAGGAGGCGCGGCATCATGGCGGTCGCGCGGTCGAGCGTGTTCTTGGTCGGCAGGAACCAGAACGCCTCCTGGCCGATCCGGCGGCGGCGCCGCTCGGCCACGGACATCGAGAGCGAGTTGGGGATGCGGGCGCTCGCCATGGCCAGCGCCTCGACCGCCGTGTCGCCGCCGATGCGACGGAACTCCTCGCGCATGAGCGGCGCGAACTCGGCCCAGTGTCCGTCCGCGTCGATGATCGGGTGCTTCAAACGAGCGTGGATCTTCCGGGCCTCGGTCTGACCGTTGGTGAGCATGAGCGTCCTCCGGGGTGAAGCGTGCCTGGCGGGATGATACCCCGATGTGACATCATCTGGCGAAGTCGCCCAGGAGAGACAGGAGGCATCGCGATGCCGCCAGTGACGCTGCGGATCTTCTCCGACTACGTCTGACCCTGGTGCTATCTCAGTACCGTGCGTATTGAGAAGCTCCAGGCCGAGCACAACGTGAAGGTCGAGTGGGTGCACTTTCCGTTGCACCCGGACACCCCAGCGGAAGGCCGCGCGCTGGCCGATCTCTTCGCTGGGCGCAACGTGGACCGAAAAGCCATGCACGCGCAGATGAAGGCGCGCATGGATGCCGAAGGGCTCCCCTACGGCGAGCGCACCATGACCTACAACAGCCGGCTGGCCCAGGAACTGGGCAAGTGGGCGGACACGCAGCCCGGCGGGGACGCCATTCACGACGCCCTGTTCCGTGCCTACTTCGTGGAGGCACGCGACATCTCTCAGCCGGCCGAGCTCCTGAAGATCGTGGAGCAGGTGGGCCTGCCGGTCGATGGCGCGCGCGAGGCGCTGGAGAAGCGGACGTTCAAGGAAGCCGTCGATCGGGACTGGGAGCTCTCGCGCCGGATCGGGGTCACGGGAGTGCCGACCTTCGTCGCCGGCCGCTACGGTGTCGTCGGCGCGCAGCCCTACGAGGTGCTCGAGCAGCTCGTGCAGAAGGCCGCGTCCCCGGGCGCTGCCGAGCGCCCCCCGGGCGCTTCCGAGCCCCCGGGCGGCACAGAGGAGACACCCTGATGCTCCCGGCTCCGGGTTTCCATCACCTCCACCTGAACTCAGTCGACCCCGACGCAGCGATCGATTTCTACGTCCGTCAGTTCCCGACTTCCGACAAGGCGAGCTGGGGCGGTCTGCCGGCGCTCGCCGCGCCGAACAACGTCCTCGTCCTGTTCACCAGGGTCGCCACCGCGCCCGCGACGTCGCCCCAGACCGCGATCTGGCACTTCGGCTGGCATGTCCCCGACACGCGGGCGAGCCTCGAGACCTACAAGGGTCATCAAGGCGTCAAGCTCCTGCCGCTCTACACTACCGATGAAGGCGGCTCGGTGTTCGTCAGCAGCGACACCTGGCCGAGCACCGGTGGCACCCCCGGCTTGACGAAGGCGCAGATCGCCGATGCCAAGGCCAAAGGGGTCCAGCCGACGCGGACCGGCGGCTTCGGATACATGCAGGGGCCCGACAACGCCCTCGTGGAGTACGCGGGCAACCATCCGGCCGAGCGCTTCAACCACGTGCACATGTTCCAGGACGATCCGTTCTGCGCCCAGCTCTGGTACAGCAAGCACCTCAACGCGCCGGTGTTCGCGGGGCGCACCAGCCGCACGCCGCTGACCGAGGCCACCTGCGCGGTGCCGCGTGGACCCGATCGCAGCTGGCCCGCGCTCGAACGGGAAGGCATGTTCCGCGCGCCGTCGGCCGCGGTCGTGTTCGGCGACGTGGCGCTGCCCTGGTACATGCGTCAAGGCGATCGGCCGCTCGTGGGCACGCGCGGGCACCTGTACGATCACATCGCGCTCGGCGTCACCGATCTCGACGCCTGGGTCGCCAAGCTGCGGAGCGATGGCGTCCGCTTCCTCGAAGAGCCCTACTCGCTCGGCGACACGCGCGCGGTGATGATCGAGGGCCCGAGCCGCGAAGCGCTGGAGCTGGTCGAGACCCAATAACGCATGAAATCAAGGGCCGCCGCGCCGGGCGATGAAATCGAGCGTAGCCTGGGCGCAGCGCTCGGCGTCGCTCGCCGCCACGTGGTACGAGTTGCCGGGCAGCACCAGCAGCTCGGAATCCCGGACCGTCTGCTGCCACGCGCGCGTTTCCTCTACCGACGCCAGCCCGCTCTCGTCGGTGGTGATCACGAGCGTGGGACAGGCAATCTTCGGCAGATCGGCCCGGATGTCCGAGTAGTTGATCGTGGCGTTGAAGCCGACGAGCGTCGACAGGGGCGTGTGACCCATGAACGTGATCCACCACTCGACCCCTTCGGCCGGAAACCGGTCGCCGAGCCGGCCCGCCATCGTGCGCCGCGCCCAGTGTTCGACGCCGCGCGTCTCGAACTCCTCGGTCAACGCGGGGATGCGCTCGGCGCCCTTGCGGAGCGGCGGCGGCGAGCCGATCACGGTGAGCGTCATCACGCGCTCGGGGCGGCGCGCGGCGAACGCCCGGGCGATCACCCCACCGATCTTCGCACCGACCAGATGGACGCGTTGAACGCCGAGTGCCTCCATGAGGCGGGTATAGTCGGCGACGATGACGTCGAGCGTCCACGCGAAATCGCGCGGCATCGGCGTCGACGCGCCATAACCGCGCATGTCCGGCCGCACGACCCGGAACCGCCGCGCCAGGACCGGCACCCACGCGTACCACGCCAGGCTGCTCTCGGCGTTGCCGTGCAACAGCAGAATCGTCTCGGGCTCCGTCCAGGGCTCGGTGAAGTCGTCGACCAGATAGTGCATGCGCAGGTCGGCAGAGGCCTCGAACGTCGGCATCACGATCCTCCAGTTCGCCGGGACACCGCGGGTCGCGAATAGAGATGGCCCGGGGCGAGAGCTACGACTACGTCATCGTCGGCGCGGGATCGGCGGGCTGCGTTCTCGCCTATCGGCTCACCGCCGATCCGTCGGTCCGCGTGCTGCTTCTGGAGGCCGGCGGGCGCGACACGAATCCCTTGATCCACATCCCGATCGGGCTCGGCAAGCTCTGGGAGCACCGCATGTTCGACTGGGGCTACGACACGGAGCCCGAGCCCCGGCTCGACGATCGGCGGATCGAGGCGATGCGCGGCAAGGTGCTCGGCGGCAGCTCCTCGATCAACGTGATGGCCTACGTGCGAGGCCACCACGGCGACTACGATCGGTGGGCGCAGAGGGGGTGCCGCGGCTGGTCGTACGCCGAAACCCTCCCCTACTTCAAGCGTTGCGAAACCTGGGAGAAGGGCGAGAACACCTGGCGCGGTGGCCACGGGCCGCTCTCCGTCATCGATTCGCGGAATCGGGACCCTTGTTCGACGCCTGGCTCGATGCGGCGCGCGAGGCCGACTGGCCGTTCACCGAAGATTACAACGGCATGGAGCAGGAGGGCTTCGGTCGTAGTCAATGGACCATCAAGAACGGCCGGCGCTGCAGCGCCGCCGTGGCCTTTCTGCGACCGGCCATGCGACGGCCCAACCTCACGGTCGAGACGAACGCCCTCGCGACCCGCGTGATCCTCGAGAGGACGCGCGCCACGGGCGTCGAGTACGCCAGAACCGGGCGCCTCCATCAGGCCTCGACCACACGCGAGGTGCTCCTGGCCGGCGGTGTGTTCAACACGCCACAGCTTCTCATGCTGTCGGGCATCGGCGAGGCGGACCATCTCCGCGAGGTCGGCATCGAGCCGAGGGTGAGTCTACCCGGCGTGGGCAAGAACCTCCAGGACCACCTCTCCGTCGACGTGCACCATGCCCGGCGGGGCCGCGGCCCCTTCCACGCCGAGATGCGTCTCGATCGTGCGGCCGTCAACATGGCCCGCGCCTACGTGCTCGGCACTGGACCGGGGACCGTGCTGCCGAGCCGCCTGCACGCCTTCCTCAAGACGCGACGCGAGCTCGCTGTCCCCGACATCCAGTTCCTGTTTCGCGGTGCGCCGGCCCGAGCATATCCATGGTTTCCGGGCATCACGCCGGCCTACGAGGACAGCTTCGGGCTTCGACCGGTGATGTTGCATCCCGAGAGCCGGGGCGTCGTGCGGCTGCGTTCGGCGGACCCGGCCGCTCCCGTCCGAATCGTGCAGAACTTCCTGGCCACCGAGAACGACGTCCGCACGATCCGCGAGGGTGTGAAGCTCGGACGCGACATCGCGAGCCGCAAGGGGCTCGAGCCCTTCAGAGGCCGCGAGACGGCGCCAGGGCCCGCCTGCCGCACCGACGCCGAGATCGACGCGTTCGTGCGCCGCACCGCGATCACCGCTCACCACCCATGCGCCACCTGCGCGATGGGAATCGCAGAGGACGCGGTGCTGGATCCAGCGCTGCGCGTGCGAGGCGTCGAGGCGCTTCGCGTCGCCGATGCCTCGGCCATGCCCGATCTGGTCTCCGGCAACATCAACGCCTGCGTGCTGATGATCGCCGAGAAAGCGGCCGACCTGGTGCTCGGCAAGCCGCCGCTGCCCGCCTGAGTCGTCAATGCGCGCTGTGAGTCACGGAGCGGTGCGCCGCCGGGCACGAACGTCGGAGGACGAGGAGTCGAGGCGGAACCGGCTCTCCGGGATCGGCGTGAAGAGGTGAGCGAACCGCGCAGGGACGGCGATATCGGCGAGCGAGCGCACGCGTCCGGTGCTGTCGGCCCGTACCGCCACGAGGAAGCAGCCGGCCCGATCCGCGATCTCCTGGAGCGCGGCGGCCTTCCGCTCTTCGTCTCCGCTGTAGTATCTCGTAGCCACCAGCCGTTCGGCCGTATCGGCCCCTACCACGAACGTGGCGCCGGGAAACAGGCGCGACTTCTCGAGAAACGTCGGCGCCCTCGTCAGCTCGACCCTCGCTCGCCATGCAAACTGCTCGAGCCGGCTCCGCACCTCGTCGGCGGCGAGCGGCGGCTTGTCGACGTTGATCACCGAGATCTCGAAGGCGATCGGCAGCTGCCGCATCTCCTCGGCGACGCGAGCCAGGAGCAGGTGCCCGGCGTGCAGCGGGTTGAAGGATCCGGGAAGCACGACGCGGGGCGGCGGCGCTGACTGCACCAGTTGTCCATCCGGCCACGCCGTCACGCGGTCGAGGCTGCCCGCCACGAGCCGGTCGATCGGATCATTCGCGGCCGCCGCCGCCTCGGTGTAGCGTTCGTCGGCGTCGAGAAGAACTCGAGGCGAGGGAGCGTCGACTCCGCAGCCTTTGGCGAGGCACAGCACAATGGCGCGGGCGACGAGATCTTCTTCGGCCGGCCGGTCACGCCGTCCCTTGGCGAGCACGATCGAGTGGACGTCGGTACCGGCGCCGGTGGCTACGGCGATGTGGCAGCGATGCTCGCCCTGTCTGGGCCGATCGGTGACGAGGCCCGCCGTGGCGCCGAGGCCGACCAGCTGGGCGCCGGTTGGTGCGAGCTTCGCGGCACGCTCGCGCGAACGCTGCGCCATCGCCCAGGCCGTTTCGACGCTGCAAGCCTGCTCCGGCTCAAACCCCAGGAACGTCGTCAGCGCACGCGGGTCGTACGGGACCACCGCCTCGAGCAGCAGTCGCGACCCGCCGGGCACCCGGAGGAGCTCGGCAATCGCTCCGCTGCCACCGCCGGTGATGGCGAGCACGGCCTGGCGTCCGGACGCGTGCATCGCGGCGATCGTCTGCGGCCACGACACATCCATCCGCGAGAGAGCTCCGGCGGGATCCACGGCGATCACGTTCCTCACGCCGGATGGTGGAAGAGATTCTCGGTGGAGTCAACGGCGTGATACGACTCGCGCGCGACGCGCTATGGTCGCCAGGCCCGCTTGGCCATCGCGTCGACATCGCTGATGACCTCGACGACGGCCGGGCAATTCGAGGCGAGGGCTTTGTCCAGCGCGGGCCGGATGTCCTCGGGCCGCTCAACGCGAATACCGACGCAGCCCATAGCCTCGGCCACCTTGGCGAAGTTCACCTCGTGGCTGAAGTGCCACATCTCGGTCGCCCGGCCGCGCTGCTGGCCCTTGTACGCCGAGTCGAAGAGGTGCTTCTCCTGGTTCAGCGCGTAGTTGTTGTTGACCAGCATGATGGCGTTGATGTTGAAGCGAGCAGCGGTCTCGAGCTCGGCCATGTGATAGTAGAAGCCCCCATCGCCACAGAATCCGATCACCGGCCGGTCGGGCAGGGCGCATTTGGCGCCGAGGGTGGCGGGGAAGGCCCAGCCCAGCGAGCCGGCGCAGCGGAGGAAACGCTGCCCCGGCCTGGTCAGCCGGATCATCTGGCCGGTCCACATGCCGGAGTGGCCGGTGTCCGACAGCACCACACCGCTCTCGGGCAGCCAGTCCGAAATCTCCTTGCAGATCCGCTCCGGGCGGATCGGCACTGCGTCGGAATTCCGCGTCTGATCCGATTCTTGGCGGTACTCGCGGACCAGGCCCTGCGCCCGACCGAGCCACTCGCGTTGCGGCCGCGCCCGCTGCACGCCGGCGATGAGCTTCTGCAGCGTCACCTTCGCGTCACCGAGTAGCGCCGCCCGCAGCGGATAGTTGCGGCCAAGCTCCTCGGGATCGATGTCGAGCTGGATCGCGGCGATCCCCGGCTTCGGGACCTGCCAGTTCGTCGTGACCTGTCCGCCGGCGTGGCTGCCGATGAAGAAGACCAGGTCCGCCTCGGACACGATCCGGTTGGCGCACCAGCGGGAGTAGGTTCCCGGAACCCCGACATTCAACGGATGATCGTCGGGCAGAGCGGCCTTCGCGTTCAGCGACGTCGCGACCGGGATCTGGAGCAACTCGGCCAGCTCCACCAGCAGAGCCTCGGCGCCCGACCAGATCACGCCGCCTCCGGCGATGATGATCGGCCGCTCGGCCTGGGCCAGCACGCGCGCCGCGGCCCGCACCGCGTCGGGCTCGGGCTCGGGACGGAACGCCGGGACCTGCATGAAGCGCTCCTCCCAGATAGGCGTCAGCTCCGCCTCGCGCTCGAGGACCTGGGCGTGGGTGCCCGACATCTCCAGATGCACCGGGCCCGGCGCCGAGCTGGTCGCGGCGCGGAAGGCCTGCCGCAGCAGGTCCGGGAATCGCTCCAGGGCGTCGACGTGGAAGTTCGCCTTGGTGACCTGCCCCCACATGGGAAAGTCTTCGATCTCCTGATAGACGTGCTTGTACCGTGACGCGGCGTCGACGCCGCCGGTCAGGGCGATGACGGGCGAACAGGCCATGTAGGCGTCCCGCAGTCCGGCCGCGAGGTTGGCCGAGCCGATGGTCTGCGCCAGACAGAGGCCGGGTCGGCGAGACGCCCGGGCGTAGCCATCGGCCATGTAGGCCGCCGCCTTCTCGCCGTGGGTCACCACGCGGCGAATGCCCATGTCCTCCATCTCGGCCATCGCCGGGAGCATGATGGTCGGGACGAAAAAGACGTGCGTGGTGCCGTAGGCGTGCACCGCTTCAGCGAAGTACCGATTGCCCGTCATGCGTGGCATGGTGACCTCCTAACTGCGGAACGCGGGGGCGACGTGCGCGCCGAAGCGGCGGAGCGACGCCATGGCCTTGTCGTGCGCGAGCCCGCCCCAGCTCGCCTGGCACATGACGTGGCCGAGGCCGACTTCACGCAGCGCCGCGACTTGCTCGGCGACGCGCCTGGCAGTGCCGTAGAGCGCGCCGGTTTCGAGGACGTAGCGCACGCCGTCTGGATGGGAGACCGCGGGGTCCATCCACGGATTCATCGCCGCCGCGTTCACGTGAAAGTCGGATGGGTTGTAGGCGTCGCGGACGTGATGCATGTGCTGGCGGTAGCGAAGCGTCGCCTCGTTGACGTCGTCTTCGGCCTGGGCCTCGCTGTCGGCGACGTAGAGGAAGCGCCACACCGACGCCTCACCGAGGAGACGGCGCTGCGTCGCCGCGTCGTGGCCGCCGGCCTCGAGGCCCTCGCGGAAACGCGCCAGGCGCTCGGGAATCTTCGCGTTCGGCACGCGCGACATCATCACGGGAATGCCGGCCCGCCCACACGCGACGAGCGACTCGACCGCGATCACGCTGCGCCAGATCGGCGGATGCGGCCGCTGCACGGGGCGCGGCCGGACCGCGGGTAGCCGGACCGAAAAGAACTTTCCGTCGTGGACGAACGGCTCCTCGGTCCAGGCGCGCCGGAGCACCTCGACCGCTTCTTCCATCCGGTCGCGGCTGTCATCGCTCCTCAAGCCGAAGCCGAGGTACTCGTACTCGTTGTAGCTCGAACCGCGCCCGATGCCGACCTCCAGGCGCCCGCGGCTCAGGTTGTCGAGGACGGCGAGCTGAATGGCCAGGCGCACGGGATGATGGAGCGCCATCTGGAGGACGGCGAACCCGAGCCGCGCGCGCGAAGTCCGCGCTGCGAGCGCGCCGGCGAACGGAATCGGGTCGGCGTAGGCGCATTCGCCGGTAAAGTTGTGCTCGGTGAGCCAGAGATAGTCGAAGCCTATCGCCTCGGCGAGCACGCCCTGCTCGAGCTGCTGATGGACGGCCGCCAGGTCGTCCGCGGCCGACGGCGACAGCGACAGGGTCATCCACCCGAACTTCATGGTGTCCGACCATACGGCATGACCCACGCCGCGTCCACCGGCACCGGGGGCCCGGGATCCCCAGATATTGCGGTTTTTCTTTGTGCTGGCCTCCATGCGTGGTAGTCATGGCTTGAAGTCGGCTCGAATTCACTCGGAAAGGGGGGTTCACCATGCAGAAGCGCTCAGGAAGCAAGAGGCCGGCGTTCGGAGGCTACGCGATCAGCTTTCAGGGCCGCACGGACAGCCTGGAATCGCTGTTCGGTGCCACACCGATCGGCCCGGCCGAGATGACCAAGAAGCTCTGGAGCTACGTGAAGCGGAAGGGTCTCGCGACAAAGCCCTGATCTGAAAGCGGCCGAGCCGGGCGGCCGGTACCGTGCCGCCCGTCGCTCGGACGACTCTCGAGCAGCCGCCGGGATCACTTCACCCGGGCTTCACGGCCCCGCACCCATCATCTCCGCCAGCTCTCGCAACGGCGGCTCGTAGGTCTCGCTGAACGTCGGGAAGGCGTGCACCACGTCCGTCAACACGTCGATCGGGACCTCCGCCCGGATCGCGAGAGCCGCCTCGCCGATCCACTCCTCCGCGTGCGGTCCGATCGCCGCGGCACCCAGAAGCTTCCGCCGCCGCCGATCCGCGACCAGCACCAGCCGTCCCGCCTTCAGTCCCGTCGCCCTGGCGCGGGCGGTGCGACGCACCTCCATGGAGGCGCTCACGGCGTCGTATCCTTGCTCTCTCGCCTTGTCTGACGAGAGGCCCACGCACGCGACTGCCGGGTCGGTGTAGACGCCGCGCGGGATGGCCCGGTAGTCCGCACGTGCCTCACGCCCCAAGAGGTTCGCCGCGATGATGCGCCCCTGATAGTTCGCCGTGTGTGTGAAGCGGGCGATACCGGTGATGTCGCCCGCCGCCCACACGTGATCCTGGCCGCGCACTCGACACCGGTCGTCCACGTCCAGGAACCCACCGCGCCCGGGCCGGATGCCGAGTGTCTCCAGCCCGAGCCCCTCGAGGCGGGGCGACTGCCCGGCGGCGATGACGATCCTCTCGGCCGTCAGCTGAGACCCATCTTCCAGGAAGAGGCCCACCGTGTCCTGTCTCCGTTCGGCGCGCACCGCGCGGCTGTTCAGGCGGACCTCGATGCCGTCCTGAACGAAGACGTCGGCGAGCGCCTCGGCCACCGATGGCTCCTCCGCAGGGATCAGGCGTGGTGCTCTCTGGACAATCGTGACTTGCGCCCCGAACCGCGCCAGGACCTGCGCGATCTCGCATCCCACCGCGCCGCCGCCGAGCACCACCACGGAGCTCGGTAGCTCCGACGTCGTGTAGACCTCCTCGCTCGTCCAGGTGCGCGCCCTGTCCAAGCCCTCGATGTCCGGTATGTCGAACACCGTGCCGACCGAGATGACCAGATCGGTCCAGCCGATGATCCGCCCGCTCATCTCGAGGACGCCGGGCCGCACAACGCGGCCTCGCCCGCGGTAGACCGCAACACCGACGCCCTCGAGCTCTCGCACCTCGCCGGAATCGTCCAGACGAGCGGCGATCTCGTGGCGTCGCGCCGCCGCCGCTCGGTACGCCGCCCGCCCATCGTCCAGGGCCAACGACCGGCTCACCGCACCGAACGTCGGGGCGGTCCCGATCCGATGACGGACTTCCGCCGCGGATAGCATCGCCTTGCTGGGCATACAGGCGAAGTAGGGGCACTCCCCGCCGACCAGCCTCTGCTCCACGAGCGCCACCGACTTTCCACCTCGCACCACTGTCGTCGCCACGCTCTCGCCCGCCGAGCCACCACCCAGCACCACGACGTCGTGTGTGTCCATGGCCGATCATTCCTCCCCGGACGCGCCGGTCCTCGAGGCCTTCGACGACGAGCGCCGGACGGGCACATCGAAGCGACCATTTCTGTCAGCAGCGCGCCCCGGGCATTCCGGAACCTATTGATTGTCCGTAGCGTGTGGGGGTGGCCGCGTTTTTGCTAATCCTGCGGCAGCAGGAGGACATACCCATCAAGCGACGCACTCGACGCTATGGCCACATCACGCTGGCGACGGCCGCTGCCGTAGCCGCCTTCGCGGTGCAGGCCCTCGCCCAAGCCGGCGGCGGCTGGTTGCTGCTAGTCCCGCCGCCGATTCCCGAGAAGCGGGCGTTGATCAAAGTCTACGCCGCGAACTCCGAGGCCGAGGTGCGGGCGGCTGTCGATAGCCTGCCAGACGACGAACAAATCATGTTGGTCGCCAAGGTCCACAAGATACTCACGATCCCAACGGCGATCGCGCGCACGGAAGCATTGCTCGATGTGCTCTATGACACGTCCGCTCCCCTGCCCACGTGGCGGCAGATCGGATCGTTCGACTCCGCAGCGTCGTGCGAGCGTCAGCGCCAGCTCGCCCTGCAGAGCTTCGAGCGCGAGGCCGCAAGAGTGCGTTCTTCGAGCCCTGACAGCGAGGAGCTCTCCGTCGAGGACTGGAGAGTACTCCAGGGATTGTCGGTTTGCCGTAAGAGCCGATGCGTGCGAGAGTCTGCGTTCTTCCCCCAATGACGCCGCGGACTCGCCCCACGTTCTCCAGAAACTAATTAAGTCGACATCACAGCTCCTCGGCCTCGTGTCACGAGGCCGGCGAACCGCGTGACCAGCGCCGCCTCATCGAGCGCGCCGGCACGGGCCAAGACGCGGACTTGCTCGGGATTCTCGAGGTCCGCTCGGGTGAGCCGGATCATGTACGCGGCGAGCATCTGATAGCCTTCCGAGGCGACGTTGACGTGGCGCACGCGGAACCGTCCCGTCCGGACGTCGATCAGGTCCCGGAACGGGACCGGCACGAATGTCTCGCCCTGTATCGTCGCCATCGCTTCCGTGCCGCCCTCGATCAGGAACCTCGTCGCCCAGTAACCCAGACTCCGGCAGTAATGGATGTCGAAGCCCCCCGGCGGGGCGCACCGAAGCTCGTAGCCGATGTCTTTGGCCACGATGCTGCACGCGATCTCGCGCTTTCTCAGGTTAGCGGAAACGCGCTCCTTGAGCAGGCGCGAGAGCTCCAGCTCCGCCAGGCGTACGTTCCCGTACGGATCGCGCTCCACGTGTCCCAGGGTATCGGGATCCAATCGCTCGATCAGCCCTTCGGCCAGAAGGGCCACGCCGTGCTCCTGGCCCCGGGCGCGCCGCTTGATGATCGCGCCCTCGAGGATGACGGCGATCTGATCGAGGGCGACCGCGCCCTCGGGAAACTCCTCACCGATGATGGTCAGTGTCGCGCCGGCGGCGCTGCCGATGCCGAGGGCCAGGTGTCCGGCATGACGGCCCATGATCGTCACGAAGAACCATTTGTCGGTCGTCGCCGCATCCTTCATCAGATTTCGCACGAGGTCTTTGCCGACGTCGACCGCGGTCGTGAAGCCGAACGTCGGGATCCCGGCCGGGAGCGGCAGATCGTTGTCGATCGTCTTGGGAACGTGGGCGACGGCGAGTTTCCCACCCAATACCCGCGCCACGGCAGCGGCGCCGGTCGCGGTGTCGTCGCCGCCGATCGTCAAGAGGTACGAGGCGCCGAGGCGCTGCAGCGACTCCGCCACGTTCTGGAGCGTCTCGGCAGACCGCGCTGGGTTCGCGCGGGAGGTGCGGAGAACCGAGCCCCCCTCGAAGTGGATCCGCGAGAGCGGGGCGATCTCGAGCTCCTCGACATGGCCGAGATCTCTCCGCATGAGCCACTGGTAGCCGTCATGGCAACCAAGCACGCGGAGCCCGCGGTTTCGCGCCTCGATCGTGGCCGCCGCGATGACCGCGTTGATGCCGGGCGCCGGTCCGCCGCCGACGAGGATCGCGAGCCCTTTCGCGCTCACGCGACGCTCCGCTCGAGCTCCGGCGTATAGGCGCCCGATCGGGCCGCGCTGTTACAGCGGGCGCGGTGGCGGAACGCGCGCTGGGCATCGCCGATCCGCGCGGGCTCGCCGCCCCACGTCCTGAGCGGCGCGGCCTGGAGCGCCCGCGCGTAGGAGAAGCTGAGCGGCCAGGGCAGTGGGCCGGGAAGACGATTCATCGCGTTGAGGTGAGCGCTGGCCAGCTCATCGGCCTGGCCGCCGGAGAGGAAGACGATACCTGGCACGGCCACCGGAACGCTGCGGCGGAGACATCGTACGGTCGCCTCCGCCACGTCCCCCACCGGCGCCTGGCGCGCGGAGGTCGTACCCGGCAGCACCATGTTCGGCTTCAGCAACAGTCCCTCCAGCGCCACCTTGTGCTCCCACAGCGCGTGGAACACAGTGTGGAGCGTGGCCTCGGTGACCTCGAAGCAGCGCTCGATGGAGTGCCCGCCGTCCATCAGGACCTCCGGCTCGACGATCGGGACGATCTCCGCCTCCTGGCAGAGTGCGGCGTAGCGCGCGAGCGCGTGCGCGTTGGCTTCCAGGCCCAGCCGGCTCGGGATGGGGCCGTCTTCGCCGATCGCGATCACCGCACGCCATTTGGCGAAGCGCGCCCCAAGCTTCTTGTATTCAGCGAGGCGCTCGCGAAGCCCGTCGAGCCCCTCGGTCACCTGCTCGCCCGGCGCCCCCGGCAGTGGTTTCGTCCCGCGGTCTACTTTGATCCCCGGGATGATCCCCTCGCTTGCCAGGACTTCGACGAACGGGCGACCGTCGTCGGCCGCCTGGCGGATCGTCTCGTCGAAGAGAATCACGCCGCTGATGAATTCACTGATGCCCTTGGCCGTGAAGAGCATCTGCCGGTAGCGCCGACGCTGCTCCTCACTGTTCGGGATCCCGAGCGCCTCGAAGCGCCGACCGATCGTCGTGTGACTCTCGTCGGCCGCGAGGATCCCTTTGCCCGGCGCGACCAGAGCGAGTGCTGTGTCTTTGAGGGTCGTTGCAGACATCGGCGCCTCCCTCCCGTTCACCTGCCCCGGCGTCCATTTCGGCTTTCCCGGCCCAGGTACTTCCAGGATACCCAGTCATGCGAGCCCGAGTGCTGAACTTCAGGTTAGCGTAGGCTACCCTGCTTCGGAGGCCCCAAGGGAGGGAGCCCGATGAATCCGACGGCGAGCGATCGAGCGCGGGTCTCTTGGCACCGGAACTCCGAGACGCGCTATCGACACGGTCCGACCTCTCCGGACCCCGATCGCATCGAGCCTCTCGGCTTCCCGCCGCCCTGGCCCACCCGTCCGTGGATCTACGCCAACGTGATCGCGTCGAAGAACGGAATCCTCACGTGGAAGCGGTCGGGTGTGGATGACGACCCCGTCCGCGCTATTGCCGGCGGCGATGTCACCCGATCGGGCCGGCTCGCCGACCTGCGGCTCATGCGCTATCTCCGTGCCTGCGCGGATGCCGTCTCCTTTGGCGCACAAACGCTCCGGGATCAGCCGGATCTCATCGGGACACTCGACGTCGGAGGCGGGCTCGGAGACGCGCTGTATCAGTTCAGGGCGCGACAGGGGTTGGGCCGGGTCCCCCTCCAGGTGGTCTACTCCGAGTCCGGCCGACTGGACCTCGACGCGCCGATGTTCAACGCTCCCGATCTCGTGGCGATCGTCATCACGACCGGCGCTGGAGCGCGCCTTCTCCGCGCGCGGGGCAGCCATGAAAAGGGCCTTACGATACTTGTCGCCGCGGAGGAGAGAATCGACCCGATCGGGCTCCGCCGCTCACACGAGCGTCTCTTCGACGAATTCGGGGTGCGTTACCTGGATTGCGAGGGCGGCGCGGTCATGCTGGAGTCTCTTCATCAGGCTCACATCCTGGACGAGGTCTTCGTCACGGTTACGGACGCCCATGTCGAGTCGACCGAGCATGCAGACGTCAAGCGCGTCTTCGAGTTCGAAGCCGCGGGCGCATGTCTGATCGGCGAGGGCCGAACGGCCTCAGATCCCGGGTACGTCTTCCGCCGGTGGCGGTTCAACCAGCGCTGAGAATCGTGTATCCGGGCGAGTCATCGCCGGCGGTCTCCCAGGCGTCCAGGAAGGTCCACCCGGCCACGGCTGGCGGGCGCAAGCCCGTGAGGAGCCGGATCTCGTCGGACCCAGGGGCGGCGTTGAAGTCACCGCACAGGACCGTGATCGGTGGTTGGCGCTTGGGCTCCGCGAGGAATTCAACGAGAGCGCGGACCTGTTGCTTGCGATCGGCGCTCCGGCGCGGAATCGCTCGGCGTTCGACCTCGGCCAGGGGCCAGCGGGAGAGCACGGCCACCCCCTGATCGTCCCATCCTCGGTACGATCGGCCGCGAAGGCGTGCTGCATTCCCAGGCGCTCGGCAAGCCAGGCGGCCTGATTGCGGTCTCCCTCTTGCCAGACCTCCTGGAGACACACGAGGTCGGGATCGAGATCTCCCAGCGTGCGGACGATGGGCCCGGCGCGGGAGTTCCAGTTTCCGAGGCGCCACCAGAGGTTCCAGGTCACGACCCGCATCCGCGTCTCGATGAGCGGGCCGTAGGGCGTCGTCGGAGTGCGCGGCGTCGGAGCCGTCATGGTGAGCGCCTGTGAAGTACGATGGCGAAGCCCCACGTCCGGTGCAACTACCGGGCAGGTAAGTACCGAACTATCTCGCAGGGGCACGACGGAGAACGCGATGAGCAAGGCAATCGACGAACTGGCGCACTTCGTGGCCGGCACGCCGTGGGAGACGATCCCCGAGGCTCTCCGCGAGCACGCCAAGCTCGTGCTGCTGGACACCGTGGGCGTGATTCTGGCTGGCTCGGTGCAACCCGAGGTGGCCGGCGTGCGAGCGCGACTGACCGCGACCGGTGGTCGGGGCGCGACCGTTTACGCGCCGGACTGGCCGCAGACGGACCCGCGCACGGCAGCCCTGCTCAACGGGCTGGCGGGGCGTTCGATCGAGCTGTGCGAGGGGCATCGCTACGTCTCCTGCCAGGGTGCCGTGCAGGTCTTGCCGACGGCGTTGGCCAGCGCCGAATGGCTGGAACGGTCGGGCCGGGAGACGCTGGCCGCGCTGATCTTCGGCTACGAAGTTGCCGCCCGACTCGGGGCGGGGATGACGGCCCGACCGATCGCCCATCAGAACGGCCAGGCGCCTCTGCTGGGTGCGGTAGCCGCCGGGGCCCGGCTGCGCAGACTGACCGGCGAGCAGATGAGCCTCGCGCTCAGGATCGGTGCGATCCTCGTCCTCACACCCGGCTACACCAACGCCGTGGCGGGGGCCACCGCGCTGAACGTGGCCGGAGGGATGAGCGGCTTCGCCGGGGTTCTGGCGCCGGAGCTGGCGCTGGCCGGCGTCGCCGCACAGCCGAACGCGATCGAGGAGGCCTTCGGCCAGCTGGTCGGCGACGGGTTCCGGCCTGAAGCCCTGACGGAAGCACTGGGCCAGCGCTGGGAGATCGCCCGCAACTATTTCCGGCTGCGCGCCTGCTGCAACCCGATTTACTCGGCGCTGGACGCGCTGGAGGACATCCTCAACGACCTTCGGCCGCACCCCGCCAGTATCGAGCGCATCGAGGTGGCGACGTACCGCTTCGCCGCGAACATGCGCGAGCCCGACCCGGTCAACTATTTCGCGGCCAAGTATTCGCTGCCCCACGCGGCCGCCGCTCTTGTCCTGCGAGGCAACGCGGGGTATGGCGCTTTCACCGAAGAAGTCGTTCGCGATCCCGCAATCGCAGCCTTCCGCCGGCGGGTCACTGTTCGCGAGGATCCCGACCTCAGCGCGCACGTGCCGCGACTCAAGCCGGCGCGGGTGACCGTCACCTTCACCGATGGTCGCCAGGTGACCCGGCTGCGCGAGAGCGCCCGCGGCGACTACCAGGATCCGTACGGAGAAGGCGAGGTCCGGTCGAAATTCCGTGAGCTGGCGGGCCTGGTGCTCAGTCCCGCCGGAGTGGCGCGCGTAGAGGGACTCGTCGATCGGCTCGACCACTTGCCGCGGCTGGCAGATTTGGTCGAAGCGCTGCGGGGGGATCGCGGGGCCTAGCCTCTAGGTTCCCCGCGCGATCTCGCCGGGAGTGGGCCGAACGCGGGCGGAGGAACGCGTCGCTTCGAGGCGGTCTCATATGCCGAGGCGATCTTCAAGAGAATGTCTTCTCGGCCCGGCTCGGCCCGGAACACCAATGAAAAGGGCAATCCCGGCTCCGGAATGGGGGTCGGCGTGTCCGAAGGGACCGGCACATAGCGTGTGCCGTCCGGGCTGAGAGCCCAGACCGGATCGAAGACGGTCGTCACATAGCCAGCCGGGACCAGGACCTCCGTCAATCCCGCGTTCGGCCCATAGAACGTCTCCAGCCGCAGGTTGCCGGGCAAGCCGGGCTGGTAGGCGCCGCCGATCTTTCCCGGTGGAAACGGCGTGTGCAGGCGGACCAGTGCGTCCAGACGGTTCTCGAGCATGACCATCATGTCCACCCGGCGCAGCAATTCGCGGAGCATGATGCGCTCGTTGACGCCCTGACGCCGGCCGTGGGGATTGCGCGGGTCGGTCACCTCTTCCCAGTTCCTGAAGGCCGCGCGCCCATCGTCGCCCCAGAACTTGGATCGCGCGTTGAGCGTCGGAAAATCCACGAGCGTCTCGGTGAATCCCCGCGCCTTCCAGTCCGCGGCACGGCGGGTCAGGTATTGCGGGACGTGGAACCTGAACGCCATCGCGAGCTCCTGTTCCTGGATGGTCGCGATGTCGAGGTTCGCGGGCGGCGCGATCCGTCCCTCCGCCAGCTCGACGCAGTAGTCGATCGGCTGCATGGTGCCCGTGCCGAAGAGCTTCCCGGGCATGAACTCGGTCGGGACGATCGCCGCCGCGAATTCCTCGAACAGGGGCCGCCCGCCGCGCCCCAGCCTGAACAGCAGGTCGGGCATGATGAGGGGCAGCAGCCGCGCGAGCGCTTGCCGGAAGTCCGTCGTCATCGTCTCGATGTCGGGATCCCGCTTCCACAAGGGATCGGACGACTCCACGAGCGTCGCCCCCAGCCGGTCGCCAAGGATCGCCTTGATCTCCTCTGCGGCGGCGGTGACGATCGGCTCTTCGGCCTTCGAGCCCGGCGGGTACACCATGGACTCTCGCACGATGCCGATGCGCATGCCCACGAGCGCACCCGGCGCCCCTGACATCTTCGCGTGGCTCGCGTACGGGGTGCTCGACACCGACGAGCGCGGCACGGTCGTGTAGGGATCCCGGGGGTCGTAGTAGCCTTCGACAGGATCCTTCAGCGCATCGAGGACCTTCGCGCAATCGGCGATCGTGCGGCACAGGATGCCGCTGCGATCGCAGTAGATGTCCGCGCCGATGGCGCCGCCGTTGAATCCGAGGATCGACTTGTGAGGAAGGATCAGCGCCACCGCATTGTGGTTGGCCGGTCCGCGACACGACGCCCGCGTCTCCTCGCCGAGGCTGGCCATCACCAGATTGGTGCTGACCGACACGCCCGACCCCGAGCTCGAGCCGAGCGAGGCCGCGCGGGTCGTGTCGTAGGGGTTCCCGGGATTGCCGCCCCAGGTGCTGCGCTGGTAGCCGAGCGTCGACGGCAGCACCTTGTCGCGCACGTGGCGGCCGCCTGGATTTCCCGCCCGCCCGTTGTATTCCGTGTTGACGGCCTTGGCGAAGATGATCGCCCCCTTGTTGCGGAGCTGCTCGACCAGGACGTGATCCCGCGCGGGGAAGTCGATGTCGTAGCGCGCGTCGCCCCCGGCGGTAGTTCGCATGTCCTTCGTGTCGAAGGGATCCTTGAACGAGAACACGACGCCGTACATCGGCATCTTCTCGAGATCGGGATTGCGTCCGTACATCGCGTCGAGCTCTGCGGCGTGCTCGAGGGCGTCCGGAAGCCTTCGGAACATCTCGCACACCGCGGGCGCGCCCGGGGGCAACGGCCCCTCGGACGGGTGCCGGTCGAAGTCTCCCCGGCAGGTGACCGAACGCTCGCCCCGAATGTTGAGGGTCGCGAGCGCATTCACCTGCCCGGCATTCGGCTTGCCGACGATCATCCCGAACTGTTGCTGGACGTCAGGATTGGAGGCCGTCGCCTCCATGCGGCCGTATTCGAGGGCCGGCCCCTTGTACTTGTGCAGATCGGGCACGACCGTGGAGGCCTTGACGGTTTCCGTCGGAAAGCGAAGTGGCGCCTTCGCGCGCACGGCGCCCGGCGCCTCGAGGATCGGCGCCCCGTCTTCGGTGATGAGGAGGCTGGCCACCCCATTGTAGGCGCGCACGCGCTCGATGTAGTGCTGAACGACCGCGACGCAGGTCGTCTGCCCCGACCGGATTGCCTCGTGCAACTCCTCGATCGTCGCCTCGTCCAGACGAAACGGCTTGGCCTGTGCGCCGGGCTCTGCTGTCACGATGTCGCCCCCTGTATCAGCTCTCTGATGAGATGAGCACGCCCTCGTCGCGTGGTCCAGAGCGAAGAATAGTGTAGCGGCGGTCCTGAGGCCAGCGAGGCAAGGCGACGTGGGCGCGGGCGAAGCCGGCGCTCGCCGAGGTGCTGTCCGCTACCATGGACCGGAGAACCGAGGAGGCGATCCGATGAACGGACGCAGACGACAGGTCGTGGCCGGGGCCGTGGCCCTGACGCTGGCCGCAATCACGCATGCCATCGTAGCCTCCGACGGGCGCGCGGACGCGCCCGCGGGTCAGATGACGTGGGCCCTGCACTTCACCCCGGCGCCGACGCTCCTCGAGCCCGCCGAGACGCCGGGACTCATCACGCCCTTCATGTTCCTCTACGCGCTGCATGACGCCCTCTTCAAGCCGATGCCAGGGAAGAGCATGGCGCCCAGCCTGGCCCAATCGTGGAGCATGTCGCCCGACGGGCTCGTCTATGAGTTCGTGCTGCGCAAAGGGGTCAAGTTCCACAACGACGAGCCCGTCACGGCCGAGGACGTCAAGTTCTCGTTCGAGCGGTACCGCGGCATCTCGGCGAAGGCGCTCAAGGATCGGGTGGCCGCGATCGAGATTCTGGATCCCGGGCGCGTCCGCTTCCGGTTGAAGCAGCCGTGGCCGGATTTCATGACGTTCTACGCCACGCCGGCGACGGGAGCGGGCTGGATCGTTCCCAAGAAATACGTCGAGAAGGTCGGCGAGGACGGCTTCAAGAAGGCGCCGATCGGGGCCGGGCCGTACCGCTTCGTATCATTTAATCCCGGCGTAGAGCTGGTGGTCGAGGCCTTCAACGGGTATTGGCGCAAGACGCCGAGCGTGAAGCGCCTGGTGTTCAAGGCTGTCCCGGACATCACCACGCGGCTGGCCATGCTCAAGCGAGGCGAGGCGGATATCGCGTACGCGGTCTCCGGCGAGATCGGCGAGGAGGTGCGTCGCACGCCAGGGCTCACGCTTCGGCCCACGCCGTTCGTGAGCGCTCACTGGCTCGTCTTCCTCGACCAGTGGGATCCCGGCTCTCCGTGGCACGACCGGCGGGTGCGTCTGGCGGCCAACTACGCCGTCGACCGCCAGGCCGTCAATCAGGCCGCGACCCTCGGGTTCTCCAAGATCACCGGGAGCATCATCCCCACCAGCTTCGACTTCTACTGGCAACCGCCCGTCTATCCCTACGATCCGGCCCGCGCCAAGCAGCTTCTCGCGGAAGCCGGGTACCCGAAGGGCTTCGATGCGGGGGACTTCTGGTGCGATGCTGGGGTCACCGAGTACAGCGAGCCGGTGCTCAACTACCTGCAGGCGGTGGGCATCCGGACGAGGCTGCGCCCTCTCGAGCGGGCCGGGTTCCTCAAGGCGTATCAGGAGAAGAAGCTGAAGAACATCGTCTACGGCCTGAGCGGCGTCTTCGGCAACGCCGCCACCCGGATGGAGGCGTTCTCGGTCTCGAGCGGCGTCTACGCCTATGGTGGCTATCCGGACATCGACGGCCTCTTCAGAGAGCAAGCGGCCGAGCTCGACCGGAAGAAGCGCGAGGCGATTCTGCATCGCATCCAGCAGCTGATCCACGAGAAGGCCATGTACCTCCCGATCTGGCAGCTCGCGCTCCTGCAGGGGTACGGTCCGCGCGTCGCCGAGTCGGGGCTCGGGCTCATCGCCGACTATCCGTGGTCGGCCCCGTACGAGGACCTGAGACTCAAATGAGGCGGTGCGGAACAGGCTTGTTCAGGACCGTTCAGACCTTCCCTTGGGGCAGCGACTGTCGCATCGCCTCGCGAAGCGAGGCGAGACTAGCTTCGGCCTCTCGTAGCAGCACATCCGAAGCGTCACGCAGGCGGCGGGTTTCTTTTACTAGAGTTCGAGCCGCCTCGCGCATCGCCTGCGCCATGCGTCGTACTTCTGCTGGGAGCATCGCGCAGCCGTAGAGATGCGTGCGGACGCTGTCGGTCAGATCCCGACGACACCGAGGGCAGAGGTATCGAAGGAAGCCGAGAACGTCTAAGCCCAATTCGGCTAGCTTGAAGTCACCACCGCATGCGATGCACTGACCGACCGGATGGTCGCGACAGTAGGTGAAGAGGAGAGCGCGTTCCTCGGCGCTCAGGAGCCGGGGCTGTTGACAATCGAGGTGGGACAGAACTCCAGTTCCGAACAGGATCGTGTCCCCCGGCGAGATCGCTCGGGAGCAGCGCGGACACGCACACGCTTGGTGTTCCATCGAATGCAGCCTCGGCGAGCAGAGGATAGCACTACCCGAAGAGGTTGGCTCCCGTAGTTCACACGTACCGAACTCTCTGTCTCGCCCCTCCGCCAGAGATACTCAGGCTTTTAAGCCGGCCTACTCAAGGCCGGTTGAGCGAGGACACCGGCAAGCGCGCGCACACGTTCGTGCTAGAGTCGCGGCCATGACCAGCGAGGAGACGCTGCGCATCCGCGGCTACCTGACGGCCCAGGGCGCCAAGCTCTCGCCGGATCAGATCGTCGGCAAGGTGCAGGAGGCAATGGCCCAGCTCCGGGCGGCCGCCACCGCCGTGCCCCCGGCGCGCTTCACCGAGCCGCCGGCGCCGGGAGAGTGGAGCGCCAACGAGGTGATGGCGCATGTCGTCGAGGCCGGCCGGCACTTCGCTGCCGCCATCGTGCGCATTCTCGACGGCCAGCCGCCGGGCGAGCCGAGGGACGTCGCCGCCCGTGACACCACGCCGCGCCCGCTGGACGAATGGTGGGCGCTGCTCGAGCGCGACCGCACCGCGCTGTTCCAGCGGGTGCGGAGCGCGCATCCGATGGCGCGGCTGGAGGCCACGATCCCGCATCCGTTCTTCGGCGCGCTGAACTGGCGCGAGACACTGCTGTTCATGCGGCTGCACGACCTCGATCACGCCGGCCAGCTCGCCAAGGTGGCCGGCGCCCTCTGATGCGTGTCGCCATCGGCCTGCGCCTGGAGGCCAACGAGGACTGGGAACAGGCCGCGACGTACGTGACCGAGGCCGAGCGCCTCGGCGTAGACTTCGTCTGGTCGCACGAGTCGTGGGGCCTGGACGCGGCGACCCCGCTGGCGTTCATGGCGGCGCGCACCTCCCGCATCCGGCTTGGCTCGGGGATCATGCAGGCCGGCACGCGGACGCCGGCGCTCGTCGCCATGACGGCGCTGAGCCTGGCCTCGATGTCGTCCGGCCGCTTCGTGCTCGGCATGGGTGTGAGCGGGCCGCAGGTGATCGAAGGCTGGCACGGCCTGCGCTTCGATCGGCCGCTCACGCGCATGCGCGAGATCGTGGAGGTCGTGCGCCAGGCCACGCACGGTGAGCGCGTGGCGTTCAAGGGGCAGGTCTACGAGCTGCCGCTGCCGGGCGGCGAGGGCAAGGCGCTCCGCTCCTCGGCCCAGCCGCGCCCCGACATCCCGGTCTACCTCGCGACCCTCTCGCCGCGCGGCCTCGAGCTCACCGGCGAGATCGCCGACGGTTGGCTCGGCACCTCGTTCATGCCCGACCACGCGCGCATCTTCTTCGATCACCTCGAGGCCGGGGCCAAGCGTGCGGGACGCACGCTCGGCCACCTCGATCTGCAGGCTGGCGGCGCCGTCGCGTTCGGTGACGACGTCGAGCGGCTGGTGGCCGCGCGCAAGCCCGGCCTGGCCTTCACCCTCGGCGCCATGGGCTCGCGCCAGCACAACTTCTACAACGACGCCTTCAAGCGCGCCGGCTACGCCGACGCCGCCACCGAGGTCCAGCACCTTTGGCTGGACGGCAAGCGCGACGAGGCCGCCGCCCGCGTGCCCGACGAGATGGCGCTGAAGGCGAACCTACTCGGCACCGAGGCCATGGTGCGCGAGCGGCTGCACGTCTACCGCGCCAGCGGCCTCACCACACTGCGCGTGGATCCGGCCGGCGCGACGATCGACGCGCGGCTGGCCACGCTCGGCCGGCTGATGGAGCTCGTGAAGACCTTGTAGCCGATCGGCGCCGCTCCGGTGCTTCACGAGCGCCGCCCCCTTCCGGTGCTTCCGTCGGCGCCGGAGGTCCTCCAGGCTGGTTCGACCACGCCCACCGCCGCTACACGCGCATGTTCCAGCGACACTCGGGACCGCTGGTCAACCCGCGTCGCGATCGGCTATACTGCCTGCGTGCCGAATACAGAACGCAATTCCGATAACCGAACGCGACGGCGCCCGCCCGCTCCTCGCGCGCGCGCGCGGCGCGCGGGCACGGACGGGGGGCACCGCGCGGCGAACCGCCTCGTGGACATCCTCGAGTTGCTCGCGGCAAGCCGCGACGGCCTTGCCCTCCGCGAGGTGAGCGCGCGCCTCGGGGCGCCGAAGAGCAGCCTGCTCCCCCTCCTGCGGGCGCTGACCGCGCGCGGGTACCTGGCGCAAGGACGCGCCCTCGAGTACCGGCTCGGCCCGGGCGCGCTCGATCTCGGGACGGCCGCGCCCGCGCACCGGGACCTGGTCGAGGTGGCGCGGCCGGCGGTGGTCGATCTCATGCGGCGGACGGGTGAGACGGTGTTCCTCGGCACGCTCTGCAGCGACCGCGCGTCCATCGTCTACGTCGACAAGGTCGAGAGCGACCACGTGATCAGGTACGCGGGCGGGGTCGGCGATCGCCGCCCGCTCCACGCGACCTCAAGCGGCAAGGTCATCCTCGCCTTTCTCTCTCCGGATGAGCGCGAGCAAGTGTTGAAGTCGCTGTCGCTCGCTCGCCACACGGAGCAAACGGTGACGAGCCTGCCCGCGCTCCGCGCCTCGCTCGAAGCGATCCGGCGGGCCGGTGTCTGCGTGACCACCGACGAGCTGGTGTCGGGGGCGTCCGGGATCGCGGCGCCGGTCTTCGACCGCTACGGCCGCGTCGCGGGCGCCTGCGCGATCGGCGGGCCCACGGACCGGGTCGGCCCCAGGACCCGCACGCTCGCCACCGAGGTAGCGGCTACCGCGCGGACCCTCTCGGCGCGGCTCGGACACCGCCCGCGCGACGGGAAAGAAGCCGGCACGAGGACGGCACCGTGAGTGACACCGACACCGCGGAAGCCTTCCGGCGGGTTGGCGCCGGGCGTCGGCGCCGGCGCGCCGTGGCCCTCGCCCTTCTCGGCGTCGTCGTGGTGGTCGTCGGCGCGTACGGCGTCCGGGTCTGGCGCTACTGGGACCGCCATGTCTCGACCGACGACGCGTTCGTCGAGGCCCACATCTCGCCGGTGAGCTCACGGGTGCGCGGCACCGTGGTGCAGGTGCTCGCGCACGACAACCAGGAGGTGCCCGTGGGCGCCCCGCTCGTGCGCCTGGACCCGCGTGATCTCGAGATGAAAGTCCACCAGGCCCGCGCAGCGCTGGCCACGGCGGAAAGCCACCTCAGGACGGCCGCCGCGGGCGTGCCCATGACGGACGAGTCCACCCGGAGTCAGGTCGCCTTCGCCGAGGCGACGGCGGCGGGGGCGGCGCTCGGCATCGACGGCGTGCGGCGCGTGATCGACGAACGTCGCAGCCGGCTCCTGGCGCGCCGGGCGGCCGTGCAGGCGGCGACGGCCGACGTCGCTGCGCGCCAGGCGGACTTCGATCGAGCGGGCCTCGATCGCGGACGGATGCAGGAGCTGCTCGGCCGCGAGCTGGTTTCGCGTCAGGAGTTTGACCACGCGGAGAGCGCGTTCAGGATGGCCGGCGCGGCCCTCGAGGCGGCCCGGCGACGCCTCGACGGAGCGCGCGCCGAGGTGGCGCAGGCCGAGGCCGAGTTGGCCAGTCAGGAGGTGGCGCTGGCGCAAGCGGGTCGGCAGCGCGAGGCGGCCGAGGCGGGGCTCGGGGACGCCCGGAGCCGCCGGGGCGAGGTGACGATCCGCAGCGCGGAGGCGGCCAGCGCGCAGGCGAAGATGGCCGAGGCGCGCGCCGCTCTGCAGGAGGCCGAGCTCAACCTCGAGTACGCGACGATCCTCGCGCCGGTCGCCGGCCGCGTGACGCGGCGCACGGTGGAGGTGGGCCAGGTCGTGCAGCCGGGCCAGCCGCTGCTCGCCGTCGTCGACGCCGGCAACGTCTGGGTGATCGCGAACTACAAGGAGACGCAGCTCACCCACGTGCGCCCGGGCCAGCGCGCGGCGATCTCGGTCGACACGCACCCCGGTCTCGTGCTCCGGGGGCGGGTGGACTCGATCCAGAGCGGCACCGGCTCCCGGTTTACCCTCCTTCCTCCCCAGAACGCCTCGGGCAACTTCGTGAAGGTCGTCCAGCGCATCCCGGTGAAGCTCGTGCTCGAGCCGGGGCAGAACGGGCACGCGCTCCTCGTGCCCGGCATGTCGGTCGTCCCCGTCATCGAACTGCGATGAGCCCGGGCCTCCAGCGCGCCATCGTGGCCGCCACGATGATGATGGCCACGATCCTGGTGATCCTCGACGTCACCATCGCCAACGTCGCCCTCGATCACATGCGCGGCACGCTGTCGGCCGCGGTGGACGAGATCACGTGGGTGCTGACCGCGTTCCTCGTCGCCAACGCCATCAGCGTGCCCATCACCGGGTGGCTGACCGACCTCCTCGGGCGCAAGCGGCTCTTCATCGTCGCCACGGTGACCTTCACCCTCACCTCGGCCGCGGTGGGGGCGGCGCCCAGCCTGGCCTTCATCGTGATCGCGCGGTTCCTGCAGGGGCTGGCCGGGGGGCCGCTCGTGCCGCTCTCGCAGGCGACGATGATGGAGACCTTTCCCGCGAGCCAGCGCGGGATGGCGATGGCCGTCTGGGGCATCGGCATCATGTTCGCGCCGATCGTCGGGCCGACCCTCGGCGGCTGGATCACCGACAACTGGAGCTGGCGCTGGGTGTTCTACATCAACGTGCCCGTC
>QHSU01000043.1:0-10653 GCA_003220535.1 Candidatus Rokuibacteriota bacterium
GGTCTGGGTCGTTGATGAGCGCGGGACGAAGGTGGCCATGCGCACGGTGCCGCACACGGCGGAGGGCTTGAGCGAGTGGGGCCGCGAGTTGGACGAATGGCGGGCGCAAGGGACCGAGCTGTGGGCGGCGATTGAGCGGCCCGAGGGCCGGGTGGTGGACTTCCTGCTCGACCATGGCGTGGTGGTCTATCCAGTGAATCCCAAGGCGCTGGACCGGGCGCGCGATCGGTTTCGGCAGAGCGCGGCCAAGAGTGATCCGTTTGACGCGCGGGTGCTGGCCGACTTCCTGCGCACGGATCCCGCGCGCCTCCGCGCCTTGCGGCCGAGCTCGGAAGCGGCCCAGGAGCTCAAGTTGCTCACGGACGACTACCAGCGGCAGATCCGGCACCAGACGCGCCTGGTCAACCAGCTGACGATGACACTCAAGGCGTACTATCCACGGGCCCTGGAGGTCGCCGAGTTGCCGACGGCGCTGGCCCGGGACTTCCTGCAGGCGTATCCGACGCCGGCGGCCCTGACTGCGCTGACGGAACGCCAGTGGCAGCGGTGGGCGCGGGCCCATCGGATGCACGAGGCTCGGACCCAGGAACTGTGGGCCGTGCTGCAGCGGCCGCAGCTGCCGGTGCCGGCGCACGTGGTCCGGGCCAAGGCCCGCTTGATGCAGAGCCTCGTGGCCCAGTTGACGTTGGGGGTGGAGGTCGTGGGCACCTACCGCGAGGCGATCGAAGATTTTTTCGCGCAGATCCCGGCGGCGCAGTGGATCCGGACGCTGCCGATCGGTGACCACGGCATCACGGCGCCCACGCTCTGGGCCCGCCTGGGGGACGCGCCCGGCCGGTGGGAGTCGTTTCGGCATCTGCAGGCGCAGGCCGGGACGGTGCCGGTCACGATCCGGAGCGGCAAGCAACAGGTCGTCCGGTTCCGCTTTGCCTGCGACAAGTCGTTGCGCTACGTCATCGACCACGTCGCGTTCCTCTCGTTGCGCTGGAGTGAGTGGGCCCGAGCGTACTACGCCGGGCAGCGGGCGCGGGGCCACTCGTATCACCAGGCGCTGCGCGCCTTAAGCGCGAAGTGGTTGAAGATCATCTTCGTCATGTGGGAACGCCAAGTCCCGTATGACGAGCAATACCACCTGGCCACGATGACGCGGCAGCAGCTGCGGCTGCGTCAGAAACTAATCGCTTGACATGAAACAGAGAAAGTCTTCGCGGTCTTGAGATTGATCACCAACTCGAACTTGGTGGGTTGTTCGACCGGCAGATCTGCGGGCTTCGCACCCTTGAGGATCTTGTCGACGTAGAGCGCGGCGTGTCGGCCCAGTTCGGATACGTTGGCGCCGTATGTCATGAGTCCGCCCGCCTCTGCAAAGTCGCGGGACCAGTAGATTCCCGGCAGCCGATGCTTCTGGGCCGCTCGGATGAGCTTGCTGCGATGCAGATAGGTGAGCGCATCCAACGCCACAACGATACCCCCCACGCCATCCTTCTTTGCTTGGGCGAGGGTCGGGTCGAAGTCGTCAGGGCAGTTGACCTTGCTAAATGACACTTGGGTCCCGAGACGTGACGCCGCAGCCTCCAGCTCGCGCCTAATCTCGGCGACGGGCGCGCCAATAACAGCGAATCTCGATGCGGAGGGCACAGCCTCATGCAGTAGCTCGACGTACTTTTGAGTGAGGTCCACTGCGAGGCTGGTCACGCCCGTCACGTTTGCAGCTGGCCGCGCCAAGCTCGCGACGAGTCCTTCTCCCACGGGATCAGCCACGACGGTCATGACGATGGGAATCGTGGACGTCGCTAATTAGTTTCGCCGCCCGCGTTTCGCCGCTGGCTGAGGTGACGATGACATCGACCTTGGACCTCACGAGATCGTCGACCAAACCCTGCAACAGGTGACGCTTGCCGCCGGCGAAGCCGCGCTTCAGGACGAGATTATGGCCCTCGACGTAGTTTCGTTGGCGCATCGCCTCAATGAACGCCCCCCACAAAGGGGTCGGCGGCGCCCCAGGATCGGCGGCGAGTGAGAGAAGGCCAACTTGGTACGTCTTCCCGGGCTGCTGCCCCTGGGCAACGAGCGGCGCAAAAAAGCTGAGAACGAGAACGACCGCGAGCCCGATCAGCCGCATGGGCACCTCGGTGGGGACGGCTGGCGGGAGTTTAGCAGACGAGGGCCTATTGGCGGTGTACGCTGACGAGGATACAAGGCCGACCTCGCCAATCCAGGTGAAGAATGTGCTCGATTTCGTCGACGCTCTTGACGACATCGTCGCAGTCGAGGAACCACCGCCGGGTGCGATTCAAGCACTGTACGCTCTCCTCTGCGACGTATGTCATCCGGCGATCGGCGGATACATGCTCTACGTCGCCGTCCCGCAAGCCCCTGGCCAACTGAAATTCGACGCTCACCCGAATGCGAGAATAGCCTCGTGGTTCGTGGGTTCGATCATCGCTCCCACGGCCTGTCGTCTAATGACGCAGGCGGCACGTTCGCTGAACCGGTTGACACATGCGGCCAAGACCGTGAAGACGATGCCTCTCTGAGGTCGATCGTCGGCACCTTCCATGGTTACTGCAGTCCGCTTGTGGTAACTGCCGGTGGATCTGTCGCGAGGACTTCGCGAGTCCTAGCCAACCCGCGGGTCAAACCACCATCGGTTGACGATGCACCGTCGGCCGAGTAGCTTCGCGCCGTGCTCAATCAACGCGGCCAGCTACTGAGAGCAGCGCTTGGCTTCGCCGGACTCCCTCGACCCTCGTACGATCTACCGCTCTACGCGCTACACTCCTGGCTCGACTCCTGGTCCGGCATCGGCCGCGTCGCGGTCGGCATGGCCCGCCAGGGCTACGACCTCCAGCTCACGCGCTACGATGAACGCGGCTGGCGCGCGACGTTCTACGCCAGCGGCGTGGAGCATTCGCCCACCAGCGCGACGGGCACGGGGTGGGAGAGCACGCCCTGGCACGCGACGCAGCGCGCAGCGTGGGAGGCGCTGCGACATACGAGCAGGACGACTAGGCGGTTAGGTGCCGTTCGTGATCCCAGATCTGGAAACATCGGACATGAAACTGAAACGGCCTTCTGCCAAGGCCGGTCGTGACCCCTTCCATCAGCATCTGGTCCTTCGAGAGTGTCGCGTCGCAGGCGTTGCATGTTTCGCCATCGCTAGGACTACTCCAAATCTTTCGAATGCCGTCGTGTGGCAGGCGCCCATCCTGTAGCTTGCGTCGGATGAGAAAACGGAGAGATTCCTGGTCCATACTGGCCTCGCGGGTAGCAGCGGCCGCGAATACACGCCAAATTCACCGGGGTCTCGACGTCCGGGAACGCCGACCCATGAGGCCGGGGTGCAGGCGCGCGGAGGATAGCACGGATGGCTAGGCAACGGTCGTCCGAGAAGAAGCGCGAGCGAGCGCAGCCCGCCACTCGCCGGGTCCTCCCGATGGAGCTTCGGATGGGGCGACCGCCTCGTCGATGAGACTGAGGAGTGGGAGGTCATAGGCCCGCTGTACAGATCACTAGACGGTAAGAACGCCGGCGCTCGCGTGCGAAGGATCGGCCGGCCCGACGTCACCGCGATACGGACCTGGGGCGCGCACGAGCGGATCACCGTGAGGCGAGGGTGAGCCGTCCGCAAGTCGATGAGCCAAGGATCGTTGAGCCGCCTGGCGCTGTGTCCATTATGTCGATCGCTGCACACCCGGACGACATCGAGCGTTGGTGCGCTGGCACCCTTGCCCGCACGATCGACGCTGGCGCTACGGTACGCCTGCTACTCGTGACTTCGGGTGACATAGGGTCGAGCGACCCTCACGCGACTAGGGACACCGTCCGCGCGCAGCGCGAGCGCGAAGCTCGGATCGCCGCCGATCGTCTGGGTATCCGCGAGGTGACGTTTCTTCGGGAACCCGACGGCGCGGTGGAGAATACCGCCCCGCTGCGGGGGGCGCTGGTCAAGTGGGTCCGCTGCTGGCGACCGGATGTGCTCTTTACGCACGATCCGGAGTATCCCAATCCGCCATACCTGAGCCACCGCGACCACCGCGTTGTCGGGCGCGCGGCGCTGGACGCGGTGTACCCGCTGGCTCGGGACCGGCTGGCCTTCGCAGAATCGGAGATCGCCTGCCTGCCGCCCCACGCGGTACATGCAGTCTGGCTCTTCGCCAGCAGCCGCGCCACGGTCTACGTCGATGTCTCGTCCACGTTCGAGCGCAAGCTGGCGGCACGACTGGCGCACGAAAGCCAGACCGCCGATCCAACGACACTCGCGGAGCGCTGGCGCCGACTCGCAGCGACAACTGGAGCGCCACTCCAACTGGCAGCGGCGGAGGCATTCACGCTGCTTCACGTGGACTGAGCCCCTTCGCATTCGTCTGCCTCCCCGACACCATCGATCCGCGCGGGCCGAAATCGACCTGGCGCACGGCATCAAACTCCAGCAAGGACGCGCAAGTAGCGCGAGGCAATTCAGCAAGAACGCGTAGCACCGGCCTGGTGGCGAGCGGCCCTCCTAAGAAGTGAGAGAAGGGAGGGATAACAGACGAAACGAGCCCACGCGGTGTGGTGTGCGATTGCACTGGCCGTCACCCTGACTGGCGGTGGCGTCATCCTTTGGACTGTCTACCGCGACTTCCGGTTGCCGGCCGTCACGAGCCCCGGCATCGCGCTTTTCATTTTCGGCTTCGCGGCCGTCCTTGTGTGCCTTGGCTTGTGGTTGGCGATCGGCGGCCATCGCGGACCAGAGGACGGGCCATGAGGGGTGGGCGATGCAACGGGCGGCGCGGGAGACGCTAAACTTCCGCTACCTCTGCCTCCCCGACACCGTGGACCCGCGCGGGCCGAAGGGGAAGTGAGCGCAACCTAGTCCCAATACACGGGCCAGAAGAAGATCACCCACGCGACCAGCAGGGCCATAACGACTACGATTCCGCCGACCCCGATCATGCGTTGTGATTCCGTCAGCCTCTTGGCTTGCAGGACCGCGACAACGCCCCACACGCCGATTCCAGTGAATGCGCCGATGACAACAAAGGCGAGGATCATGCGGACGGGGAAGTTCACGAGAGGTGTCGCGGGACCTTAGTCATGCGCTACTGCCGCACTTTCTTCCCCCGCGTCACTCCGTACTTACGAGCGAGGTGACAGGGACTGGACGGTGGCCACGCTCCTGCTGGCATCGCCCTCATGGCAGGAGAGGCCAGTGGCCTACTTGATGCGTGGGCGTCCAGCCCGGGGTCAGTCTACCTTTACCGCAGCTTGAACGCGATGAGTTCCGCACGCGCAAGCCAGTCTCTAGATTCTCTCGGAGCTTCACCACCTGCTTGAGTTCTGGCGAATACCACGCCTCATGACGAATGAGGCCCGTCTTCTTATTCCGACAGACGATCTTGAGTGTCTTGAACGTCCCCGCAGGGACCGTGACAGTTTCCTCAGCTTCGACTGTCACCGTGTCTACGCGTTCGGCCGTCTGGCGCGCTGCGGGCCGCTCGTCGGGGAAGTCCTTCGTCCTCGCCCGGTTGTCTTTGCGAGCTATGGCGGCCGCAAGTTCTGATGTCGTTCCGCAGGCGATTTTTACCTGGGGCGCGGTCGCGATGGCGGCGCTGGTCGGCGTGATGGTGCGCGTCGGCCTCTGGATCACGCGATGAGCGCGGCGACGGTCGACGCGAGGCGATAACTCCGTGCACACCACTGAAAACATTTGCCGGAACACTGCAACTCCTTCGCAGACGTCTCGGCCGCTTGTATTGCTCTGCCGTGCGAACGCAAGTTCTCGCGTCTTTTCCAGTCTCCCGACGTCGTCACGACGCCCTGTCGAGTATCGCTCTTGCATCTCTTTCTTTGTAGATGGACATGACGACTTCTTCAGATGGACAAGGTGACGACCGACGAGATGACGAGCAAGGAGACGGAGATGAAGGGACGGCCGGAGCTACCAGAATGGGGGACAGGATGAGCGGGCGGAAGCAGCCGCAATTTTCGCCGCGGGACACGGAGAAGACCGACGCCGAGAAGCTGATCCGGGGTTATCCGTTCGGCACCGTCGCGTCGGCGCTGCAGAAGGAGGTCCGCCGCGGCGACCTGGAGGGCGCTGTGTACTGGGGCCTCATCCTCTACGAGGCAGCGCCCCAGTACGCCTGGAAGCGCGTGCTGGTGACGGCCGCCGAGGACATCGGGTTCGGCGATCCGGAGGTGGTCGCGAAGGTCTGCAGCATGGCGGCGGCCTGGAAGGTGGCGAAGGAGGGGAGCTGGTATGTGAGCCCCCAGCTTTTCACGATGGCCGTGGTGATGCTCTGCCGCGCGCAGAAGTCGACCGTGGGTGGAGGACCTGCAGACGTCGATTCTCTGGCCCATGCGGACCGACAAGGAGAACGCGACCGGCTGGCGGCGGCCCGTGCTGCCCGAGCACGAAGACGCTCACACGGCGGCCGGCAAGGCGCGGGGTGCGACCTGGGCGGAATGGTACGGCGATCGTCATATCTGGTTCGGGATCCCGGTGAACGAGTACACGAAACGGCTCTGGGAGCTCTATCCGGAGTGGCGCCCGACGAGACGGGCGCCGTGATCGAGCGTGGGCCGGAGGAGGAGCGATGAAGACGAACACGGAGGTTCGGAAGCCGCGCCTCGCGGCGCGGACGATCCCCACGATGGGTCAGAAGGTAGACGACCTGGCCGAGCTGCGAAGCCTGGTCCGACGGGCGCAGGTCGCCGAGCGGCAGTTGACCGCGGAGATCTCGAGCTACCTCGAGATGACGGGCCTGGTCGCCCTGCACGGTGCTCGAGCAGCGGCCCGGCTGGAGACCTGGAAGGTCATGACGGTGGACGCCGCTCGGCTCTTTGACCTCGTTGGCGTATCCGCGCTCAAGGCGATGTCGGTGTCCATCGGCGCCGCCAGGAGACTTGTGGGCGGGGCAACGCTGGATGCGATCGGTGAGCGGAAGTCGCAGCGCGTACTGCGGGTCGAGGAACTCCTTCGTCGCGACGTAGAAGGCTCAGATGGCGGGCCGCGTGAGGAAGCGTGAGCGATGACACACCAGATCAGCGAGGTGAATGGCCGGGCCGAGATCGCGTACGCAGGCGAGACGCCGTGGCACGGTCTCGGAGTGAAGGTCGACGGGCTTCAGACGGCGGAGGACATGATCCGCCACGCCGGCTTGGAGTGGATGGTCGGGCTGCAGCCGGTCTGCCGAGACGACGGACGCCCAGTCGAAGGCTATCGCTTCACCGTTCGGGAGGACCGCGGCCTCGTACTGGGCGTCGTGACCGACCAGTACGAGCCGATCCAGAACACGCAGGCGGCGGAGACGATCGACGCTCTGGTGACCGAGGGCGGCGCCCATGTCGAGGTGGCCGGCGCTCTCGGCGCGGGTGAGCGTTGCTGGATGCTCGCGCACATCCCCGCTGACTTCGAGGTGGTTGCCGGTGACGAAGTGAAGCCATACGTGCTCCTCGCTTGGGGCCACGACGGCAAGCATGGGCTCGCCGCCAAGCTGACGCCGATTCGCGTGGTCTGCAATAACACCCTCACGGCGGCGCTGGGTGGCAAGTGGAGCAAGACCGCCGATGTCTATGTCCGGCACAACCGCAATGCCAGCATCCGCATCGAGGAAGCCCGGCGGGCCCTGGGCCTGATCCATAAGAAGGTCGACCAGACGAAGGAGGCATACACGGCGCTGGCCGCGACACCGCTCGATCCGGTTGGCGCTGTGGGCTACTTCAGGCGTGTCTTCCCTCGCCCGGTGGCGGAATCGAGTAACGTGTCGCTCGAAGCGAAGCTGGCCCGCTGGGAGGAGCACCAGCAGAAACTGCTCCAGCTGTTCGAAACCGGGCAGGGTAACCAGCTCCCGGGCGTGAGCGGGACCGTGTGGGCTGGATACAACGCAGTGACCCAGTGGACCGATCACACGTACCCGATGCTGCAGTCCGGGAAGGTTTCTGCGACGCGGACCCAGTCGGTGCTGTTTGGCAGCTACGCGGATCTCAAAAGGCGTGCGCTTAGCGAAGCCCTCGCGCTCGCCGCCTGATGTCGTGAGATTCCCCGACCGCTGCAGGGTCTGGATGAGGCAATGAGATCCATGCGCCGCGACGGAGGCCAATAACGGGCATGGAGCGCGAGAAAGCCAGGAGACGGCTACCTGGCTATTCGCCGCGCGCCGCGGTCTACTGCAGGGTCAGCACCACCGGCCAGACGCCCGAGAACCAGGTCGACGCTCTTCGCGCCTTTGCAGCGGCTCGAGGCTGGACCGTGACCGAGTTCGTCGACCACGGCGTTTCCGGGGCGAAGGATCGCCGCCCCGCCTAGACAGCCTGCTCGCCGCCTGCCGGCGCCGCCAAGTCGACGTCGTGGCCATCACCAAGCTTGATCGCCTCGCGCGCAGCGTCCATCACCTTGTCGCACTTGGCCGCGAGTTGGAGACGCTCGGAGTGGATCTCGTGGTGCTCGACCAGACAATCGACACGACCACCCCAAGCGGTCGCCTGCTCTTTCACGTACTCGCGGCCATCGCTGAATTCGAGCGCGACCTGATCCGCGACCGCGTCATCGCAGGACTGAGACGGGCAAAGGCCCAGGGGCGGCGCCTGGGCCGGCCTCAACTGCACCAAGCTGACGTCGCCGAAGCACGCCGGCTGATGGCGCAGGGGCTGTCGCTGCGGGCTGCAGGCCGGGCCCTCGGAGTTCACCCAATGGTCGTACGGCGTGCGCTCGCTAGCTGATCCATCTGTCACAAAACCCCCCAGCTCCGGCTCCAGCTAAATCCTTACCAAATGCGGGCCATCGAGCGCGCATGCAGACGTCCGAAAACAAATCTTTTGGGACGGTCGCTAGTTGATTGCAGCGGCTTGCTACGGACAGTCCGAAAGCACCATCCCATCCTGTTCCGGTTCGAAGTGAGCCGCTCAACGCGTTCGAGCCGAGCGAGGCCACCGGCGACTTAGGCCATTCTTACGCCCGATGGTTGGAAAACACAGGTTCGATTCCCCAACGGGATTTGGTAGTCAGGCTAGCCTGTTCGAGATCGCCTTCGAGGGTCTGGCTGTGACCACGCCTTTGACAGTCTGATTAGCTCGGTTACGCACGCCGATAAGACCGGGCAACATCCAGCTTCACCGGCCGGCGCGGGGGCCGTCTGAGCGACCGCGGGCGCGCCTACAGCCCGTACCCGCCCGTCGCATCGACGGTCTGCCCGGTCACCCACCCCGCATCGTCACTCGCCAGGAACAGCACGACGGTGGCCACCTCCTCGGGACGCCCGAGGCGTCCCATCGGGATCTGCCGAGTTCGGTTCGGATCGTCGCGATCACCGCCGAGCATCGGGGTGTCCGTGAGGCCCGGCGCCACGCAGTTCACGGTGATCTTGTGCGGCGCTAGCTCAACGGCGAGCACGCGCGACATGGCCTCCACGGCGCCCTTCGTCGCGGCGTAGACCGAGCGGTGGCGACGACCGCGGCGCGCCGCCGTGGCTGAGAGCGTGACGATGCGCCCGCCCTCTGGGCCGAACGCGCGCGAGGCCGCCCGCGCCGCCAGCAGCGGGCCCCGCGCGTTCGTCCGGATCACCGCGTCAATCTCGTCCTCGGTCGTGTCCACGATGGCTCGCGTATAGTTGTAGGCCGCGCTGGTCACCAGGATGTCGAGTCGGCCGAAGCGCGTCACGGTCGCCGCGACAAGCCGCTCGGCCTCGCCGAGCTCCGAAATATCGCCGCTGACCCACGCCACGCGGCCCTGATGCGCAGCGAGCAACTCCTGGCCGACCGCCGTGAGTCGCGCTGCGTCGCGGGCGGCGATCAGGACCCGTCCGCCCTCGGCCAGGAGCCCGCGCACCGTGGCGAGGCCGATCCCGCTGCTACCGCCGATGACGAGCGCGACCTTGCCGTCGAACCGGTCTGGCAAGTTGGTTGCCGATGATCTGGAGCCGGACCTCGCGGCTGCGCGCGGGGCCCGGCTCAATGTGAAGGTGCCGAAACCGAGAGGAGCGCAGGTGGGAGCCCAAGGATCGTGTGGCTACCCAGCCGATACGCTACTTCTTGGCGTACTCGAACTTTGGCAAGGTCTTGATCGCCTCCTTGGTCGCGCCAGGTAGCACGAACTTCCCATCCTGTTGCTTCAACTGATTCACTGGAATGGCGACGTCGTGCTTGCCAACGCCCACGAAGCCCCCCGCGCCGACGATGACGAACGAAACCGAAGTGTCGGGAGCGATGATGAGGTCGTCGATGGTCCCGACCTTCTGGTTCTGCTCGTTATAGACAGGCTGGCGAAGGATCTGCTTCTTTGCGCTCCACCCAACCGCCACCGCCCGCGTCTCCTCGACCGTGATCCCGACCCGAGTCGAGCCCGCGACCTGCGCGGCAGCATAGCCCGCTGATGCGAGCAACACGCAAGATAGCGCTACGAGTCCCAGTTGCTTCATGTTGGGCTCTCCTCCATCGTGCAGACATTTACAACGAGTAGCTTCAATCCAGGATGCTTCTGAGGAACTGTCCGCCGGCTCCTTCCTGCTGTCAAGCCGACATCGCGCGCGGGCCGAGCACCACCCTTTGGCCACCATCTCGGCCCTACTATCTGCTCGAGGTCCTGCCGCCCGAGCGGGACAAACGCCGACGTCGTGGCATGCGGTCCAGAGTGCGGCGTGGGAGGCGCTGTGACGGCCCAGCCGCATGGCT
>QHSU01000043.1:10669-36201 GCA_003220535.1 Candidatus Rokuibacteriota bacterium
GGACGTGCATCTGAAGGGGCCTCCTGCCAAGGTCCAGCGTGACTCTTCCATGCTTGATCAAGAGGTGTGGGGACAGTGCTGACCTGAGAACAGGCAACTTCACCTCCCTAAGGGTGGGACGAACGCTTCGTCCGTATCGGTACTTAGGGCTTCCACAGCATGACCGCGAAATCCGCACCTAGTGCTCGAGGTAGTGCGGTGCAGAGCAGAGCGCTCGTGCGGCTGCGCGCAAGACCTGAGACACCGGCACGGCCCAACCTGTCCAGCCAGCCGGCGTCTCACGAACCGTCGTGCTGGCCTCTCCTGCCCGGGCGATGCCCGCAGGAGTGTGGCCATCGTCCAGCAATCACGCCCAGCCTCCAAGGCAGCGCGGGAGGACGCGAGCACCCTCTCACGTTAGGAGATTATCGGCGCCCACCCGTTGTCCGCCGAACGTGCGCTAGACTCACGCTGCTTGACGGATATACACACGAGACCATGACCGACCTCGACCGCCATTGGCTTGAACGCTTGCAGGTCATGGGCAAGGCCCAGTCCCGCTATTTGTGGATTCTCTTGATCACCATGATCTTTTACGGCGCGTTGCAGGAACGCGTATACGTCGACACGGACCCACTCAAGATACCGATCGTGGATGTCGAAATCAGCGGATCCTTCGTGCTCGGGTTCGGACCGGCGCTCATATCGTTTTTCGTATTGGCCATCACCGGCACCATGCGCCGACCCGCACGGCGCGGGCGAAGCTCAACCTTGGACGCGGTGACTGGAGCGGAGAAGAACTCGACACCTCGCCCAATGCACTCGACTTGGCCTTCTACACTACCCGGCAGTCCCCAAAGCTTGTCGCGACTCTTACCCACTTCAGCTACGTTGCATTCTTGGCTCTCGGTCTCTACGAGGCCGCGTGGCTAGCGAAGCGGCTGTGGGATGCCGAAGCGCCTACTTGGTGGCTGTTCGTTGTGCTCGGAGCGGCGCTGTGGTTGCCCGCCGTCGGGTTCGTCGGCTGCGAATTCGTACTCCGGGCTCGAGACGTTCCAAAACTCTGGAAAACCAGGTGACGCTGCCGGTCGGCGCTCGCCACGGCGCAAAGCTAAGGCGGGCGCGTCAGCGGATCACTTCCCCTTGCCCGCGCGCGGGTCCACGGTGTCGGGGGCAATGAAGAAGAAGACGCCGGTGCGCCTCAAGGGTCTTGAACCCTTCACGGAATCCTTTGGTGGCGTCGCCGACCGACCTGATCTGAATGGTCAACGTCTTGGGCATATGACCTCTCGATTGGGGCTGCAGTGGTTCGGTTCCGCGACTCCTAATATATGGCATCAGATACCCCTAGTGGAGGCTTCGATTTTGAGGGAATAAGGCGGCTTTCTGGTGCCGTGACCACCGACGCGTCGGCGGGTGGCGAGGGTCGCGAAGTTCGCCGCGACGATGGGGCAGGCGAGGGCGGCTCGCGCCGGCCGGGCTCCCCGAGCTGCTAGCGTGCGGCCGCTCGTCGACACGCCAGGAGGTCCGGGTGTAGGCCCGGGTTATTCGATCCTGTACAGTTTGCGGCCGTTCAAGACTCGCGACTCAATCCGCGCCGACCCGATCAGCGCCCTTCGATTTGCTGGATTGGCTCGATCACGCGTGAGCTAAGGGGCGGCGTCTCGGCCGACCGCGTCGCTACGATGTCGACGCACGCGAGCACGGGGCGCTGCTCGAGGAGGGCTGGAGCTTGCGCCGCCTCGGCCGCGAGATCGGCGTGCCCCACTCGGCCGTGGTTCGCGCGGTCTGTGCGCAATCCCCCTCACCAGCAGCTCGCCAATCTCCAGACCTCGCGCTTCATTCGGCGACGGCCACTAGGTCTTGCCCTTGCGATGCGGAGGATGCTGTGCGGAACTCTCTCTTTTTCGATGCAACGGTAGATGGAACCATCTAGGCGCTTCAGTAGATGGAACCATCGATAGGTGTTACCTCGAAGTCCCTACCAACCGGCTACTGCGAGCTAAAGGTGTACCCCTATCATTCTGTAGAGGATCTAACCCGGGCTTGACCGGAGACCGGTACCCGGATAGCCTGTCCCCCATGAACGCGGTCGAGCGTCTGCGGTTTCTCGGCGCGTTCGTGGAGCCCGCGTAACGCCGATGCCCGAGCCGATTCGCTTCGTCGTCACCGGACTCCCAGCGAGCGGGGTCAACGTGGCCGCCGTGCTCGAGCCGTGGGCGCCGGCGTCGGCGACGCTCGAAGCCGCGCTTGACTATCAGCGCCTCGGCCTCTCGGTCATCCCGATGTGCCGACCGACCCAGGGCGGCTGCTCCTGTCCTTGGCATCGCCACCCCCCGAAGGACGCAGGCAAGACGCCGCTCGTGCGGTGGGAGCGATACCAGCTCAAGGCACCGGACGCCGCCCAAATCGACAAATGGTGGACGCACTCGCCGGAGGCAAACGTCGCCATGGTCACCGGCGAGGTGTCCAGCGTGGTGGTGTTCGATGCTGATGGGCCGATTGGGTTCCAGTCGTTGAAGGCGCTCGGCGCCGAGGCTGTCGACACGTGGGTCTCAAGAACCGGCCGGCCCGAGGGGGGCCGGCACTTCTTCTACCGGCATCCAGGTCAGCGGATCCGGAGTCGAGTCGGCATTCTTCGTGGTCTCGATGTGCGCGGCGACGGCGGGTACGTGATCCTGCCGCCGAGCCTGCATTACACCGGCCCTCAGTACGAATGGCTGACGTCGCCGCAGGAGGTGGCGCTCGCGCCGCTGCCGGAGGCGCTGCTCAAGCTACTCATCGCCCCGACGACCGGACCGCTCGGGCGTCTGGCCGGGGAGGTGATCCCCGAGGGCCAGCGCAACGACTTTCTCTATCGGCTCGGTCGGTCGCTCGGCGCCACGGGTAGCGGCGCGGAGGCGATCCACGCGGCACTCATCGCAGAGAATCGAGCGCGCTGCCGTCCGCCGTTGTCTGACCACGAGGTTCGCGCCATTGCCGAGCACGTGATCACGCAGCCGGACCGGCCCGAGTTCAGATCGGCCGCGGCGATCACGCCCGGAGTTGCCGTCCGCCGTCGCCTCTCGCCGCGCATGGAAGAGGTTCTACGAGACGGTGATACCGCGGGCCGATACCGGCGCCCGGACGCGATGATCGAGGCGCTCGCGCTCGCCGCCCACAACGCTGGGTGGTCTGAGGCCCAGTTGTTCGCGGCCTTGATGGACCCGATGAACAAGGCCGGCGAGATGATCCGGCGTCGACCAGACGGCCGCGCGGTCGTGGCGAAAGCGTGGGAGAAAGCCCAGCGGAAGGCGGCGCGCAGTCCCGCGATCACTGACCGCGAGAGCGCGCTGGAACGCCTCACCGCGATCGAGGCGGCGTCCGCGGCGTTCCCATGGGGTGGCCGGGCTGACGCGACCGTCCGCAGGGTGTTCTGGGACGTGCTGAGACGCGCCCGGGCGGCCGCAAGGGTCACCCTCCCTATCAGTGTGAGGAGCGTGGCGCTCAGCGTGGGCTGTGGCCGGTCCACGGTGAGCGAGTCCTTCCACTGCCTCGAGCATTACGGCTTTATGGCCCTGGACCGTCGAGCTCGGCGCGCAACCGGGCAGCCCGCGATCTGGAGCCTCCGGCTGCCCCGGATCAGGTGTACTCGGCTGGACAGTAGTATCTCCTGGGGGACAGGCGCCGGCCGCTGTACCCCGCCGGACAGTAGTATCTCCCCCCCCTCCTCCTGGCGACTGTACTGCCCCGGACAGGGAGGTAGCTCCCACTACAACTGCTCTCTGTCCAGTTGAGTACACTTCCGCTCTTGTCTGGCGGCGGGGCGGGCTCGGGCCAGAGCGGTTTGCCGTCTGGCAACGGTTGGACCCGACGATGCCGTGGCGCGTCCGAGACCTTGCGCCAGTGCTGGGCCGCAAGCCGTGCATCGTCCACCGGCACCTGGCGGATCTTCAACGGTACGCGCTCGCCGTCCGAGCCCGTGACGGCTGGCGCCGAGGCCCAGCGAATCCGCACGACGTCGAGGTACGACTCGGTGTTGCGGCCCAGCTCGAACGGGATCGCCCGGGGCTCTACCAGCAGGAGCGGATCGCTGATGCGGGCTCGCGTGACAGCGTCAGGCGGCGGTCATGACGGCCGATACTTGTCGCGCCCTGGTGGCCCGGCTGCGCTGGCGTGGGGTTCGGCTCATCGTCGATTCGGAGGGACTCGAAGCCCGCGGCCCGAGCTTCGCCCTCAAGGACGATGTGATGGTCGAGCTGCGCGCGCGTAAAGCTGAGCTGCTTGCGCTGCTGGCCGCCGAGCCGGAGGTGGCCGGGCCGGAGGCGCTACTCGAGCAACTGACCGAGCGCGGCGCGGTGTTCGAGGTTCTCGGTCCCCGCGACTTGCTCTGGTTCGCGCCGCCTGGCGTGTCGACGCCGGCGATCGCCGCTGCCGTGGCCACGTTGAAGCCGGAGCTCGTGAGCCTGCTCCGCCGGCAGCTTCGTGCAAACGCCGCCGATCGGGGCCGGCGGGAGTGATGATGTCCACACTGGTGGGCGTTCGCCTCCGCTCCCCCCTACAGTCCGAGCTCGGCGATCTCGTCCGGCGTCAATCGAACGCGCGGGATGTCCGTCTGGCCCGTTGTCCTCACAGCCCGGAGCGCGGGCTCAAGGAACTCGTCGAGGATCCCGATCCTGCGCAGCTGCCCTTCCAGGTCGGCGAGGCCGCGACGTTTGTCGATGCGGATGCTCCCGCCGCCGCTGGCGTAGGGCGCGAAGCTGACCGCGTAGGTCGCCAGCTGGCCGCTGGTGGCCTCCGCCAGCGTGAACACGTGCACGGAACCTTCAATCTCCACGTGGATCACCTCCTCCACGTCCAGCATGCCGAGCGTGCGGGGGCCGGCGCAATAGAAACACTGTGAAGCTCCATCTCTCGCCCGACCTGGCCCTGCCGATCGAGCTGGTCACGGAGAGCCTGAGCATCCTGGCGATCAAGCGCGCCGGCAAGAGCTACCTCGCACGGAAGATTACCGAGCAGCTCCACCACCGGGCCAGCAGGTCGTCATCGTGGATCCGAAGGGCGACACGTGGGGCATTCGCTCGGCCGCGAATGGGAAGGGTCCGGGCCTGCCGATCGTTATCCTCGGGGGCGGCCATGGCGATGTCCCGCTGGAGCCGAGCGGCGGTGAGCTCGTCGCCAAGCTCGTCGTCGAGCAGCGCGTCAGCGTGCTCCTGGATCTGGCGGACCTTCGAAAGTATCAGGTCGTGACCTTCATGACCGGATTCATGGAGACGCTCTATCGGCTGAAGAACCGCGAGGAATACCGGACGCCGATGATGCTGGTGATCGATGAGGCCGACGCGATCGCGCCGCAGCGACCAATGAAAGGCGAGGAGCGGATGCTTGGCGCGGCTGAGGATATCGTGCGCCGGGGCGGCCAGCGCGGCATCGGGATCACGATGGTCACGCAACGCGCGGCCGTCCTCAACAAGAACGTGCTCAGTCAATGCGGCATCCTCCTGTTCCTGCGGACCCTCGGTCTCCAGGACATCGACGGCGTCAACGAGTGGATCAACAAGCACGGCCAGCCCGAGCAGAAGGCGCGGCTCATGGCCGATATCTCCTCGCTGCCGCGCGGTCACGCCTGGTTCTGGGCGCCCGGCTGGCCCGACGAGCGCGGGATCTTCAAGCGGATCGTCGTGGACCCGATCGAGACCTTCGACTCTGGGGCGACGCCGAAGCCGGGCGAGCGGCGGATCACGCCGAAGACCGTGGCCGACGTCGACCTCGAGGCATTCCGGCGCGAGATGGCGGCGACGATCGAGAAGGCAAAGGCGGAGGATCCGCGCGAGCTCCGCCGGCGGATCGCCGCGCTCGAGGGCGAGCTCCGGACGAAGGCGACGCATAATATGCGCGGCCAAGGACCAAGCCAGCCCAAGCGCGTCGAGGTCGACGTGGTCAAGCCGGCCGTGGTCCAGGAGATCCGCCGCGCCATGGCGGCGCTGGAGGCCATCAGCCAGCGCGGCGACGCATTCTTGGAGCGCGCGCACGCGATCGTCGAAGGATTCCGTGAGGGGCACGCGCGGCTCGGAACAGCGGCCCTCAAGCTCGCCGGTGCTCTTCAAGCCCGGCTCGCGCCCCAGCCGGCGCAGGCGGCCGTGCGCAGCGAGCAGGTCCGAGCGCAGCAGCACGGCACGGACTGGCGGAAGATCGTCGCCCGGCCCACGGGGTCGGACGATACCGGTCTCGGCGCTGGCGAGCGCAAGATGCTCGAGGCGCTCGCGCTGCGCCACCCCGACCCGCTCTCGAAGGCGCAGCTCGGCCTGCTCGCGGGCTACGCGGCGAGCGGCGGCACGTTCCGCACGTATCTCCCGCGCCTGCATCGAGCCGGCCTCGTTGCCGTCAGCAACGATCGCATCGCCCTGACATCGGCGGGGCGCTCGGCCGTGGGCGAGTTCCGACACGCGCCGCAGACGCCGGAGCAAGTGCGTTCGATGTGGCTCGGCGCGCTCGATCAGGGCCCGCGACGGATGCTCGAGGTCTTGATCGGCGCCTACCCGAAGTCGTTGACGAAGGCCGAGCTCGGCGACGCCTCGGGCTACGAGGCCGCGGGGGGCACGTTCCGGACCTACCTGCCGAAGCTGCGGCGACTGGGCCTCGTCGACGTCGATCATGACCAGGTCCGCGCGAAAGAGGCGCTATTTTCATGACCGTCGTGATCGCGCTCGACGTCAGCTACGAGCTCCTCGAGCCGGTGGGCGCCACGATACCAGTTGAGTACGCGGTGGCCGGGCCGTTGAAGATCCCGACGTCGCGTGCGAGGATGCGCCGGCCGATTGTGCAAATCGCTGAGCGGAGCGACCGACCCGCCCCGGCCGCGGTCGCTGAGGCGATGCGGCGCGTGATCCTGCCGGCGGTCGCGGACCTCATCGTCGAGGCGGAGGGGGAAGCACTGGCGTGACGACGCTTCTGGACATCTCGAAGCTTGCGGTGTTGTACCTCCGGCAGAGCACGCTTGGCCAGCTCCGGGACAACGTCGTCGCCACCGCCGAGCAGTACAAGCTCCGAGAGATCCCAGAACGTCTCGGCTTCCCCGCCGACCGAATCGTCGTGGTCGACGAGGACCTCGGCGTGAGCGGCACGACGATCGCCGGCCGCACGGGGATGTTGCGCGTACTCGACCTTCTTGAGCGTGGCCGGGTCTCATGCGTGGTGGTGCGGGACATCGGGCGGCTGACGCGCGACGCGTTCAACGCGGACATCGCGATCATCGCGCGACAGTGCTACCACGCGGGCGCTCAAATCGTCACGCCGGACAAGACCTACGACCTGAGCGACCCGGCGGACCAGTTTACCCTCGGCCTGCAGGGGCTCCTCGCGGGCTGGGACCACTCGAACATCGTCCGACGTCTCGCTCAGCACCGGAAAGCCAAACAGGCGCGGGGCACGAATATCAACGGCGCGGTGCCGCCAGGTTACGAGAAGATCATCGATGTGCCGAAGAGCTCGAGCGATTACGGACGCTTGCGGATCACCGTCGATGGCGAGGTGCGCGAGCGCATGACCCTGATCCTCCGGAAAGGCCTGGAGCTCGGCGGCATCCTCGCGGTCGTGCGATTCCTCCGTGCGCAGGACCTCCGCGTGCCGATCCTGCGGGGCGAGGAGTCCCGGTTCGTCACGGGAGCCGACGGCGTGACGCGCGCGGTCGGCGCCGGGCGGCGCATCGTGCAGTGGGTGGAGCCGACGCGCGATCGCGTGACCCGGATCCTAAAGAATCCCACCTGCGCCGGGGCGATCGTCAATGGGCGCAGGACGCGCGAGCTGGATCCCGGCACCGGCCGACGACGCTGGACCACGCGGCGGCCGTATGAGCGTTGCACGGTGATCCGCGATGCGCACCCGCCTTACATTTCGTGGGAGGAGCACTGCCAGCTGATCGCGACGATCGCGCGCAATAATCAGGCGAAGACCTTCGGAGCCGGCCAAGCGTTGCTCTCAGGACTCGGTTTGTTGAAGTGTGGCGTGTGTGGAGCGCCGATGGTGGTCCAGTACAACAATCCGCAGCGGCGGGCGCGCGGTCGTGTGTACCGGAACACGCCATTCACCTACACGTGCAGCCGGCGAGCGCGGGACGGCCGCGCGCTTCTGCACCAGAATCCCGCAGGCCCGTACATCGACCAGGCCGCGCGGGAGCTCGTTCTCTTCGGGCTCGGGCAACTCGATCTCGACGGTCTCCGGGAAGTCCGGCGAGAGCGTCAACGCCGGGTCGGAGAAGCGGACCGGCTGGGGCTGCAGCGCGTCGAGGTCCTGACCCGTCGGGCGCGGATGCTCGAGGACGCGATCGGGGACGCCACCCGACCCGAAGCGCGATCACGGCTGGTGGCCCGGTTCGAAGACGCGCTCGCCGAGCTCGAGGCTGCCCGGCAGTCCGCGAACCGCCCGTCAGAACGCGAGGCGCCGGAACTTTCCCCGCAGAGGCTGCGCCGGCTCGAGGTCTTCCGAGACCCGGCCGCGGCGTGGTCGCGCTTCACGACGAAGACGCGCAAGGAGGTCATCCGCGCGCTCGTCGGCACCGCGGCCATCCACCCCGACCTCGACGGCTACTTCCTCGTCTTTGACTGGGCAGACGGCGGCCGGGCGGCGGCGCGGGTCAAGACGATTCGCCGGCAGAAGCTTTATGTTGTTCCCGGAGACGTTCTGGCACTATTTGGCGATGACTCAGACACTGGTCATCGTAGGGTGGCGGGTCGTCTAGGAAGAGGACGCCGAGGTGGGCGAGCGTCACCTCGCCCGGATGCGGCGGGCTGCCCCCACCGATGAGACCGGATACCGAGATCGTGTGGTGGGGCGCGCGGAACGGACGCCGGCTCATCAGCGCGCCGTGACGCGGCAGCAGCCCCGCGACCGACCAGATCGTCGAGGCTTCGATCACCTCGTCGCGGGTCAGCGGGGGCAGGATCGCCGCCAACCGGCGCGCCAGCATCGTCTTTCCCCCACCCGGCGGACCGACGAGCAGCACGTTGTGCGCGCCCGCGGCCGCGATCTCGAGCGCGCGCTTGGCGTGCAATTGGCCTCGGACGTCCGCAAAGTCGAGATCGTCCGCTGCCCCGGCCGGGGGAGGCTCCGTCGTCGGCGGAGTGGCGGCGGCCGGGCCGCCGTTGAGCAGCCCCACCGCGTCGCGAAGCGTCGGGGCGGCGAGCACCCGGAGACCGTCGACCGCCTGGGCCTCCGTGTGGTTCTCGACCGGCACGACGAGTGTGCCGATGCCCTGTCGCCGGCACGCGAGGCCGACGGCGAGCGCGCCGCGCACGGCCTGGATCTGGCCGTCCAGCGCGAGCTCGCCGACCACGGCGAACGGGCCGATGCGCCCGTTCGTGACCGCGCCGGTGGCGGCGAGGATGCCCAGCGCGATCGGCAGATCGAATGAGGTGCCCTCCTTGCGGAGGTCGGCGGGGGCCAGGTTCACCGTGATCCGGTCGGAGGGAAAGGCGAAGCCCGCGTTGCGGATCGCGGTCCTCACGCGCTCGCGGCTCTCGCGTACCGCCGAGTCCGGCAGGCCTACCGTGGTGAACGCGGGCAAACCGGGCGTCACGTCGACCTCCACCCGCACGAGCGCGGCCTGGACGCCGACGAGCGCTGCGGAGAGGACCCGTGCGAGCACAAGGCGATTGTTCGATCGGCCCGTGCGGCACGTCAATGTCGCGGTTCCCAGACGGTACCTGTAGAGGAGGCGCGCGCGCCACGCGTTCGCTCACGGCGACTGCAGCGTGGACCAATGAGGACGAGCGGCGGTCTGTTACGTCACACTTCAGTTCGTGCCGGGCGATCTCCGCGCCGGCGCCGGGGCGGCTCATCCCGCCACGTACTCCTGGCGGTAGGCGTGCAGCCGCCGCCGAGCGTGTTCGGGAGCGGCGGGGCGCCCTCCTCAGGGGTGGAGAGGCGGACTCGGGGGGTTCACCATTTCTAGCGGGTCGTATACGTATAGTCGTTGAACTGCCACGTCTGACTCCCCAACAGTTGGTCCCCCAACCGCGTCCATAGCCGCACGTATACCGTGCCCCCGTTGGTGGGCAGCCCGCTCACCGTCCCCGACAGGCGCAGCCCCTGCGATTGCGAGTACAGATTGGTGCTCCCGGTTCCGGTCGTTCCCACCTCCAACCAGTACTCCGTCGCCCCTGTCGCCGCGCTCCAACCAAAGCTCACCGTCGCGCCCGCCAGGGTGGATCCCGGCGGGGGACTCGTCAGCGTCGCCTTGTTCTGACTCGCCGCGCGGTATGTGTAGTCGTTGAACTGCCACGTCCCGCCCAACCGCGTCCACAGCCGCATGTACACCGTGCTCCCGTTGGTGGGCAGCCCGTTCACCGTCCCCGACAGATTCAGCCCCTGCGATTGCGAGTACAGATTGGTGCTCCCGGTTCCGGTCGTTCCTACCTCCAACCAGTACTCCGTCGCCCCTGTCCCTGCGCTCCAACCAAAGCTCACCGTCGCGCCCCCCAACGGGGATCCCGGCGGGGGATTCGTCAGCGTCGCCTTGTTCTGACTCGCCGCGCGGTATGTGTAGTCGTTGAACTGCCACGTCCCGCTCAACCGCGTCCACAGCCGCACGTACACCGTGCTCCCGTTGGTCGGCAGCCCGTTCACCGTCCCCGACAGGCTCAGCCCCTGCGATTGCGAGTACAGATTGGTACTCCCGACCCCGGTCGTCCCTACCTCCAACCAGTATTCCGTCGCCCCTGTCCCCGCGCTCCAACCAAAGCTCACCGTCGCGCCCCCCAACGAGGATCCCGGCGGGGGGCTCGTCAGCGTCGCTTTGTTCTGACTTGTCGCCGCGAGGTATGTGTAGTCGTTGAACTGCCACGTCCCCAACAGCGTCCACAGGCGTACGTACACCGTGCTCCCGTTGGTAGGCAGCCCGTTTACCGTTCCTGACAGATTCAACCCCTGCGACTGCGAGTACAGATTGGTGCTCCCGACCCCGGTCGTCCCCACTTCCAACCAGTATTCCGTCGCCCCTGTCCCCGCGCTCCAACCAAAGCTCACCGTCACGGCCGCCAGGGTGGATCCCGACGGGGGACTCGTCAGCGTCGCCTTGTTCTGACCTGTCCCGCGGTATGTGTAGTCGTTGAACTGCCACGTCCCCAACAGCGTCCACAGGCGCACGTACACCGTGCTCCCGTTGGTAGGCAGAACGTTTACCGTTCCTGACCGATTCAGCCCCTGCGACCGCGAGTACAGATTGGTGCTCCCGACCCCGGTCGTCCCAGCTTCCAACCAGTATTCCGTCGCCCCTGTCCCCGCGCTCCAACCAAAGCTCACCGTCGCGCCCGCCAAGGTGGAACCCGGCGAAGGACTCGTCAGCGTCGCCTTGTTCTGACTCGTCGCCGCGCGGTATGTGTAGTCGTTGAACTGCCACGTCCCGCTCAACCGCGTCCACAGCCGCACGTACACCGTGCTCCCGTTGGTAGGCAGCCCGCTCACTGTCCCCGACAGGCTCAGCCCCTGCGACTGCGAGTACAGATTGGTGCTCCCGACCCCGGTCGTCCCAGCTTCCAACCAGTACTCTGTCGCCCCTGTCCCCGAGCTCCAACCAAAGCTCACTGTCCCGCCCCCCAACTGGGATCCCGGCGGGGGACTCGTCAGCGTGCCAGGCGTAGTGGAATTAGTGTTGGAATCAGTGTGAGCGGTGCCACTCGCGTTCAGCGAGCACCCGCTCTCATTGCCGCTCAGGTCCACGGCGGTCACCGACACGTAGTAGCGAGTCCCGGGCGCGAGTCCTACGAGCCTGAAGCTCATGGTGGTGTTGGGCGCAGGGCTTGACGTTGGCGATGCGACTTCAAAGAAAATGGACCCAGGACACGACCCTGTCGCCGACCCGTAGTAGACCCGATAGGATGCCAGATCCGTCAGAGGGCTTCCGTCAGTATTCGTGGTGGGCGCGGTCCAGGACGCATCCAGGAACCCTGCGCCTGCTGGATGTGTCGCGACGAGGATTCCAGCCAGCGCCAGGCCGAGGCCAAGGAACCACCGCCGGTCGAGCATGAGCGTGATCTCCCTTGAAGGAAGACCACTCCTGGGGTGGTGATATCGTCACCCTTCCTTCGGTAGCCCGGCTGTCAGGCTCGCGCCTGACCCGTGGCTTTGCGTGCCCGCCTCGCGACGGGTTTGCTCTTATCGAGAAGGGGTCTTCCTGGTATGAAAGCTTTTTGCACAGGAAGTGCCAAGTCGCACAGGAAGTGCTAAGCGAGAATCGCATCGAGTCAGAGCGGGGCTAAGTGTCTGAGAATCGAGCGAACTCGAGCCGCCGTGATGACCGCGAAGCGCCGACGCGAGCGACGAGCAGGTGTCACGGGCTCGTCACCTCGACGATGCGCGCCGCTATCTTGACACGTCAATTTTGGGAATGGCGTGCGATTCCGTCACATTGCCCGCGCTCTTCGGGTTTGCGGTGCTCTCACTAGTTTGCGTTCGCCGAGCGCCGCGCTCAGCTCTCGCTCTCGCGGTTCGGCGGACTATCCTCCTGGCGCCCAACCTGACCGCGGGCGCCACCGCTCGTCCTTGAGACCGCCCCGGGGCGATCACCGCGGCGTTGAAGCTCCGCGACAGCCCTTGTGAGTTCCTGGATCCCGCGCCGCCAGAGCAATGAACCCTGAGTCCCTCGGCAGCTGCTCAGGGTCTCGACACCTGCAGGGGCGAGGTGCTGCCCGAGGTGGGTCTCGGATACCTGGACGAGTGCGGCCTGGGCTATCGTGGCGTGGCGCTCAGCAAGCGCGTGGTCCAAGAACTGCCCGCCCATTCTTGGTCTTCTCACTGATTTCTCCTCGTCCCCCTCGTCGTTGTCCTCGCGGTCTCGGGACGCCGAACGTGCGGCGCAGCGGAGAAGCACGTCCATGCGAACCGATCGCCGCCCCCGGACGATTCTACGGCTCGTGAGCAGCGCTCCCGGAGGTCACAGCTCTCGACGTCGCGGCCCTTCCGTTGTCGTTGGCGCGTGCTCTGCCTCTCGGCACGTGCGGGTTCCTCCACTCGGCGTCCACAGACTTACCGACAGCTCGAACACGCACCAACGCGACCGGACGCAACCCCCGCACAACCACGCCTGCCCATACTGAAGTGACTTCGATGTGATCTTGTAGCGTCACCTCTTCCTACTCGTCGATGTCGTGGGTTGGATACGCTCCTCGGGTGGGCGGTGCTCAGTCTGAGGCGGGTGGCTGCCTGCCCGCGACGATTGGTGCTAGAGTCCGAGGATGGCGCGCCCCGCCATCCTCGTGGTTGACGACGACGCCGGCGTCCGGGAGTCGTTCCGGCTGATCCTCGAGGATCACTACGACGTGGTCGACGTTCCGGACGGACCGAGCGCGCTCGAGGCCGTCCGCGCCTCTCAGGTGGATCTCGTGCTGCTCGATATCCGACTACCCGGCATGGATGGGATCGAGGTGCTCGAGCGCATCAAGGCGATCGACGAAGCGATCGAGGTGATCCTCGTCACCGCCGTGAAGACGGTGCGGACCGCCGTGGCCGCCATGAAGCTCGGCGCCTTCGACTACCTGACCAAGCCCTTCGAGGAAGACGAGCTGCTGTCGCTCTCGCGCCGGGCGCTCGAGCGCCGGGCGCTCGAGCGCGAAGTCGCGTTTCTTCGCGCCGAGCTGGAGCGCAAGCGCGATCCCGACGAGATCATCGGCCAGCACCCGGCAGTCGAGAAGCTCCACGGCCTCATCGCGCAGGTCGCGCAAACGGCGACGACCGTGCTGATCACCGGCGAGAGCGGCACCGGCAAGGAGCTCGTCGCCCGGGCCGTCCACCACCAGGGGGCAAGGCGCGACCGGCCCTTCGTCGCCGTCAGTCCGGCGGCCATCGCCGAGTCCCTCATCGAGTCCGAGCTCTTCGGCCACGAGAAGGGCTCGTTCACCGGCGCCCATCAGCGGAAGATCGGAAAGTTCGAGCTGGCGCAGGGGGGCAGCCTCTTCCTCGACGAGATCGGCACGCTTCGGGCCGAGCTCCAGGTCAAGCTCCTGCGAGTGCTCCAGGAACGCGAGATCGAGCGCGTAGGCGGCACGCGGCCGGTCAAGATCGACGTCCGGGTCATCGCCGCGACGAACACCAATCTCAAGGAGGCCGTGGCGCACGGCGCCTTCCGCGAGGACCTCTATTACCGGCTCAACGTCGTCCACGTGGTGGTGCCTCCGTTGCGGGAGCGCATCCAGGACGTCCCGCTGCTCGTCGACCATTTCATCCGGCGGGACAATCGTCGGTTCAACAAGCACATCGGCGGGCTGTCGCCCGAGGCGCACGCCGCGCTCCAGGCGTATCGCTGGCCGGGGAACGTGCGCGAGCTCGAGAACGTCATCGAGCGCTGCGTGGTCCTGGCCGAGGGCCCCGTCATCCAGCTCAACGATCTTCCGCTGGACGTCTCGTTGCCGCAGCAGGCCACGAAGGTTCGGGCGGCCGAAGCCCTCCCGCTCAACGAGGCCACGGATCAGTTCGAGCGGCAGATCGTGTTGCGCGTTCTCGAGCGCGTCGGATGGAATCTCACCGAGGCCGGACGCATTCTCGAGATCCATCGGAATTCGCTCCGGGTGAAGCTCGCGCGATGGGGTATTCGGGCGCCGAGCGGCCAACGCTGACCGCCCAGATACTGGGCGCCCAGTAGTTGTGCGGTCCGCACAGTCACTGTGCGGACGGCACCGAGCGATCGACTATGCGCACGGAGTTCGCCATCGTGAAGCAAGCACTTGGATCGATGTCCCGCCTTCGGCCTCGCGTGGCTGTGGAATTGCTCCACCTCCTGCCGGTTGTTTCCGGGGCCCTCATGGGGAGGGCCTCTCAATCGTCAAGGAGGAGAGCCATGGCGAAGCTGTGCACGGGAATCGTGGTAGTCGCAGCGGTGATCGCGTCATTTCTGCTGGTGGCCCCAGTGATCGAGTCGGCGACGTCGAGCTCGACGCAGTTCTTCCAGGCGGTCGGCACTGCTGATGGTAGTGGGGACTAGGAGTCCCCGGAGCGGGAAGGGGGGCGGTATTTCCCCCTTCCTGCTCATCAGTCTGCTTGCCGCGCTCGTTTGTACCGGAACGCTGACCGCGTGGACTCAGGACGCCGCCGTCGTCTACCGGCGGCCACTGGGACACGATCCGCAAACGCTCGACCCGGTGCGCATCAGCGACACCTACAGTCGGTCTGTCTCTCAGCAGATTTTCGACGGCCTCGTCCAGTTCGACCAGACTCTGGCGATCAAGCCGGCGCTCGCGCAGTTCTGGCGAGCGTCACGCGACGGGCTCACGTGGACCTTCGATCTCCGGAAAGGTGTGAAGTTCCACCACGGGCGCGAGGTCACCGCAGACGACGCCGTCTACTCGTTGACGCGCGTCATCGACCCGAAGAGCCGCTCTGATGCGGCCGACCTGTTTCTGAACGTCAGAGGCGCGCGCGACTTCAGAGAAGGACGCGCAAAGACGGTAGCCGGCTTCGTCGCACTCGACCGACACACGATGCAGGTGACACTCAGTGAGGCCCTCGTCCCCTTCGCCGCGGTCGCCGCGATCGGGCACGCCAAGATCGTGCCCAGGGAACTGGTCGAGTCCCAGGGCGAGACCTTCGGAATACGGCCCGTCGGGACCGGGCCATTCAGGTTCATCCGCTGGGACCGGGGCCGGGAGATCGTGCTTGGCGCGAACCCAGAGTACTTCGACGGGTCGCCCCGGCTCTCCCGTCTCGTGTATCGCATCTTCCCCGGCGACCAGCGCGACGTCATGCATGACGAGTTCCTGAAGGGGAACCTCGAGGACGCGCCGGTGCCGGCCCGCGCCGACCGCCGATCGCTGGCAGCGGATGACAGCCACATCTACGTGAAGCGTCCGGCGATTAGCGTGCGCTTCTACGGGCTCAACACTCGGACCAAGGCTCTCAAGGACCGGCGCGTACGCCAGGCCATCGTTCACGCCATCGACCGTGAGGCCATCGTTCAGGATGTGTACTTCGGCCAATACATTTTTGCGCGCGGAATCCTCCCCCCGGGCACTCTCGGCTTCAACCCGAGGATCGCAGGATCCCCGTATGATCCGGACAAGGCCCGTGGGCTTCTCGCCGACTCGGGCCACCCCGGGGGGCGTGGTCTGCCACCCATCGCGATCTGGTCGAGCGTGAAGCGGGACGATATCGTCCGTGAGCACGAGCAGATCAAGAAGTCGCTCGCGGCGGTCGGGATTGTCGCGGAAGTCCACTACCTCACAAATTGGCCGGCGTTCTCGAAGATGCTCGACGAAGGGATGCTGCCCGTCTTCCTGTACGCCTGGCATGCCGATGTCCCGGATCCAGATAATTTCCTCACCAAGCTCTTTCACTCGAAGGGCTCGCGCAACTTCTTCGGGTACGCGAACCCAGTCGTGGACGATCTGCTCACGAGCGCTCGGAGCGTGAGCGATCTGCAGCGGCGGGTCGAGCTCTACCGGAAAGCCGAGCAAGTGATCCTCGACGACGCGCCGATCATGCCGGTCTACCACCACACGTACGAGCGGCTCTTCCAGCCCTATGTCCGGAGCGTCGAGGTGAATGGCCTTGGCGATCCGTACATCCCATTCCGGAAGATCTGGCTGGAGCGTAGCCGATGATCCGCTCACTCCGGGCGAAGCTCCTGCTGGGCACGTTCCTCGTGATCGTCCTCGTGATGACAGCCGTCATCGTGGTGGTGGAACATCGGCAGCGCGCGGCGATCATTGGCGAGGTCCAGCGTCGCGGCGAGGTGCTGGCGCGGAACCTGGCGGCGATCTCGTACACTCCGCTCCTCCTCTACAACTTCACCGCGCTGGAGCAGAACGTCGTGCGGGTAGCCGCCGAGCATGACGTCGTTTACGCCGTCGTGCTCGACGCCGATGCGAAGGTGGCGGCGCACAGCCGATATCCCGAGCGGGTGGGCCTGCCGCTCCGCGGTGCCGTGCAGGAGCGCGCGGCAGATACACCCGAACCGCTGACCCAGGAGACCGTTACGAGCGCCGGCGAGGCTGTCTATGACTTCGCCGTCCCCGTCCTCGTGGATGGCCGGAAGTGGGGCACCGTGCGGCTCGGCCTCTCCAAGCGCCGGATGGAGAACGAGATCCGGCGGACGCGACTCGAGCTGGGGGCGCTGACGCTCGTGACGCTGCTGCTGGGCGGTGCGGCGGCGGCGCTGGTGGCCCGGCGGATCGCACGGCCGGTCCAGCAGCTCGCCAAGGGCGCCGCCGCCATCTCGCGCGGCGAGCTGAACCAGCGGATCGAGCCCTCGACGGCGGACGAGATCGGGCGGCTGGCGGCGGCCTTCAACCACATGGCCGCGCAGCTCCTCCATCAGCGGACGGCGCTGGAGGAGGCGCACGCCGGGCTGCGGCGCCAGTTCGAGGAGCTGGCCGACCTCAAGAGCTACACGGACAACATCCTCGGATCGCTCACGAGCGGCATCGTGACCATCGACCTCGACGGGCGCGTGGTCACGCTGAACCCGACGGCGGAGCTCCTGACGGGGTTCTTCCGCGGCGAGGCCGCGGGCCGGTACTGCACCGAGCTGTTCGCCCATACCCCCGAGCTCAGCGACCTGCTCACCGAGACCCTCGCGAGCCACGCGCCCACCGCGGGCGTGCCGCTCACGCTGCGGCGCCGCAACGGCAGCTCGCTGCCGATCGAGTTCAGCACGGCACCGCTCAAGGGCGGCGAGGGGAAGGACCTCGGCGTCATCGGCGTGTTCCGGGACTTGACGCTGCTGCGCCAGCTCGAGAGCGACCTGCGCCGGTCGGACCGGCTGGCCGCGCTCGGCACGCTCGCCGCCGGGTTCGCCCACGAGATCAAGAACCCGCTGACCTCGCTCCTCACGTTCAGTCGCCGCCTCGACCGGGGGTTCGACGACCCAAATTTCCGCGCGCGGTTCGGGAGCGTCGTGCCGCGCGAGCTGGAACGGATCAACGGAATCGTCGAGAGTCTCCTCGAGCTGGCGCGCCCGCCCCGGATGACCTTCGGCCTCGTGAGACTCCCGGAGCTCCTCGAGCGCGCGCTCGAGCTGTACGTGGACCAGTTCGACGACAAGCGGGTCGAGCTCGTGCGCGAATACGCCCGCGACGTGCCATCCATCCAGGGCGACAAGGACGCGCTCTATCGCGTGTTCGTGAATCTCGTCGCCAACGCCCTCGACGCGATGCCGAACGGTGGCCGCCTCACGGTCCGTGCCGGCTGGGCGGTGACCGGGGATCCGATGCCCTCGGCCCGCTGGCGGCCGGCGAATCGCGTGAAGGTGGAGGTGGAGGACACGGGGGTCGGCATCGAGCCTTCGGACACCGACCGGATCTTCAACCCCTTCTACACGACGCGAGACAACGGCACGGGACTCGGCCTCGCCCTCGCGCACAAGGTCGTCCAGGACCACGGCGGCGTGATCAGCTTCAAGAGCGCTCGTGGTCGCGGCACGACGTTCACCATTGTGCTGGCGCTCGTGCCGGATCCGCCGGTCGCCGTCGCCGACGAGACGCCGCGATGACGTCCGAGAGCGGGGCGGTGTCCGCGCGCGAGCAGATCGCCAGGCTCGAGGAGGCGCTGGCCGACAACGCGAGCCTCCGCCGCCACGCGAGCAGTGTCGCCCACGACTTCAACAACCTGCTGGCGGTCATCACCGGATACACGGAGATGATCCTGCGACGCCTTCACAGCGACGATCCGCTGCGTCGGAACGCCGAGGCGATCAAGCGGGCGACCGAGTGGGGCGCGGCGCTGGCGCAGCAGGTGCTTGCCGGCAATCGCCGACCCCAGTCGGCCCCGGCGCCGGTGGAGCTGAACCAGATCGTCGGCAACGTGACGCGCGTGCTCCAGCCTCTGCTCGGCGACACCATCGAGCTGGTGACGCGGCTCGATTCCGAGCTCGGGCGCGTCAGCGCCAACCCGCACCAGATCGGCCAGGTGATCATGAATCTCGTGGTCAACGCGCGCGACGCCATGCCCGGTGGCGGTCGCCTGACCATCGAGACCGCCAACGTGGGTCAGGTGGTGATGCTGGCGGTGAGCGACACGGGATTCGGCATGGACGACGAGACGCGCGCGCGGTTGTTCGAGCCCTACTTCACGACCAAGGAGCCCGGACGCGGCAGCGGGGTCGGCCTCGCGACGGTCTACGACGTCGTCACCCAGTTCGGCGGCCAGATCAGCGTCATGAGCGACGCCGGCGCCGGCTCGACGTTCAAGATCTACCTGCCCCGCGTCCAGGAGCCGGCGCCACCGGTGGAGACTCCGGGCACGGCGCCCGTGCCCGCCGCGCCGCCGGTCGACGGCAAGACCGTGCTCGTGGTCGAAAACGAGCGCGAGGTCCGCGACCTGATCCGCGAGATCCTCCAGCTGCAGAACCATGTGGTCCTCGAGGCCGGCGACCGGGACGAGGCGCTCGCCCTCAGCAAGCAGCATATCGGCCGGATCGATCTGATGGTCGTGGACGTCGGGATCCCTCCGTCGTTCGCCGACGAGTGGGTCAGGCGCGTGCGGGCCGCACGGCCGGAAATCAAGGTCCTCTACGTCTCGGGATACCTCACCGACGCCGCGTCGGTGGACGCGCCGAAGCTCGGCCCGCTGCTCCAGAAGCCATTCACGGTCGGCGCCTTCACGAAAGCGATCGGCCTGGTATTGAGCCGGCCGAAGTGACGATGGAGTACCTCATCGTGAAGTTCCCAGGGACGCGGACGAGGGGCTTCCCACGCCCGCGCGCGAGGAGTTCCTGGGCCTTCCGACGACGTTCGTGCTCCCCGACGCCACGGTGCAGCGGCTGGTTGCCGTGGCCGGGACGCTCCTCGACGCGTCCCCGGATTTCCAGAAGCTGCTTCGCGCGCTCCGCGGCGAGCCTGCGCCGGGCGTGGGGGTCGGCGCAGCCGGCAACTGCTCGTGACGGCGCCCGGTCGGGCGAGCCCGCCCGAGCGGCTCAGCGGAACCGCGGCATGACCTCGCGGGCGAAGAGCTCCATGGAGCGCCGCACGCGCTCCTGAGGCAACCCGCCGAAGTTCATCCAGCAGAGCATTTCGCCGACCCCGAGACGCCGGAACTCGTCGGTCCGTCCGGCGACCGTGTCCGGGGAGCCGAAGGCGACGCTCTCGGCGACGACCTGCTCCCACGAGACCTTCGCGAATCGCTCCTCCATCGCCCGGAACCCCGGTTGCAGCAGCGGGTGCACGCGATCGATCCGCTCGGGAATGAGAAAGCGCCGCAGCGACTCCTGGTACCACATCTCCGCGTCCTTCGCCTCGGCCAGCGCCTCGGCGTCCGTCGGCGCCACGTAGACGTGGCGAGACACGCCCCAGCGGGAAAGCAGGCCCGCGATGTCGGCGGCGCTGCGGCCCGCCTTCTCGCACGCCTTGACGTACGTGTCGCGGCTCTTGGCGAGCTGCTCGACCCCTCCCCGGAGGAGCGAGTTCAGCATAGGGACCCCGCGCAGCGCAGTGGCCTCGATCGTGTCGGGGCTCGTGCAGACGACGTACAGCGGGGGATGCGGCTGCTGGAGTGGCTTGGGAATGACCCGGACCTCGGGGATCGTGAAGCGACGACCCTCGAACGCGAACCGTTCCATGGTCCACGCCTTGAGCATGATCGTGAGGCACTCGTCGAAGCGCTCGCGATTCTCGATCTGGGGCACGCGATAGCCCTCGAACTCGACCGGGCGGTTGCCGCGCCCCACCCCGACGTCCAGACGACCTTCGCTCAGGATGTCGACGATCGCCAGCTCCTCCGCGAGCCGAACCGGATCGTGGAACGGGAGGATCGCCGCCGCCAGGCCGATGCGCACGCGCCGCGTCCGCATCGCGGCCGCCGCCGCCAGCACCGCCGGCGAGACGGACAGGCCATAGTCGATGAAGTGGTGCTCCGTCAGCCAGATGCTGTCGAAGCCGAGCTCCTCGGTCCAGACCATCTGCTCGATCTCGTGGCGGACGACGTCCGGGTGCGTGAGCGCGGGGTGAGCCTGCAAGAAGTAGTAGGTGCCGAAGCGCATCGGGTCGGTTGAAACTCTACCCCATCTCGCCGCGGAGATCGACCAGCAGCGCGGCGTGGTCGCTCGGCGTCCCCCTCCGCCCTCGACGCGTCCCACCCGCCCAGACGTATGCAGCTCCCGCCAGGCGCTCCAGCAGCGCCGGGTTGACGAAGGCCTGATCGATTCGAAAGCCGTTCCGGCCGTTCGGCGAATACCACGTGTAGGCGCGAGCGTCGGCGCGGAGGTGGCGGAACGCGTCACGCCACCCGCAGCCGGCGAGCTCGTCGATCCAGCCTTGCTCGCGCGCATTGAATGCGGGCACCTCTTCGTCGATCCCACGGCGCCCGGAGTTCGTGTCGCCGACGAAGAGGGCTGGCCCGAGGCGCCAGCGTCTGGCACAGGCCAGCACGGCGTCGAGAAAGGGGTACTTGCGCCCGGTGACGCGGTTCGGGACGTGCATTGCGCCCAGGGTCAGCGGGTACGGAGCCGCCACGGCGGCGGCCAGCCAGCGGCCCGACTCGTGCGGCTGCCCCCGAAGGCGGAGCGGGCGCAGCGGCCAGCGTGCGGCGATGAGCAGGCGATTCGCGGAAGGCGCTGCACGATTCGCCGTCGTGCACTGGTGAGCAAGCCCAAGCGCCGCGAGCCGGCGAGCCAGCTCGAGGCTGGGCGGCGTCGCGCGGAATTCGCACAGGACCACCGCGTCCGGCGCCCAGCGCTCGAGATGGCGTACGATTCGCCCGACCCGAATGCCGCCGCCGGCGCGGATGTTCCACGCGACGATTCGCATCGGAGGGCGCTCAGCGAGACTTGCCCAGCGACGTCTCCAGCAACTCCAGCGCTCGCTTCGCGAACGCCCACATATTCTTCTCGCGGTCACCGTGGCCCGTCTCGAGCGTGATGGCCCGCTCGACGGGCCCCGCCACAGCCAGACAAGCGTGCCCCGCCGAATCGCCGTAGTGGTTGCCCGTCGGCCCGGTGGCGCCCGTCTCGGCGAGCCCCCACGTGGCTCCCAGAAGCTCACGGATCGTCCGCGCCTTGAGCAGGGCGTAGGCCTCGGTGCTCGACCGGATGCCCTTGACCGATTCGTCCGGCACCCGCAAGAGCGCACGCCGCGCGGCCTGCGTGTAGATGACGCCGCCGCCCAGGAAATAGGCGGAGGCGCCGGGCACGGCGAGCAGTGCGGCGCAGATCAATCCTCCGGCCGACGACTCGGCGACGGCGATCGTCTCCTTTCGCTCCTTCAGGAGGGCCCCGAGCGATGCGGCGAGCGAGTCGAGCTCGTTCATGGCGTTGCGACCTTAGGTGCGGGTGTGGCGGCTTGTCAAGCGGAGGTTTGCCGCGCGGGGGGCGGGCATCTGTGAGCTGCGGCGGAAGGCGACTTCCGCCGCCCGGCTAGCCCGATAAGGACCGGATCGAATCCTGGAAAGCCCGACGGGAAGGCGGCGTCAGCCCGCACTCGGTGATCTTGTTGAGGAGCGTCTTGTAGCTGACCTTGAGGATGCGCGAGGCCTCGGCGCGGTTCCACCGCACGCGTTCGAGCACCTCGGCGAGGGCTTGGCGCTCGGCCTCCCGGGCGCCGCGGCGGGCGATCTCGCGCAAGCTCTCGCTGGTGACGGGAACGGACGGCGCGGCTGCGGCGTGCCCGTTGCGACCGCCTGCGACGAGGCTTTCGAACGCCTGCTCACCATCCGTGAGCACCACCATGCGTCGAATGACGTTCTCCAGCTCTCGGACGTTCCCTGACCACGAATGCTCCTGGAGGCGGTTCATCGTCTCGGGCGAGAGTTGCTTCTGCCGCCCGTACTGGGCGTTGAACTTGTCCAGGAACCACGCCGCCAGCCCCGGGATCTCTTCCCGCCGCTCCCGCAGCGGGGGGACCCGGATCTCCACCACGTTGAGCCGGTAGTAGAGATCCTCCCGGAACTCGCCGCGCGCCATCTCCTCCTCGAGGTTCCGATTGGTGGCGGCGATCACGCGGGTGTCGACGTCGAGCAGCCCATGGCCCCCCACGCGCGCGAACTGGAAGTCCTGTAGCACGTGCAGGAGCTTGGCCTGCAGGGCGAGCGGCAGCTCGGCGATCTCGTCCAGGTAGAGCGTGCCCTTGTTCGCATACTCGAATTGCCCGGGCTTGCGGCGGTGCGCACCGGTGAAGGCGCCTTTCTCGTGGCCGAAGAGCTCGGACTCGAGCAGCCCCTGCGGTATGGCCGCGCAGTTGACCTTGACGAACGGCCCCTGGCGGCGCGACGACGTCGCATGGATGGCGCGGGCGACGAGATCCTTGCCGACGCCGCTCTCGCCCCGGAGCAAGACCGTCGCATCCGTGTCGGCGATGTTCTCGATGACCGTCCCGATGGCCCGCATCCTTGGGCTTCGGTCCAGAAGCGGGGCTCGATCAGGACTCATGTGCCCCTCCTGGCGCAAGGTCTCGACAGGCATCCTATTCTCCGCTTCCGCACGCAGTCCGCTCATGGTCGCGGAGAGGCACGCAAAGAGAGTGCCAGCATGAGATTACGGAAATTCACATACTTACGGATCGCGCCGTGGGCGCACGACCGCGAAGTGATCAGAAATTCAACGAGCAGTGGACCTTTTCTTGACACCTGAGTCTTACCGGGATGATCGTAGCGAGATCGTGTGACACGCGGACCACGAAGCGGTGAAGACTCGGCGACAACCAGGGTCGGGCGAGCGCGCCGCCTCCATTGTCGGGGAGGCGACGCTCGCCATCGCGCTCAGGTGCGCGGCAAGAGCACGGTGAACCGGCTCCCTTTCCCCTCCCGCGACTCGACGGTCACGCGACCCCCGTGGGCCTCCGCGACGCCACGCACGATTGCCAGGCCCAAGCCCGTGCCGCCCCGCTCGCCGTGCGCCTGGCGGTAGGCATCGAAGATGTGCGGCAGCGCGTCCGCGGGGATGCCGACCCCCGTGTCTTCGACCTGGAGCTCGAACTCCGGGCCCGCGTCGATCACCCGGGTGACGACGCGCCCGCCGCGCTCGGTGAACCGGATCGCATTGGCGCCGAGGTTGACGACCAGCTGGTGGAGCCGGTCCTCGTCGCCACAGTACGTGAAGTTCACCCCGAGGCGCTCGCACTCGAGGGCCACGCCCGCCTCGGCGGCTCGTGGATGGAGCTCCTCGACGGCGCCTTCGACGAGCTGCGCGAGGTCGATCGACCTCCGGTCGAGCTCCACGAGCCTGGCCTGGAGGCGAGACATCTCGAGGATCTGGTTGACGAGCCCCAGCAGCCGTCCGGAGCTCGTCGAGATGATGTCCATGAGCCGTCCCTGCCGGTCCGTGAGAGTGCCGGGTATCCCGTCGCGCAGAAGGTCGGCGGCGCCGCGGATCGACGTGAGGGGCGATCGGAGCTCGTGCGAGACGGTCGCGAGGAAGTCCCGTCTGGTCTCCTCCATCCGGCGCAGCTGGCCCACCATCGTGTTGAACGAGCACGCCAGCGCCCCGATCTCGTCGTGAGTGCCAACCTCGATGGGCTCACGGAACGCGCCCGCGGCGACCTCGGCTGTCGCCGAGGACAGGAGGCCGAGGGAGCGCGTCATGCGATGGGCGATGATGGCCGCGCCGAGAAGCGCCAGGCCGACCGCCGCGCCCATCGCGACCAGCACCGCGGTCCACATGCGCGCCTCGAGGCGCGTGGCCTCGGCCTGCACCGCCACCACCCGCGTGTGGGTCGCCGCCATCAGCGCGTCCAGGCTCTCCTGGACCTGCTCGGCGAGCGCCCGCGCGTCGGCGTCGGTCAAGCGCACGGCCCGCGCGCGGTCGCCGACCCCCAGGAGCGCCTGCCCCTGGGCGACGACATGGCGGTACCGGTCGAACGCGGCGCTCGCCTCGCGGAGGTGCCGCGACTCCCACGAGCCCTGCGCGTACTCGGCAAGGCGCACGAGGTCCTCGGCCACCTGCACCGCCCGCTCGGTCCACGCCATCGCGTGGCGCGGGTCGCCCGTCAGCACCGCGTGCGCTTCGAGCCGCATGAGCGGCGCGATCGCCTCGCGGGCGGCCGCGGCGAGGCGTAGCGCCGGGACGGTGCGGGTCGCGATGTCGCGGTTGACCGAAACGAGACGATCGACCGCGCGGAGGCTCAGCACCCCGACGCCCGCGAGCACGAGAATCACGAGCGCCGAGGTCAGGAAGATTTTCGACGCCAACCGCATGCCACTCCCTCCCCGGATTACCGCCGCGGCGGCCGAGAGCGATCGCCAGCGGAGCGGCGAGTCCACTACAGGTTGCGCGAGGTCCACGGCGGATCCTGAGCGCTTGGGGACTGCTACTGGGAACGAGCTAGAAAGCGGGCGTGGAGTCGGTCAGAAGACGCCGCGACCGAGGAGACGGAACACCGGGGGGCTCAAAGGGGGGCTCAAACGAGCTTCCACGGGTTGCGAGTCTAATAGGGCTGGCTCCTGCGTGTCAACAGGCTCTTGAAAGCGCCACCACCGACATTTGGTAGAGCTATGAATATGTAAATAATCGCCATGAGCCGCGGGCACACCCTCGCATCATGAAAATCGTCTATGCTCACCGCGCGCCGGATACCTGGGAACGTCGACTGAAGTTGGTACCGTGAGTCCGCAAATAATCTGACGAGGGAGCTGTCGGCACCCCGCATTGTTGCCATTGAGCACGC